>NZ_JBEOYI010000010.1:0-270100 GCF_040297005.1 Streptomyces sp. NPDC001904 | reverse complement strand
CGCGCGCCCTCCTCTCCCCCGCGCTCCGCGCCCGGCCCCCCCCCCCCCCGGCCGGGGCGGGGGCGCCCCCCGCCGCCCCCGGGGGGGGGGGGGGGCCGCGGAGCAGGCGTCGGCGCGCAGCCCCAGGAGTCCGGTTCCGCAGGAGCTAGGCGGTCGGGAGCCGTCGGCGCAACGTGGCGGCGAACTCCTCGGCACGGGCCAGCTGGACGCGCAGATCGGCGACCCGGCGCCGCGCGGCCTCCTCGAAGTGCCGTACGCGGTCGAGGAGTTGCTCGTGTTCGGTGGCGGGCAGGCGGTCGCCGCCGTCGAGGCGGTCGGTCGCGGTCAGCAGGTCGCGCATCTCGTCGAGGGTGAAGCCGAGCGGTTTCATCCGGCGGATGACCATGAGGCGGGCGACGTCGGCCTCGGTGTACAGGCGGAAACCGCCCTGGGAGCGGGCCGAGGGGATGACCAGTCCGGTCTCCTCGTAGTGCCGGATCGTGCGCAGCGACAGCTCGGTCCGTGCGGCGACCTCGCCGATCTGCATGTGCTCGCCGCTCACGCGCCCGCTCTCCTCGTCCTGTGCGCCACCGTCGTGGGATACGGAGGCCGCTGCGATCTCTACCGTAACGTCAGGGTAGAGTTCCCCGGGTGCCGGGGACGGTCGCGTCGCCCGGCGTCTCCATGGTGCGGGATCACTGCTCCGCACCGTCACGCCGGGGCCGAGGACGCCTCCGGCACCGACCGATGTCTGCGGAAGAGGGCGAGCGCATGACCGTGCTGCCGCCCGCCGTCGGCTGTCCGCCGTGACGCCGCGCCGCTGACCGCCGCGGCGCCGTCGCGCACGGCGCGCCGCTCCCCCGTACCTCACCCGCCCCGGATGCCGGGCGGGCCGCGCGGACGACCTGTCCGGTCCACCCGCCTCCTTCCGCACGTCCCCGGCTGTCGGACGTGCCCGATCACGACAGGTACCGCCCTTGTCCGCTCCTGCCCTCTCCCCCGTCTCGCTGCTGCGCGGCCTGCGGCCCGACTGGATCCGCGATCCCAAGGTGTGGCGCACCGAGGTGCTCGCCGGTCTCGTCGTCGCGCTCGCCCTGATCCCCGAGGCGATCTCCTTCTCGATCATCGCCGGAGTCGATCCCAGGATCGGGCTGTTCGCCGCGTTCACCATGGCAGTGACGATCTCGGTCGTCGGCGGCCGGCGCGCGATGATCTCCGCGGCGACCGGCGCCGTCGCCCTGGTCACCGCGCCCCTCAACCGCGAGCACGGCCTCGGTCATCTCGTCGCCTGCGTCATCCTCGCCGGTGTCTTCCAGGTCGTCCTCGGCGCGCTCGGCATCGCGAAGCTGATGCGGTTCGTGCCGCGCTCGGTGATGGTCGGCTTCGTCAACGCCCTGGCCATCCTGATCTTCATGACCCAGGTGCCGGAGATGACCGACGTGCCCTGGCCGGTGTATCCCCTCGTCGTCGCGGGCTTGGTCCTGATGGTGCTCTTCCCGAAGGTCACCAAGGTGGTGCCGGCGCCGCTGGTGTCCATCGCCGTCCTGACCCTCGTCACGGTGGCGGCCGGGATCGCGGTGCCGACGGTGGGCGACAAGGGCGAACTGCCCTCCGCGCTCCCGGTGCCGGGGCTGCCCGACGTGCCGTTCACCCTGGACACCCTGACGACCGTCGCGCCGTACGCGCTGGCCATGGCGCTGGTGGGTCTGATGGAGTCGCTGATGACGGCTCAGCTGGTCGACGACATCACCGACACCCGGTCGAACAAGACCCGCGAGTCCATCGGCCAGGGCATCGCCAACATCGTCACCGGCTTCTTCGGCGGCATGGGCGGCTGCGCGATGATCGGACAGACCATGATCAACGTAAAGGTGTCGGGGGCCAGGACCCGGCTCTCCACGTTCCTCGCGGGCTCGTTCCTGATGGTGCTGTGCATCGTCTTCGGGCCGGTCGTCTCGGACATCCCGATGGCGGCGCTGGTCGCGGTGATGGTGATGGTGTCGTTCGCGACGTTCGACTGGCACTCCATCGCTCCCCGGACGCTCCGGCGGATGCCCGCGGGTGAGATCGCGGTCATGGTGATCACCGTCGCGGTCGTGGTCGCCACCTCCAACCTCGCCATCGGCGTCGTCGTCGGGTCGATCACGGCGATGATGGTCTTCGCGCGGCGGGTGGCCCGTCTCGCCGAGGTCACCGCGGTCGTCGATCCCGACGGCGGGAAGGTCGTCTACCGGGTCACGGGCGAGCTGTTCTTCGCCTCCTCCAACGACCTGGCGACCCGGTTCGAGTACGCGACCGACCCGGACAAGGTCGTCATCGACCTGTCCGCGACCCGCATCTGGGACGCCTCGTCCGTGGCCGCGCTCGACGCGATCGGGAGCAAGTACGCGCAGCGCGGCAAGGAGGTCGAGATCATCGGCCTCGACGCGCCCAGCGCCCGGCTCCACGAACGGCTCAGCGGGGAGTTGACCGCGGGCCACTGAACACCGCTCGGCCCGGGACGAGGGGTGTTCAGTAGTAGCCCTTGGAGCCGTCGAGGAGTTCGCGCAGGATGTCGGCGTGTCCCGCGTGCCGGCCGGTCTCCTCGACGAGGTGGACGAGCATCCAGCGGAGGTTGGCCTTGCTCGCGCGGTGGCCGGGATGCCGGCCGGTGTCGTCCAGGGAGGCCGCGGCGACGATCTCGTCGCTCCGGGCGCACTGGGCCTCGTACTCCGCGAGCAGCCGCGTCAGCGGGGCGCCGCCGGTCCGCCAGTCGGCGTCCTCGTCCGTCTCGTCGAAGGACGGGTTGAGCGTCTCGTCGCCGCCGAGGAAGACCACCTCCAGCCAGAGGTGCTCCACCCACCGCATGTGGCTGATGAGGCCCGCCATCGTCATGGCCGGGGACGACGGGAGGATGCTGCGGTGCGCGTCCTCCTCACTCAGCCCCTCGCACTTCCAGCGCAGGATCTGGCGCTGAAGGTCCAGCCAGCCGGTCAGCGCGGTGCGTTCGTCGGCCTGGAGCGGAGGACGTTCATGCGAAAAGGTCATGGTCGGCGACCGTAACGGACCCGTCTCCCCCTGTCGCCGGGTTTTCGGCGGTGGTGCGTGGCCCCGGCACCCTTCGACGTCAGCGACCGATTTCCGCACATACGCCCTAAGAGGGGAATGAGGCGTTGAAAGCGTCGGACGGGCAATGCGGGATGTCAGTCAGAGATCCGGCACGACGTCGACCAGCAGGAGGGCGATCGACATGACTTCCCGCGATCCACAGGACAACTGGTGGGCCCGAGTGTTTGCCGCCCGGTGGGTCGAGAAGAGACCGTCGCCGCAGCGCAGGCGACCCGAGCACCGTCCGGAGCACAGGAACAGGGTGCCGAGGATTCCGTCACAGCGGACCGAACCACCGTTCTGAGGACTTGGCGCCGAAAGGTGACTCCTGAATCCGGCAGGTGATGCACCCAGCGGTCCCGGCCGGTCCCGCCGTGTGCTCCCGATGCGGCCTCGCGCCGACGGCGAGCGCGTACACGGCGGGGCCGGCCGACGTCATCGGGTGACACGGTCGGCCCGCCCGCTTCTCGCTCGCACGCCCGCTCTGCAAGACAGACCGTTCTCCCTTGCCGTTCGCTACCCTGGACGCATGAGTCAGAGCGCACGAGGAAGAGGCCCGTCGGAAGCGCGGGCGCGACTGCTCGACACGGCGACCAGGATCTTCTACGCGGAGGGGATCCACTCCGTCGGCGTCGACCGGATCATCGCGGAGGCGCAGGTCACCCGTGCCACGATGTACCGCCACTTCGCCGGCAAGGAAGATCTCGTCCTGGCCTACCTCGACCAGGCGGACCGGGAGATGCGGGCGCAGGCCGATGCCGCTCAGGCGGCGGAGGAGTCGGCGGCCGACAAGATCCGCGCCCTCTGCCGGACCATCACCGCGGGCATCCAGTCCCCCGGTTTCCGGGGGTGCGCCTTCCTCAACGCGGCGGCGGAGTACCCCGACCGCGAACACCCGGTCCACCGAGCCGTCCTGGCCCACCGTCAGTGGTTCCTGGACACCGTCACGGACCTGCTGGAGCAGACCGGCGACACCCCCGCCGAACCAGCGGGCCGCCACCTCGTCATGCTTCGCGACGGGGCGATGGCCTCCGGCTGCCTGTCCGACCCGAAGCGGGTCTCGGAGACGTTCCTCGACGGCATCGAGGGGATCCTCCGGGTCCGGGGCGCGTGACCGTGGCCGTCGGCGGAGACATCCGCCGACGGCCACGTGCGCACGGTCAGTTCTTCCGGGAGGCGTGCCTCAGCCGCAGGGCCGACACGAGGAAGAAGACGCCGCCGGGAACGGCGTAGCCGATCGCGCTGGTGAGCGTGGGCTCGTCGACCCCCGCCGAGGCGACGAACGACGCACCGGCCAGCGCCGAGACGGCGCCGCTGAGGATCATCGGCCACTGGCCGCCCATCGCCCGGCGCGAGACGGCGACGATCAGCTGCACCAGCCCGGACACGAACGCCCAGGCTCCCCACACCCGCAGCACCGCCGGGATGCCGGACGCGCAGGCAACGGCCACGCCCACGGCCGCGAGAAGGCTGACGGCCATGTTCACGTAGAGCAGTCCCGGCGATCCGGTGGCGCGCGACGATCGCGCGTCGACGACGGCCGCGCCCACGTCGAACAGCGGATACAGCACGAGCAGCACAGCCCCGGCGGGGCTGATCCCGCCCGCCATCGTGAACATCACGAGGGCCCAGACGATGGCGAACGCGAACCGGACGAAGTACAGGCGCCGCAGCGCTGTGGCCGCGGGCGTCGCCGTGGTGGTGAGGCCGGTCGGAGCAGCAGTGGTGCTCACGGTGATCCCTTTCGGTGGGGGCGGAACCAAGAAAGAAAGAACGAACGTTCTGCCTCATTAGCCTGGCGAGGGTCATGCGACTTGTCAAGACCGAACGTTCTCCCTCTCTGAAACCAGCGGGCAGGGCGGGGCGGGTGACGGGGGCGCGCCAAGATCCGGCTAAGTTAGGCATGCCTCATCAAGGCAACCCTCAGTCGGCCCATCCGTCCGGGCCCCTAGACGTATGGAACTGGCACCGTTGATCGCGATACCGAAGCTCGCCGCCGTGCTGCCCGACCTCAGCCCCTGGCGTTCCAGCAGGGACTTCCGGCTCCTGTGGGGGCAGGGGCTGATCACGACGTTCGGCAGCTTCATGGCGCTTATCGCGCTGCCGCTCCAGATCAAGGACTTGACGGACTCCCCGCTCGCGGTGGGTGCGATGGGAGCCGTCGAGCTGGTGCCCCTCGTGGTGTTCGGGCTGTACGGCGGGGCCCTCGCGGACGCGGTGGACCGGGCCAAGGTCATCGTGCTGACGGAGGTGGGGCTGGGACTGCTGGCGGGCGTACTGCTGCTCAACACACTGCTGCCGGAGCCGCTGTTGTGGCCGCTGTACGTGGTGGCGGCAGGTGTCGCCGCGCTGGCGGGCCTTCAGCGGCCCGCGATGGACTCCCTGCTGGTCCGGATCGTCCCGCACGGTCAACTGGCCGCGGCCGCCGCCCTCAACGCCCTTCGCTGGCAGGCCGGTGCCATCGCCGGGCCGGCGCTCGCGGGGCTGGTCGTCGCCTACGCAGGCAGCACGACGGCGTACGCCACCACGGTCGGCTGCTTCGTCGTGTCGGTGCTCATGTGCCGCCGGCTCTCCGCCGCGCCTCCCCACGAGAACGCGGCCAGGCCGTCACTGCGCGGGATCGCCGAAGGCGCACGCTACGCCTGGTCGAAGCCCGTGCTGCTGGGCACTTACGCGGTGGACATGGCGGCGATGTTCTTCGCCTTCCCGAACACGATCTTCCCCTTCCTCGCGGACGAGTTGAACGCGAACTGGGCCTTGGGCCTCATGTACGCGGCCGGGTCGATCGGGTCCCTGGCCGTCAGCCTCACGAGCGGCTGGGTGTCGCGCACCCGCCGGCACGGGCTGCTGGTGGTCTTCGGCGCGGGCGGCTGGGGCCTGGCCATCGCGGCCGCCGGATGGACGTCGAACATCTGGCTGGTCCTGATCTGCCTGGGCCTCGCGGGCGCCGGTGACATGCTCAGCGGCCTCGGCCGTTCGACCATCTGGAACCAGACCGTCCCCGACGAGCTGCGCGGCCGGCTCGCCGGCATCGAAGTCCTCTCCTACAGCGTCGGCCCCCAGCTCGGCCAGGTCCGCGCGGGCGCCATGGCCGGCTGGTCCGGCGTCCGCCCGGCCGTCTGGACCGGCGGCCTGGCCTGTGTCGTCTCCGTCGGCCTGCTCGCCGCCGCGCTGCCCAGACTCCTCACCTATGACGCCCACACGGACGAGGACGCCCGACGCCGCGCCGCCCTGAGCGTCGAACCCTCCCCGTAGAACCGGCTCGCACCCGGCTTCACCCTGACCCGTCACGGCCCACGACCGCTGCCGACGGAACCTCCAAGCGCGGCACCGCACACGCCCCAGTTTTTGGCCGATGAGACAAGCATTCGCCATGCGTCTATGAGATTCTGCATGGCAGATGCAAGATAGGGAGCATCGTTCGGGGTGCGGATGCCGTCGCTCCGGCCAGGCCCGGAAGGCGAGGTCCCCCATGGTCATGCCCACCCTCGACGGCGGCAGCGTCCGCTACGAGCTTCCGACATTCGCGCCCCTTTCCTCCCGCCGTCCCGACGAGCGCATCGCCCACGTCATCGCCCAGGCCCTCGGCGACGCGCGCACCGTCCTCAACGTCGGCGCGGGCACCGGGTCGTACGAGAGCGCGGCACACACCTTCACCGCGGTCGAGCCCTCCCTCGCCATGCGTGCCCGGCGCCCCGCGCAGCTCGTCACCGCCATCGACGCCGTCGCCGAGGACCTCCCCTTCGCCGACGGGCAGTTCGACGCGTCGATGGCGCTCTTCACCGTCCAGGACTGGTCGGACGTCGACGCCGGGCTGCACGAGATGCGGCGGGTCACGCGCGGTCCCGTCACCGTGCTGACCTGCGACCCCACGCGCGTACGCGACTTCTGGCTCTACGAGTACGCGCCCGACGTCCTGGAGACCGAGGCCCGCCGCCACCCCTCCCTCGACCGGCTGGCCACCGCACTCGGCGGCACCGCCACCGTTCAGCGGGTCCCCGTGCCGCTGGACTGCACCGACAGTTTCAACGAGGCGTACTACGGCCGCCCCGAACTCCTCCTCGACCCCGCCGCCCGCCGACCCTGCTCGGCCTGGAGCTTCATCGACGACCGCGCCCGCCAGGACTTCGACATCTCGCTGCGTCACGCCTTGGGGTCGGGCGCGTGGGACGAGGCCTTCGGTCATCTGCGCGGCCGGCCGGCGTACGACGGATCGCTCGTCCTCCTGCGCGCCCTCCCCTGATCCCGACAGCCACACGCTCCGCAGAACGGAGGCAGCGGACACATGCCCGACCACGGCCCCGGAAACGGTCCGACGGTGCCGTCCCGCCCGCGGCCTAGGCGCTCGGACGCCGAGGGGAACCGTGCCCGCATCATCGAGATTGCGCGCGCGGCCTTCGCCGGCTCTCCCGACGCCACCCTCCAGTCGATCGCGAAGGCGGCCGGCGTGGGCCAGGGGACCATGTACCGGCACTTCCCCAGCCGTGAGGCGCTGCTCCTCGCCGTCTACCGGGCCGACGTCGAAGCGCTCGCCCGAGCCGCTCCGCGCCTGCTCGCCGAGCACGAACCCCTCCGGGCGCTGCGCCTCTGGTTCGGGCGGCTCGCCGCGTACGGCCGCGTCGAGCAGGGGGCGTCCCGGGCCCTGGAGGCGGCCACCCGGGCCGACCTCGGAAGCCGCTCCTATCCGCAGGTCGCCGCCGCGCTCAACCAGTTGCTCATCGCCTGCGACGACGCCGGGCAGCTGCGCCCCGGCGCCAACGCCGACGAGGTCCTTCTGCTCGTGTCGTTCCTGTGGAAGGTCGACAACGGCCCCGGCTGGCAGGAACGCACCGACCGCATGCTCAGCATCGTCATCGACGGGCTGCGCGGCACCGCGGCGCACGGGTGAGCCACCGAGGGAGGCCGCTCACTCGTAGCGGTACTTGAGCGACTCCGCCTCCGTCCGCTCGATGTCGGCGATCGTCAGCTCCGGCATCCGCAGCTGGGCCAGGGTGACCTCGGCCGAGGTCGGCTGGGCGTCCACCGGCAGCCACTGCTCCGGCTTCCAGGCGCCGCTGCGCAGCAGCGACTTGGGGCAGTGCGGGTAGACCTCCTCGATGCCCACCACCAGCGCGCTGGCCGGCGGCTTGCCCACGGCGGTGAGCCGCGACAGCAGCTCCGGACGGGTGGAGACGACGGCCCGCCCGTTCACCCGCAGGGTCGTGGTGCGCCCGGGGACGAGGAACAGCAGCCCGGCCCGGCCGGTGGCGATGACGTTCTGCAGGGTGTCCAGGCGCTTGTTGCCGGTCGCGTCCGGTATGGCCACCGTGCGCGAGTCCAGAACGGAGACGAACCCCGCGGGACCACCGCGCGGTGAGACGTCGCAGTTGCCGTCGGCGTCCGCGCTGGCGACCAGGACCAGCGACGCGCAGGCGATCAACCGCTCGGTCTGGGCGGTGAGTTCGGTCATCTGCTTGCGGACGGCCGCGTCACCGGGAAGCGCGTAGGCCCGCCGCAACGCCTCCTGATCGCGTACGGAGTCGAGGCTGAGAGAGTCGAAGGCGCTGCCGGCAAGGGAAGTTGTCATGCCTGCGACCCTAACCAGCCGGTCCGCGGTCGATCGCCGGGGTGAGGAGGCGGCGGGCCAGCGCGTCCAGGTCGTGCCGGATCCCGTCGGCCGGACGTCCCGCGGCGAGCAGTTCGTCGATCAGGTCCACGCGCAGCGCGCCCAGCAGGACGTGCGCCCAGTAGTCGGCCGATTCCGCGGCCTCGGGACCGATCGCCCCGATCAGCGCGGCGAGCGTCTCGTGGGTCCACACGTAGTGGGGCGACCGCAGGAGCCGGGTTCCGGGTTGTTCGCGGGCGGCGGCGAGATGCTGGTTGTTCAGCTTGAACAGGGCGAGTTCGTCAAGGACGGCGAGGACGCGCTCCAGCGGCGGCACCGAGGGGCCCATTCGGGAGTCCTCGCGTTCGAGCTCGTCCCGCAGGGGTGCGGCACGCGCCATGAAGAGGGCGTCGAGCAGGCCGTCCCGGCTGCCGAAGGCCCGGAACAGGGTCCCCTTCCCGACGCCCGCCGCCGCGGCGATGTCGTCCATGGTGACGGCCTTGGGCGCGGAGGCATCGGCGAACAGGCCGTCGGCCGCCGCGAGGACCAGCTCACGGGGGAAGGCGGGGCGTCCGGTGCGCCGCTTCGCAGTTTCGGACTCGCGGTCCGAAAGGCTGTTAGTGTGTTTAGGACTCACGGTCCGAATCTTACTGGAGGCCCTTGTGCCCACCGTTGAAGTTCCCTCGTGGCTGGTCGGCGCCCTGACCGGGCTGGCCACCGGCGACATGGACGCCTGGCTGGACGTGTTCGCCGAGGACGCCGTCCACGCATTCCCCTTCGCCGCCCCGGGCGCCGTGCGGCGACTCGAGGGCAAGGAGGCCATGCGGGCCCATCTCACGCGCGTCGCGGGCGGGACACGGTTCGGCAGCCTCCACGACGTCCGGGTGCACGGCACGGAAGACGACCTGGTGATCGAGGCCGAAGGGCACCACGAGGACGCCGTGACGGGTGCGCCGTTCGCCCTGCGCTACGTATGGATCATCACGAGCCGCGAGGGGCAGGTCACTCTGCTGCGCGACTACATGGGCCCGCGGCAGCCGCTCGACGAGGAGCAGAACTGATGCGCGTATTCGTCACCGGCGGCACCGGGTTCATCGGGTCCGCCGTCGTCGCCGATCTGCTCGCGGCGGGCCACGAGGTGCTCGGGCTCGCCCGCTCCGAGGCGTCCGCACGAGCGCTCCGGGCCGCGGGCGCCACACCGCACCGCGGCAGCCTCGAGGACGTCGAGAGCCTGCGGGCCGCGGCGGCCCGGACCGACGGCACCGTCCACACGGCGTTCGACACCTCCGATCTCGAACGCTTCGTCGAGGCCGGCCGCGTCGAACGGGCGGCTCTGGAAGCGATGGGGGACGTACTCGCCGGCAGCGGGCGGCCGCTGGTCGTCACCGCCGGATTCGCCTTCCTGACCCCCGGTTCCGTCGCCACCGAGGAGTACACGAGCCCTTCCCCGGCGAGCCCGGTGGGCCGCGCCGCCGAGGCGTCGGCCCGGTCGATGGCCGAGACCGGTGTATGCACGTCCGTGGTCCGCCTGCCCTGTGTGCACGGCACCGGCGACCGGTTCACCGTCCCCCGCTACATCGACGTGGCCCGGCGCACGGGAGTGTCGGCCTACATCGGCGACGGCCTCAATCGCTGGTCCGCCGTCCATCACACCGACGCGGCACGCGTCTACCGCCTGGCACTCGAGAAGGCGGTCCCCGGAGCGCGGTACCACGCCGTGGCCGAGGAAGGCGTGCCGTTCAAGGAGGTCGCCCGGACGATCGGCCGGCGTCTGGGCCTGCCCGTGCTCAGCAAGTCGCCGGAGGCAGCCGACGCGCATTTCGGCATCGACTCCTACTTCGCCCAGGCCGACATCCCCGCTTCGAGCGCGCTCACCCGCCGGCGCCTCGGCTGGGCACCGACCGGTCCCACTCTCCTCGCCGATCTCGACCGGGACGACTACTACGCGGACGCGGTCAGGCGGTGAAGACGCGCTCGGCCTCGTCGCGCCGCGTGTGCAGCTCCCAGTAGAGAGGGGCGATGTCGTCGGCCGAGGCCGCCGGCACTCCGGGCGGGCCGTCCGTGCCGACCCAGGCGCCGATGGCGACGTGTGCGGCCTGGGCGCCGGTGCCGGCGAGTTCCTTGTGCAGGCCGAATACCCAGTTGCGCAGGGCGGCCTGGGCGGCGTTGAGGTTGCCGAGCATCGGGGTGGGGTCGATGGAACCGGCACCGTTGGTGTAGAGCAGGGTGCCCGCACCGGCCTCCCGCATCGCGGGGAGCACCGCCCCTGTGGCGGCGACGGCCCCGTGGAGCAGGAGGTCCATCGCCCACCGCGCGTCCGCCGGGCCGGTCTCGGACGGAGCGGTGAGCGGCGCGGATCCGAGGCTCCCGGCCGGGGAGTACTCGAGGACGTCGATGCCGTCGAAGCGGGTGGCGGCGTCCTTCAGCGCCTGGGTGAGCGCGTCGTGGTCGAGCACGTCCGCGGGGAACGCGACGGCGGTGATGGCTTCGGCCTCGGCCCGTCGCCGCCGTCCAGTGAGCCGACGTTCGAGGAGGGCCTGGACGCTCTCCTCGCCGCGCCCTCCGACCAGTCGTACGCCGAGTTGGTCGACGCGGCGAGAGGGCGCGGCGCAGCGACGGGCCACCGGCTGCTCGACGATCCGGAGCGGGCCAGGTCCGAGGCCGCCGACGCGCTGCGCCGCCTGTGGAAGGCAGCGGTCGAACCGGAATGGCCCTCCATGCGGCAGACGTTGCGCGCCGAGATGCTGGACCGGGCGATCCAGGTCAACCGGGAGGAGCTGCGCGCGGTCGCATTGGACTCCGGCGATCTACTACCCGGCACCCGGCCGGTACCTGTGAGCGGCACCGCCCACTGCGAGGTCTCTCGACCGTCTTCTGGGCGGGACCCGTTCGAGGATCCTGGCCGCGCTCACCACTCCGCTGCAGACGACCGTCATGGCGAGGCTGATGGGCGTCACTCCCCCGACGGCCAGTGAACACCTGGCGATTCTGCGGGGCGCCGGGCTGATCGAGAGCATCCGGGCGGGCCGCACGACCACGCATGAGTTCACCGGGGCGGGACGTTCCCTCCTCGACGCGGCTTCGCCGCGCCCCGGGCCACCGACGGATTGATTCCTCGCGGCATACCGGTCCGGTCCCGGGGCACTCGCACGATGTGCGGCCTTGCTCCCCCGTCGGGCCGCACCAGGTGGTGGGGCGGGCGGCGTCCGGCAGGGGCGCCGCCCGCCTGTCCCCCCGGCCGTTCAGGCTTCTTCGGTGTCCAGGTCCCGCAGGGCGTTCTCGACGACCTCGGTGAGGGCGGGGTGGATCCACAGGGGCTGCTCGGCCAACTGCCGCGCGGTCATGCCGGTCGTGAGGGCGATGACCAGGGGCTGCACCAGCGTGGCCGCCTGCGGGCCGAGGATGTGGCCGCCCAGCAGGCGTCCGGTGCGCCGGTCGGCGAGCACCTTGCAGAAGCCCCGGGTCTCCTCCAGTGCCCAGCCGTAGGCCACGTCCGCGTAGTCGTGGACCGCGACCACGTGGTCGAGGCCCTTCTCGCGAGCCTCCTGCTCGGTGAGGCCCACCTGGGCGATCTGGGGGTGGGTGAAGACGGCCGAGGGCACCGCGTCGTAGCGCATGGTGCGTTCCGCGCCGGGGTGGAGGAGGTTGTGGGCGACGATCTCCGCCTCGCGGTTGGCGACGTGCTTGAGCGGAACCGGTGAGCAGATGTCGCCCAGGGCCCAGACCCCTTCGGCGCTGGTGCGCATCCGCTCGTCGACGATGATCCGGCCGTCGTCCTCGGTGTCGACACCGGCCGCGCCCAGGTCCAGCCGGTCGCTGTTGGGCCGTCGCCCGGTCGCGACCAGCAGCGTGTCCGCCTCCAGCTGCGCGCCGTCGTCCAGGGTGAGCAGGAGTGCGCCCGGTTCCCCGCGGACGGCGGTCAGTTCACGGCCCAGACGCAGGTCCCACCGGGCGCGTACGGTGTCGGTGAAGGTTCGCGAGATCTGTTCGTCCTGCTGCTGTCCCAGCAGCAGGTCCGACTGCTCGACCACCACGACCCGGCTGCCGAACGAGTGGAAGACGTGGGCCAGCTCTGCGGCGATGTAGCCACCGCCGAGGACGACGAGCCGATCGGGCACCTCGTCGACGCGCATGATCGTGTCAGAGGTCTCGTAGGGCAGCCCGGCCTCCTCGACCACCGGAGGGACGACCGGCCGGCCGCCCGCGGCGATGACGACCCGGTCGGCCTCGATCTCCTCGGTCCCGTCCGCGGTCTCCACCGCCAGCCGGCGAGGACCGGTGAAGCGGGCCGCGCCGCGGTACACCGTGATGTGCTCGGTCTTCCGGCGGCCCGCCTCGCCCTCGCGGGCCGCCTCGTCCAGGCGGCCGAAGACGCGCTCGCGAACGGCCCGCCAGTCCACACCGTGGAGGTGAGCACTGACGTCGAAACGCGCGGCGTCCCGGACGGTGTCCACCGTGTCGGCGGTGGCGGCGAGCATCTTGCTGGGAATGCAGCCCGCGTTCAGGCAGGTTCCTCCGAAGGGGCCTTCGGACACCAGGGCGACGTCGAGGTGGGCGAACCGTTCGTCGACGAGGGCGTTGCCGGTGCCCGCTCCCACAATGATCAGATCGTGTCGGCGCATGCCGGAAACGTATCCGCTTCGTCCTCGTTCACTCCCGACGACGTGCGGCGCGACATCAGGTGAGGTCGTCGCGGCCGCTGGCCACGGAGAAGAACATCCGCATGCCGGAACAGGCTTCGGTGACGAACTCGCCCAGCTTGTCGGGGTCCACGCCGGCTTACAGTTCATGGGCGTTCCGGGCGTCGCGCAGGCATTCCGCCATCACCTTCGCCGAGGACTGGTAGGGCGTGGCGTCGTGGGTTCCGGTGGCCGCCTGCTCTCCCGTCAGGCGGACCGCGGCTCTCAGGAGCGGATCGGCCTGGAGGCATGTGGGACCACAGCAGGGTGATGTCGACCGGGCGCCGGAGTCCGTGCGATTGCAACTGAGGGACGGTCAGTTCCGGCTGAGCGTTCATGACGGCATGCGCGAGGTCCTCCTCAGCCGGCGCCGCCTCCCGCCCGCACCAGGCCCAACTCGTAGGCCGCGATGACGGCTTGTGCCCGGTCCCGCAGCTCCAGTTTCGCGAACATCCGGTTGATATGGGTCTTCACGGTGTGATCCGTGATCGTGAGTCGGCCCGCGATCTCCGCATTGGACAGCCCCCGGGCGATCAAGGTGAGCACCTCTGCCTCACGTGCCGTGAGCTCCCCTGCGGAGTGGACCGGCAGCCGTGAGGTCCGCGCGTGCACGAACTCGCCGATCACCCGCTTGGTGATCTCGGGCGAGAGCAGTGCGTTCCCGGCGGCCACCACCCGCACCGCGTGCAGCAGTTCGGGAAAGGTGGCGTCCTTGAGGAGGAAGCCGCCCGCCCCGGCCGCGAGGGCGTCGTACACGTACTCGTCGAGCCCGAAGGTCGTCAGCATCAGGACCTTCGTCGCGCCGTCGGATGCGGCGAGAATCTCGCGGGCCGCCTCGATGCCGTTCTTGTGCGGCATCCGAATGTCGAGGAGGGCAAGATCGGGCCGCGTCTTGGCGGCGATGCGCACGGCCTGTTCACCGTCTTCGGCTTCGCCGACGACCTCGATGTCCTCCTGAGTGTTGAGGAGGTTGACAAAGCCGGTGCGGACGACCGCCTGGTCGTCGGCGACCAGTGCCCTGATCACACACAACTCCTTCTCTGTGCTGTTCACCCGACTCTGTGCTGTTCACCCGACGCCCCAGGGGAGCTCCGCCTCCACCAGGAAACCTCCGCCCGGTCCCGCGCCCACGCTGAGCCGGCCGCCGACCAGGGCGGCCCGCTCGCGCATCCCGCTCAGACCGTGGCCCGCACCTGAGCCCGGGCCGGGCTCAGGGCCCGGACCATTGTCGTGGACGCGCAGGGTGAGCAGCTGTTTGGTGCCGTAGTCGATCTCCACCACGGTACGGGCACCGGGCGCGTGCTTGCGTGCGTTGGTCAGCGCCTCCTGGGTGATCCGATAGGCGGACAATTCCCACGCCGCGGGCAGCGACACCCGTTCCCCGGTGATCTTCAGCTCGGCTTCGCCACCCACCGCCCGGTGCTGCTCGATCAGTTCGGCGAGATGATCGAGGGTCGGCTGCGGGGCAGTGAGAATCACGTCCCCCTGGGCCTGCGGAGTGCGCAGAACTCCGAGGAGGCGGCGGAGTTCGGCCATGGAAGAGCGGGCAGTGCCGGCGATCTGCTGGAAGCCGTCGCGGGCCTCGGGAGTGAGTCCGGGGGTGGCGTAGGTGGCGCTCTCGGCCTGAACGGCGATCATCGACACCGCATGCGAGACGATGTCATGCAGCTCGCGGGCGATGGCGGCCCGCTCTGCCTCCGCGGCCTGCTGCCGTTCCATCGCGATCAACTGGGACTGTGCCAGGTCTCGTTCATGACGGCTCTGCTCGCGGGAGCGGACCGCGTCGCCCATCATCACGGCGGCGAAGATGACCACGGTCAACAGGAAGGACTCGGCGAACAAGCTGAGTGAGTCCTTCTGCCACAGCGGCGGCACTGGCAGGTTCATCCGCGACCAGGTCCGGATGTGCACCAGGTTCACGCACACGGCCCCCAGCGCCCCGCCCACGACGGTCAACGCCGGGTGGCACACACGGTATCGGCCCAGGGTGTAGAAGCCGATCAGCCCGCTGGCCATGGTCGAAACGTACAGGCTGACATCCCCGGCGAACCCCAGCAGCCCTGCGGCGACCGTCACCACCGCGACGGGCGGGAAGGAGCGCCGCCACATCAGCGAGGCGGAGGAGACAAGCACACCGATCACGGTGGTCAGGGATCCGGGATAGGCGATCAGTTCGGCCACGGCACCGACTGTCAGGGCACCGCCGGTGGCCCAGGGGTAGGCGGGTGAGGCTGTCCAGGCGCGGAGCCGCTGTTGAAGGGACGGACGCATGCCTCCATGGTCCGTGCCGACGCGGCCGCGCGCGTCACCGCACGGGTTGAGCCTGAGGGCGGACGTCATGCCACGGGTTGAGTTCAAGGTGCGGAGTCTCGGTTGACGACCCCCGGCCTGCGGGTTCCTAGCGTCGACGAGCATGACGAAGCGTCTTGAACCGTACGGGCGGCACATCCGGTACGTACGCGACGAGCGATGTGTGTGGGCCGGGTACGCGATCGTTGCACTGGCACTCGCCCTGTCCTCGGACCTGAGGCCGCACCGGGTCTGGGGAGCGCTGGCAGCCGCGGGTTACGCGGTCGCGGCCATACTGGCGTGCAGTGTGCGCTCCCGCCCCGCCGCACGGATGGTCGCGGTGGCAGGGGCCGTGGTGGTGCCGCTTGTCTCGATGGTGACGGCAGGGCTCGGGCAGTTGGAGATCGCGGTCGTCGAGCGGTCGGGGCAGCTGCTCCTCACCACCGGGAACCCGTACGTGTCAAACCCCACGGTCGTTGCCGATTTCAACCCCTACCTGCCCGGGATGGCGCTCTTCGGTGTGCTCCCCGGCGATGTGCGCTGGTGGACGGGCAGCGCCTTCGCCGCGACCCTCGCTGCGGCCGGCCTGTCCCGTGCCTGGCTGCTCGCCTGCCCACTGATCGCGCTGCCGCTCGCAGTGGGCGGGATCGACCTGCCGGTGGTCGGCCTGATGTGCCTGGGCGTCGTGCTCGCCGGGCAGGGGCGGCCGGGCCGTGCGGGCCTGGTGCTCGGCTTCGCGGCCACGCTCAAGTGGACGGCATGGCCCGCGCTGCCCGTGGCGCTGGCGCTGATCGCGGTAAGTCGGGGCCACAGGTATGCACTGCGGTACGGGGCCGTGGCCCTGGCCACCGCGACGGCGGCAGTGCTGCCCTTCACCCTCGCCAGCCCAAAGGGCTTCTACCGCAGCGTCATCGCTTTCCCGCTGGGCCTCACCGACACCGCTTCGCCCGCCGCCAGCCCGCTGCCCGGCCATCTGCTTGCCACCTATGCCCCCGGCGGCAAGGTGATCGCGCTTGCGCTCCTCGCGGCGAGCGCGCTGCTGACTTCGGTGTCGCTGGTGGTGCGGCCGCCGGTCGGTACTCGTACGGCGGCCGCCCGGCTTGCGCTCGGTCTGGGCCTGGCGACGGCCCTGATGCCCGCGACCCGCTTCGGCTACCTGGTCTATCCGCTGGTGCTCGGCGCGCTCGCGTCCCGCAGGCCGCAGTACGAACGCACTGCCGGCACCACTCCTGCCCTGCCTGTCGATCCCTCCCAGAAGAAGGCCCTCGTATGACGAGACATTCCAGCCCGCGCACGCTGATCGTCACCAATGACTTCCCGCCCCGGCAGGGCGGCATCGAGACGTTCGTCCGTGAACTGGCCGACCGGTTCCCGCCCGGCCAAGTGGTCGTCTTCACCTCATCGCCACGGACGGCCACGGCACAACCGGCACCGGACGAGTCCTTCCCGTACCCGGTGATCCGTCACCGGGTACGCACTCTCCTGCCCACTCCACGGGCGACCGCGCACGCCGCATCCGTAGCCCGCCGATACGACTGCGAGCGGGTGTGGTTCGGCGCGGCGGCGCCGCTCGGTCTGATGGCGGACCGACTGCGGCGGACTACGGACATCCGCACCGCCGTCGCCACCACGCACGGCCACGAAGCCTGGTGGGCCCGGACTCCCGGGGCCAGGACGCTGCTGCGCCGTATCGGCACGCAGACCGACGCGCTCACCTGGCTCGGTACGAGCACCCGCCGTCCGATCGAGGCGGCCCTGGCTCCCGGTACCCGCACCGCACGCCTGGTCCCCGGTGTGGACACCACAGCGTTCCGCCCCGGCCTGGACGGCGGCCCGGTGCGGGCGCGCTACGGCTTGGGCCGCCGCCCGGTGATCCTGTGCACGGCCCGGCTGGTCCGGCGCAAGGGCCAGGACACTCTGATCCGGGCGCTGCCCTGGATCCGCAGGGCGGTCCCGGACGCCATGCTCCTCCTGGTCGGCGACGGTCCGTACGCTCCCGGCCTGCGTCAAGTGGCCCTGGATGAAGGGGTATTGGACTCGGTGGTCTTCGCCGGTGGCCATCCGCACCGCGCACTCCCCTCCTTCTACGCCGCCGCTGACGCCTTCGCCATGCCCTGCCGCACCCGTAGACGCGGCCTGGAAGTGGAGGGCCTGGGCATCGTCTACCTGGAAGCCGCCGCATCAGGACTGCCCGTCCTGGCGGGTGACTCAGGCGGCGCCCCCGACGCGGTACGCGACGGCGAGACGGGCCATGTCGTCGACGGGCGCTCGGTGGCGGCCACCGCGGACCGTCTGATCAGACTCCTGCTCAACCCCGAACTCGCCCACGTGATGGGTGCCAAGGGCCGCCACTGGGTCCAGACGGAATGGACGTGGGACCACTCCTACACAACGCTGGCAGAGCTGCTCCGCTCGGCGGAAGCCACCGGATGAACGAGCGCAAGCGTGGGCACTGACCGAGCCGGTCGGCGACCGGCGCCCCCGGCTCTTGTAGCCGGAGGGTGCCTCATGACCTCCCCACCTGGTCAGCAGCGTTCTCCTGCTTCGCCCTGTGGCGCCAGGACGGGCTCGACCTGCACGGAGCACCTGCACGGCCACGTACGGGAGAGGGCCCTGGCAGGGAACGCGGGCCGGCCGTAGATGTGCTCGGACTGATCATGCGGACTGCCGTCGCACCGGTTATGCGTCATCGCTGCGACGGCGCGCATGCCAGAGGCGTCTGAGGGCTTCGAGCTCGGCGCGAGGGAAGTGCTCGCCCCATGTGCCGCGGTAGCCGCTCTCTCCGTAGAACCGAGCCACCTCGCCGAAGCAGCGGATCACGCTCGGGCAACCGTGTCGACGGAAGCCCGGGCCGACCAGACCTTGGTGCCCTTGTTGTCGCAGCGGCAGGCCGTCGGCTCGGCCTCGAACTGCGCGCGCGTCTCCGTCTCGCCGGCGACGAGCCGGGCCACCGCCGTCAAGAACTCTTCGGGCGCGTTGCTGACGAGACGCGGTGAGCTCCGCGTTCGCCTGCCGGCCCTCGAGAGTCCAGTCGGCCCACCCGTGTGCCCCCAACGTCAAGGTGAGGCGCATACCGGAGGTCACTGCGACTCCCTGGCGAAAAAGTGCCGGACGTCGGCCGCCAGAGAGGACATCTGTTCCCCGGCCTCCGGGCAGCTCGTCACCGAAGCGGTCCATCCGCCCGCGATGTCGGGCCAGGGACGCAACGTCCATGTCAGCGCGACGCGGCCGGTGGGCATGAAGACGGCCGACACCGCCAAGTCCCCGTCGTGCGTCTTCCAGGTGCGCTCCCCCTCCCAGCCCCGATAGTCCGCGGCCAACTCGGTGAGGAAGGCCGCAAGATCAGCGTCCCAGATCCATGCCACGACCTCGTCGACGCGAGCAGCCAGGCCCGGAGACCAGGCCTCGGCCACGTAGTGCACGGCGTCATCGTCGAACGACTGCCGATCGCTGAGCCGCACGCCGACGGCTGCGTTGTCCAGAGAGGTGACGATCACGGCGGGCGGGTCGCCGGTGAAGCCGTCCACGGAGGTCATGCGGTGAACGCTAATCAGGCCGGCCTGTGACGTCACTTGAATTCGAGGGGTGCCCACAGGTCGCTCGTCGGGTGGTCCAACAGCCCGGCTGTGTGTGGCACCGGCTCGGCACCGGCCAGGGGGTGTTCCGTTTCGCTTTTCCGGAGACCGCGCCACCGCCCTCTTCAGATGTGATGCTGCAGCCAGACGACCAGAAGGCTCACCGCCGCAGACCCGGCGCTGTAGGCGGCGCCACGCACCATCTCGTCGATGACCGACCGCCCGTTCTTCAGCCGCCATTCGCGGAGGCGGAACACTGCGCGGGCCAGTCGTCCCGGAACGGACGGTCGAGTGTTGCTAAGCTGTTGCAAAACGGCATCTCCGTTGGGTTTGAATTCCGGATGGTGAGGGCCGCGCAGGGAGTTCGCATCGGCAGGTTCCTAGGCCTGACGCCGAGGGGACTCCCTTTTGCGTTGGCGAAATCTTACGAGGCCCTACACCCGGAATTGATCGCATTGCCCCGCGCCACGCACCCAAATCTTTACGCATTCATTCCGTGACGCTCTGTCACCATGTGTACGCAGGGTCTATTTCTTCGTACCGGGAATCAGCACTGCCGGTGCCGAAGAGGCAGGAGTGTCGACGGGCCGGGTTCGAATGGTTATGGGCGGGGGGCCTCAACAGGCGGGGTAGGACGATTGAGCCGCCAGACCACGATGATCCCGCTGCCGGAGGGAGCTGCGGGCTGCATTCCCTGTTCACGCAGGATTTCGGTGAAACCCAACCGGCGCGGTATCGCGGCACTGGAGATGTTGGACAGGTCGTGTGCGATTTCCAGGTACTCCACGTGCGGCAGGGTGAACATCTCGGCGACCAAGGCCGCCGTTGCCCTGGTGGCTATGCCCTGGCCAGTGGCGGCAGGGTGCAACCAATAGCCCATGCGGCGACCTTGGGGCTCGGCCGCGCGGTAGGTCTGGCACATGCCGATGAGAGCGCCGTCCTTTGAGATGGCGTAGTTGTACACATCACCGCTTATCCACTTCGACTCCGAAGTCGCGAGGAACTCGCGGGTGCTCTTCGCACTGTGGCGGGAGACCCACGACTCCCAGGGGCGCAAGTGGTCCAGAGACTCCTCGATCAACTTGAATGCCGGAGCGAAGTCGTTCTGCCCCCGCCAACGCCGCAGAATGAAGTCTCCGCACTCGATGATCTGCCTTGGCCGCTTCATGACGCCATGCTGGTTCGCAGGACAGTCGGCTGCAACGGGATACGGGGAACTGGTGGACCGTCCACCTGACATGCCCCTTCGCGGAACGTGAAGTCGCCGGCCCTTATGCGGAGATGTCAGCCGCGTAGACCCACACACCGCTCAGGCCGTGGCGCCGACAGCCCCTCGGACGCACTCCCGCAGCAGCGCGCGGCGCCGCTCGTGGGCGGTGTCCGGTTCTTTGGCGCCGGCGGCGTAGACGTTGCTGACCGGGGACCACGCCATGGACATCGCGATCACCATGGCCATGATGTCGAACGGATCGCCCGCTCGGACCCGCCCGGCCGCCTGCGCCTCGGTGATGGCCGTCAGCTTGCGGTCGTCGTACTGCCCGTGCCGGTCGACGAGATGCCCCTCGGGCCGCCGCTCCAGCCGCGTCCAGGTCGCCAGCCGGATCAGATCGGGGCGCCGCAGATACTCGTCGTAGAGACGCACGGCCCAGTCCGCGAGGTCGTCGGCGTCGATGGGGACGACGTTGGTGATGCGCTCCAGCGAACTGAGGAAGATCGCGTCGAAGAGCTGCTCCTTGTCGCCGAAGTAGGCGTAGAGCTGAGCCTTGTTGGTACGAGCGGCCTTCACGATGCGCTCGATACGCGCCCCCGCGATCCCGTGCTGGGCGAACTCCTCGGTGGCGGCGTCCACGATGCGTCCGTACGTCGCCGCGCCTCGTGCGGTCTGGGGCTGTTCCGGCATGCCCCGATCATACGCAACAGAACGGTTGGTTTGCCTCGGTGGGTGCGCGGCGCTACCGTGCAATAGACCGAACAGTCTGTTTGAAAGAGGTCACGATGCGCACGACAACCGGATGGCGAGCGACCGGACCGGAGACCGTGGCCCGCACGCAACTGACGCGCCGCGAACTGCGACCGGACGACATCGCCGTACGCGTGGACTTCTGCGGTGTCTGCCACAGCGATGTGCACGCCTTGCGCACCCACGACGAACACGCCGGTGCGCCGCTGGTGCCGGGCCACGAATTCACGGGCGTGGTGACCGGGACCGGAGCCGAGGTGACCGCCTTCTCGGTCGGGGACGGCGTCGCCGTCGGCAACATCGTCGACTCCTGCGGCACGTGCGCCATGTGCGTGGCCGGCCAGGAGAACTACTGCCGCTCCTTCCCGACGCTGACGTACGGCGGCACGGATCGCGTCGACGGGTCGACCACGCTGGGCGCCTACTCCCGCGAGTACGTCGTGCGCGAGGGGTTCGCCTACGCCCTTCCCGCCGGCCTGGACCCGGCCGCGGCGGCTCCGCTGCTGTGCGCGGGAGTCACCGTCTGGGAGCCCCTGCGCGCGCTCCGCGTGGGCCCGGACAACCGGGTCGCCGTGGCCGGCCTCGGCGGCCTGGGCCACCTCGCGGTCAAGATGGCCGTGGCGCTCGGCGCCACCACCACCGTCATCAGCCGCGGCGACGGCAAGCGCGACGACGCGCTGCGGCTCGGCGCGCACTCCTTCGTCGACTCCACCGACGAGCAGCGGATGGCAGAGGTCAGGGACACCTTCGACGTCGTCATCGACACCGTCTCCGCGCCCCACGACCTCGCCCCGTATCTGAGGACGGTCGCGACGGACGGCACCCTCAGCCTGGTCGGCTACCTGGGCCAGGTGACGATCGAGGCCACCGACCTGCTCATGGGCCGCAAGAAGCTCAGCTCGTCCGGCAGCGGAGGCCGTCCCGGGACGGCCGAGATGCTCCGCTTCTGCGCCGACAACGGAATCGTCGCCGACGTCGAGGTCCTGCCCTCGGCGCAGGTCAACACGGCACTGGACCGCCTGCGCCGCAACGACGTTCGCTACCGCTTCGTCCTGGACATGTCCGACCTGGGGTAACTGCCGCCCTCTGACGGGTAGTCGAGAAGCATGGACGAGTCAGCAGGGACGTATCCGCTTCCCCCGACACAGGCCCGCTGGACCCGCGCGGCCATGATCATGTGCTGGGCCCTGCTGCCTTTCGTACTGGCGTGCGCGGTGCTCTCGTTCTTCGACGACAGCGCACCCGGATGGCAACCCTGGCTGATGTTCGCCGTCGCCGTGAGCGGGCTCCCCAACGCCACGGTTCAGCTCGTGCGGTGGCGACGTCACCGTGCCGCCGTGGCGGCCGCCGCCGCGCGAGCCGAGGCCGGCACGGACTGAGCAGGCCTCGGCTCGCGGGGCGTGAACTCGCGGGAGGGCGGCACACGCGAGGGCCTGATTCATCAAGACCCTCTGCCAGGCCGCCCCGGGGAGGGAGGCGGCCGGACAGGTGAGGGCTCGGAATCAGGGCGCGTGGTTCACCGCCGTGCCGTGGCCTTCGGTTCCGAGGTCGGGCTGTGGCCCGGCTTCCAGGCCGGTGCGCCGGACGGTTCGGCTGCCGCCTTCCTGTTCAGGGACTGTGCGGTGGTCGGGAGGGTCCAGTTCTGGGCGCCGCTTCCGTTGCAGCTGTAGAGCTGGAGCTGGGTACCGCCCGCGGCGGAGCTGCCGGGGTCGTCCAGGCAGAGGGCGGACTGCGGGTTGACCAGCGAGTTGTTCGTTCCGGCCCGCCACTGCTGGCTTCCCGTGCCGTTGCAGGTCCACAGCCTGACCTTGGTGCCGTTCGCGGTGCCGCCGTTGTCCACGTCCAGGCACTTGCCGAGCGAGCGCAGCGAGCCGTCCGAGGCGACCGTCCAGTCCTGGGCGTAGGTGGCGTTGCAGGCCCACATCTGGGTGGCGGTGCCGTCGGCCGTGCCCGAGTTGGCGACGTCGACGCACAGCTTGCCGCCACCGGAGGCGGTGACACCGGAGACGATGGGCCCGACGCGCGGGATGGAAGGCGACGACGTACCGCCCCCGTACGACGGCGGTGCCGCCGAACTTCCGGCGGCCCAGCCGGTGTTGGCGGCGGTGCCGAGGGTGAAGTCCAGGGTCCCGCCCGCGGTCAGGGCGGACGTGGGCGCGTAGGCGTTGTTCCACGCCGAGCCGTTCCAGGCCGCGGACTGCACGTAGGGGGCGTTGTCGGCGGCGCCGTTGCCGTTGACGGTCAGCTTCTTGCCGGAGGGCAGGGTGATGACGGCCTGCGGGAAGAGCGGCGAGCCCAGCGCCAGGTCGGCGGTGCCCGGCGTCTGCGGGTACATGCCGAGCGCGGAGAAGACGTACCAGGCGCTCATGGCCCCCAGATCGTCGTTGCCGTCGGCCAGGCCGCCGGGAGTGGCGGACCAGATCTGCTGCTGGATGGCGCGGACGGTGCCCTGCGTCTTCCAGGGCTGACCGGTGTAGTCGTACTCCCAGGGCAGTTCGATGCTGGGCTCGTTGCCGACCCAGGCGTAGCCGTTGGCGCCGGTGTAGCTGCGCAGGACGGTGTCCAGATAGTGGTTCATCGCGGTGTTGCCGCCCTTGGCGCGCGCCAGGTCGCGCACGTTGAAGGGCACCATGCCGGTGTAGATCCAGGAGTCCGCCTCGACCATGTCCGTGCCGCTGGTCGGGTCGAACCCGCCCGTCCAGGTGCCGTCGGCGTTGCGCGGCTGGACGAAGCCGGAGGCCGGGTTGAGGACGTTGCGCCAGTTCTGCGCGCGCGTCGCGTACGTGGACTGGTTGGCGCTGTCGCCGAGCGCGCCGGCGAAGGCGGAGAGGGCGAAGTCCGCGGTGTCGTACTCCAGCGTCGTGGCGACCGGCCCGTAGAAGTTGCAGCAGCCGTAGCTGCCGTTGTGCGGCATGTAGCCGGGAGAATCGAGGTAGTTCAGGCCCGGGCGGTCGTTGTTCGCCTTGGACGCCTGGGCGACCAGTGCGCGCAGCGTCTCGGCGGTGTCGAACTGCCGGGCGCCGAAGGCGTGGTAGTCGGCGATGATCGCGGCGGCGGGGTCGCCGACCATGACGTAGGACTCGCCGTTGTTCTCCGACCACTTGGGGAAGATGCCGGTCTGCCGGTAGTCGTCGAGCATGGACTGGGCGGTGTCGGAGGCGGCCTGTGGGTCCACCAGGGCCTCGAGCTGCGCCTGGGAGCGGTAGATGTCCCAGCCGGAGTAGTTGCCGTAGGCGGCCTGGTGGCCGGAGTCCACGGTGTGGGCCTTGCCGTCGAAACCGGGGTACTGCCCGTCGGTGTCACTGATCACGTTCGGGTGCAGCAGCGAGTGGTAGAGCGCGGTGTAGAACTGCTGCTGCTGGGCGGCCGTGCCGCCGCCGATCTGCACCCGTCCCAGCTCGGTGTTCCAGGCGCCCTGGGCCGCGTTGCGGGTGGCGTCGAAGTCCCAGCCGGGGTTCTCCGCGGTGCGGTTGGCCTTGGCGCCGGCGACGGAGACGTAGGAGACGCCGACCTTCGCCTGGACCACGGGGTGCTTGGTGGCGTCGAAGGTGACGTAGCCGTTGTTCACGGCGGCCTGGGGGCCGGCCGCCGCGCCCGGGGTGGCGCTCTTCGCGGGGGCGCCGTGCAGGACGGGGTGGTTCGCCTTCTCCGCGGCGTTCTTACTCGCGCCCTTGTCGGCCTTGTCGCGCAGGGTCGCCGTGGCGGCCGGGGTGCCGCTGGTGGTGAAGGGCTGGTCGAAGACCATGTCGAAGTAGACGGTGTAGGTGTTGCCCGCGCCGCAGAAGCGGCCGCTGGTCACCTGCCCGCTGACCTCGGTGTCGGAGACCTTGGTGAACTGCGTGTTGCTCGCGCCGTTCTGGCTTCCGGTGAGTTTGAAGACCAGGTTGGCCTGGGTGGTGGAGGGGAACGAGAAGCGGGCCATGCCGCTGCGCTTGGTCGCCGTCAGTTCAGTGGTGACCTTGTTGTCGAGGGCCACCTTGTAGCTGCCCGCAGACGCCGACTCGTTGGCGTGGCTGAAGCCGACGCTCGCCTTGGTGTCGACGGCGCCGACGCCGGGCAGCACCGGCACGTCGCCCGCCGCTCCGCAGCCGGGCCCGGCGATGTGGGTCAGGCTGAAGCCGGTGATCGACTTGTCGTTGTACTCGTAGCCGCCGCCGGGCGGCCGCGAGGGGGTGTCCGGGCTCCACTGCACCATGCCGAACGGCGCGTCGGCGCCGGGGAAGTCGTTGGCCTGGTTGGAGGTCCCGATGAAGGGGTTGACCAGGGTGGCCGGCGCGGTGACCAGGGCCGCGGGACGGGGTGCCGCGACTGCGGGAACGGTCAGTTGGGCCACCGCGAGCGCGCCGGCAGCCAGGATGCCGGTGCCGAGGGCGGCGGATGACCGTAAGGGGCGTCTCATGTCCTTTGTGCCTCCTCGTATGCGCCTTCCGGTGGGGTCGAGAAGGCCCCAGCAGAGGGCGGAAAGGCTGGTACAGGGGTCTGACAACGTTGTC
Source organism: Streptomyces sp. NPDC001904 (assembly GCF_040297005.1). Classification (NCBI taxonomy): domain Bacteria; kingdom Bacillati; phylum Actinomycetota; class Actinomycetes; order Kitasatosporales; family Streptomycetaceae; genus Streptomyces; species Streptomyces sp. NPDC001904. Next base: position 244,454 of record NZ_JBEOYI010000010.1, on the reverse strand, counting down.
ACTCTGATGTGGCGTGCTCTCCGGTTGTGGAGTGGGGTGCGGAGGTGCCAAGAAGGGCGAGTTCGAGGGGAACGTAGCCATGTGGCGGGGACGCGTCAACGCTGTGCGCAGAGAACGGTGGGCGGGCGCCCGCCGCGGGGGCGTACCGGACGGCGCCTCGCACCTTGCCCGGACACCGTTGAGGAGCAGGGCGGCGCGAGGGGTCAGGTTCGGTGCCGCCGCAGGTGGGTGCGGCCAGCAGCACTCGGCACAGTCGACACCGCCAGCCAGTAGTCGGCACCGCCAGTCAGTAAGAGGTGGGGAGTTGTGGGCGAGCTGATTTCACTCAATGTGGCGGGTGAGGCCGATCCTGGCCGCGTTGCGGATCCGCTTGGTGCGGCCACCTTCGGCGAGGAGCTTGACGGCCTCGGCGTTCGCCCCGCCGGCCGTCTTGAGTTGGAGCCAGTTCGATGACGTGAGCAGGTCGTCCGGCTGCCAGGGCAGCTTGAGGGTGATGGCGCGCAAGAGCGACCACTCCCCCAGGCGCCGGGTCAGGAAGGGGGGATCGATCGTTGCCTGGGTCATCGCCTGCGCCCACCCCTCGTAGGCAGGGCCGGGACAGAGGTCGGCGGCTCGATGGCCCAGGTGCCGCAGTACGGCGGACTGGGCCATCGTCCGATCCGGATCGGCGAGGACACGGATGACCAGGTCGATCTCGTCAGCGTCGGCGACCTGCTGCAACTCATCGATGCAGGCCGCGAAGCGGACGTGCTCGTCCGGGTTCCGCAGGATGTCGTGAAGATTCATGCCACCGCCTTGGACCGCTGGACCGGGATGCCATTTTCGAACTGCTCGCCGGCGCGGACCAGGGACACCGGGTGGGAGGTGCGCCTTCCGACCCGCGCGGGGCGTGACGGTACACCGATGCGACAGTGCTCGGACCCCTCGGCCCCCTGCGCAGGACAGCAGCCCGTGCCGTCCGGCTCATTCTTCCGGGCGGACGGCTTTCCCCATGGCGCGCGTACCGCGTACCGCGCAGCCGCATCGCCCGCCTGTGGCCGATGACCGCTGGCGGGGGGCCGGAACCCGCCCGATCCTGATGGCGCCATCGATCGCCCGACCGTGCAGTGCAGTGCACCAGGAGCACCCGTGACCTCGGCGCGGCGGCAGGGAACACCCGTCCCCCCTGCGGGATATGGACCGCGTCGGCTACTGGGGTGCGGCCAGGGCGTCGCGTGCGGTGGCCGGGCGGCGGCCGAGAAGTTCGCCGAGGAGGGGGTCGGTGCCGGAGAAGAAGCCGGCCTGCGCGGCTCGGTAGAAGCCCAGCAGGAAATGGGTCATGTGCTCGGGCTGTCCGGCGGCGCCCTGTGCCGCGATCCAGTCGCTCTCGTCCATCTGCTGGTAGCGGATGGTGCGTCCCGACAGTTCGGACGCGATGTCGGCGAGTTCGGCGAAGGTGGGGGCCTCGGGTGCGGTCAGGGTCACCGGGCCCTCGTGGGCGCCGGGAGTGGCGAGGATCAGTGCCGCCGCCTCAGCGGCGTCGCCGCGGGCGGTCCAGGAGACCGGTCCGTCGCCGGGCACGGCGATGACGCCCGTCTCGCGCCACGGTCCGGCGAGCCACTGGAGGCTGTGGGCGTAGAAGCCGTTACGCAGTGACGTCCACGGGGTGCCGGAGGCGGCCAGGATCTGTTCGGTCGCGAAGTGGTCCCGTCCAGGGGCGAACGGGTTGTCCGGTGCGGCGGCCTGGTGGCTGGTGTAGAGGATCCGCTTCGCGCCGGCCTCGACTGCGGCGTGCACAGCCGCGCGGTGCAGCGCGGTTGCGTCTGCGGTCGGGTCGTTGGAGGAGACGAGCAGCAGCTGATCGGCGCCCGCGAACGCCTTGGGCAGGGAGTCCGGGGCCGCGTAGTCGCCGTACCGGACCTCGACTCCCTGCCGGGCGAAGTGCTCCGCTTTCGCGGTGTCGCGCGCCACGATCGCGATCTCGCTCGCGGGCAGGCGGTCGAGCAGGTGGTCGACGGTAGCGCCGTTGAGGGCTCCGGTCGCACCGGTCACGATTATCATTGATCCGCTCCTTCTGTTATCGCTGGAATCATCCTCACGGTAACCCCGGATATCGCCGATAGCAAACCGTTGCTATCTTTGATTCATGGGTGATGCGGTCAGGACCAGCCGGACGGACACACGGGCGGCGATCGTCGACGCCGCCGCTTCGCTGCTGCGCGAGAAGGGGCCCGGCGCGGTCACCACCCGCGGCGTCGCCGAGCGCGCCGGTGTCCAGGCCCCGACCATCTACCGCCTGTTCGGTGACAAGGACGGCCTGCTGGAGGCGGTGGCCGAGCACGTCATGGCCGCGTTCGTCTCGGACAAGGCCGCCAGTGTCGCGGCCGCCGCGGCGACCGACGTGGACCCGCTGGACGACCTGCGCGCGAGCTGGCACAAGCAGATCGAGTTCGGCCTGGCCAACCCGGCGATCTTCCGGCTGCTGAGTGACCCCGAACGCGTACGCGACTCGCCTGCCGCCCGCAGGGGCAAGGAGATCCTGGAGACACGCGTACGCCGACTGGCGGCGGCCGGGCGACTCCGGGTCCCCGAACCGCACGCGGTCGACCTCATCCAGGCAGCCGGTGTCGGAACTGTTCAGACCCTGCTGGCCACCGCGCAGGAGCAACGGGACCCTGCTCTGGGCGAGGCGATGATGGACGCCGTCCTCGGCCGCATCCTGACCGACGCCCCCGCCCGGACACCCGACGGCCCCCTCACCTCGGCCGTCGCCCTCCGCGCCCACGCCCCCCACCTGGAGATGCTCAGCGAGCCCGAACGCCTGTTGCTTGTCGAGTGGCTCGACCGCATCGCAGATCCCACGGGAACCAACGCCGAGGCGACCTCGGCGGCATCGCCCCGTCGCCCTCAGCGCCGAACCTGATGCTGGGCACCATCCGCGCCCTAGCTGATTAATTCCAAGGCGTCGTCTGGCTGCCCGCAGTCGGGCTCGGCGGGGCGGCGAAGGCCGTCACCACTTTCGGTGCACGGTCGCCTTGCTGCCGGTCACCAGGCTTGCGGGTGGAACGTCGTCGGCCACGACTGCACCGGCGGCGACCACGGCGTCACGGCCGATGCTGACGCCGGGCAGGATGGTGGCGCCGGCGCCGATCCACACGTTCTCCGCGACGTCGATGGGTGCGCCGGTGAGGTAGAGCCGCCGCTCCTCGGGATCAACCGGGTGGCCACTGGTGATGAACGTGACCTTCGGCCCGATCATCACGCGCTCGCCGAGGCGGATGCCTGCATAGTCCAGGAACGTGCAGTTCTGGTTGATGAAGACGCGTTCGGCGAGGTCGAGGTTCAGGCCGTGGTCCGTGTAGAAGGGCGGATAGATCGTGGCTCTCGGCGGCAGTGGCTTGCCGAGGATCTGTTCGAACAGTTCCGCCTTGCCCGCCTCGTCATCGAAAGGCAGGACGTTCAGGCGGGAGGTGAGCTCGGTGACCCGCAGGACCCTCTCGGCCATGGCCTGGAACTCGGCGCTGTGGATGCGCATGAGACGGTCGCTGGACATGCCGCGATTCTTTCTGTGTACCAGCGGCTGAGCAAGACTCACCGCGATCGAGGCCAAGGCGTGCCGCCAGAGACCACAACGAGGGGCACCCAAGATCGTCCTGTGACGAGCCCCTGGATGCCCTCGCGACGGCACTCCAGGCCAGCCGTCCCGCTGGGCTGTACCTCTGATCGATGCGGCGAGGGGCCACGCCGAGAACCAAGTTCTCCATGGCGTGAGGCACCGGTCCGAAGCTGGCCGCCCAGGCCTCTACGAGATAGATCACGCCCGCTTCATCGATGCCCAGGAAGAATCGGCCGTGGTCCAGCTCGCCGAGCGGCTAGAGACGGCGCCCGATCACTTCGAACATGGATCGACAGCGAGCCGTGTCCACCTTCCGCCCAGGCGTCCAACCCGACGCCTCCAACACCCCGTCCACCTCTGGCGACCAGCTACTCATCCGGGCCCCGACTTCTCAGCTGTGGGACAGCACCGAGTCGTGCTCGTGATCCCGGTCGGCTTTGGCCGTCAGGCCGTACGCACTGCCATCAGCAGTCCGCTCGCCCATGCCATGCGAACGACTCGGAAGTCCTCGCGTTCGTCCAGTTCGGCCAGAAGCCGTTGGACGGAGGCTTCGTGGCCCTCCGGCCAGCCGGGCTGGGGGAAGAGGTCGTCGATCAGGTAGGTCCCTCCAGGAGCCACGAGTTCGAGGGCTCGGTCGAGGTGGGTGAACTTGCCTGGCCAGGTGTCCGCGAAGACAAGGTCGAAGGCTGCTCCGTCGAAGTCTTCCAGCCAGGCGCCACCGTCTCCGGAAACGAAGGTCACCCGCGGGTCGGCGCCCAGTTGCTCTTGGGCGAACGCTTGGAGGGCGGGGTCGAGTTCGACGGTGGTCAGGGAGGAATCTGGGTCCATGCCGCTGAGGAGCCAGGCGGTGCCCTCTCCGACTCCGGTGCCGAGTTCGAGGATCCGGCCTGCGGGCCGGGCGGCGGCGAGTGCTGCCAGAAGGCTTCCTGTGCGGTCTTCGCTGGACATGATGAATCCCGCATCGCGCGCCTTGGAGCGCAACGCAGGCAGGGCGGTCGGGATGCGGCTCGGCGTGTCGTCCATTCGCAGATGATGTGAGGACCACGTCGTGACAGGCAAGGTCAATTCTCGTACGCATGCCCGTAGGGGCAGGCCACAGATGATGGACTGGGTGCGACAAGGTCCGGCTCGACGCGCCCTGGATGCGCGGCGATCAGGTAGGTCGTGGCGGTGCGCGGATGGATTCCCAACGCAGCCCCGGCTGACACCGTGTCGCCTTGGCCCAGAGGCGGAGTCCCGGAACCCGCTCCCTCGGCGTCCCTCTCCCGAGTGACGTCGCGTGACCTGGAGAAGGTCGGACGCAGTTCTCTTGATCATGAGAATGTTCCGAACGGCGCTCCCAGTCCTGGCTCTGTCGCTCGCTGCGACGATCCCCCAGGTATCCCCCGCTGCAGCCACCTCGGCTTCAGCCCTCCCTGCCACGATCGACAAGAGCTCATGCACCCATCACTGGTCCGGTCCGCAGGTCTGCATTCGCATGACCGGCGACGCCTTGAGCACCCGAGTGATCGGCTTCTGGTCCAATCCCCCGAAGTCGGTGAAGTCGAGAACGACCTGGCTCACTTCGGATGGCTACCGGTTCACTCAGACGGTCCAGGCCGGTCGGGTCGGGAAGACCATCTCTCGTAGCTGGTCCGGCGCCGACTACCGGGGCGCCAAGATCTGCGTTCACTTCAAGGGAATCAACCGCGTGGCCTGCCAGAAGGCGCCGATCTAGCAGATCACCGGATCCTGCGGATTCAGAGGTAACCTGCGCAATCCACTGCCCGTGTCCCTGGGGTGACCTCCTGCTGTTTCGCGTACATACGTGATCACTCCACACTGGGCGACCGAACCCCAGCTCCCGCTGCTCCAGTGACAGCCCAGATCACCCGGACGCCCACCGCGCCCAAGCCGGCACATCAACTCCCCTGTCGGCAGCCCCTGTTCCACATCAGTTCGACCGCGCTATCTTCGCGAGCATGAAGATCCGGCGCAACGTTCGCGCGGTTCTGCTCGATGGCGATCGGCTGGTGTTCCTGCGTCGAGGATGGCCCGGTGGACCCTTCTACTACGAGACCGTCGGCGGAGGCGTCGAACCGGACGACGCGGATCTTGGAGCGGCCCTGCGCCGCGAAGTCATGGAGGAGATCGGCGCCACGATTGGCCCTGTCACCGAGTTCCTGACCGTGACCGACCCGGGTGAGAGGGTCACCGTCGTACAGCACTACTTCCTTGCTGACGTGCTGAACATGGATCTGGGTCGCCGCAACGGCCCTGAAATGCATGATCCCGACATAGGGAACTTCTCACCGATCCGCGTCGCACTGGAAGCATCAGCCGTGGCAGCGCTGGATCTTCAACCGACTGAACTCACCGATTACCTACGCGATCACGTCAGTTCTTGGCGCGCCCGACAAGACGCGACCCCTTCGAATGACCCCTACCTGAATGACCCCTACCTGTGAGCCCATCACCGATGGTCGCATCCAGGTTCCTGCTCCTGGCCAAGCCGTTGCCCCACGCCTACTCCGTTCCGCTACCGGGACGGAACAGGCCGCCAACGATGGTCCTGCTCGATACCCGCCGGCGCAGCGGTCGCCGGGCGGCCCGGACCGTGTCGGCGATCACGCCCCGCCGGACCCCTGCGCGACCGAGTGACGGGTCGATTGCGGGGAAGAGTTCTGACATGAGGCTGTTGACTGCTATGTCTCGCTCGGGGAACGAGTCGCGGACGGACGCCCTGCGCGATTACGGCCTGGTGGGTGCCGGGGTGGCGGCTGCGGCGCTGGCCGGATCGCTGGCCATCGATCCCGACAACACCTGGTACCGCTCCCTGAAGAAACCGCCGTGGCAGCCTCCACCGGCGGCATTCGGAGCCGTCTGGACACCGTTGTACGGCTCCATCGTCGCCTGCGGCGGACGGGCGCTGCAGCGCAGCTCGTTGAGCGAGCGCCGTAGCTGGACGGCCGCGCTCGCAGTGAACCTGTCCCTGAACGCTGGTTTCGGCTGGTCGTTCTTCAAGGCCCGCACACCGTATGCGGGGCTGGCTGTCACCGCGGCCACGGCTCTGTCCTGCTGGGACTTGGTACGGCGTGCCGCACGCATCGACCGGGGCGCGGCGCTCGGGCTCATTCCCTACGCGTCGTGGTGCACCTTCGCCACCGCCCTGAACGCTGAAATTGCACGGCTCAACTCGTAGCGGACGTCCCTGATGCTCGCAGGTCAGCAGGCCGGGTACTGCTCGGCGGCGTTGTCGACGCGGGTGGCCGTGGTGACAGCGATCGTCTCCAGCGATCCGTCGGCGTGGAGCAGTTCGGCGGTGCGCGTGGAGCAGCCGACGTACGTGGGCGCGGGGCCGAAGTCCGTCGTGACGACCCAGCTGCCGTCCGCGGGCCACCGGAACTCCGGATCGCAGTCGACCGCGCGGTTCATCAGCTCGTACCTGCCACAGCAGCTCGCCCTCGTCACCGCGGCGGGGGTTCCGCTGCGAGGATCACGAACCGCTCAGGCCTCGGCGGTCCCCCGCGCGGGGCTGATCCCTTCGACGGAGAGACGGAAGAGCCGCTCGGCCTGCACTGACGGTTCACTGTGGTGCTCGGTGGCCAGGGCGATGCCGACGCTCAGGGTCAGCAGGTCGTGGAAGGTGACGTCGCCCTTGACCGCCCCGTCCCGGACGGCGTGCCGCAGCAGGGGCGTACCGGCTTCTTCGAGCGCGGCGCCGCAGGAGTTCTCGGCGGGTCGGTCGGTGGGGGGCTCATAGGTGAGGGCATCGGCGAGTCCGCGGGCGGAGACGGCGTAGGCGACCAGGGCCCGGAGCCATTCCAGGAGCGCGGCCCGGCTGTCCCCGGTGTCGCTCAAGCGGCGGGCGCGATCGCAGAGGTGCTCGATGCGTTCGTGGAAGACGGCTTCGAGCAGGGCCTGGCGGGTCGGGAAGTGGCGGCGCACCGTGGCCGAACCGACGCCTGCGGTGCGGGCGATCTGCTCGAGGGACGCGTCGGCGCCGCGCGCGGCCACCTCCGCCTCGGCGACGGACAGGATGCGCTGGTAGTTGCGCCGGGCGTCCGAGCGCTGACCGGTCATGTTCTCCCTCACTTGCTAAACGGCGGGCCCCGCCATATTTTAGCCCAGGAAAAACGGCGGGGTCCGCCGTTTAATCTCCCTCGGACTCCAAGGAGCGAGAATCATGACCACCGACACCGCACCCGTCCTCGTCACCGGCGCCACCGGCCGCCAGGGTGGGGCCACCGCCCGCGCCCTTCTCTCCGCAGGGACGCCGGTACGCGCACTCGTACGCGCCCCGGGCTCGGAGCCCGCGCGGGCCGTCGAGGCGCTGGGCGCCGAGCTCGTGAAGGCGGATCTGGCCGACCGGGCCTCTCTGGACGCCGCTCTCGAGGGGGTCCGTGCGGTGTTCTCCGTGCAGATGCCGCCCATGACCGAGACCAGCGTCGACTTCGCGGGAGAGCTGGCGCAGGCCACTCATCTGATCGACGCGGCGAAGGCGGCGGGCGTACGGCAGTTCGTGCAGTCCTCGACCAGCGGGGTGGGCGAGCACACCCGTACTCCTGGCTGGGCCGAGGGGCGTTGGGCGGCGATGGAGGGCTACTTCGCCACGAAGCAGGCGATCCTGGAGGCGGTGCGCGGTGCGGGCTTCGACCGCTGGGCGGTGCTCAAGCCCGCCTTCTTCATGGAGAACATCCCCGCCCTGCTGCCCCGGGGTCCCGGCGGCGGCCTGGCCACCGTGCTGAAGCCGGACACGGAACTGGCGCTCGTGTCGCGCGAGGACATCGGCGCGGCCGCCGCTCGCGCCTTCGCCGATCCCGATCTGTTCCACGAAGTAGAGCTGGAGCTGGCCAGTGACCGGCTCACCATGACCGAGATTTCGCGGATCCTGTCCGAGGTCGCGGGAGTTCGCGTCGTCGCGCCGTCCATGACCCTGGAGGAGGCCCTCGCCGCGGGCATGCCGACGTGGGGCGCGGGACACGAGTGGAACAACACGGTCATCCAGCCGGCCCGACCCGAGTTCGCCCAGGCGCTGGGGATCCCTTTGACCACGTTCGCCGACTGGGCGCGGGAGCACCTGACGGCCACGGCCGGCTAGGTCGCGTGCGGCGCGCAGGCACCCGGTGAGCGGTGGCCGGCGTGTCCGCACACGGCTTCGGCTCCGTCGTAGTAGCCAGAAACGCGCGAGCCCGATGGGCAACGGCGACCGGTCGGATCGCCCTGTGGCCCGGTCGTTCAGGCCCGCCCCTGCGCCAGTGCGGTGGAGCCCCGCAGGCGCAGTTCGGGCTCGATGAGGACCTCGTCGGGGCCGACGCTGCGGTTCGCGATGAGGGACGTCACGATGCGGCCGACGTTCTCGGCGATGCGCTCGATGGGTTGCCGGACCGTGGTGAGCGGCGGCCAGATGAAGTCCAGCATGGGAGAGTCGTCGTAGCCGATGACGGACACGTCGCGGGGAACGCGCAGGTCGGCGCGGTCCACGGCGCGGTAGGCGCCGAGCGCCATCTCGTCGCTGGACGCGACAATGCCGGTGACGCCCCGCTTGAGCAGAGCGGTGGCCGCCAACTGCCCGCCCTCCACGTTGAAGGGCTGGCGGGAGATCAGGTCCGTCGACTCCTCGAGGCCGCGGCGGCGCAGCGCGCGCAGGAACCCCTCGACGCGCCGGTCGGCCGGGATGTTGCCGGTGGGGCCGGCCAGCAGGCCGATCCTTCGGTGGCCGAGGTCGTGCAGGTGACCGACTGCCAGCTCCGAGACGCGCCAGTCGTCGGTGGAGACGACCGGCGCCTCGAACTCGGGGAAGCCGCCGTTGATGCTGACGTAGGGGATGCCCCGCGACTCGATGAACTGCACCACACGGTGGTCCTCGTCGCGCAGCGTGTTACTGGAGGACAGAAAGACGACGGCCGCGATGCCCGCGTCGACGAGGGACTCGACGTAGTCCCGTTCGCGTGGCGTGCCGGGGTAGACGGGACAGATGATGGGCGTCAGACCGTAGGGGCTCAGCTCGTTCTCGATCCGCTCCGCCTGGTGGGCGAAGATCGGGTTCTTCAGGTTCGGGGTGAGCATGAGGACGAGTCGGTTGTCCATCGGCCGCTCGTAACCGACCTTGCGCAGCGCCTCCTCGACGGCCTGCCGGGTGGCCGCGGAGACGCCGTACTTCCGGTTGATGACCCGGCTGACGGTGGCCTCGCTCACCTCCGCGGCCTTCGCGATCTCGGCGAGGGTCGTGGTGCCGATGGGCGTGCGGGTTCCTCCCCGCCGCTTCGCGGGGTCCGCGCCCTTCGCTGTCGTCATGTCAAACCTTCCGGTCGCACGCTGAGTCGTCCGGCGTGCCGAGCGCCGAGTGTCCGGGGGTCATTGTTTCACCGAGCCGGCGAGCAGCCCGGCGACGAAGTACCGCTGCAGGAACAGGAACAGCACCAGGACCGGCAGGACCGAGATCAGGGTACCGGTGAGCAACTGTCCGTAGTCGGTGGACTGGACGCCGTGCAGGGTGGCCAGCGAGACGGGCAGCGTGTAGGCCTCCGGGGTGCGCTGGACGATGAGGGGATAGACGAAGTCGTTCCACTGGGCGAGGAACAGGAAGATGGAGAGTGCGGCGAGAGCCGGACGCATGGTGGGCAGGACGATCTGGAGGAACGTGCGCAGCTCGCCGGCGCCGTCCATGCGCGCCGCCTGGATCAGTTCGTCGGGTACGGAGTGCATGGACTGCCGCATGAGGAAGATCCCGAACGGCAGCGCCAGGTTCGGCAGGATCAGCCCCTGGTAGGAGTTGAGCCAGCCGAGTTCGACCATCATCTTGAACAGCGGTACGAGCGTCACCTGGCCGGGCAGCGCCAGCGACGCGATGATCACGGTGAACAGGATGTTGCGGCCGCGGAAGGTGAACTTCGCGAAGGCGTAGCCGGCCGCGCTGCACACCACCAGTCCGAGGCCCGTGTAGACGAGGGACACGACGACGGAGTTGCGCAGCGCTGAGCCGAACTGCAGCGACGTGAACAAGCCGCTGAAGTTCTCCCAGAAGTGGCTGCCCGGCAGGAGCGCGGGCGGCGAGGAGAAGATCTCGCTCGTGGAGTGCGTCGTCGCCACGACGAGCCAGGCGAACGGCGCGAGCATCAGGACGGCGCCGAGGCCGATGAAGGTGGTGAGTACGGCGCTCAGGGACCGTGGCGAGTCGGTCGCGGCGCGCCGTCGTGGTGCTGTGAGCTGTGTGGCGGTCACTGAGCGCGCCTCCTCAGGACGAGCGACTGGATGACGGAGATGGCGGTGACGATGATGGCGAGCACGTAGCCGAGCGCGGACGCGTAGCCGAAGTCGAAGTTCTTGAAGGCGGTGTTGTAGAGATACATGCCGACGGTGAGCGTCGCGTTGTCCGGGCCGCCGTTGGTCAGGACGTACGGCTCGTCGAACAGTTGCAGGGTCCCGATGGTCGACAGGACGACCGTGAGCAGGATCGTCGGCCGCAGCCCGGGGATGGTCACGTGCCAGAACTGCTGGCGCCGGGTGGCGCCGTCGACCTGGGCCGCCTCGTACAACTCGCCCGGGATCGCTTGGAGTTGGGCGAGGTACATGACGGCGCTCTGCCCGGTGTAGTGCCACGTCATCGCCATGATGATCGAGGCTTTGGCCCAGAACGGGTCGGTGAGCCAGGGGATCCGCGGCAGGCCGACCGAGGTGAGGAGGTAGTTGATGAAGCCGTTCTGGTAGTTGAGGAGCGCGGAGAAGAGGATCCCGTACGCGACCAGGCCCATGACGATCGGGACGAAGTAGGCCACGCGGAAGAACGAACGCCACTTGAGCAGTTTGGAGTTGAGCGCGACGGCCAGCAGGATCGCGAGGCCGAGCATGAGCGGTACCTGGATGACGAGGATCTCGAGGGTGTTGCGCAGGGCGGTCCAGAACAGTGGGTCGCCGAAGATCCGCCGGTAGTTCGTGCCCCCGACGAAGGTGATGACGCCGCCGACGTTCTGCGTGAAGCTGAGGTAGAGGGCGTACAGGACCGGATAGACCTTGAAGCCGACGAACAGCACGATCACGGGTGCCAGGAACGCGTACGGCGTCGCGCGGGTACGGAGCTTCGAGCGCCCGCCCGGCTTGCGAGGCGGAACCCGGACGGTGGCGGGCGGCAGGGGCGCGGGGCCGGATTTCAGAATGTTCGACATGGTGGTTCGCCCGTCAGTCCTTTCCGATCTTCCGGCCGGTCTGCTGGGAGAGCAGCTTCGCGGCGCTGTCGAGAGCCCTCTTCGGGTCGGCACCCTTCACGAGCACCTGGGTCTGCGCGTCGTCGTAGGCCTTGAGTGCCCTCGGGAAGTCCCGGGTGTAGTAGTCGGGCGGGGTCTTCTGGCTGAGGGCCTTGACGACGATCCGGTTCGTGTCGATCCCGAAGTAGGGGTTCGACTCCTTGAACTCGGCGGTGTTCCACATGGGGCGGTAGCTCGGGAAGAGCCCGGCGGCGCGGGTCAGCGCCTGCTGGCCGGAGAGCGTCGCCATGCTGAACCGCACGTACTCGTAGGCGAGCTTCTGCTTCTCGCTCGACTTCGCGACCGTGAGATAGGTGGCGCCCGCCGACGACGCGGTGAAGCCGCCGGGGTGCATGGCGGGAGACATGCGGACGCCCCATTTCCCCTTCATCTCGGGGGCCGTGGTCGGGAAGCTGCCGACCATCCACGAGGCGCCGGGCATGATCGCGACGGGCGACTGCCCCTTCATCTGCGACGTGGTGCCCTGGCTCTGCGGGATGTCCGTGACGAGCCCCGCGTCGTTGGCCCGCTTCAGGAAGGTCAGCGCGGAGACGCTGCCGCGGTCGGTCAGTGAGATGTCACCGCCCTTGTCGAAGAAGAACGTGCCCTCCAGGCGGGCCAGCATCTCGAAGAGGTTCGCCGCGTCGGCCTGCGACGCCGCCTTGTCGAGGGCGAAGAGATCGGCGCCGGTCGCCTTCTTGATCTTTACTCCGGCGTCGAGCATCTGGTCCCATGTGCGGATGGAGCCGATGCCGACGCCCGCCTTACGGAACAGGTCCTTGCGGTAGTACACGAGGTTCGTGTTCACCTCGAACGGGATGCCGTACTGCTCGCCCTCGGCGTTCTGGCCGCCCTTCCACAGACCGCTGGGGAAGTCCTTCGCGAGAGCGCCCGCCCCCTTGTCGCTGAGGTTCGCGAAGCTGTCGGGGAAGGTCTCCAGGTAGTTGCTGACGTAGTCGCCGCCGATATCCATGACGTCCGGGAGGCCGAAGCCGCCGGCCGCCATCCCGGACGTGATCTTGTCCCAGATCGCCGGGTTCCCGACGTCCTGGACCTTGACGGTGATCCCGGGGTGAGCCTTCTCGAACAGTTTGGCGGTGGCCTTCATGCCGGTGGCCGGCGCTCCCCAGGCCCAGGCGGTGAGGGTGTGCGGACCTGACTCGTCGGACGGCGCCATCGAGCAGCCGCTGAGCGCACCGGCCAGGAGCGTCCCCACCGCGGCGAGTGTGCCGGCCCTGGCGCCCCAGCGGTGACGCCGCAACGCGGTCGTGGCCATCGATCCTCCTTGATCGAGAAACGGCAGACGGGGTGATGGGCGCCATCATGACTCCGCTTACCGCAGCCTTGCAAGATCCAGTTGCAAGTTTGCATACTGCTTTTCGAAGTCACGTGCCGTCGAACAGGAAGCCACGACACCGATGTCACCCCTCGCCCCCGCCAGCGCACCCCCCACCGACGGGACCGCCACCCGTGTCGACGAACACACCTGGTCGGTGGCGGCGACGCCCGGCCCGTGCCCCGGAATCCGATTCGACGCGCCCAGCGGCCCCACCGTGCTCCTCGACCTGCACGGCGACGAGCGGCACCTCCTTCCGGACGACGGCACCGCGCCCGTCGAGCTCAGCGGATCCGGCGCCTGCTGGCTCCTGCCCGCAGACCCGCGCTCGACCGAACCCGCCTGGCACATCGTCGGCGCCGGCACCATCGAACTGAGCTGCGACAGCCGGCACCGCACCGTCACGGTCCACTCCGACACGGCGACCGTCACCGCCCACCACGCCCGCCCGCACGCCGACGTCGACGGCGGGGCGTTCACTTTGGACCTGCCCGGGGCGGAGCCGCTGGCCGACGCCCTCGCGGGTTTCTACTGGGGCACCGTGCTGCCCTGTGTCGTCGAGAGGACCACGGCGGCCGGCTACCCGGACGCGAGCGGATACGTGATCAGTACGCTGGCCGACAAGTACGTGGGCACGTACCCGGATGTCGACCACGAGTTCCAGATCAAGGGCCGCATGGCGTGGGGAAGCGGCACCGACCTCGACGTCGTCCGGCGGATGATCGACCTGCAACTGCGCATGATGCGCGAGGACCCGCAGCAGATGTGGCGCGACCCCTGCGCCGTGCAGCCGGACGGCGACCGCGAGTACCACGTGCGCCGCAACAGTGCCGACGGTACCGAGAACGCCGTCATGTTCCTCGTCACCGGCAACGTCGAGGTCCTGGAGTCCGCCTGGCTCTACTTCGCCCGCACCAAGGACATCGGCTGGCTGCGCGAGCGCATCGGCGACCTGGAGGGCGCCGCGTCCTGCGTCGTGGACTCCATGGACCCGCTCGGGCGCCTGTGGTCGGACGTGTACTACGAGGACCAGGTCATCAAGGACGGACGGGAGACGATGGCCGCCTCCCTCGCCGCCCACTCCTTCCGCCTCCTGGCCGACCTCGAGGACCTGCTCGGCCGCGACGAGCGGGCGCGCTCCTACCGAGACCTCGCAGCGCGCCTCGCCGCCAGCCTGCGCACGCCCCTGCCGACGGGCTACTGGGACGAGAAGGAGCAGCGCTTCACCGACTGGGTCGACAGGTCCGGGCGGGTGCACGACCATGTCCACCTGCTCGCCAACGTGCTCCCGGCGATGTTCGGGCACGCCGACGCCGCACAGACCGAGCACGTCCTCGCGCTCGTGGACCGCGAACTCGACGAGTTCCAGCGCTTCCCGACGTTCCTCGCCGCCCGCGTGCAGGATTACACCGACGCCGAGATCGGCGACGGCGGCCCCTACGACCTGTGCGCCGCGGGCCGCTACTGGTGCTGGGACGCCGCGTTCTGGTCATGGCGCGGCCACGGGCCGATGCTCCGCCAGCAGCTCGACACCGTCGCCGCGCAGGGCGCCCGCGACGACTACGTCATGGGCGAGCGCTACGACATGGACCACGTGTACTACGTGGACGGATCCGACTGGCACGGCGCCGCCCACTACTACGAATACCCGTGTGTGTACGCGTGGGTGCTCTTCGCCGAGTACCTGGGGGTGCGGGCCACGCTCACCGCCGACCTGCGCATCGCCCCCCGGGTCTCCGGCACCGGCTCCGTGACGCTCGGCCAGCGGGCCTACCAACTCACCTACCGCATCGACGAAGACGGTTTCGAGCTCGTGAACGACGCCGACCACGCGCGGTCCTTCGAGATCGACCTGTCGGCGCTCGGCGCCGCCGCGGGCACGCGCGCGGTCGAGCTCGCGCCGGGCGAGTCGGTCCGGATCGCGATCCCGGGCCCGGCGGCCGACGCCGAGGAGGTCCCCGCATGAGCACCGCCACCGCACTCCGGGTCGACCTCGCCGTCACCCCGTTCAGCCGTCGCGGCTCCTACTTCGCCGTCTCGCACACCGTCGACCAGCAGGAACCGGGCTTCTACCTGCGCACCGTCCGCGGCGACGCCCGCCACCGCGAGATCGTCCGGCTGCTGCTCGACGACGCATCCGACGCCCGGTCCCTGACCACGGCGGGCCGACTCACCCTCAGCCGCGGTGCCACCCGCGCCGCCGTGGTCCTCGACGGACCGGACCGCGCCCTCATCCAGGTCGAGGGCGGATCGCTCACCCTCGACTTCCGCGCCACCTCCCAGTACGACTCCGTGCTCCAGGAGAACGAGGACACCTGGCGCTTCGTCGACAGCGGTGCGAACCGCAACTACCGCATCCGCGTCCTCGGCGGCACCGCCCGCCTCGACGCCCGCTGGGACGGAACCCGCAACACCGAGGCCCGGCTGCGCACCGACGCGGGGAACGGCGTCGCGACGATCGTCCTCGACGAGTACGGCAGCGCCGTACCCACCCGGCCCCTCGACAGCCCGGACGCCGTCGCCGTCGCCGCCCAGTGCGACTTCGACGCGTGGTGCCGCACCCACGGCGGCGACGCCTGCAACGACGCGGCCCTCGCCGACGGCGTCCGGCTCGCCGCGTTCGTCACCTGGGCCGCCCTGGTGCCGGCCGGCGGCCTGCTGCGCCGCGAGTCGATGCTCATGTCCAAGAACTGGATGACGAACATCTGGAGCTGGGACCACTGCTTCAACGCGATGGCGCTGTGGCGGGACCCGCGCGCGGCCGCCGATCAACTCTTCGCTGTCTTCGACCACCAGGACGAGCACGGCTGCCTGCCCGACTACGTCAACGACGCGGGAATCCAGCGGAACTTCGTGAAACCGCCCATCCACGGCTGGGCCGTCGACCACCTCATGGACCGCGACGGCCTGGACGACGCCACGGTCGCGGCGCTGTACGAGCCGCTGCGCCGGTGGACCGAGTGGTGGTTCGAGCACCGCGTGTACGGCGACGACGGGATCCCGTCCTACAACCACGGCAACGACTCGGGCTGGGACAACGCGACCACGTTCGGCGCCGGCGTGCCCGTGCAGAGCCCCGACCTGCTCGCCTTCCTCGCGCTCCAGATGCGCACCCTCGCCCGGATCGCCGCACGCACCCGCCGCGACGACGAGAGCACTGCGTGGCGGCGGCGGGCCGAGCACACCGTGCGGACGATGTGCGAGCGTTTCTGGTCCGGCGACCGGTTCGTCGCCCGCCACACTCTCACCGGTCAGGTCATCGCGTCCGACAGCCTGCTCACCCTCATACCCCTCGTACTGGGAGACCTCCTCCCGGGCCAGGTGCGCGAGGCGACCGTGCGCCGCCTCCTCGACGGCGGCTATCTGACCCCCTACGGACCCGCCACCGAACCGGTCGACAGTCCCTTCTACGAGGCGGACGGCTACTGGCGCGGACCCATCTGGGCCCCGTCGACCATGCTCCTCGTCGACGGTCTGCGCCGAGCGGGCGAGGCGGACGCCGCCGACGACATCGCCGCCCGCTTCACGCGGGCCTGCACCGCGGCGGGCATGGCCGAGAACTTCGACGCCTTGACCGGCGCCGGGCTGCGCGACCGCAGCATGACCTGGACCGCGTCCGTGTACCTCACGCTGGTCTCCGCGCGCACCGGACGTCCGAACCCCACCACCGACCGACTCAAGGAGCACGCGTCATGAGCCGCTTCGAGATCGACGACCGTAACTTCCTGCTCGACGGCGAGCCGTTCCGCGTCCTGTCCGGCGCCCTGCACTACTTCCGCGTGCACCCCGACCACTGGCACGACCGCATCCGCAAGGCGCGGCTCATGGGCCTCAACACCATTGAGACGTACGTGCCGTGGGGTCTGCACGCGCCGGAACCCGATGCCTGGATCAGCGGTGGGAACCTCGACCTCGACCGGTTCCTCGCGACGGTCGCCGACGAGGGCATGCACGCCATCGTGCGTCCCGGCCCCTACATCTGCGCCGAGTTCACCAACGGCGGCCTGCCCACTTGGCTGTTCACCGACCCCAGCGTCGGCGTGCGCCGGGGCGAACCGCGCTTCATGCGGGCCATCGAGACCTACCTCGACCGCGTCCTGCGCACGGTCGTACCGCGACAGATCGACGCGGGCGGCCCGGTGATCCTCGTACAGGTCGAGAACGAGTACGGCGCCTAAGGCGACGACGCACAGTACCTGGACGCCCTGACGGCAATGGTGCGCGACGCCGGAGTCACCGTCCCGCTCACCACGGTCGACCAGCCGCAGCCGCACATGCTGGAGAACGGTTCGCGGCCCGGCCTGCTGCGGACCGCCTCGTTCGGCTCACGCTCCCTGGAACGCCTGCGCACCCTGCGCGAGCACCAGCCGACGGGGCCGCTCATGTCGTCCGAGTACTGGGACGGCTGGTTCGACTCCTGGGGCATGTACCACCACACGACGTCGGCCGAGGAGTCCGCCGCCGACCTGGCAGACCTGCTCGGTCTCGGCGCCTCGGTCAACCTCTACATGTTCCACGGCGGCACCAACTTCGGCCTGACCAACGGCGCGAACGACCGAGGCGTCTACCAGCCCATCGCCACGACCTACGACTACGACGCGCCGCTCGACGAGGCGGGCCGCCCCACCGCGAAGTACTGGGCCTACCGCGAAGTCCTCGGCGAATACACGAAGTTGCCGGACGAAGTACCGACGGAAGCCGTACCCGCCCCGACCGGCGAGGTCCGGCTCACCCCCGTCGCCCGCTTCCCCGAGGCCGCATTCGCCGCCATGCCGGTGACGGCCTCGACCACCGTGCCGACCTTCACCGAGCTCCGCAGCGACGCCGCCTATCTCCTGCACAGGACCTGGCTCGAACGAACCGACTCGTCCGTACTCACGGTCGGCGAGGTCAGGGACCGCGTGCACGTCGTCGTCGACGGTAACTGCGTCGGCGTGCTCCAGCGCGAGGACCGGGCCACCGCACTCACCCTGCCGCCCATCGAGCGGGAACTGCTTCTCGCGGTCGAGGACCAGGGCCGCGTGAACTACGGCCCCCGTCTGGGCGAGGACAAGGGCGTCATCGGCCCCGTCCTCATCGACGACGCGCCGGTGACCGGCTGGGAGAGCGTCGCGCTGGGCGCGGACGACGTGCTCGCTCTCGCTCGCCCCGGCGCGTCCGACGTGGCCCGGTCGATCCCGTCACTGAGCCTCGCGTCCGGCACGTTCGACGTCGAGGACGCACGCGACCGGTTCCTCGACACCACCGCTCTCGGCAAGGGAGTCGCCTGGATCAACGGATTCTGTCTCGGCCGCTATTGGTCGCGCGGGCCCCAGCGCACCCTGTACGTACCGGGTCCGGTACTGCGTCCTGGCGAGGAGAACACCCTCGTGGTCCTCGAACTCGACACGGCACCCGCCGCCGTCGCGCGCTTCGTCGCGGACCTCGACCTCGGTCCCGTAGAGGACTGACCGGTCGTCGCGGATGTCGGGTCGATCGTCGCGCCGCAGTTCCCCGGGGGGGGCAGGCAGCAACCTGGCGGAGCGGGAGATCGCCCAGGAACTGGGCGTGGAACGGCAGACCCCTGCCGTGGCGGGAGCCCTTGTCGCAGCACTGGATCAGAGGGGCTTACTGGTGGTTTCAGAATGAGCTGTGATGGCTCGGGCCGGAGTGCGCCATCCACGGGGTCGCGCCACCGCCGAACACAGGTGCACTGTTCGCCCTGGCGGTGACATGTCAAAGGCACTCGCTATCGTCCAGGCCGTGACCCCAAGTGATCGTCTGCTCAACCTGATCCAGACCACCCCGGAGATCGATCTGCTGCTGCGGTCATCGTTCGGCTTCGACATTCATCGGAAGCGCTATGGCAATGGATTGAGACTTGCCTCAGGACCGCTGGAGGTGATCGCCGGGGAGTCCGCCGGCGGAGCGTACTTCCTGTGCGCAGAGCAGAACGGTCGCCGGCCGGTGGTGTTCGCCAGTTCCGAAGGGAAAGGCGGGCTGCTTGCCGAAGATCTGGCGGACGCCCTGGAGATCATCATCGGCCTTGAATGGCGGTACTGCCTCACATTTTCGGGCGGTGGCGATGTGGAGATCATGCAGATCACCGCTCAGCACCTTGAACGGTCCCGTGACGAGTACAACCCGGACATCGACAGCGAAGCTGTCCAGGTGGCCGCAGCCCTTTCTCTGCGGATCCTGCCTGTCACCGACCTGGTCATCCGGCTCCGGGAAGCCGCCTCGAAGACCGAACCGGACTACGTCGTGACCGACGACGACGGGCAGGAGTTCGACCTACCCTTCGGCGAGCACGTGGAGCCTCGCCACGGCGGCTGGCACTGAGCCCGAGTGCCCGCTGGCGCCAGTCGCATCGACGCGTCGGGCAGACTCTCCGACGTGTCTGCTGGACCGCGTCGTAGGTGTACGAGTGCCGGTACGGCGACACTCCTCCCACGCCGTCGGCGGTCGGGGACGATGCGCAGGTGGTCCGGCCCTGGGCCCACGCTTCGGTCAGGCGGCGCAGGTGGTCGTAGCTGAAGCACTGGGCGTCGGTACCTCGCGTGTGGCCAGCCACCGGCAGCGGCCGGCCACACGCGACGCACCACGTCGAACATCAGCCCTTGTAGGCGACGGCCGCGAACCCACCGTCGGCCGGCACATCCACCTTCAACGTGTCACGGGCCGTCACCTTGCGGCTCTCGCGTACGAGTCCGTCCGGGCCACTGCAACGGCGGAACCAACCAGAAAGGGAAGCTGAACCCCGACGGGGCCATCACCGGCGTCCAGTCGGGCCTGTGCCTCGACGTCACGGGTGGCGACAAGCCCGCGGGGAATGTCAACGGCACCGCGCTGGAGTTGTGGACCTGCAATGGGGGCGCCAACCAGCAGTGGAGCCTGGGCTGGCCCGCTCCGGACGAGGTGTCGGCAACCCGCCATCTCAGCCGCCCCGGTTGGCCGCATTGTTCGGCCAGTCGGGGCAGTCGGGATAGCGGACGTGGTGGTGCCCTACCGAGTCGGATGGTGTGACGTCGGAGGGGGCCAAGCTCAGCTTGATCCTGTCGCGCCTCAGGACGCCCGGGTCTCTCCCGTGCTTCGGTCCAGCAAGATACGCACCTGGGCCCCCTCGGCGGTATGTCGAGGCCCGGCCCTCAAGCCCGTCGCCGATTCGGCAGCCACCACGAGGTCACCAGGTCCTCGGTACGACGCAGATCCAACTCGGTGAGCTGCTGGAATCGGTTCACCCGGTAGCGGACGGTGTTCGGGTGCACCGCAAGTCGTCGGGCGACCTCCCCTACGTCCTGGTCGCATTCGAGGTAGGTCCGCGCGGTCTCCTCGATCTCCGCGCTCGATCGTCCGGCGGTGTCGAGCGCCGTCAGATGACGAGCGGAGAGCCCATCGGCTGTGTGCGCATCGGAGAGCACGAGAGGCCGCGGCCCCAGATCGGCAAGGTGCATCACGCCGGACATGGCGAACCTCCGTGCCGTCTCCAGCGTCAGTACCGCCTCCTCGAACCCGGCGCCCAGTTGGGCGAGCGGTAGCGGCGGGCCTGCCGCCACCAAGTGACCGCCAACGGAGTCCGGCACTTTCGGCACGATGGTGCCGAGGGCCGCTCCTACTTGAGCGAGCAGAAGCCGGTCTGCCGGAACGTGGACCGCCGAGGCGAGAGTACGGCAGGCCGCGCGCCGTTCCGCATCGAAGTGAGCACGTTCCAGAGCCAGTTCATGCTGGATCCGCGCGAAGATGGCGGACGCCTCGTTGGCGAACTCCCAGGTGCTGTCGTGTGCGGCCAACAAGAAGTCGGCGGGCAACGCCACGTCGGCCGCGACCTCGTCCAAGAGGGTGAGCATCGCCCTGGAACCCAGCTTGTAGCCGAGGGCGAGATCGTCGAGCGGAACCCCACGAGCGGTGCGCTCACGCGCGTAGTCCCACAGAGCTTCGCGCAACGCCTCGTCCGGGACACGTAGAGAGGAGAGTTCCGAGACCAGGATGTCCATGAACCGTTGGGCGGAGACACGGATCTCGTGGTCCGTCAGCACCCGATAGCTGGGCAGATGACGGCGGGCGAGCGCCAGGAACCGGTCCGCGAAGTCGTCGCGCATCGCGCGAAGGCGCTCCACGGCGGCGACCACCGCGGTTCGAGTCCGGTCGTCCAGTGCGGCTAGATCCGGCATGCGCCTCAGCAGGGGCCACGATGTCGGGGTCCCGGCCTCCATGGGCCGCAGCCCATGGTCGGGGTCTTGTCCTGGGGAACAAGGCTGCATCGAGAGGATCGTCGGGCCTCCCTTTGCTCGCCCAGGATGTGGCGACCGAACGTCGGCGGAGCCCTCCCCAACCTTGTTCCTGCTACCAGATCAAGCCCTTCAACGGTTGTGAGGGCCTCTCAGGTGGAGTGCCCCAGCATCTCGGACATGGCCCGGGTCGAGTTCAGCAGTTCTGCCGCGAGACGAGGCAGGTCCTGCTCGGTGATACCTCGTGCCGGCATCACCAGAGTCACGACGAGCGGGAATGAGTCACCCGCAGTGAACACCGGGGCTGCCAGGGAGGTGACCCCCGGGATCACGCCTCCGGCAGTGGTGGCGACGCCCTCGCGCCGTACCTCGTCACGGATCCGGGCGACTGTTTCCCGGGTCGCCGCGTCCAGCTGTTCCGTCTGCAACTGCCCGCAGAGCGCCGGCTCGGTGATCTGCTCGGGCAGGTGCGCGAGGAACGCTCCCCCCATCGCCGAGGTCAGCAGCGGCATGGTGGCGCCGACCCGCACGGTGATCGGCAGTGCGTGCGCGCCGTACTCCCAACGCACGACGACCGGCCCGTGATCACCCCACACCGCCAGGTTGACCGCGTGCGTCGTGCGGTCACGCAGTCCGGTCAAGTGCTCACTGACGAGCGCGACTTCGTCCATCCTGCGCAGTGACTCGACGCCGAGCCGTCGCATGGCGGGCCCCATGTCGTATCTGCCGGAGCTGGGAGACTGGGCCACAAGGCCGACCCGGGCGAGGCTGACCAGGTAGCGGTGCGCCTTGCTCGGCTGCATGCCGGCCGCGGCAGCGATCTGCGTCAGGCTCATCGGGCCTCGCCCCTCCTCCAGAGCCAGCAGGACCGTCATCGCCAGTTCCACGGACTGGATGCCTTGGCGGGCGGGGGCTGCCTCGCCCGCCTCTGGTGCGGAGGGATGCTCATTACTCACAGCGGCGATCATAGTGACCGGCTCGGTCCCCCTTTCGGGAGAGCAGAGAGGGTGCGGCCTCAGGCATTCGCTCGGGCCTCGTGCGTCACGGTGTCGCCGCGGACCACGGCCAGCAGTTCACCTGCCAGGGCCGTCACCGCGTCCGAGCCGCTCGCCGTACCGAAGACGTAGAAGTCGGGGCGGACCACGACGGCCGAGCAGTCCAGTTCGGCGAACCAGTCGCGGTAGGTGCCGTGCACGTCGTGGACGATCGCCGCCCGTGGGTGCGCTGCCGCTTGTTCGCTTTGTTCACGCGGGACGACAATGCGCACGCCCGCGTGGTCCAGTGCGTCGAGCAGGCCGGCCCGGTCCAGAGCTGCCAGCGGCTCGTCCGCGACGAGCAGGTGGAAGCCGTCACCGAGGACCTGGTCCAGGCGGTCGCGGCGGGTGCCGTCGTCCACCACGCCCTGCACCGACAGGTGTCCTCGGCCGGCACCCGAGTCCTGTGCGAAGAGGCCGTCCGCGAGGCCCGGCAGGCGGACCGCCTCGGGCGCTCCCGCCTGCGCACGGCGGGCCAGGAGGGCGCGGTCGCGCTCAGCTGCCCGCACCGGGTCGCGCAGGGTCTGCAGGTGGCCGAGCTCGATGCCCTTCTCGGTCACGGCACGCACATGCGGCTCTCGCTCCTGTTGGTAGGTGTCGAGGACGGTGTCCGGCATGCGGCCACGGAGGACCAGGTCCAGCTTGAACGCGAGGTTCTGCGCGTCGCGGAAGCCCGAGCACATGCCCTGCCCGAGGAACGGGGGCATCTGGTGTGCCGCGTCGCCGGCGAGCAGCACCCGGCCGTCGCGCCAGTGGTCCGCGATGAGCGATCTGAACGTGTAGGTGGCGACCCGGACGAGGTCTGCGTCGTGGGGGGTGAGGTAGGGCGCGACCCGTTTCCAGACACGTTCCGGATCGCGTTCGGTGGTGAAGTCGTCCGCGGAGTCGAGCATGAAGCTGAAGCGGTGGTGCTCCGGGCCGAGCGAGATGATCGAGGTCGGGCCCGTCGGATCACCGAGCTGTAGGGCGTGCGGCACATCTGTCGGCCGGCGGAAGCGGAAGTCGCACACCATCCACGGTTCGGAGAAGCCGTAGTCGTGGAGCCCTGCATCGAGGGCGGATCGTACGAAGCTGTTGCCGCCGTCGCAGCCCACGACGTACCGCGCGTTCGTCGTCGCGTGTCCGTCCGGGCCTTCGACGGTGAGCGTGACGTGCTCCTGATGCTGTTCCAGGGCGACGACGGTGTGCGCGTGCCGCACCTCCACCCGGGGGGACGTGCGGCAGACGCCGTCCAGCGCGTTCTCCAGATCCGGCTGGTACATCATGTGCCACTCGGCCCAGCCGCTGCGTCCGGTCGCGGCGAAGTGCTGCTCGATCAGCAGGTCCCCGCGGCCGTTGCGCCACTCGTAGGTGGGCTGCACGCGCACGCGGGGCAGCAGGTCGTTCGCGACGCCGAGGCGCGCGAGGGTGCGCATCGTCTCGTCGTCGAAGCTGGCTGCCCGCGGCAGGTTGTACAGGCCCGCGTACCGCTCGAACACCTGGACACGGTGGCCGGACCGTTCCAGCAGACCGGCCATCACCATGCCCACCGGCCCGTACCCGACCACGGCCACGTCCACCGGTGCCATGTCCCGGCCCGGCTCCGTGACGCCGTCCCCCGCACCTTCCATCGGATGCCTCCATCCGTTCGCACGCTCCAGAGGGTTGACACCCACGGAACGTACGTTTCACCATCCATGAAGTCAATGCATATAAGTGAAACGCGACTGTGGGGGCGGCGATGCGGACCATCGGCCTTGAAGAGCACTTCGTCACACCGGAGTTGGTGGGGTACGGCGCCTCGTCGGCCTCGATCCTTCAGCCGGAGAAGTGGCGCGAGGCGTCGAGGCGCCTGCTCGACCTCACCGGAGAGCGGCTGACGGAGATGGACGCGGCGGGTCTCGACACGCAGGTCCTCTCCCTCAACGCCCCGGGCATCCAGGCCGAACCGGACGCCGCGACGGCCGTGGCCCGGGCCGCGGCGGTGAACGACCTGCTCGCCTCGGTGGTGGCGGAGCACCCCGGCCGGTTCGCCGGGTTCGCCGCGCTGCCGCTGCAGGATCCGCAGGCCGCCGCCAAGGAGTTGGAGCGCGCCGTCTCCCAACTGGGCCTGCGCGGCGTGCTGGTGAACGCGCACACCCAGGGCCGTTATCTCGACGACCCGAGCCTGCGCGTGGTGTGGGAGCGCGCCGAGGGGCTCGACGTACCGCTCTATCTCCATCCCGCCAACGGCGTCGGTATCCCGCACGTCATCGAGGGGCACCCCGAGCTCGTCGGGCCGATGTGGAGCTGGGGCGCGGAGACGGCGACGCACTTCCTGCGCCTGGTCTTCGGCGGCGTCTTCAACGACTTCCCGCGGGCCAAGGTGCTGCTCGGACACATGGGCGAGGGGCTGCCGTACATGCTGTGGCGGCTGGACTCGCGCTGGGACTACCACGACCACCACGGGGTCGAACTCGCCCTGGGCCGCCCCTCGGAGTACGTCCGGCGTCACCTGTACGTCACGACGAGCGGGGTCTGTTCGGCACCGCCGCTGATGTGCGCGGTGCAGGCCCTGGGCGCGGACCACGTCCTCTTCGGTACCGACTATCCCTTCGAGGACATGGCGACGGCCACCGAGTTCCTGCGGACCGCGCCGGTCGGCGAGACCGACCGGGCGAAGATCGCCCACCTCAACGCCGAGCGGCTGCTCGGCCTCTAGTGCCCCTCCTCCGCACGCCACCATCCGCTCCGGGCAGACCCCGGACCGAGCAAGGAGTCGCCGGTATGACCGACGAGAACGCGGTACGGCACTGGATCGACGGCGCATGGGTCGGCTTCGCCCGAACCCGCGAGAGCATCGATCCCGCGACGGGCGAGGTCATCGGGACGTACGCGGACGCCGACGCCGACGTGGGCCGGCGCGCCGTCGACGCGGCCGACCGGGCGTTCCGGGACGGCACCTGGCGCCTGGACCCGATGCTGCGGGCCACCGCACTGAGCCATCTCGCCGACGCCTACGACGCCAGGATGGAAGAGGTGGTCGCGACCCTGTGTCAGGAGAACGGCAAACTCCGGCACGAGGCGGGCTTCGAGGCGCACTTCATTCTTCGCGCGCTGCGTTTCGCGGCGGGACTGGCCGTGCAGCCCCACGGCCGGGTCACCGACACACACCCCGGCCGCATGGCGATGTCGCTCCGCCAGCCCGTAGGCGTCGCGGGGATCGTGGTGCCGTGGAACTCCCCCGCCTACCTGTGCGTCCGCGCCCTCGCTCCCGCGCTCGCCGCCGGCTGTACGGCCGTGGTGAAGATGCCGGGGCAGGCCGCGCGGACCGCGGCGCTCATGAGCGAGATCCTCGCCTCCGTCCCCGAGTTGCCGAGCGGCGTGGTGAACGTCGTGGTCGAGTCCGGGTCCGACGTCGCGCGCCTGCTCGTCGGCTCGCCCCGGGTGCCGGTGATCAGCTTCACCGGCAGCACGGCCACCGGGCGTCTGGTCGCGCAGGGTGCCGCGGCCCGTTTCAAGAGGGTGGGCCTTGAGCTGGGCGGCAAGACACCGCATCTGGTGTTCGCGGACGCCGATGTGGAGGCCGCCCTCGCCACGGCCGTGCAGTCGTGCACCGTGTTCGCGGGGCAGTTCTGCATGACCGGCAGCCGGGTTCTCGTCCAGCGGGAGATCGCGGACGCGTTCACCGACGCGTTGGCGGGCCGTCTGGAGAACGTGCGCCCGGGTCCCGCTTCCGATCCGGACAGCCAGATCGGCCCCCTGATCGACAAGGCGGCCGTCGCCCGGGTCGACGCCGCCGTGGAGGCGGCCGTGGCGGCCGGCGCCAAGCCGATCGTCCGCGGCGGCCCGAGCACCCGCCCCGACCTCGCGGGCGGCGCCTTCTACCACCCGACGCTGCTCGCCGTGTCGGACTCCTCGCTGCCGATCGTCCAGGAGGAGACCTTCGGGCCGGTGCAGACCATCCAGGTCTTCGACACCGAGGAGCAGGCCGTCGCCCTGGCCAACGACACCGAGTACGGCCTCAGCGCCTGCGTCTGGACCAGGGACGCCGACCGGCCGGTGCGCGTCGCCCGACAGCTCGACGCAGGTCTCGTCTCCGTCAACAGCTGGGCGAACCTGACCGTGGAGTTCGAGGAGGGCGGCTACAAGTCCAGCGGCGTGGGCCGCCTCGGGGGACTGGCCTCCGTGGAGGACTTCCTGGAGCACAAGCAGATCACCCAGGACTATCTGCCGCAGCACGGCTGAGAGCCCGCACCTCACTCCCCGATCATCTCGCTCCGCACCTCCCCCGACCCTTGCTGTTATTACATATAACGCCTAGTCTCGCAGCACCCCGCCGCCACCCGCACCCGGCGCGCGGGCCTGCGGATCCGGGGGCCATCGGGCTCCCCCGCGAACTGTGCGTTGTCGTTCTCCGCGCGCCGTCCTCCCGCCGCGCGGCATGCCGGAACACACCTTGGCAGGAGCCACACATGGCCCAGCAGCGCGACCTTCTGACCTTCGAGGTCGACGGACACAAGATCACGGCGCTCACCGCCGGACCCGCCGAGCCCACCGGGAAACCGTTGATCGCCGCACTCCACGGCGGCACGTACACCGCTCACTACTTCGACGTCGGGGGCAGCCCCGAAGGATCCTTCCTCGACACCGCCGCGGCGCACGGGCACCCGGTGATCGCCTTCGACCGTCCCGGCTACGGCGGCAGCACACCGCTCCCCCCGGACGCCAACACCTTCACCCGTCACGCCGAACTGCTCGGTGACGCCGTGGCGCAGGCCGCCACCCGCCTGGCAGCCGACGCCGTGTTCCTGGTGGGCCACTCCATCGGCGGCATGATCGCGCTGATGATCGCGGCCGACGACCCCGGCTTCCCGCTCATCGGAGTCTCCGCGACCGGCATGGGGGCCGTCATCCCGCCGGGCGGGGCAGCCGAGGCGCTCGGCTCCCTCCCGCCGGACGAGACGGTCGATCTGCCGTATGCGGAGCGGGACTCGGTGATGTTCGGCCCCGCGCACACCCACACCCCCGAAGCGGTGGAGCGGGCCCACATGTCGTACGCGCCCGTTCCTGTACGGGAGTTGGTCCAGGCGCCTGCCTGGCCACGTGAGCACCTGCCCGCCGTCGCGCCGAACGTCCGCGTGCCGGTGCACAACGCGCTCGCCGAGTTCGACGCCCTGTGGAGCAGTGGCCCGGAGAACGTGGCCCGATTCGCCGGCCTGTTCACGGCGGCCCCCTTCGTCGACGCGAGTGTCGCCCGCGGCACGGGCCACTGCATCGACCACCACACGCTCGGCCACGCGCTGCACCTGCGGCAGCTCGCGTTCGCCGCGGAGTGCGCGCACTGGGCGGCGACGCGGCGGACCGGGGCCGGCCACTGATGTCAGTCGCCCAACTCCCCCGGTGCACCCGGGTCCTGATCGCCGGCGGCGGCCCCGTCGGACTGGCGGCCGCCGTCGAACTCGGTCGCCGCGGTATCGACTGCGTGGTCGTCGAACCCCGTCCGACGGTGTCCCGGGCGCGCCCCCGCTGCAAGACGCTCAACGTCCGCACGATGGAGCACCTGCGCCGCTGGGGTCTCGCCGACCGGTTGCGGGAGCGCGCGCCGCTGCCCGTCTCCTGGTCCCAGGACGTGGTGTTCTGCACGTCGCTGGCCGGGACGGAGCTGTCCCGCTTCACCGGCGTTCTGGGACTCGTGCCCGACGGCGACCGGTTCCCCGAAGTGGGCCAGCAGGCACCGCAGTACGTGCTGGAGGACGTCCTGCGCGAGGCGGTCCTGGACCTCCCGGCGTGCCGCCTCGTCCTCGGCTCGAAGGTCGCCAGCCTCAGCCAGGTCGCGGACGCGGTGTCCGTGACGGTGGAGGACGACGCCGGGAACCGTTCGGTCGTCACAGCCGACTACGTGCTCGGCTGCGACGGCCCGCGCAGTGTCGTACGGGACGAGATCGGCGCCCGCTACGTCGGCGGCGAGGCCCTGCGGCCGAACTTCGGCATGGTCTTCTCCTGCCCGGGCCTGTGGGACCACGTACGGCACGGGCCGGCCGTGCAGTACTGGATCGTCCACCCGGACGCCCCGGCGCTGGTGGGGCCGCTGGACCAGAAGGACACCTGGTGGGCGATCGCGTTCGGAGTCGACCGGGCGACCGGCGAGCGGGACGCGCCGCGCTTCCTCGACACCGTGGTCGGCCGACCGGTGGAGGCCACCGTGCTGTCGACCGATCCGTGGACGGCCCGCATGCAGATAGTCGACCGGATGCGGCACGGCCGGGTGTTCCTCGCCGGCGACGCCGCACACCTCAATCCGCCCTTCGGCGGCCACGGCCTGAACACCGGCATCGGCGACGCCGTCGACCTCGGCTGGAAACTGGCGGCGGTGCTCGACGGCTGGGGCGGGCCCGGCCTGCTCGACAGCTACGAGATCGAGCGGCGCCCCGTTCAGGAGCGCGTCGTCCGCGACGCGACCGCCAACATGCGGGTGCTGTCGACCGAGTTGCTGGCCGACAACCTGGAGGACCCGGACCTGGCGGGCGCCGAGGCACGCCAGGCCGCGGCCCGACGCATCCAGGAGACCAAGAAGGCGGAGTTCCACTCCCTCGACCTGGTGCTCGGCCTCCGGATCGCCGCCTCACCGGTCCTCCCCCCGGAGCCGGAGCTGACGTACGGGACGCCCGACGACCGTGCGCAGGTGGGCGCCCGCCTGCCGCACACGTTCCTCAAGGACGGCCGCTCCCTGTACGACGTCCTGGCAGACCGACTGACGCTCCTCGTCCTCGACGACACCGCGCTCGAAGCAGCCGATCTGCCTAAGACGGAGGCGGCCTTCACCGTGGTGCACCTGGTCGCCGCGGTACCCGACGGCTTCGCGCAACGACTGGGCGCTCGCTTCGCACTGGTCCGCCCGGACCAGATGGTCGCCTGGTTGGGGGACACACTCGCCGCGGATCTCGCCGAAGTCGTCGACACCGTGCGGGGCCGAGGCGCGCACCGCGCCGAGACCGCGCCTACGCAACGGGGCTGACCTTCCACCCGCCACATGCTCCGCCCCGGCCGCGTCCTGTCCGAGGTACCTGCCTCGCGACCGGGGCGGATCTCCTGCCACTCCCTCCCCCGACTGGAAGGAAGCAATACACATGACCGGACAACCATGGACCAGACGTCAGGTCCTCAACACCGCGGCGGGTACGGCCGCACTGGCCGGCGCAGGCCAGTTGGCCGCACCCGAAGCGGCCCATGCCGACGGCGGGCGGCCCGGAACCGGCGGACCGCTTCGGATCGTCGCGATCGAGGAAGCCGTCATGCTGCCCGGCCTCATCACCCAGGGCACCGCGCTGGGCGGCTCGATCCCTTTCAGGCCCGAGGTCGCCCGCGAGTGGCTGAAGCGGCTGCCGGACATCACCGAGTACCGCCTCGCCGACATGGATGCCAACGGGGTGAGCATGCAGGTGCTGTCCCTCACCCCGCCCGG
This sequence comes from Streptomyces sp. NPDC001904, assembly GCF_040297005.1. NCBI lineage: Bacteria > Bacillati > Actinomycetota > Actinomycetes > Kitasatosporales > Streptomycetaceae > Streptomyces > Streptomyces sp. NPDC001904. Next base: position 214,637 of record NZ_JBEOYI010000010.1, on the reverse strand, counting down.
GGTGCAGATGCAGCCCGACGCGGCCATTGCCGTACGGGACGCGCAGGTCGCCAACGACGCTCTCGCGGAGATCATCGCGGCCCGCCCCACGCGCTTCGGTGGCCTGGCCGCCCTTCCCCTCCAGGACCCCGGGGCGGCCGTACGGGAGGCGAGGCGGGCGATGCGCGACCTCAAGATGGCCGGCTTCTTGGTCAACGGCCACACCAACGGCCACTACCTGGACGAGCCGCAGTTCCGGCCGGTGTGGGCCGAGCTGGAGCAGTTGGGAGCCGCGCTCTACCTGCACCCCACCCCGGCGCCCGCCGGCGACTGGGGTCTGGTGAAGGACCGTCCGGAACTCGTCGGCCCCCTCTACAGCTGGGCGGCCGAGACGGGCGGGCACGCCCTGCGCATTCTCCTCGGCGGTGTCTTCGACGACTTTCCCGGAGCCCGGCTCATCGTGGGGCACATGGGCGAGTTCCTGCCCTTCCACGCGCCCCGGCTCGACGTGCAGATCCAAAACATCACCACGCGCGTCCCGCTCAAGAGGCCGCCCTCCGCGTACTTCGGGGACAACATCTCCGTCACCACGTCCGGAGTCATGGACGACACCATGCTCAAGGCGGCCATCGACGTCGTCGGCATCGACCACGTGCTGTTCGCCATCGACTACCCCTTCGAGAAGAGCGAACAGGCCGTCGCCTTCCTGCGCCGCGCGCCCCTGACACCGGCTCAGCGCAGAAAGATCGCGTCCGGCAACGCGCAGCGGATCCTGAAGCTGTGACGCCTCTTGTCCTGCCCGCAGACGCCGGGGATGGCCTCGCTATAGTTGATATCGACCAATGGGTGGCCGAATCGAGGGACACAGCGTGGCGACACCGCGAGGGACCGTGCAGCCCATCACGTCACGATCGGTCTCCGAGCAGGCCACCGACGAGCTGCGGCGCGCGATCCTGTCGGGCGGACTCGCCCCCGGTGTGGAGTACTCGTTGCGCGAGCTGGCCGGCATGCTCGACATCAGCTTCATCCCCATCCGCGAGGCGCTGCGCAGTCTTGAGAGCGAAGGCCTGGTCATCATGCGGCCCGGCCGCAGCGCGGTCATCGCCCCGCTCGACCTCGACGACCTGCACGGCATCTACCGTCTCCGGCGAGCCCTCGAGCCGGAGATCGCCCGGCGCTCGTGCGCCCTGCTGACGGACCAGGACCTGGACCGGCTGCAGGCGCAGGCCGCCGACTTCGGCGCCCGGGAGCAGGGCATGGCCGACATCTACGACGACCATCACGCCTTCCACCTCGCTCTGTTGGCTCCCGCGGCGACCGCCTGGGACATCCGTGTCCTGACCACGCTGTGGCGGGCCGCGGAACGCTACATCCGCATCGGATTCGGTCGGCTCGATCCCGACCCGACCGAGCACGAGCGGCGCGGCAAGGCCCACGCGGATCTGTTGGCCGCTTTCCGCAGCCGTGACCCCGAGAAGGTCGCCGCGGCAGTCGAGCAGCACCTGGCCCGCAACGAGAAGATCGCTTTCTCCGCCCTGGCCTGACCGACAGGCAGGCAGGCACTCGCGCGCATCCCCGTATCTCCGTATCGCACTCCGCCGGCATGTTGCTGTTATCACATATAGCAGTTATGGTCGGCGCCCGACGCGGCCTGAGGGCCTCCAGCGGCCACCACCGGGCGCCGCATCAGGGGCCCCTTCGAAGCTCGGCCCTCAGTGCTGGCACCGCGTTCGACCCTCCGCACGACCGCTGCACTTTCCGCATCCCACCCGCAGAAAGGCACCACCATGTGCATCCCGCACACGAACCGGCGTGACTTCCTCAAGACGGCCGCGGCGGCCGGAGTCGCCGCCACGGCTCTGCCGACGCTCGTCGCCCCCACCGTCGCCACCGCGCAGGAGCGCACCGCCGACGCACCCCAGAAGGTCGCTCTCACCGGCGTCCGTGTCTTCGACGGGGACCGGCTGACCTCACCGCGGACCGTCGTCATCGACAACGGCCTGATCGGACTGAGCGCCCTCGGGGCGCGCCAGATCGACTGCGCCGGCGCCGTCCTGCTGCCCGGACTGATCGACGCCCACCTGCACCTCCAGGACGTCACCACCCTTCAGCAGCTGTCCGGTTGGGGCGTCACGACCGGCCTGGACATGGCCTGCTTCCCGCCCTCGCTCGTCGCGTCGCTGCGCAGAAGGCCCGGCCTGACGGACATCCGCAGCGCGGGGACTCCCGCGGTCGCGCCCGGCAGCCCGCAGAGCCAGATCCCCGGCTTCCCGGCGAACGCCATCCTGACCGGTCCCGACCAGGCCCTCGCTTTCGTGCGCGCCCGCATCGGCGAGAGCTCGGACTACATCAAGATCATCATCGATGAGCCCGGCCTCTCCCCCGCCACCGTCAAGGCAGTGACGGTGGCGGCGCACTCCCTCGGCAAGCTCGTCATGGCGCACGCGACGTCGACGCTCACCGTGGGCCGCGCGCTCGACGCCGGCGTCGACATGATCCACCACGTTCCGCTCGACAGCCCGCTGTCCGACGCGACGGCGGCGCGGTACGCCGCCACGGGCACGATCGCCGTCCCCACGCTCACGATGATGGAGGGCTTCGCCGCTCTCGGAGTGCCCGGCTGGAGCTACGAGGCCGCGGAGGGCAGTGTCACCGCATTGCGCCGGGCCGGCGTCCGGATCCTCGCCGGCACCGACTCCAACCACACGCCGGGAATCCCCGTGCAGCCGCCTTTCGGCACCAGCCTGCACCACGAGCTGGAACTGCTGGTGCGGGCAGGACTGACAGCCCGTGAGGCACTGCGCGCCACGACCAGCCTGCCTGCCCAGTCCTTCGGACTGCGGGACCGGGGCGCCGTCCGCGTCGGGAGCCGCGCCGACCTGGTACTGATCGACGGCGACCCGCTCGCGGACATCACCGCGACCCGCGCGATCCGACGCGTCTGGGTCGGTGGCACGGCGTACGCGCCCGTCGGTTGAGCCGGAGGCCGTCCGGGGCCGGCGTCGTGCGGCGCCGCCCCCGGACGGCACTTCACTGGGTCAGATCGAGGGCCGCGGTGACGATGCTGTCGGTGTCGATGCCGTGATGGCGGTAGACCTCCTCCAGGGAACCCGACTGACCAAAACGGGTCACCCCCAGCCTGCGGGACGGCACGCGGTGCAGGGTGGCCAGGAAGGCGAGAGTGTGCGGGTGTCCGTCCAGAACGGTGACCAGCGGCGTGGCGCGTTCCGCCGGGAAGACCTGGTCCAGGATCCAGTCGGCCGCCTCGCCGTGCCCGGCCCGTGCGTCCAGGGACCGGTAGAGCAGGCCCGGGCTGGTCACGCACACCACGTCCGCCGGGACGCCGAGGCCCTGGAGGCGGTCCGCCGCGGCCAGCGCCTCGGTCACGAGGGCGCCCATGGCGGCGATGGTCACCTGGGCTCCGGGCCGCCGCACGAGCGGATAGGCACCGGCGACGACCTGGCGACGACGGCGTTCCCGGGCCGCCGGGTCGGTGGGCACCCGCGCCAGGGCCTGGTCCACGGGCCGGGTCGACAGCCGCAGGTACGCGGATCCGCCGTCGGGCCGTCCGAGCCGGGACAGGGCGGCCAGCAGCGTCCACTCGGTGTCGAGAGCGAACGCCGGTTCCCAGGTCGTGCAGCCGGGCTGCTCGATGCCGAGGGACGGCGTGGTGATCGACTGGTGCGCGCCGCCCTCGGGAGCGAGGGTCACTCCCGACGGGGTGCCGACCAGGATCGACTGCCCTCCCGCGTAGATGCCGAACGACCATGGTTCCAGGGCGCGTTGCACGAAGGGGTCGTACAACACCCCGATGGGAAACAGGGGTTGGCCCCACCGATTCCAGGTGGCGCCCAGTTCGCCGAGGAGTCCGACGAGATTGGTCTCCGCGATGCCCAGTTCGATGTGCTGGCCGGTCGGCCGCTCGCGCCAATGCAGGATGGTCTCCGCGTCGTCGGCGAACCAGTCGACGCGCTCGGTGGGCGACCACACGCCGACCTTGTTGACCCATCCGCCGAGATTCGTGGAGGAGCTGACGTCGGGGCTGACGGTGACCACCCGCCGTGCGGCGTCGGGGGCACTGCGGGTCAGGTCGAGCAGCACCCGGCCCAGAGCGGCCTGTGTCGTCGCCACGCCCGTCGGGGTCCGGCCGATGTCCACCGGAATCTCCGGGGGCCGCGCCTCGGGGACGGCGTCCCGGCGCAGCCGCGCACCGGTCTCCGCGCACAGGCGGGCGGCCGCCGAGTCCGGAGCGAAGCCCCGCCAGGGGTCGGCCAGGTCCGTGCCGACCCGGTCGGCGAGCTCTCCCATCTGCTCCTCCGTCAGCAGGGAGGAGTGGTTCTGCGGGTGGCCCTGGGTGGGCAGGCCGTGGCCCTTGACCGTGTACGCGAAGATCACCGTGGGCCGGTCGTCGTCGACCTCGGACAGGGCGCCGTCGAGAGCGGCGAGGTCGTGACCTCCGAGATTGCGGACGGCCGCCATCAGGGTCGCGTCGTCGACGTCCGCAAGCAGGTCGGTGATCGCCTGCGCCCCCGGGCCGGTGCCAGGGAGGCGGTCACGCAGGTCCACGGCGGGACAGCGCAGCAGTCGCTGGTACTCGGGGTTGGGCATGGCGTCGATGCGCTCGCGGAGCTCCTGTCCTCCGGGACGCGTGAACAGTTCCTGCAGCAGGGTGCCGTACTTGAGGGTGAGCACCTGCCAGCCGGCCGCGGCGAACATGCCGTGCAGGCGGCCCGCGGCGATGTTGGGCACCACACGGTCCAAGGACTGTCGGTTGAGGTCCACGATCCAGACGAGTTCGCCGAGTTCGGCCACCTGCGGGTCGACCACCGCCTCCCACACCGCCCCCTCGTCCAGTTCCGCGTCCCCCACCAGTGCGTACTGTCGGCCGATCGAGCCCTCACCGGAGCCGCCGGCCGCGTACCGGCGAGCGAGCGCTCCCCAGATCGTGGCCGTGGCGCCGATACCGACCGATCCGGTGGAGTAGTCGACCGGGTCGGGGTCCTTCGACCGGCTCGGATAGCTCTGCAGGCCCCCGAAGGAGCGGAGCGTGGACAGGTGGGAGGCGTCCAGCTCACCGAGCAGATGGTTGAGGGCGTGCAGCACGGGCGAGGCGTGCGGTTTGACCGAGACCCTGTCCTCGGAGCGCAGGTGACGGAACCACAGGGCCGTCATGATCGACACCATCGAGGCGCAGGACGCCTGGTGCCCGCCCACCTTGAGCCCCGACGGGTTGGGGCGCACGCGGTTGGCGTGGTGGACGATCGCGCTCGACAGCCACAGCACGCGGTTCTCGATCTCGTGCAGCACGCCGAGGGCGGCGTCCGTGGTCCGCCCGGCGGCGGCTGGTGCGGTGGTCATGACGAAACGGTCTCCTCGCGCTCGGCACATCCGGCGTTCGGACGTGCGACCGGCTGTTCATGGGGCGTATCACGACGGCGAGCCGGACGCACCGGCTGCGAGCCGACCGGTGTACCCGGCCGACGTCCGGCGCGCAGCGGGCGGCGGCGCGCGGCCCGGCACGTCCTCAGCCGCGATGCGGATGACGTGCGCTGCGGCCGAGCAGACCACCAGGCCACAACGGCACACAAGAACCCGCGAGGAAGTCACGCAGAATGCCCAGTCCCCCGGCCTCTCAGCTCTGGAAGGTGCGCACCGTGCCCAGCTCCGAACGGATCGACCCGACCGACGCCCGCCTCCTGTTGGCGCTCGCCGCTCACCCCCGGGCCACGACGGTTGCCCTCGCCGAGGCCAGCGGGCTGAGCCGCAACACGGTGCAGGCCCGCCTCACAGCAATGGACCGCCGGGGCGCTGTGGACTCGTTCGAGCGGCGCGTCGACCCGGCCGCGCTCGGCTATCCGCTGGCCGCATTCGTCACCACGCAGGTCGCCCAGCGCAGGCTCGACGGCGTGGCGCGGGCGCTGGCCGCGATCCCCGAAGTGGTGCAGGTGGACGGACTGAGCGGGGAGACCGACCTGCTGGTGCACGTCGTCGCGACCGGCGCCGAGGACCTGTACCGCGTGGCCGGACAGATCCTCGGCATTCCCGGCGTGGAACGCACCAGCACGTCACTCGTCATGCGCCGACTGGTGCCGTACCGGATCACCCCGCTGCTGCGCCGCCGTACCGCCGGCTCCTGAGCGCGGGCCCGTTCGCAACGCCCCGGCCGAAGTTCGGCCGCACGACGTCTTGCTGTTATCACATATAGCGGCCTACTGTGATCCGCGTCGCGACCGCCGCGAGGCCGCTGCCGACCGAACTCCGCCCGCCTCGCACGCACCCCTGGACACACCACCGGCCGGCAGAAGCGAACCCGATGAATCGACCGAAGGAACACAGGAGCAGTCCCGTGCGCATCGCCAATCTCTCCGGCCGCCTGGTCCTCGTCGTGGACGGTCGCGCCGTCGACGTCGAGCAGGCAAGTGACGGCCGTTTCGCCGCGGATCCGCAGGCCGTCTACGACCGATGGGATGAGTTCCGAAAGTGGGCGTCAGTGGCCCGGCTGCCCCAGGGCAGTTCGTTCGACCCCGTCGATCTCGGCGCGCCGGCACCCGCACCGCGGCAGGTCATCGCGGCCGGCCTCAACTACCGTGACCACGCCGCCGAGTCCGGCTTCGCGTTGCCGGACACCATGCCGCCGGTCTTCACCAAGTTCGCCACCAGCATCGCCGGGCCCGTCACCGAAGTGGTCCTGCCGCCCGGCGGCCACACCGACTGGGAGATCGAACTGGTCGCCGTCATCGGCATCCGGGCCCACCACGTCTCCGCCGACACGGCCTGGAACCATGTGGCCGGGCTGACCGTGGGGCAGGACATCTCCGAGCGGATCACGCAACTCGAAGGTCCCGCACCTCAGTTCAGTCTCGGCAAATCCTTCCCGGGGTTCGCCCCGACCGGCCCGTGGCTGGTCACCCCCGACGCGTTCGAGGACCGGGACGACCTGGAACTGCGCTGCACCGTGAACGGCGAAGAGATGCAGAAGGGCCGCACCAGCGACCTGATCTTCTCCGTGCCCCAGCTGATCGCCCGGCTGTCGACGGTGCTCCCGCTCCTGCCCGGCGACGTCGTCTTCACCGGGACACCCGCCGGCGTCGGCCTGGGCCGCGATCCGCAACGCTGGCTCGCCCCCGGCGACGAGCTGGTCAGCACCATCGAAGGCATCGGCGAACTGCGCCAGCGCTTCGTCGCCGGGCCCTGACACCACGGACGACTCGCTCGGCCCGACCGTCCGCCGCCGCGACACCTCTCCCACCGGCCGATGACCATCGCCTGCAAGCCGATCCCCATCCCTCGCGAGCACCCGCCCGCGCATTCGATCGAGGAGGACCGGATGTCCGCCACACCGAAGTTCGCCCACGTCGTGTTCCAGACCAGCAACCCCACTGCCATGCGGGACTGGTACTGCGCCGTCCTGGACGGGCACGTGGTGTTCCAGAACGACAGCTTGTGCTTCATCACCTACGACGACGAGCACCACCGCGTCGCCCTGCTCACGCCGCCGGTCGCCCTGGAACGCAAGACCCCGACGACGGCCGCGGTCCATCACGTCGCCTACACCTTCGACCACCTCGACGACCTCCTCGCCCGCTACGAACTCCTGCGCGACAAGGGCGTCACCCCGGCGGTGTGCATCGCCCACGGCGTCACCACGTCGATGTACTACCGGGACCCCGACGGCAGCTTCGTCGAGATGCAGATCGACAACTACGCCGACCCGGAGGACGCCACCGGGTACATGCGAGGCAGCGAGTACAGCGAGGACGCCGTCGGCCCGGCCTTCGACCCCGAGGCCCTGCTCGTGGCCCGCCGCTCCGGCACGGCCGTGGAGGAGCTGACGGACCGGTCCTGGGCTCTCAAGACGCCCCAGCCCGACCCGATGCTGGTGCTCACCGGCGCGGTGTGAACCCCGCTCCCGTCCCGTATCCGTTCAGCGAGGAGAGTTCTTGAGCAGGCCCAGCGACACCGACGGCTGCTTCATGTGCGGCTTGGAGCAGAACGACGAGAACGCCGTCGTCTTCCGGGACGACCTCTGGTCGGGCGAGACGGTCCCCGGCTACGACGTGCCCGGATGGTTCGTCCTGCGGGTGCGTCGTCACGCCGAGCGCATCACCGGGCTCGACGAGGCCGAACTCGCGACGTTCGCCCGCCGGGCCCGCGACCTGGTCGCCGCGGTGACGGAGGTGACGGGGGCGCCCACCACGTACCTGCTCGTCTTCGGCGAGAACCACCCCCACTTCCACGCACTGATCACGGCGCGAGGCGAGGACGTGCCGCCGGATCGGCGCAGCGGCGGCATTCTGCGGCTGGCCAAGGAACGAGCCGACCCGGAGGCCGCCGCCGTCCTGGTCCCTGCGGTTCGCAACGCCTACGCACGCATGACCGGCACCCACTCAGTCCGCACCTGACGCGCACAGGTCCGGTGCGTCAGCGCCTGCGCAACCGCCGCCGGTAGCTGCGGTCTGGCGGGTGGCAACCACCCTGGACGAGCGCGACGGCTCCAGATCCGATGACGTCGTTGTGGTGAACGCCGAGGAGTCGCACGCGCTGCACGCGAAAGCCCGCTCGGCGTGATGGTGGTGCAGCGGGAGCTGCCCGAAACTCTCACCCGGCCGGGCTGACGGGCTGTCAAACAGATGCGACACCGTCGACGGCGCCAAGGATCGACTGCAACTGCCGCAGAGCGTCTTCCAACGTCGCCGACGGCACCGCGGACAAGGCGCCGTGCAGCGCCGCGGTCGCCTCGGCCGTGATGGTGGCTGATGCAACTGCGATCGACGGCGTCCGCGTCTTCACGGGCGACGGCCTGACGGAACCGCAGCGCGTCTGCGTAGAGGGCGAGAGGATCGTCACCGACGGGACCCCTGATGTGACGGTCGACGGGGTGGGCAAGGTGCTGCTTCCCGGCCTGATCGACTCGCACATGCACACGCTCGGTCGGGGTGACCTGGCAGACCTGGCGCGGTGGGGTGTCACCACCGGCCTTGACATGGCGGCGTGGCCGCTCTCGTTCGTGACCGACATGCGCGCCCAGGCAGGCGTCGCACAGATCCTCAGCGCGACGACTCCCGCGGTCGGCCCCGGCGGGAATCACGCAAAGATGCCCGGCTTCCCCGCGGACGGCATCGTCACCACCCCGAAAGAGGCGTACGCCTTCGTCGAGCGCCGGGTCGCCGACGGTGCCGACTACATCAAGATCGTCACGGAGGCCGCGCCGCCGCGGGGCATGGACCAGGCGACGGTGAAGGCGATCGTCGACGCGGCGCACGAGCGCAATCTCCTCGTCGTGGCGCACTCGATCACCACCGGCGCGTTCCGGGTCGCGGTCGAGGCCGGCGTCGACATCAGCACGCACGCGCCGCTGGACGCCGTCCTCGACGACGAGACCGTGGCCCGTATGCGGGACGCCGGGATGGTGTCTTCGCCCACCCTGACCATGATGCGGGGCATCGCCGACGCCCGAGCCGGGGCGGGGCTCCGGTACGGATACGCCCGCGACACGGTGACCAAGTTCCACGAAGCCGGGATCCGACTCTTGGTCGGCACCGACGCGAACTCCGCACCCGGCGTTCCGTTCGCACCGAAGCACGGCGCATCCATGCACGACGAATTCGAGCTCATGGTCGGCGCCGGGCTCACCCCCGTCGAAGTCCTCCGCAGCGCCACGACACTGACCGCGCAGACGTTCGCCCTCGCCGACCGCGGGGAGATCGCGCCGGGCAGGCGCGCCGATCTGTTGCTCATCGACGGCGACCCGACCACCGACATCACCACGACTCGCAAGATCCACGGCATCTGGCTCGCCGGCGAGCGCATTCGCTGAGCACAGCCACAGCGACAGCCCGGCCTGAAGGGGCCCCTCCCGGAGGGCAGGACCGAGCTCACCAACTCCTGGCTCCCCTGCCCTCCGGACCGGGCGGGAATGCGAACACGGAGATGCCCTTCTCCGCCCGTCAGGCAGATGTCCGCCATGAACGCGCACGCGATCGCGGGGGCATCGGAACCAGCGCGCGTGGTCAGCTTCGCTGAGCCGCGGCGATGCCGGGAAATGGTCGGCTCGTAGCGACGGTGCAGGGGGGCGGCGGCACCCAGACAGCCGTGCATGGTGCGCCCCCTTCCGGAGCACGGCTCACACGTACGCGGCGGACGACACCTACCCGCTGAGCGTCCTGGCGCAGCGCTCCACCAGGCAGGCCGCAAGGGTGCTCAATACGGCCACTCCACCGATACTGGCCTTGGATCGTCCGACATCTACCTGCACCACCTGATGAGTAGTCAGCAAGATCCGTATCAGGTCGGTATCAGCCTCGTCCAACGCCGCCATCGACCGCCAGAGACCAGGCGCGACGCACGTCAGGGCATCGCCTGCCAACGTCACCCGGAGGTACCAGTGAGAATGTTGATCAATGTGGCCGAGACCGTCGTCGACGACGCCCTGCGCGGGATGGCATCGGCCCATCCCGACCTGGTCGTCGACGTCGAGAACCGGGTGGTGCTGCGGCGGGACGCGCCGGTCGCCGGGCAGGTGGCACTGGTGTCCGGCGGCGGGTCGGGGCACGAGCCGCTGCACGGCGGGTTCGTCGGGCCAGGGATGCTGTCGGCCGCCTGTCCGGGTGAGGTGTTCACCTCGCCGGTGCCGGATCAGATGGTGCGGGCGGCGGCCGCCGTGGACAGCGGCGCGGGTGTGCTGTTCATCGTGAAGAACTACACCGGCGACGTGCTCAACTTCGACATGGCCGCCGAACTCGCCGAGGACGAGGGCATCCAGATCGCCAAGGTCCTGGTGAACGACGATGTCGCCGTGACCGACAGCCTGTACACCGCCGGACGGCGCGGCACCGGGGCCACCCTGTTCGTCGAGAAGATCGCGGGCGCGGCCGCCGAGGAGGGGCAGCCGCTGGAGCGGGTCGAGGCGGTGGCGCGGCTGGTCAATGAGCGGTCGCGGAGTTTCGGGGTAGCGCTCGGCGCGTGCAGCACCCCGGCCAAGGGCGCGCCCACCTTCGACCTGCCCTCCGGCGAGCTGGAGCTGGGGATCGGCATCCACGGCGAGCCGGGACGCGAGCGGCGGCCCATGATGACGTCGAGGGAGATCGCCGACTTCGCCGTGAACGCCGTGCTGGAGGACCTGAACCCGAGCAGCCCGGTCCTGCTGCTCGTCAACGGCATGGGCGCCACCCCGCTCCTCGAGCTGTACGGGTTCAACGCCGAGGTGCAGCGGGTGCTCGGCGAGCGCGGTGTGCCGGTCGCCCGCACCCTCGTCGGCAACTACGTCACCTCCCTCGACATGGCCGGCGCCTCCGTCACGCTCTGCGAGATGGACGAGGAACTGCTGCGGCTGTGGGACGCGCCGGTCAGCACGGCGGGGCTCCGCTGGGGCAGGTGACAGCACGGCCCGAGATCGTGAACGTATCCACCGGACGACGTATCCACCAGACAAGGAGATCAAGTGCTCGACGCCGACTTCTTCCGGCGCTGGATGGCCGCGACCGCAGTGGCCGTGGACCACGAGGCGGCCCGGCTCACCGACCTCGACTCGGCGATCGGTGACGCCGACCACGGCAGCAATCTGCAGCGCGGCTTCCACGCGGTCTCGCAGGTCCTCGAGCAGGATTCGCCGGACACACCGGGCGGCGTACTCACCCTCGCGGGACGGCAGTTGATCTCCAAGGTGGGCGGCGCGTCCGGCCCGCTGTACGGGACGCTGCTGCGCCGCACCGGCAAGGCGCTCGGCGACGCCGCCGAGGTGAGCGAGGCCGATTTCGCCGCGGCGCTGCGGGCCGGTGTCGACGCGGTCGCGGCGCTCGGCGGAGCCGCGCCGGGCGACAAGACCATGCTCGACGCGCTGGTGCCGGCCGTGGACGCGCTGGACGGCGGAGACTTCGCGGCGGCCCGGGCTGCGGCCGAGCACGGCGCGGAGGCGACGACGCCCTTGCAGGCGCGCAAGGGACGGGCCAGCTATCTGGGCCCGCGCAGCATCGGGCACCAGGATCCCGGTGCCACGTCGTCGGCGCTGCTGATCGGCGCGCTCGCGGAGACGGCCCGAGGGGGCGTCGCATGAGCGCCCCGGACAAGGCCGTCGGCATCGTGCTCGTCTCGCACAGCCGGGAGGTCGCCGAGTCGGTGGCCCGGCTCGCGGCCGGACTCGCCGGGGGCGGCTCCCTCGCACCGGTGGCCGCTGCGGGCGGCACCGAGGACGGCGGGCTCGGCACCAGCTCCGAGCTGATCTCGGCGGCCGCGGCGTCGGTCGACCGGGGCGCGGGCGTCGCCGTCCTGGTGGACCTCGGCAGCGCGGTGCTCACCGTGAAGTCCCTGCTCGCCGAGGGGGACGAACTCCCCGACGGGACGCGGCTCGTGGACGCCCCCTTCGTGGAGGGCGCGGTCGCCGCCGTCGTCTCCGCGTCGGCCGGTGCCGATCTCGACGCGGTGGTGGCCGCGGCCTCCGAGGCGTACACGTACCGCAAGGAGTGAGAAGGAGGGAGGGGCGGCCGGGTGTTCCTCAGCCGCCCGTCACGAACTTGTCGGCCGCCACCCGCCCCGCCGTCGCCGCCGCGCGACGGCTCTCGATGGGGCGGGCGGTCGTGCCGGGGAAGAGGATGTAGGTGACCTCGTCGGCGGTGCCGCCGCGCACCGGGTCGGGATCGATGCCCAGGGCGCGGGCGGCCGCGTAGGAGGCCTCGCCGATGAGGTCGGTCGGACCGGTGTCGCCGACGACCGCGTACAGCACCTTGCCGCGGTGGACGAGGGCGGCGACCGTGCCGCCCCGGATGCCGGAGCGTGCGGGGTTCCAGATCCGGCTGGCGCCCGGTACGACCACGTAGGGAAGCCGTTCCGCGCTCAACTGCCGTCCGTCGGACTGCTGGTACGCCGTCGTGTTGAGGAACAGCGGATCGGTGCGGCGGTTGCAGCGGCGGCCGGGACGGCCGTCGCAGTCGACGTCGAGGTCGGCCTTCCAGTAGACGGCACCGCGCCGGCCGCACACCGGGATGTTCGCGCGGGCTCCGTCGTCGCTGCGGTAGCGGCCGTGCGAGATCTGCCGGCAGCCGCGCACCGCGGCCATCAGGGCGGTGGCACTCGCTCCGCCCTCCCCCGCGACGGACTGCGGCGCCGCGTCCGGTTCCTGAGGGGTGTTCGGCTGGGCGGACGCCGGGGGCAGTGCGGCGGGGGCGAGGAGGGCGGCGCCGCACACGGCGGCGAGGGCCAGGGATCGAGGGTGCACACACAAGCCTTCGGTCGAGGACGGGACGGGCGGGAACGGCGACGTCGGGACCGGCCGGGACGACCGGGGGACATACCCGTCCAATGTGGGATGACCGCGCGGCCGCGTCCACCGCACGGGGGCCGGACGGGCGCGCACCCCTCTTGATGAGGACCCGTCACCCATGTCATACAGGTCTGTACCAATTCGGTCCCGCCGAGCGGAAGGCATCCCGTGCGACGCGTCCCCCCACGCCCGCTGCTCCCCCAAGCGGCCCGCGCCACCGCCCTGTTAACGGTTCTCTCCGCACTGTCCGGCTGCGGGCTGCTGTCGTCCGGCGACGACACGGGCGGCCCGGCCCTGTCGGAGCCGCTCGGGGTCACCGCGCAGGCGGGCAGCGCCACCACCGTGCACGTCATGTGGAACCGGCCGGCGAGCACCGCCGGAGTCGAGGGCTACGAGGTCTACCGGGGCAAGGTGCGGGTGAAGCAACTGTCCGCCACTCAGCAGATGACGGACGTCACCGGGCTGCGGCCGCGGACCCAGTACGTGTTCACCGTGCGGGCCCGCGACAAGGACGGGGACCCGGGCCCGGCGAGCCGGCGGGTCACCGTGACGACCCCGGCCGCCGTCGCCGCGGACCGTTCCGCGCCGTCCAGACCGACCGGCCTGCGCGGAAAGGCGGACGGGGCGCGCTCGGTGTCGCTGTCGTGGCGGAAGGCGGACGACGACAAGGGCGTCGTCTCGTACGACGTCTACCAGGGCACGACGAAGATCCACAGCGTGCCGGGGACGGAGACCGAGGCCCTGCTGACTGGGATGCGGCCGGGCACCGCGTACAGCTTCTCGGTACGGGCGCGGGACGCCGCCGACAACGCCTCCCCCGCGAGCGAGACACTGCGGCTGACGACCGCGCGGGGCGAGGACGAGGGGGCCGACACCGCTCCCGCCGACTTCCGGGCGGCCGTGCGGCGCTCCGACGGCGCCGCGTACATCGACCTGACCTGGACGGCGCCGCGCACCGGCGGTGACGTTCCGGCGTACCAGGTGTACCTGGACGGGAAGCAGGCCACCACCGTCGTGTGGGGGGACAGCGCTCCCAAGGGCGCGGCGAAGTACAGCTTCTACATCGGGAACGGCGAGGAGGCCGCCGGCGCGCGGCACCGGGTGAAGCTCCGGGCGCAGTTGCCGGACGGGACCTGGGGCGCGTTCTCGCCGGAGCGGACGGTGACCGGCCGTCAGTAGGCGCGGCTGGGCCGGACGACGGAACGTGTCACCTGCCCGGCCCCGGCCCGCATGCGGCGGCGCCGGCAGGGACTTTGGCTGAGCGTCAGGCAGCACGGGCTTTGCCGACTCGGGCGGGGCACGGGACGTACCGCCTCCCGTGCCGCCGGAGGGCAGAGAGAATGCGCATCACGTCGACCATCGCTCGCTCCGGGCTCACCGTCGCGGCCGCGGCCGCGCTGCCGCTGGCGCTGGCCGCTCCCGCGGCGCACGCCTCGGGGGTCACGGTCACCGCCGAGGGCTCCACGGTGACGGCCACCACGACGGCCTGCCCGAACGGCGGCAACGGTTCGCTCCTGGCCGCCGGTCAGGCCGACTTCGCCCAGGGCCGGCAGACCGCGCTCACTTCGGGGAGCGCCACGTGGACCGGGGTCGCCTCCGGTACGTACACGGTCGTGGTCGTGTGCGCGGACCACTCGACGGCGGGCACCCAGTCGGTGACCGTCTCCGCGAGCCCGACCATCTCGGCGACGTCCAGCCCTCGGGGCGGGGTCCGGGGCGGCCTGGGCGGGGGGTCCGAGGACTACGGCACGCTGACGTACGCCGCCGGCGGCACCATGGTGGCCGCCGCCGTGGCAGGCGGCATCTGGTACCTGCGGCGCCGCCGCGCCTGAGCCGATGGCAGGAGGGCCGCCGTCCGGTGTCCGGGCGACGGCCCTGTCGTGCTCCGCGGGCCTTCCGCTCCCGCTCAGCCGCCGAGTTCGTCCAGCGTGCGCTCCAGCCAGCGCACCCAGAACGTCTCCAGGTCGATCCCGGCCCGCAGCACCGCGTGTTGCAGCCGGTCCGCCTCGGAGTTCTTCTCCGGCGGGAAGTCCCGCCGGTCGATCTCCTCGTAGGTGGCCAACTGCCGCCGGTGCAGGTCGAGATGGCGGTGGAGTTCGGCATCGACGCCGGCCGTTCCGACGACCGCCGCGGAGCGCAGCCGCAGGAAAAGCGGGTCGCGCAGCGGCTTGGGGTCCTGCGGGGCGGCCGTCCAGCGTGCCAGCTCGGCCCGGCCGTCCGGCAGGACCTCGTACTCCTTCTTCTGGCCGCGTGCCGGCGCCTGGGCGGGCAGGGCGCGGATCAGTCCGTCGCGCTCCAGCCTGCCCAGCTCACGGTAGATCTGCTGATGCGTCGCCGACCAGAAGTAGCCGATGGACCGGTCGAACCTGCGGGTCAGTTCGAGGCCGGACGACGGCTTCTCCAGGAGGGCCGTGAGGATCGCGTGCGGCAGTGACATGGCGTAAGCCTAGAGGGGTCTCTCGGGCAGAGGGGTGGTCACGCGGCCGGCGGGCCCGGCCACGTGACCACCCGGTTCAGGGGGTGGAACTCCGCTGGTTCAGAGGGCGGCCGCGACCTCGGTGCCCTGCTTGATGGCGCGCTTGGCGTCCAGTTCGGCGGCGACGTCGGCGCCGCCGATGAGGTGCGGGGTGCGTCCCGCGGCCACCAGGTCGTCGTACAGGGACCGCATCGGCTCCTGGCCCGCGCACAGCACGACCGTGTCGACGGGGATCAGGGACTGCTCGCCGTCGACGGTGATGTGCAGTCCGGCGTCGTCGATCAGGTCGTAGCTGGCGCCCGCGATCATCGTGACGCCGCGGTGGCGCAGCTCGGTGCGGTGGATCCAGCCGGTGGTCTTGCCGAGGCCCGCGCCGACCTTGGAGGTCTTGCGCTGGATGAGGTGGACCTGGCGCGGCGGGGCGGGGCGCTCGGGCCTGGTGAGGCCGCCGCGGTCGGCGTAGTCCATGTCGACGCCCCACAGGCGGAAGTACGTGGCCGGGTCCTGGCTCGCCTGTTCGCCGCCGTCGGTGAGGTACTCGGCGACGTCGAAGCCGATGCCGCCCGCGCCGATGACGGCGACGCGGTCGCCGACGGGGGCTTCCCGGCGCAGTACGTCGAGGTAGCCGACCACGCTCGGGTGGTCGACGCCCTCGATGACGGGGGTGCGGGGGCTGACGCCGGTGGCGACGACCACGTCGTCGTACCCGTCGAGGTCGTCGGCGCCGACCCGGTTGCCGAGCCGTACGTCGACGCCGTGCAGGTCGAGCTGCGTGCGGAAGTAGCGCAGCGTCTCGTCGAACTCCTCCTTGCCGGGGACCTTGCGGGCGACGTTGAGCTGGCCGCCGATCTCGGCCGCGGCGTCGAAGAGGGTCACGTCGTGTCCGCGCTCGGCGGCCGAGACCGCGCAGGCGAGGCCGGCCGGACCGGCTCCGACGACGGCGACGCGCTTCTTGGTCCGGGTGGGGAGGAGGACGAGCTCGGTCTCGTGGCAGGCGCGCGGGTTGACGAGGCAGGAGGTGATCTTGCCGCTGAAGGTGTGGTCCAGGCAGGCCTGGTTGCAGCCGATGCAGGTGTTGATGGTGTCGGACCGGTCGGCGGCGGCCTTGTTCACGAAGTCCGGGTCGGCGAGCATCGGGCGGGCCAGCGAGACCATGTCGGCGGCGCCGTCCGCGAGCAGCTCTTCGGCCAGTTCCGGCGTGTTGATGCGGTTCGTGGTGACGAGAGGGACGGACACCGCGCCCATGAGCTTCTTGGTGACCCAGGTGTACGCGCCGCGCGGGACGGACGTCGCGATGGTCGGGATGCGGGCCTCGTGCCAGCCGATGCCGGTGTTGATGATGGTGGCACCGGCCGCCTCGATCTCCTTGGCGAGCTGCACGACCTCGTCGTGGGTCGAGCCGCCGGGGACGAGGTCCAGCATGGAGAGCCGGTAGACGAGGATGAAGTCGTCGCCGACGCGCTCGCGGACCCGCTTCACGATCTCGACGGGGAAGCGGATGCGGTTCTCGTAGCTGCCGCCCCAGCGGTCGGTGCGCTGATTGGTGTGGGCGACGATGAACTCGTTGATGAGGTAGCCCTCGGAGCCCATGATCTCGACGCCGTCGTACCCGGCCGACCGGGCGAGTTCGGCGGTGCGCGCGAAGTCCTCGATGGTCTGCTCGACCTCGGCGTCGCTCAGCTCGTTCGGGACGAACGGGCTGATGGGGGCCTGGATCGGGCTCGGCGCGACCAGGTCCTCGTGGTAGGCGTACCGGCCGAAGTGCAGGATCTGCATCGCGATCCTGCCGCCGGCGGCGTGCACCGCGTCGGTGACCTCGCGGTGCTGGGCGGCCTCCGCCTCGGTGGTCAGCTTGGCGCCGCCGGACCAGGGGCGGCCCGCCTCGTTCGGGGCGATGCCGCCCGTCACCATCAGGCCGACACCGCCCCGGGCGCGGGTCGCGTAGAACTCGGCCATCCGCGCGAAGCCGTTCTCCGCCTCCTCCAGGCCTACGTGCATCGAGCCCATCAGGACGCGGTTGGGCAGGGTGGTGAAGCCCAGGTCGAGCGGGGCGAGAAGGTGGGGGTAACGGCTCATGGGGCCCTCCGTGCGCGGCGAACGTCGTGACTGTTGTAGACGACGCCGGCACGTTTATGCAACAAGTTGCAGAAGAGAGGTACGCCACGCCACGGGCAGGCGCTCAGGGGGTGAGCAGCCGGTTTCGCAGGCTCTGGATGGTCGCGTCGTCGAGACCGAGGCCCTTGTGGAGGTACGCGTCGAAGCTGCCGTAGATGTGGTCGACCTCGCCGAACGCGGCGCGCAGCCAGGAGAGTTCGACCGCGTCGGGGTTGCCCGTGTAGTCGTTGCTGGCGAGGAAGTCGGCCTCGACGGTGGCGCGCGGGACGCCGAGCAGGGTGAGCAGCACGGCGGTGCCCCAGCCGGTGCGGTCCTTGCCCGCCGAGCAGTGGTAGACGGTGGCGCCCGTGTTGCCGTTCACGGCCGTGAGCAGGTCCTTGAACGCGTGGTCGGCGCCGACGAAGTTGACCATGAACGGGTAGCCGATGGACTGCCCGAGGTCGGAGGAGCCGGAGAACAGTCCGGCCGCGATCGCCTGGGCGAGGGTCATCAGTGCCGGGTCGTGGAAACTCACCCCGTGCGCCAGGGACACCACGTCCGCGACCTGATAGGTGACGCCCGCCGGGACCTTGTCCGGCTCGTCCTTGCGCTCGAAGTAGTTGCGCAGGTCGATGTCGCGGGTGATGCCCTGGTCGACGACGCGCTGCTGCTCGGCGGCGGTGAGATTGCTGAGCTTGTTGCTGCGGTAGACGATCCCGTACTTGACCCAGCGGCCGTCGCTCGTGCGGTAGCCGCCGGCGTCGCGGAAGTTCTTCGCGGAGGCGACGCCGAGGGAGCGTTCGGCGACGACGAAGGCGCCGCCGGTGTCGGGGGTCAGCTTGAAGTACCAGCGCCGGTCGGCCGCCAGCGCGCCTGCGGGGACCGTCAGGGTGCCGGTGCCCGCGGCGCTGCCGAGGGGGGTGCCGGGGTCGCTCGCGTCGGGCTTGGTGTGGGCGGTGACCTGCACGTTCGTTGCCGGTGACGACCAGGAGAGCGTGTACGAGCCGTCGGTGGCGAGGTGGGCGGCGGCCTGGGTGAACGGGACCGCCGCCGCTGCCGTGCGCGCCGTGGCTACGGTCGGCGTGTTCGGCTCGGCCAGGGCCGGGTGGGCCAGGGTGGCGGTGCCGGTGAGGGCCAGGGTGGCCAGTGCGGCGGCGGTCAGGCGTCTGGGCTGCATGGTCGGGCGTCTCCTCGCGGTGGGGCGGCGACTTCGGCAGCCATGATGGCGACGGGGGGCGGTGGTTTGAACTGGAGCGTGGATCAAAGCGGGGGCGGTGGGGTTGTGACGGGTGACAACGGTGGGGCCGCGCTTCCGGGTCGGTCGTTCGTCCGCGGGCCGGTGGCCGCTTCTCGCGCAGTTCCCCGCGCCCCCGAGATGCGCACTTCGTGCGCCACCTCATCAGCGGTGGTGCGGCCCGTGCCCCGACCCGTCCAGGGGCCCGCAGCCGCCCCCGCGCATCCAGTTGTAGACTGCAACGAACCCGGCGAAAGGATGCCCCGTGGTACAGCCCGAACGACGAGACGGGGAGCGGGACTCGGCCGTGGAGGTCATTCAGCGGGAGCTGACGTCCTTCGCGCGTCGCGCCAGGGCGACGGCGGCACGCATCCACCCCGAGCTGTCCCTGGTGTCGTACACCCTGCTCAGCCATCTCGACGAGCAGGGCGGCTGCCGCGCGACGGACCTCGCGGCGCACTACGCGCTGGACAAGTCGACGGTCAGCCGCCAGGTCTCCGCGCTGGAGCGGTCCGGCCTCGTGGTGCGGCGCGTGGACCCGGACGACCACCGGGTCCAGGTCCTGCACCCGACGGAGGCCGGCGCGGAGATCCTCCGGCAGGTGACGGTCAGCCGCCGGCAGCTCTTCGGGGACCGCCTGACGGACTGGCCGGCGGACGATCTCGCACGGTTCGCCGACTACCTGGTGCGCTACAACGAGGCCGCGCGGGAGGACTGAACGGCCGCGGGCACCCGCGCGGTGCGGAACCGCGTGGTGCGCCGCAGCCGGAAGCCGAGCGCCTCGTAGAGCCGGATCGCGTTGGTGTTGCTCGCGCCGGTGTGCAGGAACGGCGTCTCGCCGCGCTCCCGGATCCCGGCGGCGACGGCCCGCACGAGACGCCCGGCGAGTCCGTGTCCGCGGTACGCGGGGTCGGTGCAGACCGCGCTGATCTCGGTGAAGCCCGGCGGGTGCAGCCGCTCCCCCGCCATGGCGGCCAGCACGCCGTCGCGGCGTATCCCCAGGTACGTACCGAGCTCGATGGTGCGCACCTCGAACGGCCCCGGCTCGGTGCGGGCCACCAGGTCCAGCATCTCCGGCACGTCGGCCTCGGTCAGCCGTACCGCCTCCGGGTCGTGCGCCGCGTCCACCGTGTCGTCGACGAACTGCACGCCGGGGATGTCGAAGACGGCCTCCCAGCCCTCGGGCAGTTCCTCGCGCACCCCGAGGACCGGCACGGTGCCGTCGGCTCCGGCGAACGCGGCGAGGTCCGCCCAGTCCGCGTCCGTGAGGCCGTCGGGCAGGGCCACCCACGGCGTGACGTCGGCCGGGTAGCGCAGGATCCGCCCGCGCCGCTCGGCGAAGCGCGCGTGCGGGCCGGTCAGCGCGGCGTACGCGGGATTGTCCAGCGGGTGCGTCCCGGCGTCGGAGCCGGCGCCCCCGTGCTCCTCGTACGTCTGCGTCATACCGGTCCCCTTCGCGCGTGGTGGGTCGTGTTCCGTCGTCGTTCCGGTGCGCCTGAGCACACCTCACGATCAAACCCACAGCTCAGGGCGGTTCATTCCCGAACGCGCAGCGTGTTCACGAACCTGCAATGTGTTCATCGTGCCGTCATGCCGACCTCACGGTCCGGCGTTGCCGAGCGGTGATCGCGCTTGGCATGCTGGCGCGATGCCGACGATGCCACTCCATGACCAGGTCGAAGCCCTGCTCGCCGCCGCGGACGCGGGCACCCTGCCGATCGTCACCGCCGGTGACCCGGTGCTGCGCCGCGCGGCCGAGCCCGTCGACGGACAGCTCTCCGACGCCCTGCTCGCCCGGCTCGTCGAGGTGATGCGCCGCACCATGCACGCGGCGCCGGGCGTCGGGCTCGCCGCGCCGCAGATCGGGGTGGCGCTGCGGCTCGCGGTAGTGGAGGACGCGGCGACGGTGCCCGAGGAGGTGCGGGCGGCCCGGGGCCGGGTGCCGCAGCCGTTCCGGGTCCTGGTCAATCCGTCGTACGAGGATGCGGGCGGGCGGCGGGTGGCCTTCTACGAGGGGTGTCTGAGCGTGCCGGGCTACCAGGCGGTGGTCGCCCGGCACGAGCGGGTGCGGCTGCGCGCCCTGGACGAGCACGGGCGTGCCGTCGACGAGGAGGTCGGCGGCTGGCCGGCGCGCATCGTGCAGCACGAGACGGATCACCTCAACGGCACCCTGTATCTCGACCGCGCCGAACTGCGCTCCCTGTCGTCCACACAGACGCCTGCGGCGGTGGAGCGCTGGGCGCAGCCGACGCCCCGGCTGGCCGCGGCCGAGCTGGGGTTCCCGCTGCCGGAGTCCGGCTGACCGTCACTCCATGGGCGGCATCTCGCCCTGGGTCTTCGTGACGTCGATGACGGAGAACGCGCAGCCCTGCGGGTCGGCGACCGAGGCCATCCGGCCGAACGGGCTGTCCATCGGTCCGAAGTGCAGCTTGCCGCCGAGGCGCTGCACGGTGGCCACGGCGTCGTCGCAGTCCTCGACGACGAAGTAGACGTTGACGTACGACGGCACGTGCTCCGGGAAGCCGTCCCCCATCTGCATCCGGCCGAGGACGGGCGCGTCGTCGAGCATCCAGACGTGGAAGTCGACGTGCTCGTCGGCGACCTTCTTGGCGTCGTAGGGGAAGACGGAGGTGAAGAACGCGTCGGTCTTGGCGGCGTCGCGGGTGTTGACCTCGGCCCAGCAGAACGCACCGGGTTCGTTGACCGCCTCGAAGCCCTCGTGGGAGCCGGGCTGCCAGAGGCTGAACACGACGCCGGCCGGGTCCTGGACGGTGACCATGGTGCCGAAGTCGGAGACCGGCATCGGCTCCATCATCAGGGTGCCGCCCGCGCCGGTGACCTTCCCGGCACTGGCGGCGACGTCCGGGGCGGCGAGGTAGAGGTTCCAGGACGGCGGGACGCCCTCCGCGCCGGGCATCTGCGGCACGAGGGCGGCGACGTGCTTGCCGTCGGCGTTCTTCGCCTGCGTGTAGTTGCCGAACTCCTCGGCTCCCGGGTCGTAGGTCCAGCCGAACAGCTCGGCGTAGAAGGACTTCGCCGCCTCCAGGTCCGGATACATGGCGTCGGCCCAGATGGGCGTGCCCTCGGGACGTACGGACATGACGCGACACCCTTCCGTGGGAGTGCCGGGCGGCGACGCGCCCGGCGGCTTCGGTTCCACGCTAGGCGCGCGGGCCCCGGTCCGCTATCGGTGCGCCGATGCCCGGTGGGGGCGCGGGGCCGAGGCCGTCGCGCCGGCGGTCCCGGCGGCGCTCGCGGGACCGGGCGGGCGGGTGAGCCCCGGGGCGGCGGGCAGGGTGGAGCCCGTCACCGGCCGCCGCCTGTGGGAGGTGTCAGAGCGGCTGAGCGGTGTGCGGTTCCCGCTCCCGGCGGCCGGGTGAACGGACGGCGTCCCCGCGTCCACTGGCGCAGCCGCTCCGCGGGCCGGGGAAGCACCACGAACGCCTCGGCCTGGAGGCAGGCCCAGCCGATGCGCGGCAGGTCACGGGCGGTGGGGTAGACGACGAAGCGGGGCTGCCACTCGGGCTGGAACTTGGCGTTGAACCGGTACAGCGACTCGATCTGGAACCAGCGCGAGACGAAGACGAGCAGGGACCGCCACACCCTGAGCACCGGTCCCGCGCCCAGTCGTTCACCGCGGGCCAGCGCGGCGCGGAAGACCGCGAAGTTGAGGGAGACACGGCTGATGCCGAGGGCGGGCGCGTCGCGCAGGGCGGCGACGATGAGGAGTTCGTTCAGGCCCGGTTCGGCGGTGCGGTCGCGGCGCATCAGGTCGAGGGAGAGTCCGTCGTCGCCCCACGGAACGAAGTGCAGCAGGGCGCGCACCTGTTCGTGTCCGGCCGGGTCCGTCTGGTGCGCGGTGACGACGACGCAGTCCCCGTCGGTGGGGTCGCCGAAGCGGCCGAGCGCCATGGAGAACCCGCGTTCGGTGGCGCTCCCCCGCCAGGCCGCGGCGGCCTCCCGCAACTGCTGCTTCTCGGCGTCGTCGAGGTCGCGCACGCGGCGGGTGCGGCAGGAGTATCCGGCGCGTTCGATGCGGTGCACCATCTGGCGTACGTTGCGCATGGCGCGTCCGGAGAGGCTGAAGGCGGCGCAGTCGACGATGGCCTCGTCGCCCAGTTCCAGGGCTCTGAGGCCCCCTTCGCGGATCCACACCTGGCCGCCGAGCTCGCTGCAGCCCATGACCGCGGGGGTCCAGGCGTGCCGCTCGCAGAGGCCGAGGAACTCCTTGATGGCGCCGGGCCACGCCTCGGGGTCGCCGATCGGGTCGCCGCCGGCGAGGGCGACGCCGGAGACGACCCGGTAGCCGATGGCGGCCTTGCCCGTCGGCGAGAACAGAACGGACTTGTCCCCGCGCAGCGCGAAGTAGCCGAGCGAGTCGCGCCGCCCCTCACGGTCGAGGAGGGCGCGCAGCCGGGCCGAGCCGTCCGCGGGCACGAGCCGCACGGGACGCAGCACGAGGTACGTCGTGGTCGCGCCGGTGACCAGACCGAGTGCGAGCAGCGACAGGTGCACGGCGTCGCCGACGCGATCGGACGCGTACGTCAGTGGTCCCCCCGCGCCCACGAGCCCGTACGCCACCTGCTGTACACGGTCGCCGAACGAGATCCGGCCTCCGGCCTCGTCGCCCGCGCGCACCCCGACGATCAGCAGGCCGATGCCGAAGCTGAGCGTGCCGAGCACGAGCAGATTGCTCAGGGCGCGGATCCGGCCGCGCGGATCGCTGCGGGCGTGGAACTCGCCCCGGAACACGAGGAGTCCGGCGCACAGCAGCGCGGAGACGGCCGCGGCGACGAACGCGTGATGGCGCAGCCCCTGGACGACGGCGCTCCCCGCGAGCAGCACGACGGCGGCCTCCCAGGCCCGCCGTTTGCGGCGGCGCAGTCCGCGCGCGAGCAGCACGAGGAGGAGGCCCGAGGCGAGTGCGGCGGCGCGGGCGATGTCGTCGGCGAGCCCGGGGACGTACGGCGCGATGCGCTCGATGCGGGTGACGCGGACGTGCGGGAAGACGGCCGTCGCGATGTCGAGGAGCCCGATGAGGAGGCACGTGTGACCGGCCACGGCGGCAGGGCGAGGTTTCACAGGCGCCGAGCGTAGGGACGCCGGGCAGCGGTGGAGTAAGAGCCGGTGAGGAGGAGGGTAAGAAGGCGCGCCGTGGCCAACCGGCCTGCCTCGCGGGGTCTCTTCACCGGAGGAAGCTGCGGGTTCGGCGGTGCGCCGCCCCGGACGGGAGGAGAGGTGCGGATGGGCCTGACGAGTCGGGCGTTGCTGTACGCGACGGTGCTGATGGCGATGGGCTGCGTGGGTCTGACGGTGTGGGTGTGGCCACGGCTCGCGGGCCGGGGACCGCTGCCGGTCCTCGGCCGGCTGGGGGCGATCGTGACGACGCAGGTCGCCGTGCTCGTGGCGTGCGCGGTGGCGGTGAACGGCGAGTTCGAGTTCTACGGCACCTGGGACGAGTTGCTCGGCCGTGTGTCGACCGCGCCCGCGCACATCGCCGGACTCGGCACCGGAAGCGGCGTCTACGCCGGCCGCACCGCGCTGGTGCAGCCCGCCGGTCCGCAGGGCCTGGACCGTGTCAAGGGGCTGCCGGTGGGGCCGCCCGCGAAGGTGGGCCGGGTGGAGTCGGTGCGCATCGTCGGGCGGCGCACCCGCGCCATCGACCCGGCGTTCGTGTATCTGCCGCCGCAGTACTTCCAGCACCAGTTCCACCGGCAGCGCTTCCCGGTGATCGTGGCGATCAGCGGCTATCCGGGCGGCATCATGAATCTCGCCTCGTTCCTCCATGTGCCGCAGACCGCGGGCCGGTTGGAGCGGGCCAACCGTCTCCAGCCGACGGTGATCGTGATGGTGCGGCCGACGATCGCGCCGCCCCGGGACACCGAGTGCGTGGATGTGCCGGGCGGCCCGCAGGCGGAGACGTTTTTCACCAAGGATCTGCCCGAGGCGGTCGAGGCGGCGTACCGGGTGGGGCACGACCCGAGCGCCTGGGGTGCGCTCGGCTACTCGTCGGGCGGCAGCTGCGCCCTGCAACTCGCGATGCGGAACCCCAAGGTCTACACGTCGGCCGCCGCACTGTCGGCCGACTACCGGATCAGCGACGACCTGACGACGGGCAGTCTGTTCGGATCGGGACCGCTCGCCGCGCGCCGCAGGCAAGGGCACGACCTGACCTGGCGGCTGCACCATCTGCCGGTGCCGCGGGTGTCGGTCCTGGTGGCCAGCAGCAGGCAGGGCGAGCGGGACTACGGACCCACTCTGCAGTTCCTCAAGGCGGTCCGCGCGCCGATGACGTCGGCCCGGATCATCCTGCCGCGTGGCAGCCACCACTTCACGACCTGGGTGCGCGAGATCGGGCCCGCGCTGCAGTGGATGGGGCAGCAGCTGACGTTCCCGCAGGACACGGCACCGGCATCGCGCCCGCCGCGCAGAACCGCGCAGGCCGCGGCTCCGTCCCGGGGGCGGTGACGCGGGCTAGCCCAGATCGGCGAGGAGCCCGTCGAGGGCCTTCTTCAGGGCGTCGGCGTTGTCGTCGTCGAACCAGGTCGTGCGGATGCGTTCGTTGTTGCCCTTCGGGGTCTCGTGATCGGCGGCGAGCCGGCGCAGACCACGGCGGTCGTCGCCCAGCGCGCGGCCGAGGCCCTGGAACAGTCCCCGCACGTAACGCTCGGCGTCGGCGGCGGGGACGTCGTGCTCCGCCGCCCAGGTGGTGAGCGTGGCGAGGTAGGCGAGGTGGGTGGTCAGCGTCCCCGTCAGCGTCGAGAAGACGTCGAAGGCGGCCTCGTCCGCGACGGGGAGCGCACCGCCCAGCCGCTCGAAGAGGGCGTCCACCTCGGGGTGCGAGGGATGGGTCACGGTCACGGAACGGCGTTCGCGGACGGTGGGCAGCGGGATCACCCTGATCACCGGGGCGCCGGTGCCGAGGAGTTGACGCAGGGCGTCGGTGCGGACGCCCGCCATGGCGTTGACCACGATCTTGTCGTCGGACACGCGCAGCCCGGCGAGGGCCGCGTCCTGGTCGGCGCGGCGCACGGCGACGATCACGAGGTCGGCGCGGTCCACCACCTCCTGGTTGTCGGCGCAGACGCGGACGGACGCGTACCGCTCGGCGAGGCCGGCGGCGGTACGGGCGCTCCTCGGCGAGAGGAACACCTCCGGCGGCGTGTCGCTCCCGCCGCAGAGCCCCTCCACGAGGGCCCGTCCCAGCTCGCCCACGCCGATGACACCGATCCTGCGCACCGTGTCTCCCGTCGTCCGTCGACGCCCGGTCAGCCGGCGACGCGGACGCCGAACTGGAAGCTGCCGATGGTGCTCATCGACTCGTAGCGGACGACGGCACCCGGGTACGGGGCGTGGATCACCTGGCCGTTGCCCGCGTAGAGGCCGACGTGCTCGGTGTTGTTGAAGAAGACGAGGTCGCCGGGCTTGAGGGCGCTCATGCCGATGTGGGCTCCCTCGTTGACCTGGGTGTACGTGACGCGGGAGATCTGGACACCGGCCTGCGCGTAGGCCCACTGGGTCAGGCCCGAGCAGTCGTAGGAGTTCGGGCCGGTGCCGCCGCGGACGTACGGCTTGCCGATCTGGCTGGCCGCCGCGCTCAGGGCGGCGGCGCCGAACTTGGAGGCGGCCGCCTCGTTGCCGAGGTCCACGCGGCTGGCGGAGGAGCGGCTGGCGCGCGTCTCGGCGTCGGCCATCTGCCGGCGCTCGGCGGCGGTCAGGGAGTTGAGCAGCTTCTGCGCCTCGCTCAGCTTGCCCTGGATCTCCCGCTTCTTCTTGCCCAGTTCGGTGCGGGTGTCGGCGAGGTCCTTGAGCTTCTCGGCGGCCTCGGCGCGCTCCTGGGCGAGGGTGCGCTGCTTCGCCTGGACCTTCTTCAGCGACTCCAGCTGCTGTTCGGAGAGCGAGTCGAGGGTGGACGCCTTGTCGAGGTAGTCGTCCGGGTCGGCGGAGAGGAAGAGCTGCACGGAGGCGTCGATGCCGCCGGAGCGGTACTGCTCGCTGGCCATCGCGCCGAGACCGGTGCGCAGCTCGTTCAGTTCGCTCTGCTCGCGAGCGACCTTGTCCTGGAGCCGGTCGATCTGCTTCTGCAGCTTCTCCTGGTTCTCCTTGGCCCCGTCGTACTGGTTGGTGGCCCGCTCCGCCTCTTCGTAGAGCTTGTCGACCTTGGCCTTGACCTCGCTCTTGTCGGGCTTGGGGGCGGCGTTGGCCGCCTGCGACGTGAGGGCCACGGCAGCGGCGGCGGTCGCGGTGAGCACGGTCACGCGGGTGCGGCTCGGCTGCTTGGGTCGACGGTGGGACGCCACGAAGGCGAGCTCCTTCTTCCAGCCGTCCCGGCACGAACCCATGGACGGTGCCCCTCCACCGTCACGCACCTGATGTGCGTGATCGCCCAAGTGGAAGGTCGAAGCCCTGACACTAGTGACCTTCCCGTGACCATTTCAAAGCCTCTTGTGAAAAAACTCGGTCATACCCTGCATTCTTTGCACACAATTCACGTGCAGTGACGAGTTTTTGACGCTACGTCGCGTGAACGTCACCCCTGGGCCCGGCGCGTGGCGACGACGAGTCCGCACCGGGGACTGCCGTCCGCCCGCTCCCCGAGTTCGGGCAGCGCCCGCAGCTCCAGGTCGAAGCCGGCGCGGTCCAACTCCCTGCGCACGTCGCCGAACCGGAACACCCGGTAGTACATGACGAACGGCGGGTGCCACACCGCGTTGCGCACCCGCATCACCGCGTCGAAGCCGAGCATGGCCCAGTAACCGCGCGAGCCGGGCCGCGCGGGGGCGGGCATCGGGAACACGAACTGCCCGCCGGGGCGCAGCACCTGGTGCACCTGGGCGAACAACTCCGCCTGCTGGCGCGGCAGGAAGTGCCCGAACGCCCCGAAGCTGACCACGAGGTCGAACGCGGGCCCGAACGGCAGGGCGAGTGCGTCTCCCCGCACGTACACCGCCGCGGGCTCGCCACGTCGCGCGACGTCCAGCATGCCGGCGCTGAAGTCGACCCCGACGGCCCGCTCGACGCCCGCCTCCCGCAGCACTCCGAGCCCCGCTCCCGTGCCGCAGCACAGGTCGAGCCCGGTGCGGTAGGGGCCCATGTCGCGCAGGGCGCGCGCGACCGGGTCGAGGATGGCGTCCGGGGTCCGGAACGGCGTGTGATCGAACTTCGGCGCGAGCAGGTCGTAGCCGCGCTCGACCGACGACAGCGCCTGAACGGCCAGTTCGCGGAGGGTGGGGCCCTGAGGGGTGAACATGGCCGCTCAGCATAGGTCGGCGGCCCCGGGAAATCCGGGCTTGCCACGCACCGGGGGTGGCGTGGTACCTTGCGAGTGGTACATGTGTACGCCTCCTCTTCTGCCCGTCGGGCCATCGAGGCGTCGGTACCGAATCTCTCTTCTCAGCGCGTGAGCGCCCGCTGTCATCGTTCTCGGCACGTTGCCGCCTTCGGCGCACGAACCGCTCATGACGCACATCATCCCTGTTCAACAGGTTCTGACGGGTTCCGTCCC
Organism: Streptomyces sp. NPDC001904; assembly: GCF_040297005.1. Taxonomy (NCBI): domain Bacteria; kingdom Bacillati; phylum Actinomycetota; class Actinomycetes; order Kitasatosporales; family Streptomycetaceae; genus Streptomyces; species Streptomyces sp. NPDC001904. Next base: position 186,094 of record NZ_JBEOYI010000010.1, on the reverse strand, counting down.
GCCCCTGTTCCAGGTTCTCCTCCGGCCGGCCGGGCGTGACTCTGTCCGCCCGTCGCCCGCATCGCCGGAATCCCCCCTTCTCTGCCCGCGTGACCGCAGTCCGCGAAAGGACCCTGATCGACCATGACCACCACCACACTCCGCGCGCCGGAACAGTCCGGTGCCGCCCCGTCCGCCGAAGCCGCCGTGAGCGCGGCCGGCGTCCTCGACATCGCCGGGAACGGGGCAGGATTTCTGCGCTCCCCCGGCCTGATCCCCACATCGGACGACGTCCAGGTTCCGGCCCAGCTCGTCCGTCAACGCGGCCTGCGTGCCGGTGACTTCATCACCGGCGTGTGCGGCAGGCCGCGCGCCCTCGCCCGGGTCGAGACCGTCGAAGGCCTCCCCGTCGAGACGGCGCGCAGCCGTCCGCGGTTCGCCGACCTCACCCCGCTCCACCCGGCGAGCAGGCTGCGCCTCGACAGCCCCGCGGGCGGCCTCGCCGGCCGCGTCGTCGACCTGGTCGCGCCCGTCGGGAAGGGGCAGCGCGGCCTGATCGTCGCGCCGCCCAAGACCGGAAAGACCGTCCTGCTGCAACAGCTCGCCGCCGCGATCGCCGACCGTCACCCCGAGGCCCATCTGATGGTGGTCCTCCTCGACGAGCGCCCCGAGGAGGTCACCGACATGCGCCGCTCGGTGCGCGGCGAAGTCCTCGCCTCGACCTTCGACCGGCCCGCCAAGACCCACATCGCGCTCGCCGAACTCGCCGTGGAGCGCGCCAAGCGTCTCGTCGAGCGGGGCGTCGACGTGATCATCCTGCTCGACTCGCTGACCCGTCTGTGCCGCGCCCACAACAACGCCGCGGCGTCGTCGTCCAAGGGCGGCCGCACCCTGTCGGGCGGGGTCGACGCGGCCGCGCTGCTCGGTCCCAAGCGGCTGTTCGGAGCGGCCCGCAACACCGAGGAGGCCGGTTCCCTGACCATCCTCGCCACGGCGCTGGTCGACACCGGTTCCCGCGCCGACGACTACTACTTCGAGGAGCTCAAGAGCACCGGCAACATGGAACTGCGCCTGGACCGCACCCTCGCCGACGCCCGCGTCTTCCCCGCTGTCGACATCACCCCGTCCGGCACCCGCAGGGAGGAGCTGCTGCTGCCCGCCGCCGAGCTGGCGGTCGTGAGCGGACTGCGCCGGGCCCTTCAGGGACGTGACGGCCGCTCCGGCTACGAGGCGCTGCTGGACAAGCTCCGCAAGACCCCCGACAACGCCGCGTTCCTGCGCCAGGTCCATGGGACGGTCCCCACGGCATGACCGGCCGGCCCCTCCGATACGTAATACTCGTGCCATGACTGCGAGCATTACGCGCCCGGGACGAGGGCCGTCCGTGACGGTCCGCCGGGCCACCGCACGGGACGCCAAGCGCCTCACCCGCCTCGTGCGCGGCTCCAGGGCCTACGAGGGCCGGTACGCGGCGATGGTCGCGGGCTACCGCGTCGGCCCCGCCTACATCGACACCCACCCGGTCTTCGTGGCGGTCGACGGGGCGGAGGGGGACGGTGAGCGGATCCTCGGCTTCTACTCGCTGCTGATCGACCCGGCCGAGCTGGACCTGATGTTCGTCGCGGACACGGCGCAGGGCCGCGGCATCGGGCGGCTGCTGGTCGCCCACATGCGGGACGAGGCCCGCGCCGCCGGGCTCGACCGCGTACGGGTGGTGTCCCATCCGCCGGCCGAGGGCTTCTACCTCAGTGTGGGGGCCCGCCGCACCGGTACCGCACCGGCCTGTCCGCCGGCCGTCGCCTGGGACCGGCCGGAACTGGAGTTCGCCATCCCCCGCGGCGCCTGAGGGGTTCCGCACCTGCCGCCTTCGGCGCACACTCGGGGCACCGAAACGGGCGACCATGGGGCAAGGAGGCCACCTTGGGCGGCAGTGAGGCACACGCCGACGCGTTCGACGTGATCGTGGAGATCCCGCAGGGCTCCCGCAACAAGTACGAGATGGATCACGGCCTGGGCCGCATCCGCCTCGACCGGATGCTGTTCACCTCGACCCAGTACCCCGCGGACTACGGCTACGTCGAGGGCACGCTCGGCGGGGACGGCGACCCGCTGGACGCCCTGGTGCTGACCGACGACGCCACGTTCCCCGGCTGCGCCGTCGAGTGCCGGGCGATCGGCATGTTCGTGATGAGCGACGAGAAGGGCCCCGACGAGAAGATCCTCTGCGTGCCCGCCCACGACCCGCGCCACACCTCGATCCAGGACATCGAGGACATCCCGGAGTTCGACCGCCTGGAGATCACCCACTTCTTCGAGGTCTACAAGGACCTGGAGCCCGGGAAGTCGGTGGACGGCTCCCACTGGGAGGGCCGCGACAAGGCGTACGAGGAGATCGCCCGGGCGCGCGCCGCTCTGCGCGGGCCGGGCGGCGGCTGATCGCCGGGCGGCCCGAGCAAAGCGGGCCGTTCGGCCCCGCGACAGGGTCGGTCGGCCCATCTTCAACGAAACGCCCGCCCTGGCATGCTGCTGCGCAGAGCCTCCCGTGCGCCCGCTCTCCCGCCGCGGCACACGGTAGAGGCCCGGGCCCGTCGGTCGTGGGCGGGGGAGCCTCGAGCGACGGGCCCGGCACGGGGGCGTCCGCGGTCCCGGGGGCCGGGACGCGCGACGCGGCAACTGACGCGCAAATCAGCCCAATCGGAGCGATAAAGTGGTCCGTCAACCCACCCGCGCCCGATCACCCAGGAGCATCTACGTGACCGTAGCCATCGACGCGTCCGAAACAGCGGCCCCGACCGGCGAGGACGCCGTGCCGCCGCAGGCCGCGGAGTCCACGCCCGCGGTCGACGCGCAGGGGAGCACGACGGACGAGGAGGCGGGCAACTTCTGGCAGCCCCCGGCGGACACCGCCGCCGTCGCGCCGCAGGGACAGGATCAAGGGGCCGAAGAGCCCGAAGCCGCGGAGGACACCGAGGACGCCGAGGACGCTTCCGGTGAGGTGCCCGAGGCGATCGCCCGCGACGCACACGAGTTCGGCGTGTACGCGCGTACCGGCGGCTGGGCGTTCGCGCTGAAGGTGGCGCGCAGTGTGCGTCCCGGCGGACAGCCGGCCGGTGAGACGGCCAAGGTCTCGGCGCGCAGGTTCGCGGAGCTCGCCGGCTGCTCGGCCGACCGGGTCATGCGTTTCTACAAGGCGTGGGACCGCGCGGCGGACGACGGCATCGTGCCGCAGTTCGAGTCGCTGGCGCCGGGGACCGAGATCGAGCTGCCCGAGGCCGACGTCTGGCTGTCGTACTACGTATCGCGCTCCAGCGGCGCCTCCGTGCGCGGCCAGGCGATCACCGAGGCCGCCGAGGCGGAGGGCATCCGGCCGACGAAGGCGCTGGAGGTCGCGGAGAACCCGACGGCGCTGCGAGCCGCGATCCTCGCCGACCCGGGCACCGCCGAGGCCGCTCGCAAGGCACTGATGGACCGGCTCGGTGAGGACCCGGTGCTCCGTACGGGAATGGCCCGGGACATCGTGCGCACCGACGACCTGAAGAAGGCGGTCGCCGAGGAGAGCAAGACCGGCGGCCAGCTCGACTACGTACGGAAGATCGTCGAGGAGGGGCAGGTCAAGACGCCCGCGGGGCAGAAGATCGAGGCTCCGCGCTCGCTGCGGGAAGAGGCCGAGCGCCATCTCTCCCTCATCGACGAGCTGGACGAGGACGAGGAGACGGGCGAGTGGGCCCAGGAGGCCTACGACAGCGTGCGCACGCTGGTCGCCGAGACCGTCGAGAAGGATCCCGAGCTGCGGGTCCAGGAACGGCGCGCGAAGTTCTACAGCAGCCTGCAGAAGGCGACGAAGGCGTTCGAGGAGCTGACCTTCGACGACGTCGACGGTGAGGAGATGGACAACATCGTCGAGGACGACATGCTGCAGCGCCTGGAGGAGCTGCAGCAGGCGATCTCGACCTGCATCTCGGCCCTGCAGAAGGCCAAGAGCAGCAGCTGAGTCCGCCGCACCGCACCGCCGATGCCCGGCGCTCCCCCACGGGAGCGCCGGGCATCGGCGCGTTCCGGGGGTGTTACCTCGGTCACCCACCGAGCGAAACGTTGCCGTTTCGCTAGTGAGAGGCTTACGATCCTCGAAGACCGGAACGAAACCGTTTCGTTCACTTAGCTTACGCGGCTCTTATGCGGCCGCGCCTCTCACTTCCCTGGAGTGGCTCCCATGTCTCAGACCTCCGCGGTCGAGGCCACCGACGCCTCCGCCCGGCGCCCGCAGGACACCCACGACGTGTCCCGCAAGCGCTGGTGGATCCTCGGCATCATCGGCATCGCCCAGCTGATGGTCGTGCTCGACGCGACCATCGTGAACATCGCGCTCCCCTCGGCCCAGCAGGACCTGGGCTTCAACGACGGCAACCGGCAGTGGATCGTCACGGCGTACGCGCTGGCCTTCGCCTCGCTCCTGCTGCTCGGCGGCCGCATCGCCGACCTCTTCGGCCGCAAGCCGGCCTTCCTCATCGGCATCGCGGGCTTCGCGGGCGCCTCGGTCCTCGGCGGCGCCTCCACCGGCTTCGGGATGCTGGTGACGGCGCGCGCCCTGCAGGGTGTCTTCGGCGCCCTGCTCGCCCCGGCGGCCCTGTCGCTGCTCAACACGACGTTCACCGACGCCAAGGAGCGTGCCAAGGCGTTCAGCGTCTACGGCGCGATCGCCGGTGCGGGCGGCGCGGTGGGCCTGCTGCTCGGCGGCCTGCTCACCGACGCGCTCGACTGGCGCTGGACGCTGTACGTGAACGTCGTCTTCGCGATCGTCGCATTCGCGGGCGGCTGGCTGCTGCTGGGCAGCCACCGCGACGCCGCGGGCTCCAAGCTGGACCTGCCCGGCACGGTGCTCGTCTCGGCCGGTCTGTTCTCGGTCGTGTACGGGTTCAGCAACGCGGAGACCCACGACTGGGGCTCCCCGCTGACCTGGGGCTTCCTGCTCGCGGGCGGGGTGCTGCTCGCGGCGTTCACCTGGTGGCAGACCCGGGCCGCGCACCCGCTGCTGCCGATGCGCGTCCTGCTCGACCGGGACCGTGCCGCCTCGTTCATCACCGTGCTGATCACCGGTGCGGGCATGTTCGGCGTGTTCCTGTTCCTCACGTACTACCTGCAGCTGAACCTCGGCTTCAGCCCCACCAAGACCGGTGTCGCGTTCCTGCCGATGATGGCCACGCTGATGGTCATGGCGCAGATCTCGACCACGGTCCTGGTGCCGCGGGTCGGCCCGAAGATCATCATCCCCGGCGGGTTCGCCGTCGCCGCGCTCGGCATGGCCTGGCTGACCGGGATCGGCCTCGACTCCGGGTTCTCCACCCACGTACTGCCGCAGCTGCTCGTGATCGGCGCGGGCCTGGGCGCCGTGATGCCGCCCGCGATGTCGCTGGCCACCAGCGGGATCGGCGCCGAGGACGCGGGCGTCGCCTCGGCGACGGTCAACACCATGCAGCAGGTGGGCGGCTCGATCGGCACCGCCCTGCTGAGCACCCTCGCGGCGAGCGCCGCCACCAGCTACCTCACGGGCCGCAACCCGGCGGACAAGCTGACCCAGGCGCAGGCCACGATCGAGAGCTACACGACCGCGTTCTGGTGGTCGGCGGGCTTCTTCGCCGCCGGCGCGGTCATCACCTTCCTGCTGTACCGGCGTGGGGCTGTGCGGCAGGACGCGACGGCGGCACCGGTCGTCCACATGTGACACCGACCGCCGTCCGGCCAGGGGCCGCCGTCCTCAGGGAGACGGCGGCCCCTCCGTGTCGCCCGGCGGCCGGGGTGGCATCGTGGGAGTGATCACCGGACCACACAGGAGTCACCTCATGTCGGAATCCCCCCGGCCCACCGGCAAGCCCGCCCGCCAGAACGTGACGTTCGACAGCAACGGCACCCCCGCCCACGGCTATCTGGCCCTGCCGCCCGCGGGCAGCGGGCCCGGTGTCATCGTCATCCAGGAGTGGTGGGGCCTGACCGACCACATCGCGGACGTCACCGACCGGCTGGCGGCCGAGGGCTTCGTGGCACTCGCCCCCGACCTGTACGGCGGGAACGTCGCGCACGACTCCCAGGAGGCGTTCCGGATGATGCGGGAACTGCCGGTGGAGAGCGGCGTCGACCTGCTGTCGGGCGCCGTGGACCATCTGCTCGCCCTGCCCGAGGTCACCTCGGACACCGTCGGCACCGTCGGCTTCTGCATGGGCGGCGGCTTCGTGCTGTACCTGGCCGCGAAGGACCCGCGGGTGAGCGCGGCGGTCCCGTTCTACGGCGTCATCCAGGGCGAGGTCCCCGACTTCTCGGGTCTCAGGGCGCAGATCCTCGGCCACTACGGGGAGCGCGACGAGACGGTCCCCGTCCCCACCCTGGACGGCCTGCGCCGCACGATCCAGGAGCAGTCCGGCATCGACCCGGACTTCCGCATGTACCCGGCGGACCACGCGTTCTTCAACGACGGCCGCCCGGAGGTCTACGACGCGGACTCGGCGGCGAAGGCCTGGACGGCAACGACCGACTTCCTGCGGTCGACCATCCAGTAGTTCAAGCCCCTCCGGCGCTTGAGGAGCGGAGCCCCGAGGCGGCGGGGTCGGGAGGCACAAGCCTCCCGACCCCGCCGCACAGAACCTCAGGTCACCAGATCCGCACCCGATCGGCCGGATCGAGCCACAGCCCGTCCCCGGCCTCGGTCTCGAACGCCTGATGGAACTCATCCAGGTTGCGCACGATGTTCGCCCGGAACTCCGGCGGCGAGTGCGGGTCGATGGTCAGGTACTGCTGCTCCTGCTCCTTGCGCCGCTTGGTGCGCCAGCAGTAGGCCCAGTTCAGGAAGAGCCGCTGCGAGCCGCTGATCCCTTCCTCGTCGACCGGCACGTCCGCGCCCTCGAGCGAGATCAGATAGGCGGTGTGCCCGATGGTCAGGCCGCCGAGGTCGCCGATGTTCTCGCCGACGGTGAGCGATCCGTTGACCCGCTCGCCGGGCAGGTTGCGCGGCTCGAAGGAGTCGTACTGGGTGATGAGCGCCTTGGACTTGGTCTCGAAGGCGGCCTTGTCGTCGGCGGTCCACCAGTCGTTGAGGTTGCCCTGGCCGTCGTACTGCGCGCCCTGGTCGTCGAAGCCGTGGCCGATCTCGTGGCCGATGACGGCACCGATGCCGCCGTAGTTCTCGGCGGGGTCCGCGTCCGGCGAGAAGAACGGCTTCTGCAGGATGCCCGCCGGGAAGCAGATCTCGTTCGTGCCCGGGTTGTAGTACGCGTTCACCGTCTGCGGCAGCATGAACCACTCGTCGCGGTCGACCGGCGCGCCGATCTTCGCCAGCTGCCGGTCGTGCTCGAAGGCGTCGGCCGCGTAGGCGCTGGCGACCAGGTCGCCCTCGACGACGCTCAGCGCGGAGTAGTCGCGGAAGGTGTCCGGGTAGCCGATCTTGGGCCGGAAGGTGGCGAGCTTCTCGTAGGCCCGCTCCTTGGTCTCGTCGGTCATCCAGTCGAGCGCGCCGATGGACTGGCGGTAGGCCTCCAGCAGGTTGGCGACCAGGTCGTCCATGAGGGCCTTGGACGCCGGCGGGAAGTGCCGGGCGACGTACTCCTTGCCGACGGCCTCGCCCATGGCGCCCTCGACGAACTGCACGGCGCGCTTCCAGCGGGCGCGCAGCTCCGGGGTGCCGTTGAGGGTGCGCCCGTAGAACTCGAAGTTGTTGTCCACGAACGCCGAGGACAGGTAGGGGGCGCTGGTGCGCAGCACGCGCGCGATCAGCCAGTCGCGCCACTGCTCGACGGGCGTCTCGGTGAGTACGGTCGACAGGTGCGCGAGGTAGGACGGCTGGCGCACGCAGGACTGGGCCAGGGTGTCGTCACTGCCGCCGAGGGCGTCGACGTAGGCACGCCAGTCGAACGCCGGGGCGAGCGCGGTCAGCTCGTCGAACGTCGTCAGGTTGTACGTCTTCTGCACGTCCCGCGTCTCGGCCCGCTCCCAGTGGCCCTCGGCGAGCCGGGTCTCCAGGGCGAGGACGGTGCGCGCGGCGGCGGCCGGGGCGCCGTGCTCGCCCAGCCGGAACATCTCGGTGAGGTACGCCTCGTACTTCTCGCGGGTCTCGGCGAACTTCTCGTCGCGGTAGTACGACTCGTCGGGCAGGCCGAGGCCGCCCTGGAGGATGTTGTAGAGGTACCGGTCCGAGTCGCGGTCGTCGGAGTCGATGTACGCGCCGAACAGGCCGGAGCCGCCCTTGCGCTCGAAGCGGCCGATGAAGCCGGCCAGCTGGCTCACGTCGGTCAGCGCGGCGGCCTCGTCGAGGAGCGGGCGGACCGGGTCGAGGCCACGCGCCTCGACGGCCTCCTCGTCCATGAACGACGCGTACAGGTCGGCGATCTTGCGGGCCTCGTCCGGGGCGAGGCTGGTGGGGCCGCCCGCGGCGATCTCCTGGATGATGTCCTTGACCTGCTGCTCGGCGACGTCCACGAGCTGCACGAAGGGGCCCCAGCTGGAGCGGTCGTCGGGGATCGGCTCGGTCGCCAGCCAGTGGCCGTTGACATGGCCGAAGAGGTCGTCCTGCGGTCGGATCGCCGGGTCCATGCCCGAGCGCGCGTCATCCAGAGTGCTCATCGGGGCAGCGTACCCAGGTCAGCGCGGGTGAACAGCATCAATTGCGGCGGCTTCCGCGCAGCGTGAACAGCGCACTGCCCCGCCCGGCACGGGGCCGGACGGGGCAGTGGAGCCGGTACGGAGATCAGGCGAGGGAGGCGAGGGCCTCGTTCAGGGTCTGCGACGGGCGCATGACCTTGTCGGCCTTGGCCGGGTCGGGCTGGAAGTAGCCGCCGATGTCGGCCGGGGAGCCCTGGACGGCGATCAGCTCGTCCACGATCTTCTGCTCGTTCGCGGCCAGCGTCTCGGCGAGCGGCGCGAACGCCTTCGCCAGCTCGGCGTCGGCGGTCTGCTTGGCCAGCTCCTGGGCCCAGTAGAGGGCGACGTAGAAGTGGCTGCCGCGGTTGTCGATGCCGCCGAGGCGACGGGTCGGCGACTTGTCCTCGTTGAGGAAGGTGCCGGTGGCGCGGTCGAGGGTCTCGCCGAGGACCTTCGCACGGGCGTTGTCCGTGGTGGTGGCGAGGTGCTCGAAGGAGACCGCCAGGGCCAGGAACTCACCGAGCGAGTCCCAGCGCAGGTAGTTCTCCTTGACCAGCTGCTGGACGTGCTTCGGGGCGGAGCCGCCGGCGCCCGTCTCGAAGAGGCCGCCGCCGTTCATCAGCGGGACGACCGACAGCATCTTGGCGCTGGTGCCCAGCTCCAGGATGGGGAAGAGGTCGGTCAGGTAGTCGCGCAGCACGTTGCCGGTCACCGAGATGGTGTTCAGGCCCTCGCGGATGCGCTCGACGGAGAGCTTGGTGGCGTCCTCCGGGTTGAGGATCCGGATGTCCAGGCCCTCGGTGTCGAACTCCGGCAGGTACGCCTCGACCTTCTTGATCAGCTGGGCGTCGTGGGCGCGACCCTCGTCCAGCCAGAACACGGCCGGGTCACCGGTGGCGCGGGCGCGCGTGACGGCGAGCTTGACCCAGTCCTTGATCGGGGCGTCCTTGGTCTGGCAGGCGCGGAAGATGTCGCCCTCGGAGACCGTCTGCTCCAGGACCACGTCGCCGTCGGTGTCGACCAGGCGGACCGTGCCGGTGGTGGGGATCTCGAAGGTCTTGTCGTGGGAGCCGTACTCCTCGGCCTTCTGCGCCATGAGGCCGACGTTCGGGACGGAGCCCATGGTCGACGGGTCGTAGGCGCCGTGGGCGCGGCAGTCCTCGATGACGGCCTGGTACACGCCGGCGTAGGAGGAGTCCGGGATGACGGCGAGGGTGTCGGCCTCGTTGCCGTCCTTGTCCCACATGTGGCCCGAGGTGCGGATCATGGCGGGCATCGAGGCGTCGATGATGACGTCCGAGGGCACGTGCAGGTTGGTGATGCCGCGGTCGGAGTCGACCATGGCCAGGTCCGGGCCCGCGGCCAGCTCGGCCTCGAAGGACGCCTTGATGTCGGCGCCGTTGGCGAGCGACTCCAGGCCCTTGTAGATGCCGCCCAGACCGTCGTTCGGGGTCAGGCCGGCGGCGGCCAGGTCGCCGCCGAAGCGGGCGAAGGTCTCGGGGAAGAAGGCACGCACGACGTGGCCGAAGATGATCGGGTCGGAGACCTTCATCATGGTGGCCTTGAGGTGCGCGGAGAAGAGGATGCCCTCTTCCTTGGCGCGGGCGACCTGGGCGGTCAGGAACTCGCGCAGGGCGGCGACGCGCAGCACGGAGGCGTCGACGACCTCACCGGCGAGGACCGGTACGGACTCGCGCAGCACGGTGGTGGTGCCGTTGTCGCCGACCAGCTCGATGCGCAGGGCGCCGTCGGCGGCGATGGTGGCCGACTTCTCCGTCGAGCGGAAGTCGTTCTCGCCCATGGTGGCGACGTTGGTCCTGGACTCGGCGGTCCAGGCGCCCATGCGGTGCGGGTGGGCCTTGGCGTAGTTCTTCACCGAGGCGGGGGCGCGGCGGTCCGAGTTGCCCTCGCGCAGGACCGGGTTCACGGCGGAACCCTTGATCTTGTCGTAGCGGGCTCGGATCTCGCGCTCCTCGTCGGTCTTCGGCTCGTCCGGGTAGGCGGGGAGCGCGTAGCCCTGCTCCTGCAGCTCGGCGACGGCGGCCTTGAGCTGCGGGATGGACGCCGAGATGTTCGGCAGCTTGATGATGTTGGCCTGCGGCGTCTTGGCCAGCTCGCCCAGCTCGGCGAGGGCGTCCGCGATCCGCTGGCCCTCTTCGAGGTGCTCGGGGAACGAGGCGATGATGCGCCCGGCCAGCGAGATGTCACGGGTCTCGACACCCACACCGGCGGTGGACGCGTAGGCCTCGATGACCGGCAGGAAGGAATACGTCGCGAGGGCCGGGGCCTCGTCTGTGTGCGTGTAAATGATGGTCGAGTCAGTCACCGGGTGCTCCGCTCCACGTCTTCCATGTCATCGGCAGTTTTCTCAGTCTGCGCAATATTGCTCGACATCAAGATATCTCGTGGCCGGGTCATGTTCGAAAGGGGTCCGGCTGCAAGATCGCGCCGTTTCACTTCGCTCCCCTCCCCCGCGCCAGCAGATACATGAAGTACGGCGTGCCGATCACGGCCGTCATGAGGCCGGCGCCCAGTTGCGCCGGGGCGATCACGGTCCGGCCGACCAGGTCCGCCGTGCAGACGAGGAGGGCGCCGAGGAGGAGGGCCACCGGGAGGACGCGGGCGTGGCGGCGGCCGACGAGGGCGCGGGCCGCGTGCGGCGCGACCAGGCCGACGAATCCGATGGTGCCCGCGGCGGCCACGGCGGTGGCGCTGAGCAGGACGGCCAGGACGAGGAAGCCGAGGCGGGCGCGCCCGAGGCCGAGGCCGAGCAGGCGCGGGGTGTCCTCGTCGAGCGATACGAGGTCGAGTTCGGTGCGGCGGCTCAGGGCGACGGCGATGCCCACGACGAGGACGAACGCGAGGGGCAGCGAGTCGGTGTAGGTGCGGCCGTACGTCGATCCGGAGAGCCAGGTCAGCGCCTTGGTGGCGTTGAACGGGTCGGTGAGGATGATGAGCAGGCTCGTCAGGGCGGCGGCACCGGTGGCGACCCCGAAGCCGACGAGGACGAGACGGTTCTGCTGGAATCCGCCCCGCGCCGCCAGGCCGAAGACGATGACGGCGCTGAGCGCGGCGCCCGCGAAGGCGCCGCCCGCGACGGCCCAGGTGCCGGCCGTCGAGATCGAGGTGACCACCACGACGGCGCCCACCGCGGCGCCGTTGGTCACCCCGAGCACCCCCGGTTCGGCCAGCGGGTTGCGCGTCACGGCCTGCACGATGGTGCCGGCGAGCGCGAGGGCCGTACCGGCGAGCAGTGCGGCCAGGACGCGGGGCACGCGGGTGTCCAGGACGAAGGAGACCGTCCGGCCGGCGTTGCCCTGGGCCCAGTTGACGACGTCGCCGAGCAGCAGCTTGCTGTCGCCGAGGAGGACACCGGCGATGCTGACGCCGACCAGGGCGACGACCAGGGCGGCCGTGGTGGCGACGACGACGGTCCGGCTGCGCAGCCGCAGCCGGTCGGCCGGGGCCGAGCCGCCCGCGTCCCGCACCCGCGCCGCCAGGACGACGAGGAACACCGCGCCGACGAGGCTGGTGACGACACCGGTGGGCACGGCCACCGCGGCGTCCGCCGAGACGACGGCGCGCAGCAGCACGTCGGAGCCGAGCACGAGGGCCGCGCCGACCAGTGCCGTGAACGGCAGCGCGCTCCGGAACCTGGTGAGGGGGTGGAACCTGCGGGTGAGCAGGCGCACCAGCGCGGGGGCGCACAGGCCGATGAAGCCGACGGGGCCGGCGAGGGTGACCGCGGCCGTGGAGAGCAGCGCGGACAGGACGACGGCGCCGATCCGGGTGCTGCGGACGGGGACGCCGACGCCGCGCGCCGCGTCGTCGCCGAGCGCGAGGGCGTCGACGCGGCGGGCGAGCAGCAGCAGTCCGGCCAGACCGGCGAGCCCGACGGGCGCCATCTGCAGGACGCCGTCGAATCCGTTCTGCGCGATGCTGCCCTGGTTCCAGGCGTACAGGCCCTCGGTCTGCTCGGGGAAGAGCAGGATCAGGGCCTGGGTGACGGCGCTCAGACCGAGGGTGAGGGCGCTGCCCGCGAGGATGAGCCGGACGGTGCCGGCGCCCAGGCCGGACAGGCCGAGGACGACGGCCGCCGCCGCGAGGCCGCCGGCGAAGGCGATGCCGGACGAGGCGAGCAGCGGCAGCGAGACGCCGGTGGCGGCGGCGATGCCGAGGGCGAGGTAGGACCCCGCGTTGACGGCCAGGGTGTCCGGCGAGGCGATGGCGTTGCGGCTGATGCGCTGGAGGGCGGCGCCGGCCGCGCCGAGGAGGGCGCCGACGAGCAGTCCGGCGCACATCCTCGGCAGCCTGGAGGCGACGACGACGGACGCGTCGCCGTCGCCGGCCCGGCCGGTGAGCGCCTTCCACACCTCGGGGGCGCCGACGGCGGCGGTGCCCTGGGTGATGTCGACGACCGCGAGGGCGGCGACGAGGACGAGCAGAGCGGCCGTCACCGCGGCCGCTCCCGTACGGGATGCGGCCGCCCTGGGACGGGTGGCGGGAGCGGTGGTGGTGACGGCCATGGCGTTACTTGGTCAGCGCCTCGACGACGGAGTCGACGTACTGGCTCATCGACGCGGTCCCGCCGAACATCCAGACGCCGTCGGGCAGCCGGTGCACGTTGTCCTTCTTGACGAACGACAGCGAGGTCCAGACCTTGTCCTTCGCCAGGACGCCGTCGAACGGCGTGGCGTTCTTGTCGTCCTCGTTGCCGATGTAGGCGAAGTGGACGTCCTCGGGGAGCTTGGTGAGCCCTTCGACGTCGGTGGAGCCGAGTCCGTAGCTCTTGTCGCCCTTGACGGTCCAGGCGTTCTTCAGACCGAGCTTCTCGTTGACGCCGCCGATCAGCGAACCGCTGGTGTAGGGGCGCACGGAGACCTGGTTGGAGGCGACGTAGCCGTCGGCGAAGGCGAAGTCGGCGCCGGACAGACCTGCGTCGGCGAGCTTCTTCCTGCCGTCGGCGAGCTTCGCCTCGAAGTCCTTCTTCAACTGGGTGGACTTCGGGGTGGTGCCGGTGGCCTCGGCGATCAGGTCGAGGTTCTCCGTCATCCGGCCGATCGGGTCGGAGGCGTCGGCGGAGTTGACGGTGAGCACCGGCGCGATCTTGCGGAGCTGCTTGACGGCGGCCGCCGGGAGGTCGGTCGTGGCGACGACGAGGTCGGGCTTGATGGCGGCGACGGTGTCCATGCTGGGCTCGCCGCGGGTGCCGATGTCCTTGGCGTCGTTGGTGAGCGGGGCGGCCTTGTCCCACGTCTTGTAGCCCTTGACGTCGGCGACGCCGGCCGGGTCGACGCCGAGGGATATCAGGCTCTCGACGACGTTCCACTCGGTGCCGACGACCGTCTTCGCGGGACCGTCGAGCTTCACCTTGGTGCCGGAGGCGTCGGTCAGGGTGATGGGCTCGGCGCTCTGCTTCGCGTCGGCGTCGGCGGCGGGCTCGGTGGTGCCGCAGGCGGCCAGGGCGAGGGCCGCGACGGTGGCGGCCGCCGCGGCGATCAGGAGTCGTCTCATGAGGTGGTGCGCAACCTTTCGGTTCGTTCGTGGTGACGGCCGATGGCGCGGGTGCGCAGCCGGCCGGTGAGCGGGTCGGTGTCGACCTCGATGCGGATGCCGTACGTGGTGGTGAGCCGGTCGCCGGTGAGGACGTCCTCGGGGGCGCCGGACGCGACGACGCGGCCCGTGTCGAGGAGCAGGATGCGGTCGGCGACGGCGGCGGCCTGGTCGAGGTCGTGCAGGACGGCGCCGACGGCGATGCCGTGACGGTCGGCCAGGTCCCGCACGAGATCGAGGAGTTCGACCTGGTAGCGCAGGTCGAGATAGGTCGTGGGCTCGTCGAGCAGGAGGACGCCGGTCTCCTGGGCGAGGCAGCCGGCGAGCCAGACGCGCTGCAGCTGACCGCCGGAGAGGTGTTCGGCTCCGCGGTCGGCGAGTTCGGCGGCGCCGGTCAGGGCGAGGGCGCGGTCGACGGCCTCGCGGCCGCCGGGGTCCGCTTTGCCCCAGCGTCCGCGGTACGGGTAGCGGCCGAACTCGACGACGTCCCGCACCGTCAGCCCGCCGGGCGTGGGCCGCCCTTGGGTGAGCAGGGCGACGTGGCGGGAGAAGTCGCGGGGGCTCAGCGCGAGCCCGTCGATCTCGCCATCGAGCACGAGGGTGGCCGCCCTGGGGCGCTGCAGCCGCGCGAGGGTGCGCAGCAGTGTCGACTTGCCGCTGCCGTTCGGTCCCACCAGGACCGTCACTTCGCCGGGCCGCAACGTCATGGCGGCGCCGTGGACGACGTCGACGCCCTCGTAGGCCACGGTGACGTCGGTTGCCGACAGTTCGTGGCCATGGCGGCGCGGGGCCGCGCCGGTGGTCTCTTCAGCTCCATGCACGTGGCAAGGTTAGCCTAACCTAAACAGTGCGACTGTCCGGGGTGTGGAGTAACCCCGGACCGTCTCCCCAGGCCACAGCGGGGGCACCGCAGGTCGGCACCCCCGCCGCAGCGCGGAACCTCACCTCACGGTGAGCCGCACCAGCCGGGCCCGCGGGGACGGCGTCCCCTCGACCTGGAAGGCGACGTAGCGCGCCTCGCCCGCGGCGGACAGGCGCCGCACGGGACCGCGTCCGCCGGTCCGGCCCGCGTCCCGGTACTCGATGCCGTCGTCGCTGAACTGCACGCGGCCGGCCGGGGCGCCTCCGCTCGTCCACTGCGCCTCCACGGTGCCGATCCGCCGGACGGCGCCGAGGTCCACGACCAGCCGTCCGTCGCGGCCGGACCGCCACGAGGTGGTCGCGTCGCCGTCGACCGCCGCGGACGGGTCCGACATCCCCTCGGGCAGCGGGCTGTTGGGGAAGACCTGGCGCCCCAGGGCCAGGTCATCGTGCGGGAGGGCGGCGGCGGCGCGCAGCTCGACGGTCGTCTCCCTGCGGGCGTGGACCGTGGCGGTGGTGGTGTGCCCCTGCCCCTCGATCCGTACACGGGTGTCGGCGCCGGAGAGGCGCAGCCGGGCCCCGTCGACCACCTCGACGCGCAGGCCCGACGGCAACGCGGCGCCCCTTTCCAGGGTGAGGGTGAAGCGGGGCGGCAGCAGCCGTGCGTCGGCCGCGTCGAGGCGGGCCTCGTAGGCCGTGCCGTCGCCGGTCACCGTCTGCGTGCCCTCGAAGACCGCGATGCGCCGACCGGACTGCGGGACGGCGACCGATGTCGTGACCGGGTCGGCGGAGAGGTTGAAGAGGCTGAGGTGTCCGTCGGTCAGGGCCGCGCGCACGGCGTCGTCCTTCGCCGTCGGCCCGGCCGCGCGGGCGAGCGCCCGCAGTTGCGTCGCGGAGGCTCCGGCGAAGCCCTCGACGACCAGCGGCGCCGCGGGGCCGTCGGCCAGCACGATCGTGTCGCCGTACACGGCCAGCGGCAGGTCCGTGCCGCGCACGACGAGTCCGGCGCGGCCGTCCACGTCCAGCCAGCGGCCCCGGCTGCTCGCGTCGGGGGTCGGCCAGGCGGCGAGGTCCTGCCAGTCGGTGCCGTCGGCCGAGCCCTGGACACGGTAGGCGCGGCCGGCCGCCGCCTCCCAGCGCAGGGTGACCTCCGTGATCTCCGCCGCCGCGCCGAGGTCGACCGCGAACCAGCTGTCGGCGCGCGGCCGTTCGGCCTTCGACACCGCCCAGCGGGTCGCCGGGTCGCCGTCCACGGCGAGGCCCGCGCCCTTGCCCGGGTCGGCGGAGGAGGCCGTCGCCGTCGCGCCGCGGGCCAGGTCCGCTGTGTCGGCGCCGGCGCGGGCCTCGAAGGCGTACAGGGAGTACCCGTACGACGGGTCGGGGCGCACGCCCAGCATCCGCAGGTGGCGGACGCCGGTGCGCGGGAAGGTCAGCCGGTCGACGCGGCCGTCGGCGCTCGGTGCCGGGGACGCGTCCGCCGCGGCGACCGACGCCTCCCCCTCCTCGAAGCGGTAGGTGCGGTCGCCGTCGAGGCCCGCGATCCCGGGGAGGGTGAGGTTGTGGAGCTCCAGGTGCCCCTCCCCCGCCGCCGTGCCGCTGCTCGCGTAGACGACGGAGCCGGTGGGGAGCGTGGTGAACCCGGCGTGTCCGCCGTCCAGCCGCAGGAGGGTCGCGCTGCCGTCGAAGCCGTCGCGCACCTTCTCGTACACGCGCGCCGTGCGCCCGGTGACCTTGCCGGTGGTGGCGGGCAGGAACATGGGGGTGGCGCCGCTGATCCTGAACAGCCAGTCGTCGTGCGCGGGTTGCCAGGCGAACTTGACGAAGCCCGCCTTGGAGACGGCGCCCGCCCAGGCCGCCGGCGACTGGTGGGAGACGAGCCCGGGGCCGGTGCCGAAGTCGGTCACACCGGCGGCGTGGGCGAACAGTTCGGTGCGCGAGAGGGGGGTCACCGTGCGCTTCTCGCCCGCCGCCCACGCGTGCAGCAGATAGCTGATGGCGATCTCGGCGCGCGCCTCGGGCTCGTACTTCGGCTCGCCGGAGAACTTCGCCAGGCGGTACTCGGGCGGGTAGTCCTGGTACGCCTCCAGGCGCCCCGCCAGCTCCTGCTCCGCCCGCGCCGCGGCCCGGTCACCGAGGACCTGGGAGAGGAACGCCAGCGGGATCACGTCCCGGCCGTAGAGGTGTTCGCGGTCGTTGACCATGGGCATCAGCGGTTCGCCCGCGTCGCTCATGACGCCGAGCAGGGTCCGCCACAGCGCGGGGCCGCTGGGTTGGTGCGTGAGCACCTCGGGCAGCGGGCGGCCCGCGGTCAGGAAGTGGGCGGCGTTGCGGCCCGAGGTCCGCCACAGCTCCTCCTGGTAGTGGGGACCGAAGGAGCCGTGGTTCTCCACGATGAACGTGTCGTAGAGGTTGCGGGCGGTGTTGTGCGCGACCGGCACCCCGTCGACCAGGGCGGGGTTGGCGAGGTCGGCGGGCGGCAGTCCCGTCTCGTTGCGCGACCACAGGCCGTACGTGTGCGACCAGTCGGCGGCGCGGGCGTCGTCGGGCGCCCAGGCCAGGGCGGGGGCGAGGGACTGGGCGTACACGCCCATCTCCTCCAGTTTGGTGTCGCCCACGTGGCCGCCGTCGAGTCCGTTCGGGGTCCAGGATCCGGAGGCCGGGTCGTTGCCCGTGCCCAACGCCTGCGTGTAGGCGGCCTGTTCGCGGGTGATGCGGTCGACGTTCGCGCGGGTGGTGGCGTCCAGGTCGTCCCAGAGGAGCCGGGCGGCGAGGACGAAGTACAGCTGGAAGGTGGTGTCGAAGAACAGGGTGCGGCCCCATTCGGAGCCGCCGGCGAGCCGGTTCGACGCGGCGAAGTGGCGCAGGGTGGCCAGGGTGCGCCGGGCGAGCTCGTCGCGGCCGATCCCGGCGAGATCGGCGTCGTAGTCGCCGTGGGTGAGCAGCAGGGCGTTGCCGAGGACGACGGCGAACCCGAAGTCCTTGGCCGTGTAGTGGCCCTGGGACTCGTCCCACTGGGTCTCCGACCACCGGGTGTGCCGGAGCAGGACCCGGTGGTACACGGCGGCGATGCCGTCGGGCGCGGCCGTGGTGCCGGTCGCCGCGTGAGCGCTCGCCGGTCCGAACGCGGCCGGCAGGGCGGCAGCCGCCCCCGTGAGGCCGAGAAGTTGGAGCAGGCGCCTGCGGTCGATCGGGGTGTTCAGGGGCGGCACGGGTGGTCCTCTCACGCAAGACAACGTTGTCAGCAGGGGGCCGCCCCATGGTCGACGTCGGTGCGTACGTACGTCAACGCATGGGACGGAAGTGATTCCGGGGGCCCTGGGCGGCGGCTGCGTTCAGCCGGACACCGAGCGGGCGCGGGTGAGGACGGCGCGCAGTTCGGCGACGGGGATCTTGGGCTCGCGCTCCGCGGTGAGGAGGCCGTTCGTCTCCTGGAGCGTGTCGGTGAACTGGGTGTAGCAGAAGCCGGCGAGGCCGGAGTCGAGCGCGGCGGAGACGAGCGCCGTGAGCCGGTCGGCGAAGTCCTTCCCGGTGGCGACCGTGTCGTACCCGAACCACTCCTCCCCCGCCGCCGGTTCGAAGGTGGCGCCCCCGAACTCGCTCAGGACGACCGGCTGTTGGTCGTGTTCGGCGCCGTCGAGCGTGAGGCGTTTGGCACCGGGCCACTGTTCGCGCACCTCGCCCCGGCGCAGCGCCGCGTGGCCGTAGCGACGGCGCAGGGTGGCGGCGTCCTGGGTGTAGTCGTGCACGCCCCAGATGTCGGCCCGGGAGATCTCCCAGCCGTCGTTGGAGACGGCGGGCCGGGAGGGGTCGAGCGCCTTGGTGAGGTGGTAGAGCGCGTCCATGAAGTGGCGCTGGGCCGGGACGTCGGCCGGGTGGGGCACGGACCAGGATTCGTTGACGGGGATCCAGGCCATGATCGAGGGGTGGCCGAGGTCGCGGGTGACCGCCTCGGTCCACTCACGGGTCACACGCTCGACGGTCGCCGTCTCGAAGGCGTACGCGGACGGCATCTCCTCCCACAGCAGCAGGCCGAGCCGGTCCGCCCAGTACAGGAAGCGCGGGTCCTCGATCTTCTGGTGGACGCGCAGACCGTTGAGGCCGATCTCCTTGGCGAGCTCGGCGTCGCGGCGCAGCGCGTCGGCCGGGGCGGCCAGGTGGGTGTCGGGCCAGTAACCCTGCTGCAGGGCGAACCGCAGGAAGTACGGCTTGTGGTTGAGGAGGAACAGGCCGTCGTGCCAGCCGATGTCGCGCAGTCCGAGGTAGGACGTGACGCGGTCGAGGGGGGTGTCCTCGGCATCGGCGAGGGTCACGGTGGCGTCGACGAGGTGCGGGTGTTCGGGCGTCCAGAGCAGGTCGTCGAGGTCCTGCCCGTGGCGCAGGGCGGGGACGGTGATGTCGAACGCCGTCTCCTGCTGGTCGGTGCGGATGCGCTGCTCGGCGAGGATCCGCTCGCCGTGGGCGAGCCGTACCGTCAGGGTGCGCGGCCCGTCCGGCCAGTGGTCGAGGCGTACGGCGCAGTGCACCCGTGCGTGGGCGACGTCCGGGGTCCACTGCACCCGGGTGAGGTGTTCGGCGGGCACCTCTTCGAGCCAGACGGGCTGCCAGATGCCGGTGGTGCGGTGGTACCAGATGACGTGCGGGTCGCGCCGCCAGTCCTGCTTGCCGCGCGGCTGGGTCGGATCCAGGGGCTGGTCCTCGGCCCGCACCACGATGACGTGCGGGCCGTCCCGGTCCACGGCGTCGGTGAGGTCGCAGGTGAAGCCGGTGTGCCCGCCCTCGTGGTGACCGACCTGACGGCCGTCGACCCAGACGTCGGCCCGGTGGTCGACCGCCCCGAAGTGCAGCAGCAGGCGCCGGTCCGCCGCGGGCCGGACCAGGTCGACGGTGCGGCGGTACCAGACGACCGGGTGGTGCCCGGTGTCGTGGACGCCGGAGGCCGGGGACTCGGGCGGGTAGGGCACGGTGACGGTGGCGGTGAAGGGGGCGGTGACGTCGGGTTCCATCCAGCGGTCCCGGCGTCCGAGGCCGGCGTCGTCGTGGGCGAACCCCCACGGTCCGCCCAGGTCGTGCCAGTCGGGGTCGCGGACGAGCTGCGGGCGGGGGTGGCCGGCGGCGTCGAGGTGGGTGTGGTGCATCAGGGAACTCCGGTGGGGTCGTGCGGAGGACGGTTCGGCCGCCGTGGCCGGGCGGCGTCGCGGACGGCCCGGGTTCAGTCGTCCCGCACGGCCCGCTCGGGGGCGCGCAGGTCGACCACGGTGGCGGCGAAGGCCAGTGGTCCGGGCAGGAGCGGGAGCAGCAGCGGCGTCGACCACATCAGGAGCCCGGCGAGGATCACCGCGGCGAGCAGCAGGGCACTGCCCCGGGGGTCGTCGAGGGTGCGCGACAGGCCTGCGCGCGGGGAGAGCCGGCGGTCCTCGGGCAGGGCCGTGCAGCGCAGGGCGACGACCGCGCCGCCGAGGGCCAGCAGGACGAGCGCGGGGGCCAGGGCGGCGGCCCCGGGCAGGTCGCTGCGGAGCAGGGCCGCGTCGACGAGGAGCACCACGGCCGCGATCGGCAGCAGCAGCCCGGCGGCGAGGGTGCGCAGGGTCGTCCCGGCGCGCAGTCGTCGTACGAAAGCGCCGAGGTCGGCCGGTGTTCCTGTCTCGGCGGCCCGCCGCAGGGTGCCCGAGGCGGCGGCGAACGCGGCCGGCGCGGTGACGACCGGCAGACAGGCGAGGGTGGTGAGCAGCCCGATGAGGAGCATGTCGGCGAACATCGTGAACCCGGCGCCGAAGACCTCGCCGGGCTCCCGGCCGCGGCGGACCGGCGCGGTGGTCGTCCTGGTCATACCGGGTCAGCCCTTCAGTCCGGAGGTCGCCATGCCCTGCACCAGATAGCGCTGGAAGACGAAGAAGAACAGCACGATGGGCAGCACCGAGATCACCGACATGGCGAACATGGGCCCGTACGCCGAGGTGCTCGACTGGTCGACGAAGCTGCGCAGCGCCAGGGTGATGGTGAACTTCTCCGGCGCGAACAGGTAGATCATCTGCGTGAAGAAGTCGTTCCACGTCCAGATAAAGGTGAAGATGGCGGTGGTGATCAGCGCCGGGCGGCTCAGCGGCAGGGTGATGGCCCAGTAGGTGCGGAACGGGCCGCAGCCGTCGATGCGGGCCGACTCCTCCAGTTCGCGCGGCAGCCCGCGCATGAACTGCACGATGAGGAAGACGAAGAACGCCTCGGTGGCGAGGAACTTCGGCAGGATCAGCGGCCAGTAGGTGTCCACCAGGCCGAGCCGGTTGAAGATGATGTACTGCGGGATCAGGACGACGTGGTGGGGCAGCATCAGCGTCGCCACCATGAAGCCGAACATCGGCCCGCGCATCCGGAACCGCAGCCGGGCGAAGGCGTAGGCGGCCAGCGAGCAGGACAGGACGTTGCCGATGACCGCGCCGACCGCGATCGTGAGCGAGTTTCCGAGCAGCCGGGTCACGCTGACGCCGGAGACTCCGTCGAGCGCGGTGGTGTAGTTGGACCACTCCAGACGGCTGGGCCACAGATCGAGGCTGGTCACCACCTCGTCGGCCGGTTTCAGGGACGTGGCGAGCAGCCACGCCAGTGGGTAGAGGAGCACCAGCAGGGACACGAGGGCGATCGTGTGCGGCAGCCAGCGCCCCGCCCTCCGCTTCCTCGCCGTGCCGTTCTCGGCCGCGATGACACTCATCGCCCCTCCTCGTCCGCGTAGAAGACCCAGGACCGGGAGGTCCGGAACAGGATCAGGGTGATGACGCCGACGGCGATCAGCAGAAGCCAGGCCATCGCCGCCGCGTAGCCCATGTGGGAGGCGGTGAAGCCGCGCTCGTACAGGTACAGCGTGTAGAAGTTGGTGGAGTCGGCGGGCCGGCCGGTGCCGTTGCTGACGACGAAGGCCGGGGTGAAGACCTGGAAGGACTGGATCATCTCCAGGACCAGGTTGAAGAAGACGACCGGGGACAGCATCGGCACGGTGACGGAGACGAACTGCCGCCAGCGGCCCGCGCCGTCGAGGGCGGCGGCCTCGTAGAGGTCGGGCGATATCTGCTGGAGCCCCGCGAGGAAGATCACCATCGGGGCGCCGAACTGCCAGGCCGTCAGGGCGACGACGACGTACATCGCGAGGTCGGGGTTGCCGACCCAGCCGCCGGTGTGGATGCCGACCGAGTCGAGCAGGTGCGGGACCGTGCCGCCGTCGTTGTACAGGGCACGCCACACGAGGGCGATCGACATGCTCGCGCCGAGCAGGGAGGGCGCGTAGAAGGCGGAGCGGTAGAAGGCGCGGCCCCGGCCGAGGTTCTTCAGGAGCATCGCGGCGCCGAGCGCGAGCCCCAGCTTGAGCGGGACCGCGATCACGACGTAGAGCAGGGTCGTGCCGACCGAGCGCCAGTAGCGGGGGTCCTCGGTGAGCATCTCGGTGTAGTTGCGCAGACCCACCCAGTGCGGCGGGTCGAAGAGGTTGTAGTCGGTGAAGGACAGGTACAGCGAGACCGCCATCGGCACCAGGGTCAGCACCACGGCGCCGATCATCCACGGCGACAGGAACACGTAGGCGGGCCACTGCTGTTCACGGCGGCGGCGCCGGGCGCTCTTCGGGCGTGGCTCCGTGGTCCGGTCGGTGCGCGGGGGCACCTCGGTCGACAGCGTTGTCATGACCTCAGCTCCCGGTTCGCCTCGTCGATGAACTCACGGGCCGCCCGGCGGGGTGAGGTCAGGTCGTACATCACGCGCTGGTAGTTGCGGTTGAACGCGGTCTGGATCGCGACGTCTCCGCGGGGCGGGGCGGCGGGCGGGGCGGCGACCCCGTACTTCTCCATCGCCTGTCCGTAGCGGTAGATGTCCAGCTCGGGGCCCTTGAGGGTCTTGGCCACGCGGGCGGCGATCGTGCGGTTGGGCGGGGTGGAGCGGGTGAAGCCGAGGATGTCGCCGGCCCGCTTGTCGTTGAGGAGGAAGTCGACCAGTTCGGCCGCCTCCTTCGGGTGCCGGGTGTGGGCGCCGACGCCGAGCAGCATCGACGGTTTGAAGTAGGTGCCGGCGCGGCCGTCGGTGGTGGGCACCGGCGCGAATCGCACCCGGTCGCCGAGGAGCGCCGGATAGCCGGGGAAGGTGGCGTCCCAGGTGTAGTCGGCGGCGGCGAGGCCGCGTCCGATGGGCGTCCACTCGGTGCTGTCGGCCTGCACGGTGTCCTCCGCGCGGGCGACGGCACCGTGCTTGCGCTGATCGTCGAAGTACGTCCAGAACTCGGTGAGGTCGTCCTCGGTGAAGCCGAGCCGGGTCTGGCTCGCGTAGAGCTTGCCGCCCCGGCTGCGCAGCCAGTCCTCGAACACGTCCTCGTTGGTCCCGCCGTCGTTGGACCCGGCGACGTGCCGTCCGTCCGGGGACTTCAGACCGAGCGCGGCGATCTTCTTGTTGGCCTCGGCGAAGTCCTGCCAGGTCCAGTCGGGTTCCGGCGCGGGGACGCCCGCCTGCTCGTAGATCTTGGTGTCGTAGGCGTATCCGGTGATGCCGCGGCCCATCGGCATGGCGTACTGCGTGCCGCCGAAGGTGCCGGTGCGCACCAGTTCCTCGTCCATGGCGGAGGTGCGGATCGTGTCGTCGCCGATCGCCTTGTCGAGCGGCAGCAGGGCGTCGCCGCCCGCGTACTGGGAGATCTGCCGGTAGTCGAGCTGCGCGACGTCGGGGATGCCGCCGCCGGCCGCCTGGGTGGCGAGCTTCTGCATGTAGGCGCCGAAGTCACCGGAGGACGTGCGCACGGTGACGCCGGGGTGTTCCTTCTCGAAGAGGCGTACGGCCTTCACGGTGCGGGCGGCCCGGTCGTCGTTGCCCCACCAGGTGAAGGTGAGCGTGACGCCGGACGTCTCGCCGCTCGCGCCGGAGCAGGCGGAGAGCGTGCCGGTCAGGGCGGTGCTGAGGGCGACGGCGGCCGTGGCGAGGACGGCCCGGCGCGGCAGACGGCGGCTCGGGGGCTCGGGCATGGAGGCCCTCCTGGTGGGTGCGGGTGCGGAGAGGAACGGAGAGGGAGCGGCGTGCGGTGGGGCGCGCCTCAGATGCCGGGGTAGACGTCGAGCCGGCCGCACATGCCGAACCGGCCGCGTGCGGTGGGCCCGGTGGCCGTGACCGCCGCGTGCGCCAGGTGGTCGGTGCGTCCCTCGCGCAGCGCCCCCAGCTGGGCCCCGGTCGCGGACGCGGCCGCCTGCGCGCCGTCGCGCCAGCGCTGTTCGAAGGCGTCGAGACGCGGCCGGATCAGCGCCGCGGCGGCCCGCTGGAACGCCTCCAGGGGCGCGAGGTCTCCCTCTTCGGTGGCGGCGCGCAGTTCCAGGAAGCGGCGGGTCGCCAGGTCCCGGCGGGCCCGCGCGACCTCCACCTGTTCGGCCTCGGGGACATCGCCCGGGATGCGGACCGCGTCCGCGTAGGTTTCGGGGTCGGTGAGCAGGTGCTGCGGGAGGGTGAGCACCGCGTCGCCCGCCTCGGGCAGACCGCTGTTCTGCATGACGACGGTGATCTCCAACTCCCCGTCGTTGACGAGGCGGTGGATCGTGCCGGGGGTGAACCAGGCGACGGTGCCCGGCTCCAGCGGGGTCTCCTCGTAGCCGGACAGGGTCAGGGTCTGCACCCGGCCGCGCCCACCCACGACCACGTA
This sequence comes from Streptomyces sp. NPDC001904, assembly GCF_040297005.1. Taxonomy (NCBI): domain Bacteria; kingdom Bacillati; phylum Actinomycetota; class Actinomycetes; order Kitasatosporales; family Streptomycetaceae; genus Streptomyces; species Streptomyces sp. NPDC001904. Next base: position 161,427 of record NZ_JBEOYI010000010.1, on the reverse strand, counting down.
CCCCTCGCTGCACGCGAGGTGCAGGTGCGGGGTGCCGCCGCCGGGCAGGCCCTCGACGGTGGGCCAGTCGTACACGCGCAGCCGCGAGAGGCCGACCGCCCCGGGGAAGCCGTCGTGAACGGCGCTCACCACGCGGTCCCCGCGATCCGCTCGGCGACCTGCTCGCGGTCCCAGGCTCCGTCGGCGACGGTCACCCGGTAGGAGCGGGTGAGCGTGTCGCCGGGGGCGAGGACCAGTTCGTCGTGGAACGCCCAGGAGGGGGCGACCGCGGCGAACGGGTCGCTGCGCACGAACCAGTGCGCCGGGTGCGTCCCCTTCTCCCCCGCGTGGTCGTTGCCCGCCGCGTGCTCGAAGACCAGCGTGGCGTGGCCGTCGCGGCCGTCGTGCTCGCCGACGTACGCCAGCCAGGGGGCCTGGGTTCCCATCAGATCGCCGCTGTCCGCCTCGGCGCTGAACACCCGGCCGTCGCGGAAGGCCCGCGGGCCGCGCCAGAACAGTCCGGTGTACCCGGCGGCGGGGCGGCCGTGGGTGGTGGGGCTGCCGAAGCGCAGCGGCTCGGCTCGGCGGTTGGTGATGGACGAGGTCCAGGTCAGCGACCAGGAACCGGCGGCGGCATCGAGGTGGGAGACCTCCAAGCGGCGCTCCTCGTCGGCCCACAGCTCTCCGTCGTACGGGTGCCAGGTGAGGCGCTCGGCGATCACGGCACGGTCGCCGGCGGCGTCGACCTCGTCGAAGCCGACGTGCGCCATCGAGCCGATCCTCTCGTGCAGCGGGAGGTATCCCTCGCCGTGCACGTAGGAGTTGCCGCCCCACAGGTTCTGGCCCGAGAGGTGGGAGGCGGTGAGCTGGAGGCCCTTGTGCCATCGGTGGTCGTTGGGCCGGTAGTCGGTGACCAGGGCGCCGGACAGGGTGCGGATCGGGTGGAGGTAGGGCTTGGGCGCCTCCCACGCGGATTCCGGGCGGTACACGTAGGCGAACAGCTCGGTGCCGGTGGGTTCGTGGACCACCGTGATGCGGTCGCCGTGGGCGTGGGTGAGTGCGAGCGTCATGCCTGGACCTCTTCCGTGGGGGCGTCTTCCGTGCCGACTCCGGCGGGCGCCCATCCGGGGGCGTCGCCGTGCAGGGCGGTGTAGTAGGGGTCGCCGGGGCCGATGTCACCGGCCCGGACCGTGGTGTCGGTGAACGCGGACTTGTAGAGGGCGGTGATGAACTCCAGCGTGCGGCGGCCGCCCTCGCCGCTGGTCGGGTGGCGCCGCCCTGCCCCGATGTCGTCCACCAGGGCGCGGAGTTGGGCCAGGTGGGAGCTGGGCTCGTCGGTGCCGAAGTCGCGCCAGGCGGCGGCCTCCTCGTCGGTGACACCGGGGGCCGGGGTGATGCGCCAGTCGGCGTTGCCGTAGCCGTACAGATGGGTCAGTTCGATCGTCGCGCGCTCGCAGTCGATCCGGATGCGGCTGACCTCGTCCGGGCTGAGCACGCTGTTGACGACCGTGGCGACGGCTCCGTCGGCGAAGCGGACCTGGGCGGTGGAGACGTCCTCGGTCTCCACGTCGTGCACGAGCCGGGCCGCCATGCCGCGCACCTCGGACCAGGGCCCCATCAGGTCGAGGAGCAGGTCGGTCTGGTGGATGCCGTGGCCCATGGCCGGGCCGCCGCCCTCGGTGGCCCACCGGCCGCGCCAGGGAACCGCGTAGTAGGCGGTGTCCCGGTACCAGGTGGTCTGGCAGTGCGCCACGAGCGGCCGTCCGAAGGCGCCGTCGCGCAGCAACTGCCGTACGTGCCGGGCGCCGGAGCCGAAGCGGTGCTGGAAGACGATCGAGGCGTACGGCGCGCTGTCGGCGCCTCCTTCGGCCGCCTCGACGGCGTCGTAGTCGGCCAGCGAGGGGCAGGGCGGCTTCTCGCACCACACCCACGCACCGGCCCGGAGTGCGGCCACGGACTGCTCACGGTGCACGGCCGGCGGGGTGCACAGCACCACCAGGTCCGGCCGGACCTCGGCGAGCATCGCGTCGAGGTCCGTCGACGCGTACGGGATCGCGAACTCCGCGGCCAGGGACCGCACCGCGGCGTCGTTCACGTCGACGGCGGCCACGATCTCCGTCCCGCCCTCCTCGGCGAGCGTGCGCAGCGCGGGCAGGTGGCTGCCGCGGGCGATCCCGCCGGCGCCGACCACGGCCGTGCGCAGCGGAGTCTTCGGACCTTGCGGGGACATGACGGACCCTCTCGTCGGACGGGCGGACGGATCGAGCTGGCGGAGGAGCGCGGACGAGCGACCTCGACAGCAAGCGCTTGCCATGAATGCGTTCCAACGTTGTAACCGCCATGTCTCCGCAGGGTCAACCCTCCGGACAGAAACAACTTCACGTCATCGCCGCTCTCTCACAACACCCCTCTGAGCATGCATAATCTGCAAAAACTCCAGGAAGGGGGCGGGTCGGTGCGGGCAGTGACACTCAAGGACGTGGCGGAACTCGCGGGGGTCTCCATCAAGACGGCTTCCAACGTTGTACGCGAGGCGCCGAAGGTGGCTCCGGCGACCCGGGAGCGGGTGCTGCGGGCCGTCCGCGACCTGGGGTACCGCCCCAACCCCTCGGCCCGCCGGCTGCGCACGGGACGCAGCGGGCTGATCGCGCTGGCGGTGCCGCAGCTGACGACGCCCTACTTCGCCGAACTCGCCCACCACGTACGCACCGAGGCGACGGCGCTCGGGCTGACCGTCCTCATCGAGGAGACCCTCGGCGACCCGGCGGAGGAGCTGCGGCTCGCGACCGGGGTGAGCGCGTCACTGCTCGACGGCGTGATCCTCTCGCCCCTGCACGTCTCGGCGAGCGAACTGGCCCCGGTGGCAAGCGAGGTGCCGCTGGTCCTGCTCGGCGAGCGCAGTTACGAGGGTGAGCGCGTCGGCGCTGACCACGTCCTGATCGACAACGCGGGCGCCGCCCGGGACGCGACAGCCCATCTGATCGGCCTGGGCCGGACCCGGATCGCCGCGATCGGCTCGGACCGCAAGGGTTCGGCGACGAGCCGCCAGCGGCTGGCGGGGTACCAGACGGCGCTGCACGAGGCCGGCCTGTCCTTCGATCCCCGACTGGCGCCCGCGATCGGGGAGTTCGACCGGCCCAACGGACTCTCCGCGATGCGCACCCTGCTCTCGCTTCCGCCCGCAGACCGCCCGGACGCGGTCTTCTGTTTCAGCGACACCCTCGCCGTGGGCGCCCAACGTGCGGCATTCGAGGGCGGATTGAGCATCCCCGACAACATCGCCCTGATCGGCGTCGACGGATCGCAGGAGGCCGTGTACTGCACTCCCTCCCTGACGTCCGTCGTCCCCGACAAGGCGGCCATCGCCTCCTTGGCCGTACGGTGCCTCGCCGCCCGGATCAAGGCCGAGGGGCCGCTCCCGTTCGAGGTCCACACGGCTCCCCACGCACTCGAGGCCCGCGAATCGACGCTGGGCGTCCGCGTGGAGGTGATGCCGTAGAACTTCCGCCCTCCTTTCTTTTGTCGTCTGCTTGACGACAAGCGGCTCCCGATTTAAAGTCAGAATGACTCTAACGGGAGGGCTTCGTCATGGCAGACATCACCAAGCGGTTCGGCTGGCGCCACCTGCGCACCGCACCGACCGCGCACGTACGCCACCACCGCTCGGGGCAGCTGGCCCACGACGGTGCCGGCCTGAGCTTCTGGTTCCGTCCGCTGTCCGCCGCGATCTCGGAAGTCCCGGTGGACGACCGCGAGTTGGCGATGACGTTCCACGCCAGAACGGCGGACTTCCAGGATGTCGCCGTGCAGGCCACGGTGACGTACCGGATCGGCGATCCCGCGGTCGCCGCCGAGCACCTGGACTTCTCCGTCGACCCGGACTCCGGCGTCTGGCGCGGCGCTCCGCTGGAACAGCTGGCGACGCTCCTCACCGAGACCGCACAGCAGCACGCGCTCGACGTGCTGGCCCGCACGACGCTGGCGTCCGCCCTCGTCGACGGGGTGCCCGCGGTGCGGGACGCCGTCTCGACGGGGCTGAGCGAGGAGCCGCGGCTGCCCGCCACCGGAATCGCGGTGGTCGCCGTCCGCGTGATGGCGCTGCGCCCCGAGCCCGAGGTGGAGCGGGCTCTGCGCACCCCGGCCCGGGAGCGCATCCAGCAGGAGGCGGACAAGGCGACGTACGAGCGGCGCGCGGTCGCCGTCGAGCGCGAACGCACCATCGCGGAGAACGAGCTGGCCAGCCAGATCGAACTGGCCCGCAGGGAGGAGCAGTTGGTCGAGCAGCGGGGCGCCAACACCCGGCGCGAGGCCGAGGAGCAGGCGGCCGCCGACGCCGTACGCGTCCAGGCCGAGGCCGACCGCAAGGTCCGCCTCGCCCGCGCGGAGGCGGAGGCCGCCCGGGAGGCCGGTGAGGCACGGGCCCAGGCGCAGGCCGCCTGGCTGCGTGTGCACGGCGAGACGGACGTCGCGACGCTGCACGCGCTCACCGGCACCCGGCTCGCCGAGAACCTGCCGCGGATCGAGAGCGTGACCGTCTCCCCCGACGTGCTCACCGGCCTCCTCGCCCGGCTCGGCACGGACGGCGGGCAGTCGGCATGAGCCTCGCGCCCCGGGCCGTCCTGGTCCATCGCACCACCGAGTACGAGGAGTTGGTGGCGCACCACGGGACGCACGGACAGGCGGCGTTCTTCCTCTCGTCCCGGGGCCGTGACATCGCGGAGGTCGCCGAGCGGCACCACCGGGCGCAGCGCGCGCTGACCGAGGCGGCCGCCGCCGTGCCGCTGAGCTGGCGGCGGGCGCAGGTGGAGCGCGCGGATCTGGACCGGTTCCTGTTCGCGCCGCAGGACGTGGTGGTCGCGGTCGGACAGGACGGGCTGGTGGCCAACGTCGCCCAGTACGTCGGCGACCGGCCGGTCATCGGCGTCGACGCGGACCCGGGGCGCAATCCGGGGGTGCTGGTGCGCCACCGCTCGGCGGACGTCGCCCGGCTGCTGCCCGCCGCGCTGGACGAGGGGCGCGGCGTCGACGAGCTGACCATGGTGGAGGCGGTCACCGACGACGCGCAGCGGCTGGTGGCACTCAACGAGATCTACGTCGGCGCGTCCGGTCACCGCACCGCCCGCTACCGCCTGGGCCTCGACGGCGACAGGGGTGTCGTCGAGGCCCAGGCCTCCTCCGGGGTGCTCATCGGTACGGGGACGGGGGCGACCGGGTGGATCCGGTCGGTGTGGCAGGAGCGCGGCGGCGCCGGGGCGCTGCCCGGTCCGACGGACGACCGCCTGCTGTGGTTCGTCCGCGAGGCGTGGCCCTCACCGGTCACCGGGACCCGGCTCAGCGCGGGCGAACTGACGGCGCGGGCCCGGCTGTCGCTGACCGTGGAGTCGGAGCGGCTGGTGGTCTTCGGCGACGGCATGGAGGCCGACGCGGTCGAGCTGACCTGGGGGCAGACGGTGCGGGTCGGGGTCTGCGCCGAGCGGCTGCGGCTCGTCGGCTGAGCGCATCGCCCGCCCCCTCTGGGGCTCAGCGCCGGATCACGGACCGGATCCAGGACAGTTGCCGGGAGATGTCGCCGGCGCCGGCCGTCGCCTCGCGGTCGGAGCCGAAGAAGACGCCGAGGAGCCTCTCGGTGCCGCGCGGCCCGACGGTCATCACCGGTCCGCCCGAGTCGCCGCCCGCGGGGATGCCGGCGACCTTGCCCATGCAGAAGTCCGAGCCGCCGGGCACGGTGTAGCCCTCGCAGCGCGGATTGTCGGGCGATAGCACGCGCAGCGTCGACTCCCTGAGCACGGGCGACTGGCAGCGGTTCTCGTCGTCGGTGCAGGTGGCGCCCCAGCCCAACTGCCGCACCACGGTGCCCGGCCGGGCCGGGACGGTGGACAGGCGTGCCACGCGGACGTTCATCGGCTGCACCTTGACGAGCATCATGTCGGCGTCCGCGCTGCCCACGCGCCGGCCCGGCAGGGGGTGCACCACGGTGCCCTCGCGCACGTCGAGCGCGCCGACGCGGAAGGTGATCCGGCGGTCGGCGACGGGCTCGGCCTGTTCGTAGAAACAGTGCGAGGCGCTGATGATCCACTGCCGGGCGATCGCCGTCGCGGTGCACTCGGGCTTGCCGTCGACGAACATCCGGACCGCCCACGGCCCGTACGTGCTCCGCGCTCCGCCGATCACCGCGGCGGCCGGTGCGGCTGTGGCCACGGCGCCGGTCAGCAGCGCCAGGACGGCCGCCACCGTCCCACCGATCCGACGCGCCCTCGTTGTCATTCTCCTCATTGACCCGACTTTGGCACGGGACGGGACAGTTCAGGGTGATGCGGGGCCGCGGCGGCAGGCTGTCCCACGGGGGACCGCTGCGCAGACCGGTCGGGTCGGGAGCGGCTGTCTTCGGTCATGGTCAGCAGTCCCTGTCGTTCCGCGACGCGGACGGGCCGGGGAAGGGAGGGCGGAGGAGCCGTCCCGTTCACCACACCCCAACAGCCCGGCCTTCGTCGGCGTGGGCCCCGGCGGGACCGGAGGGACGGGACCCCGCGGGTCAGTGCCCCTCTCTTGCGGCCCGCAGGCTGACCGAGTCGATGGCGCACCTCGACCGGTCCAGCTCGCCCGAGCGCCGGGCTCGTCGCGGATGACGCGGTGGAGCCGAGCCCGGACACGGTCCCGACTCCACTGGGCGAAGCGCCGGTGGACGGTGGGCCAGGCCGACCGGAACGCTTCGCCCGCCCTTGTCGGCCTCGAGCCCTCAAGGCCAGGGCTTGGAGCTGGGCGACCCTCCGCTCCGGTCAGCCCACCGTCCATTTCTGGTTGGCGCCGCCGGAGCAGGTCCAGATCTGGAGTCGGGTGCCGTTGGCCGAGTTGTTGCCGGTCACGTCGAGGCACTTGTTCGCCTGCGGATTGACGATGTCCCTCGCGGAACTGACCGCCCACTTCTGCGCGGCGGTGCCGTTGCAGTCGTAGAGCTGGACCGGCGTGCCGTCGGCGGTGCCGCCGCTGTTCACGTCGAGGCACTTGCCCAGGGCGCGGATGGTGCCGTCGGAGCCTACGGTCCACTGCTGCGCGGCGGTGCCGTTGCAGTCGTAGAGCTGGACCGGCGTGCCGTTGGCGGAGTTGGCAGCGGCGACGTCCACGCACTTGCCGGCGAGACCCCGGATTGCGCCTCCGGTGGGAGCGGGCGTGTCGCTCGTGGTCACCGACACCGAGTCGACCACCAGCTGAGCGGGGAAGGCCGTGGAGCTGTTGGGATCACCCGGCCAGTAGCCGCCGACGGCCAGGTTGAGGATCAGGAAGAACGGCTTGTTGAACGCCCAGGTCTTGCCGCTCACGTCGGCAGGCGTACGCGTCTGGTAGACCACACCGTCGACCGACCACTTGATCGAGTTGGGTGCCCAGTCGACCGCGAAGGTGTGGAAGGCGTCGGCGAATGCCTGACCGCCTGGCAGCGAGTAGCCGGCTCCTACGCCTGCCGAGCCGGAGTAGCCGGGCCCGTGGATGGTGCCGTGGACGGTGGACGGCTCGAAGCCCACGTTCTCCATCACGTCGATCTCACCCGAGTTGGGCCAGCCGACCGATCCGATGTCGGTGCCGAGCATCCAGAAGGCGGGCCACATGCCCTGTCCGCGCGGGATCTTCATGCGGGCTTCGACGTGCCCGTACTGGGCGCTGAACTTTCCCGACGTGTTCAGTCGCGCCGAGGTGTACTGGCATGTGCCGTACCAGCACTGGTAGTTCGCCGGATTCTCCTTCTTCGCCGTGATCACCAGATGCCCCTGACCGTCCAGGGCCGCGTTGTTCGTGCCGGATGTGTAGTACTGGCGCTCGTGGTTGTTGACGTTGTCGCCGGTCTCCAGCGTCCATTTCGACGAGTTGACCGCGCTGCCGGCGGCACCGTCGAAGGTGTCGGAGAACGTCACGGCAGCGGCGGCTTCCGAAGGTCCCGCGTGGGCCATGCCGGTGGCTGCGGAAGTGACCAGAACGACGGATAAAGCACCGAGCAGGGATCTGCGGAGCAAGTGGAGGGGTCTCACGTCTCAGTCCTTCCTGTGCGGTCGGGCACGAATGGGCCGACCGAGGTGGAGGTGAAGGCGTTTCATCTGTTGATTTAAGAAGTGAAGTAAGTGAGCGTCAAGATGCTGGTCCGGACCATCTGGCTGCCCCACGATCCGGCGCATTTTCAGGTCCTCAGGTGGCGTACACGCGGAACTCGGAGATCTGTCCGGCCGGCCAGCCGGTGTTGGCGGTGAAGACGAGCCGCAGATGGCGGGCGGTCGTCCCTCCGGGCAGGGTAAGCGTGACGGAGTTGCCACTCGCCGGATTGAACGTGCAGGCCGTGGCGGATCGCAGGGTGCTGAACGATGCACCGTCGGAACTGCCCTGTACGGCGATGGTCTGGGCGCGGGTGGCCCAGGCGTCGGCCGGGGGCAGGGCCAGGACGAGGCGGCCGACCTGGGTGGCGGCGCCGAGGTCGACCTGGAGCCACTGAGGGAAAGCGCCGTTGATGCTCTCCCAGTACGTGCCCGGGTTGCCGTCGACGGCGTTGGCCGAACTGTAGGTCTGGGTGTGGCCGCTCTCGGTCGTCGGGCGGTTCAGAGCCAGGTTGTCGGTGGCGGGCCCGGTGGTCGTGGTCGCGGTGACGCGGTTCGAGGGCTGTGAGACGTTCCCCGCGGCATCCAGTGCCTGCGCGTCGAAGGTGTAGGACGTCGAGGCGGAGAGTCCGGACACCGTGAACGAGGTGGCGTTCGCGTCTGCGGTGCCGATCGGGGTCGCGGTACTGCCGGTGATCCGGCGGAGCCGATAGCTCGTCACGCCGACGTTGTCGGTGGATGCGGTCCACGCCAGTGCCACGGTGGTCGCGGTCAGCCCGGTCACCCGTACGCTCCCGGGGGCGGTCGGCGCCGCCGTGTCGCCGTTGTTGACGGTGGGCGGGGTGGGGCGGGTCGCCGTGAGCGCGATCTGGCCCTTCAGCATTCTGCCGCCGTCGCCGGTGAGGCGAAGGTAGTAGTCGGAGGAGCAGGCGGTCCCGTCCTCGTCGAGTGCGAGGAAGCCCGACCCGGCCGGCACCCAGGCCTGGGATTCGGCGGTCTTCGCAATCTGATTGCCCTCGTTGTACTCGTCGAACATCGAGATGTAGACGCTCGGCACCCCGGCGCGGCCCATGTTGTAGAACTGTCTCCACATGAAGTCACCGTGAGCGCGCTGCCGGTCGCCCACGCCGCCGGGCAGAACGCACGGCTGGTAGTCGATGCCGTGCGCGGAGCACTCGGCGAGGTCGGGCACCGTCGCCACATTGTAGAAATTGTCGGCGTCCGCGAGGGTGCCGATGCGGCCGACCATCCATGGCGAGAGCATGTCGAATGCACGGTAGACACCGGTGAAGCCAGGACGGGAGTCGCGGTCGCCGGTCCGCCACCAGGTCGGCACCCCGCCGATCACGTAACAGCCCTGTGCCTTGAACCAGTTGACGACGTCCAGGCATGCGTCCGGGGCGAAGGGGCGCTGCGCGTCGTTGAAGCCGAAGCCCCATATGCACACCGCCGGCTTGCCGTTCTGCCGTGCGTAGGCGGACGAGGCCGTGTGGGCACGCATTTTGTTCGTCCAGTCGGCCTTGATGTCCGCCTGCATGGTCGTCCAGTCGGACACGTCGTACATCACGTAGAACTTGACGCCTTGCGACTCGGCGGCGCTCCGCACCTTGGCGGCCATCGCGTCGCGGGTCGGTCCTTCGCCTCCCGTGGGGTTGAAGCGTTGGAGTGCCGCGGTGTCGATGCCGTACTGCTTCATCCAGCGGAATTGCACATCCACGGTCGACTGGTCGTAGGAGGAGAACAGCGAGGCGCGCTGTCCGTTGCCGAGATCACCGAAGGCGGTGCGGTAGGTGGCCGGATAGTCACGCACATCGGGCCAGGCCACGATGGCCTTGTTGGTCGCCGACGGTGTCTGGCCCCAGTTCTGCGCCCAGTGCCACCAGCCGTTGATCGGAGCGCCGTCCCCGGCGCACGCGAACCATCCCTGGTAGCCCACGGTGACTTTCCCCACCACATCGCCGGGCTGGCTCGCGGCAGCAGCCGGTGCCGCGAGGGGGATCTGCCCCAGCCCGACAGCTCCGGCGACTCCCGCCGTGGTGACGGCCTGCAGGAGAGTGCGACGTGAGACGGTCATCCAGTTCTCCTTCACGGACGAATCGCCGCTTTGCAGCCAGACATGGGGCGTTGGCCGGGATGTCCGCGACGAGAGGGTGGCACACGGGAGAGTATTGACGTGAACATGAGAACGCAATAGTCGTTCATCACTCCGCAAAAAGCTCAGAAAGAAACGCAATAAGGCAGCGGCGCGGAAGGGACTCCGTGAGCGGGCGAAGCCTCATGCAGCGCGCCCTCACCCCGCCGGTGTGACCCTGAAGGCATGAGCGACACTCCGCGGGCAACCGATCGGCGACTGGAGCAGGCCATTCTTCGCCTGCTGGACCAGCGTGCCGGGCGCTCCATCTGTCCTTCGGACGCGGCCCGCGCGGTGTACGAGGGCGAGGACGAGGGCTGGCGCGACCTCATGGAGCCTGCGCGTCGGGCCGCGGCCCGGCTGGTCACGGCCGGGAAGGTCGAGGTCACTCAGCGGGGGCGCACCGTCGAGATCGACGGTGCGCGCGGCCCTGTCCGGATTCGCCGTCCACGGTAGAAACCTGCCGCGCTGACCCCGTGGGAATCGACTACGGGCTCCGCTGCGGGCGACAGCGGTGAGCACCTTCGAGAGGGGTCGTTGCAGATCGCCGGCTGGCCCAACAGGATTTCCACCGATCCCGGTTGGAGATCACCCGGGAGACGATGAGCGAGATTCCGTCCGCAGACGGACCGGTCACCGGACGGATGAGAGCGAGATCGGCAAGCCACTCGCATCCCGCACCGCGGGCCGAAAGCGCAGGTCAAGTGGCCGACCGGATGAGTTGATCATCATCCCGACTACGTCATCGCTGCCGGACCCGCGCCGGGCGCGGCGTCAAGACAGAGGGATGGTCACCTCGTCCTCGACGGGCGGATCGATCTCGTGGTCGAGGGTGCCGGTCGCCGAGTGGCAGCGCAGCCGAACTGAGGTCGGCGTGACATCGAGCCGCAGGAAGCACTTGAAGAACGGCGGGCTGTACGTCGCCGAACCCGGCGAGAAGAGCTGCGTGTAGGTCTTGCGCACCGGCAGCCGGAAGCGCGTTTTGCGGTCGGGGCGGCGGCCGGCGCCGAGGAGACTGGCGACCAGGCGGATGCGCCGGGTGACGCGAGCGGGTTCCTCCTGCGTGCGGGTCGGCGGGATGCCGAGCCGTTCGGCGATCACCGCCGTGGCCTCGGCCTCGGTCAGAGTGAGGAAACGGGGCATCCGCAGCCGGCGCCCGTACAGCCTGCTGTAGAAGGCCAGCGAGTCGCCGCGCAGCGGATAGCAGCGGAACTCGTCCTCGGTGACGTCGGCGACGGAGACTCTGGGGACCGTGTGCGTGGCGTGCATGAACGCTCCGCCGCCACCTGCGACGACGTACTGGATCGTGCGTCCGCCGTCCACCCGTACTGGATACCGCTGGTAGTTGTGGATGTCGCCGCCGATCGCCGCGACGTAGTGGTGCTCCGGGTCGCGCACGATGGCGTCCACCGTGCCGCCGCCCTCGATGGGGCACGGGTGGTGCTCCCCGTCCACGTACAGCGGGGACCCGGTCACCAGGATCTTGGGCCGCTCGCCGCGGGACACCTCGCGGAGCCAGCGTCCCTGTTGCTCGTCGACGGTGCCCAGCAGGCCCGTGTCGATGCCGATGATTCGTACCGGCCCGGCGTCGATGGCCCAGTACGGGCCTGGTTGGACAGCCTGTTGGGATGGCTCCGAGCGCAACTCCCGCGCCTTGGCGAGACGTTGCTCGTCGGTCCTGCCCGGAGAGTGCCAGAGCAGCGATCGGAACCAGGCCCGTGTCAGGGGGCGGGGCCGCGCCTCGGGCGCCAGCGGCGGTGCCTCGCAGAAGACCCGCATGAAGCCTTGAAGGCCCTCGTACCAGTCGTGGTTGCCCGGTATCGCGTAGATGGGCGCCGGGTAGTCGCGGTAGGGGCGGAAGAACTTCGTGCCGTAGTCGTCGGTACTGCCCACGGGGTAGATCACGTCACTGGCGAGCACGGCGAAGTCCGTACCCTGACTGACCTTCAAAAAGCCCGGCACCACGGCGTATTGGGGATCGTCGCCTTCACCGGTGTCACCGATGACCATGAACGAGAAGTGGTCGGCCTCCGTGCGGCGGACGACCGCGTCGGCGGGCGCGCCCGCGGCCACGGCCTGCTCCACCCAGCGACTACGGGTCCGGCCTGTCGGGTCCCCGAACCAGGAGGCGAGGACGCCGTTGCGGGCGGGCCACAGCGTCCTCGGGTCCAGCCACGAGAGCTTTTCCACCCGAGCGGGCATGAGCCCTTTGTACGTGCCGAGTTGGGAGGTTCCCCAGCCGGCGCCTTCTGGTGTGTCGCGTGAGGAATGAGCCACGGGTGCACGGTAACAACCGGTCCCCCGTGCACCCTGAGCAGGGGTCGGCGGCTCGTGCCGGGCTTCAGACGGCGGGTACCGGCCGAGCCTGGGGCCCACTCTCCAGCTTGCTGCCCTTCTTGCCGCGATCGACAGGGTTCGACACGGTCAGCGATCCCCTCTTTTGGCGCGAACGGAGGCCGCGTCGACGATCGCCGAGGTCCAGTCCACCTCGCCCCGGACCCCGAGTTCGTCCAGTACCGCCCGATGCAGCCGACGCCACAGGCCGACCTCGGTCCCTACCGTGAAACGGCAATGCGCGGTGGCGGAAGACGTGCCGAACGTCGACGGCAGATGTCGCCAGGCACAGCCGCTGGTCAGCACGTACATCACTGCGGTGAACACGGCCCGCTCGTCACGCGGAGCGGCCTGCCACCTTGCGGACGAGCAGCGAACGACGGCAGTAACAGGGCAACCAGCTCCCAGATGCATCAGGAACCAGACACCTCGACAGATCAGCACTCACGGCCGGCGTCATGCCGCTCGAACATCAAGTCACGTGGGACAGCCTTCTATGCCTTAACTGATGCGGCCGATCTGGCGGCCTGCTCAATCTTCGCGCAGTAGGCGGTGCGGGCTTCCTCATCGATCTGCATCTCGTGTTCGGGGCGCATCCCGGTCCGGCCGTCGACGCCTTCACGCAGGATGTCGGCATGCCCGGCATGCCGGTTGGTCTCGCCGAGGACATGCACCAATATGGCGAACAGATTCGTGCTGGGATAAGGCTCCGGCCACCACGGCACGTGGCCGGGGGCATCGAGGGCAAGCTCGTCGATCGTCGCGTCCGAGTGTTCCCACGTGCGCCGGTAGAACCCGATGATGTGATCGCGCGCCTCGTCCTCAGCCGCCCACAGATCGCTGCCGTCGTTCTCCTGCCACGGGGGCAGCGGTTCCGGGGACGGCCGGTCGAAGACCTCGCCGAAGTACCTGGCCTCGACGCTGGCCACGTGTTTGACCAGGCCGAGGAGGTTGGTCCCGGTCGCTGTCAACGGACGGCGGGCGTCGTATTCGGACAGGCCGTCGAGTTTCCAGAGCAGCGCCTTGCGGTCCCGCCGAAGTCTCCCGTGCAGGCTGTTCTTCGCGAATTCATCGATCATGCGGCATGAGCCTGTCATGGGCTACTCGTGGCCTCAAGATCCCGTACCTGGTCGACAACGGCCGGCGGAGCCGAAGCCTGGCCATGGCCGCCACCCTGACCTGCTGCAAGAAGCTCGCGGAACTTGCCACGTGAGACAACCTCTAACTGAACACCCCAGCTCAGAGACCTAACAACCAACCATGATCACCGGGCGCGGACATCCAGGACCCGCTCGTCACCCCCGAGAAGCTGATGGGCGACCGGAACACCGAAGAAGTCCGCGGACAACGCCTCGGCGCACTCCAGGCTGCTCTCCTGCACACCATGGCCCAGCACCAGCTCCAGACCTGCATCACCTTCCACCGCCGCACCATCGAAGCCTCCGCATACGCAGAAGGACTTCAGCGCGTAGCCCGGTGCAGCGCCTGGTGATGATGCCGAGGAAGAAACCCGGCTGCTGCTCCGATTCGCGATACGGCGCTATCAGTCACACGAACAGAGCGACAGCTAGAAGGAGCAACGACAGACCAGGTCCCAGATATTCAGGAAGTCCAGTAGTCACCACTCGAGACCTGGTTGCGCTGGGATCGAGTGGCGCCTGCTTCATTTTTAGTTCCAGTTTCCTCGCAAAGGCATCTCTGGACTTCTTTCCCAGGATTCCCGCATCGAAAGCAGCAACTGGCAGGCTGCCATATTCGCCACTAACCTTGAGCAAGATGGAGCGAACGCCCAAGATCTCCCTTATCTGACCGTAGGGGATGACGTGACGAGTAAAAATATTATTCACGCAGATACTAGAGTCCATGAGTTCAACATAAGGATTCAGATGCAAGCGCCAGACGATGTACAGCATGAAAGGGAGGGGCGCCAGGAACATTGGGAACTCGCGCCAAGAGAATTTATCTTGCGAGCCCTGCAAAAGTATTTCAAATCCTAGCAAGGCCAAACATACACTTACGGCGACCATCACTTTGCCGCGTTTCCTTACCCGCCTCATGGGTAACCTTTCTGTGTTCATGAAGGCCCTCGTCGTGCGCCCATGGAAATGGGCGCACGACGAGGGCTCCGAGAGTTTACTTCACGGAAGCATCCAGCCGAACAGCCTGCGCATCGGGCCAGTGGGAGCCGTGGCGCCCTCTTACATGAAGTTCACGAGGGGTCTCGCGAGCCTGGACATACCGGGTATGTAAGGGAAAGCGACCTCTACTGTGGACGTCACAGCTCCGTATATATCGTGTCTGCAGGCGTGAGCGCTGTCGCTATGACATGAGTCCATGGCCTGCAGAATCGATGATCCAGCGCTGACGCCTCCTCCAACCTTTCCAGCTATGATCAGAGCTTCTGCGGGTCCTGCAGCGCATGCCCCCTCTGTTTCCAGCGTGCAGGCTCCGGCCGCGACGGTCGCAGAGTAGTTGAGCCCCTGCCCAAAATCGCCGACTGTTTCGATCGTTTTTCGATTATCGTGAAGGAAATCCCAGAACCCTTCTTCCTTCCTGTTTTTTGCCTTCTGCTGCTTGGCTTTGTACTTGGCCTCCATTTGCTTACGGACAATCTCGGCGTAGCTGAGCTGCTTCTTGGTGAATTTTGTTACGCCGCGTCCCTTCACGTACGTGTACTTCGTGCCCGACGCTTCCTGCGCGTAGTAGTTGACTGAAGGTTTGCCGCCCTGGTCCCGCGTGACCTGTTCGTAGTTCTTTCCGAATTCGACCTTGGTGACGTCGGCGGTGCTCTTTCCGTAGGAGCAGCCGTACTGGCCGGATGGGCATTCTGGGTAGGCTTGGCCGGTGGGGTCGGAGTAGGTGACGGGGTTGTTGTTGGCGTACTGGTAGGCGTTGTGTTGGGCCGGGTCGTCGGTGGTGAAGAGTGGGTCTACCGAGAGGAATCTGCCGGTTTCCGGGTCATATTCGCGGGCTCCGAGGTGGGTGTACCCGGTGGGGTCGCTGGTGCCGCTGAGGAAGCCGCGGTCGCCGGGCCATGCGGTCGATCCGGTGCTGGTGCGCTCGCCGCCGAAGGGGAGTTGCTTTCGGCGGGTGACGGCCTGGCCGGTTCCGAAGGCAACGGCCAAGAGCGCGGTGCCCTTCTGGTCGGCGAAGAGGAACTGGAATCCTGACGCGTTGCGTACGGCGATGTTTTCGCCGTTGTGGGTGTAGTAGCGGGTGGCTTGCTTGGCTCCGGCGCTGGTGACGGTCAGTTCGTTGCCGGCGGGCAGGTAGGCGGTGGTGGAGCCGTCTGCTTGCTTGGTCAGCATCCGCTTACCGTTGGCGTCGTAGAGGTACTCGGTGCTCTTGCCGTTCTCGGTGACCTTCTGCAGGTGTCCTTCCGGGTCCCAGACGAGCTTCTGCGGGTGGTCGCCTCCGGTGCGGGTGGCGGTGTTGCCGGCGTCGTCGTAGGTGTAGGACTCGGTGCCGGCGTCGTCACCGCCGGTGGTGATGATGCTGCCCATGGCGTGGGCGTGCGTGTTGGCCGCAGTGGCCTCTGCGGGCTTGTAGGTGCGGTTGATGGTGTCCGCGCCGGTGGTGGTGGCGTGCTGGACAAGGCCGGTGCGGTTGCCGGCGTCGTCGTACTTGTAGCTCTGCCAGTAGGAGTCCGGGCCTCCCACTGTGCTGGTGGTGGGTGCGCTGGTACAGGTGTCAGCGTGGTCCTTGGCGGTCCACGCCTCGGTCATGCGCCGTAGGGCATCGGTGGCGAAGCACTGGGTGTCGTAGGTGGTGGCGGCGTCCTGGCCGGCGCTCTCGGCGATGCGGGTGACGTTGCCGGCAGGGTCGTAGCTGTACTGGGTGTCGTCGATGCGTAGGGCTACCTCGCCGGCGATGGTGCGCTTGGTGAGCTGACCGGTGTGTTCGTCGAAGACCCGGTCGTCGTAGACCTTGCGTCCCAGAACGCCGTACTCGGTGCGGCCGGCTCGGCCGAAGACGTCGTAGTTGACGGTATTGACCAGAGTGACCGCTCCCGCCGTGGTTTTGATGGGCAGGTTGCCCTCGCCGTAGACGGTGGTGACGCGCTCGGAGGGAAGGTTGCCGAGGGCGGGGTTGAGGGTCCATTCCTGGGCGCCGGTGTACGAGTTGTATCCGAAGGTCCAGCTGTAGCTGCCGGCGAGGCCTCCCGCGCCGACGGGCAGGGTGCTGGTGCTCTTGGTGACCTGGTAGCGGTCGTCGTAGGTGTCGATGCTGTTGGTGTAGGCCTGGCCGTCGATGTAGCGGGTGTCCGAGGAGAGTTGTCCCTTGGCGACGGTGTCGTAGGACCAGGCCGCGCGTACGGTGTCGCCCTGCTTGAGTTCGGTGGTGCGGCCGAGGTCGTCGTACTTGTTGGTCAGGGTGACGTTGCGGGCGTCGGTACTGGTGAGGGGACGGTCGTTGTCGTCGTAGGTGGTGGTGCTGGTGCCCTTGTCCGGGGCGACGGTCAGGAAGACGACCGCGTACACGCCCCGGTCTGGCCCCTGGCCCAAGACTGCAGCTCTTGCCCGCATGATGGCGACGGGAAAGCAGCCGAGGACTGGTCGCGGTGGGCGGGGGAGCATGGGCTCGCTCCCCCACCCGTTGGCCCTCGCGTCAGGGCACTACATCTGGTTCCTTTTGTTCATTCGCGCCGCGACCCCTCCCCAGCCCAGGAAGAAGAGCGTCAACGCGAGGAGTGTCAGGCCTCCAGCGATCATCCCCAGGAACAGCAGGACAGTTGACAGCGTGATTCCGAGTACGCCGAAGACATAGGTCGCGGTCAGCAGCCTCTTGGACAGAGCTTGTCGTTGCATGGACACTCCCACTTGGCGCACTCTGCGTGTTCCTTTCCGAATACCGGGGCATAGTCGAAGCCGCCCGGTGGCTGATCAGCTGAAGGGCATCGCGGCAATCTGACTACCCGCCCAGCTTGCTCCGTAGCAGCCGAGGGCGAATCCCGCCGAGGCGCCGAGCGTTAGAGGCGCGGCCAGCACCATGCTTCCGCACGCCGCTGCTATACCCCCACCCACTACTGCGCCCGCTACGTCACCCCACAAGGCCTTGGTGTCACCTTCTGCCAGATGGACTCCTGCTTGAACAAGATCACCAACCGGACCCAGCGCATCCACCAGCGCAAGCCCACTCGGGTCGATCTTGTTGACGGGATCGCCTGCCGCGTAGAGGTAGGGGTTCTGTTCCTGGCCGGAGTGGTCGGGCTGAGTGAAGCGGCCGATGTTGGGGTCGTAGTAGCGGGCCTGGTAGTGGATCAGGCCGGTGGTGTCCTTGTAGCCGCCGGCGAAGCCGTAGGGCTGGGCGATCTGCTCGCTGCTCGCGCTGCGGGTGACGCCGCGGGGGCGTACGTGCTGACCTTCGTGCCGGACTCATCGGCCACGCCGATGACGGAGCCGATGGCGTCGGTCAGGTAGCAGTACGTCTTCCCACTGCGGGTCATGGAGTTCAATGTGCCCCGGGTTCGCGGACAAATCCCGTGTCGACAAAGTCGGTTGAGGCTCCCACGAGGCCGATCGGCCCGTTGTGGAAGTAGGTGTCGCCCAGGCGGATGCGCTCACTCTGGTCGGTCGAGGCGTACTGGCCGGTCAAGGTCTTGCCGCCGACGGTGAGCTGGCTGTGGTCCGTCCACTTCTCGCCGGTGCGGGTGCCCTCAGGGGTCGAGGCGGCGGCGGTTTCGTTTCCGGCCCTGTCATAGGGGTCGTTCCAAACCCTGGTTCTCGCTCCTTCGACCACTCATTGCGAGAGACCAGCGGTCTTGAATGACAGCCTGCTTCCGCTCAAGCTCCGCATCCCTCATCCGGTTGGTGAAGGTCCCCGGAATCGTGAGCGAACGCCTGCCACCTCTGACGATCCGCAGGTCCGACCAGATTGTGCTCCGCAACAATCGCTGCCGCCTCTCGATCCCGGCTACCTCGCTCCACGGAATCGATCCTCTGCTGAAGAGGGTGCGGAACTCCAGCCCCGCCGTGGTGAGGAGCCCCCGGCCATAGATCGAGCTCATCGCGCTCAAACCCACTGCCACCGAGAAGACCCCGAACATACCGACCAGCCACCATCCACCCGGCCCACGTTCGGTCAGACTCATCGCCACCATCGCAGCGGACAGTGCAAGCGTCACGATGCCGTTCCGCCACCAGTACCTTCGGCGGTCATCAGAGTTGAAGCCGATCCAGACATCTGGCATGACCACGATGCTACCGACAAGCAGACGAGCTACATGCCGGAGGTGTGTCACCCCTCGCGTTGCGGCCAAGCGGCATCAAAGAATCGGCTCTGGCACACCTTGTGTGGCCGGTGGCGGAAAACAGCGGAGTTGCCTTTCTCGACGGTCCGGGGGGGCAGGTGCTGGATGGGAGGAGTGCTCAGGTGGCTGAGTGCGGAGCCCCATAGGATTGGCGGGTGAACGAGGACTATCCGTTCGAGAACGGCCACAACGTCTCATGGGAGCTGGAAGGATTCGGCCCCGATGAGTACCTCTGCTCGTCCGTCACGCTGACCCGTGAACAGTTCCTGCAGGTCAGGGGGCTGTTTGAGCTTGGCGACGACGAGTGGATGCTGGCTGGTTCCTATCCGGTTCCTGCCGAGGTTCAAGGACCTTTGCACGCGATCGTCGAGACTGCACCGTTCGAGGATGGAGTAGACTACTTCCTCGGGGCTTACCAGGACCACTCCTCCGGGTTCTGAGCGTTCGCTCCACCGTGACGTCTGCACAGTCCGTGACAGCTCCACAAAACCTGTGTCAGAGCCTGAGAATGGACAGCAGATGTTCACGACTTCGGGAGGCACCGGAGCCATCGAGAAATCAAACGTTGAATCTCCGACCCAGGAGGCGGCCTGGACATGCTCAACGGTCGCCCGTGTCCGGGGGCATAGGACGTGGCAGTGGCTGCCGCCAGTCGCCCGACTTCGCGAGGAGGAACCGACGGGCGAGAGAACGGATGTCGTCCCACGCCGGATCCGTGGTCAGGGCGGTGCCCCAGAGGCCGACGCGGCAGGTGGCGTCGATCTCGCCGAGGCGCCGGCCGATGGCCCGGAGACTAAGCATTCCGTCGGACTCGAAGGCCCCGCACTCCGCGAGTTCTTCGGACACACGACAGAGCAGCTCCACCTCTTCGACGGCGTCCTTCGTCTCCAGTTCACGCTCGCCCAGCCAGACAAGTTGATCTCGGGCCTCGGCTACCAGGAGAGCCATGAAGCGCAGCGTCCAGGTACGCAGAGGCGCTTCGCCAAGATGATTCATGGTTCTAGGATCCCCCCTGGCCGCCGCAACCGTGTTCGATGGAGCGGAGGGCGTCATCGGCCGGCGGCGTGCTCGCGGACGTTGAGGCGCGGGCACTGCACCGCGATCGAACAGAGCCAGACGACAGTGAGCCTGTTCCAACCTGCCGGACTAGCTTGCTCGTTGGGCTGACAGCGCCAAGAAGCCCCTGGTAGACGGGTTTTCGACCAAGAGAACCGGATCCACCAGAGGCTTCACGTGCTCGTCTACCGCTCCGGCATCGACCTGTCCAGCTTCACCTTGCGCCTCCTGGCCCGGCCAACTGCGCTCGCGGCATCGACAGCAGGGCACGTGGTGGCGGCGCCTGCCGCCGGGCCACCAGGCACTGCTGGTCCTGGCCCACCTGCCCAAGGGCGATACCTAGCCCAGCTCGCCGCCGGATTCAGCATCGGCACCGACACGGCCTACCGCTACATACGCGAGGCGATCGAAGTCCTGTCCGTCCTCGCCCCGACGCTCCAGCAGGCCATGGACGAGGCCCGACGCAAGGCGTTCCTGATCCTGGACGGCACGCTCCTGCCGATCGGCCGAATCGCTGCCGACCGCCCGTACTACTCCGGGAAACACAAACGCCATGGAATGAACGTGCAGCTCATCGCCCATCCGCACGGCAAACTGCTGTGGATATCGCCTGCGTTGCCCGGTGCCACCCAGGACCTGACCGCCGCCCGCACCCACGGAACCGTGGAGGCGCTGAGTGCCACCGGGCTGACGACCTGGGCCGACCGCACGTACCAGGCGGCGGGGCAACACATCCGGGTGCCGATCCGCGGCCGGAAACTCAAGCGGTGGCAGCGCCGCCACAACACAACCCACGCCAAGATCCGCTGCGTCGGCGAACAAGCCGTCGCCACACTGAAGGGCTGGCGAATCCTCCACAAGATCCGATGCAGCACCAACCGAATCACCGACCTTGTCCGAACCGTCCTCACACTTCATCTGGCCAGGTCAACGCCAAGATGAAATGCGCTCAGTCCCGTCAGAGCCCCGACGGGTGGCTGGAAAGCCAGTCGGCGTGCCGATCGCGCATCCGATCCCGTTCCCCGGGCGTAGCGAGGAAGACATCGGCGCCGCCGTCGTAGGGGTGGTAGATCCGTCGCAGCCGGGAGTCGGTGATGAGGACTCCCCCCACTTTGTCGTCCGCGATGTCACGGAGCATCTTGTCGAGACAGCCGTATCGCCAGGGCCGGCGGGCGGCGAAGAGGTGGCAGTAGGTACGGAACTCCGGCTCTGGATCGTCCTCCACCAGCAGGGACTGCCAGTAGCCATCGTCTGGCTGGAACTGCGGAACATCAGCTTCGGTCGCCCAAGCTGGAGTGATCACGTAGACATCCTCTCCGGCGAACAACTCATCGAGGACGGTGTTGTACCGCTCCAGGACGACGGCGTATTCACTCTCGTCCTCTGCGTACCGCTTCGACTCCGGCAGGCTGTGGAAACGCACCCAAAGATCCGGATACGGGTCGCGGAGCCTGTACCCGACCGGAGGACAGTCAGGCCAGTGCTGTTGCCACAGCTCGGTCAAAGCCGTTTGTACGCTTCCAGACACGTGCTGTACCCGTTCTCTCGCCATTGGCTCGCGTCGACGCCCATGATGCCCGGCCCCCATCCACCAACAGAAACGACGTCTTAACGGCGCAGACGGGGGTGGCTGACGCATGGCGAAAGACGTTCTTGTTCCGCTCACAGTCGCGGGGATTACCGCATTTCTCACCCTGGCCGGCGCATACGCCCAGGCCCGAGGGGCTTCGAACCACGGCCTGCTCCTGGCGATCGGCGATTGACCTCAAGTTTGGTTTAGGTCATACCTTCGTGGTCGTCGACAGCAGTCAACCGAGGAGGGACTCCCCATGGCCACGCCCACCGTTCCCGAGGCCTACCGCAACGCTGTGATCGCCCACATCATGGTCGACGGCGCCGTGGCCGCGATCGACTTCTACATCAAAGCCTTCGGCGCCAAAGAGTTGTTCCGCATCGACCGCCCGGACGGACGCGTCCTGCACGCCGAGGTCAGCGTGCAGGGGGCCACTATCATGCTCGGCGACGCCGAAGCACCCCTTTTCAGTGCACCAACCACCATCGGCGGCACCACTGTGGGCCTGCACGTCTTCGTCGACGATGTCGATTCTCTCGCGGATCGGGCTGTCGCGGCCGGTGCTGAACTGCTGCAGCCACCTGCCGACCAGTTCCACGGCGATCGCACGTCCATCATGCGGGACCCCTACGGGCACGTCTGGGTCTTCCTCACTCACCTGGAAGATCTGACGTCGGACGAGGTTGCTCGCCGAGCCCAAGAGCTCTTTGGCTGAACATGATCCGCCGGACTGGCCCTAGAGGTGAACGAGGTCCGGTCCAGCTCGGCATGTGGCTCGCCACCACCCGCCGCCGAGCCATCAGACTGACCTCACAGCGACGAACCGGCCTCGCTGCTCTCGGCATGCGCTGATGAGCGGACGCTTCGTTGTCAAAGTGCTCCCTCTTCCGACTTGTCGAGGATGTTGCGTGACAATGGGGCTGGTCGGACGCCTTGGGAGGGGAAGCAATGGGGCGAAGACTTGGTGGCCCGGCTTGTGTAGCAGTCCTGGTCGCAGCGCTTGTCTCGAGCTGTTTCGCAGAGGACGGCGCATCAGCGTGCCCAGGCCGGGTCCATCCGCCTGCCGATCTGACCGCACATCATCTCGACGGCCGCTATCGGGACTCCTCAGGGCATACCGTCACGCTCAGGCCGGACGGTACTTTCACGACAAAGGGGTGGCCCTCGGACCTCGATGATGTCACTGGAGACGTTGAGAAGAGGGTGGGCAGCGGCACCTGGCGATTCAACACGTTGGACAAGGATGAATGGCCCGTCTCCCTCGCTTTCTCACGCATCACCGGGTGGCACAAGGAAGACCCTGCAGAGCTCTATGGGGGCGGTCTCAACGTGGACGGAACGCTTCAGGAGCCTTACCTGTTCGAGTATTCGGGTGATCCGGATGAATGCAACCTGCATACGTTTCACCACACAGGCTGAGCAACGGCAGACACAAACCCTGTTGCCGATAACAGAGGTTGGGCCCGGATCTGCATATCCGCTCACCGAGTTGAGCGGCATACGACGCCGAGGGGACGGCGGGTCCATGCGCGGTGATCACAAGGACTCTATACCAGGCCCTGGGGCACGGTTATAGTTCGTCGATGATTCTTGCGAAGATCATCCTGATCGTCCTGGCTCTTGCCGCCTTCTTCCTTACGGCAGTTGCGCTTTCGGGCATATCCACCTCCCGGAAACGCGCCGCGAAACTGAAGGAACTCGAGGAGATCGGTGTGGTGACGCAGTCGGAAGTGCTCGCCTTGCGTGAAGGCGGCCCCGGGAGAGCCCACGTGACCCTGAGACTGAGCGCCACGACCGGCGAACCCCTCGTACGCAGACTGTGGTTGACGCTCTCCCCCGACCTCGTGGTCGGCAACTCCTATCCCGTCGTCCGCCATCCTCAGTACTCCGACCAGTTCGAACCTGGGCCCCGCACGGACCTGGCTCGCAAGCGGGAGCGGGAACAGAACGGAGCACAGCGCAACCTACGCAAATATGCCATCCACGTGGGAACTCTCGGCACAGTCCTACTCGCCGTGGGCATCGCCCTTTAGACGTCATCTCGTTTGGCAGTTGCCGAGGTGGATAGTCGCTGGCAGACATGTTGCGTTGGCGGTTGAATGCTCCGGTGAGCGACTACTGGACGCCTGCCCATCACGCGGTAGAGCACGAGGACGCGGAGGCCCTGGCCCGGTTGCTGGCCGATGGCACCGATCCCAATGAGGTCTTCAACAACATGACGCTGCTGACCCATGCGATCGACGTCGAGGGAGACAGCTCACTCCAGAGCGGCCAGCCCTTGACGGTGCATACCACTGCGATCTTGCTGGCCTTTGGGGCTGACCCGGAGCTTGCAGGTCCGGGTGGTCGTACTCCCATGGAGGTGGCCGAACACTACTGCCACGACCTGGCAGTGAAGCTACTGCGTACCCACATCAGCGAGCCAGACGCCGATAACAGATGAGAGTGCAGACGATACTTGTGAAGGCGAGGAAGTGTTCCGCCTTGCGCTCGTAACGCCTGTGGAGACGGCGGCAGCCAGCGAGCCAGGACATGAATGCGTTCGATGGTCCAACGGTGACGACCCAGCCGTTGCGAGGTCTCAACTCCCCTGCGGGCGATACGGTGCCGGATGCCCCGACTGGCTAACCATCGCCGCAGGTGGGCAAGGTCGTATCCCTTGTCCGCGTGGAGTTTGGCGGGCTTGCGACGTCGAGGGCCCCGGCGGGATCGAACCGGCGGTATACCCTTCACGAGAGGTATCAGGGCCTGGCTGTCATGGACGTTGGCACCCGAGATACCGACGGACAGGGGCAGGCCGGTCCGCTCGGTGATCAGGTGGATCTTTGAGCCGTACTTGCCCCGATCCACAGGATTCGGACCTGTCAGATCCCCCTTTTCAGGGCCCCCATGTTCACCGAGTCGATCGCGCCTCGAGACCTGTCCAGCCCGCCGCGGGCGCCGAGTTCGTCGAGGACCAGACGGTGGAGCTTGGCCCACCCGGGCCTTCGTCCACTCGGCGAAGCGGCGATGAGCGGTCGCGGGCCACCACCTTGAGGCCGCGTGGGCACCCCCGGCACCACCCTCTGGAACAACTCCCACAACTCATCCGGCACCAGCCGCTCAACGATCCCCACCACGGCGGCCAGCCTATCGAGGCAACCAAATGAGATGACGTCTAAGAGATCGTCTCCTTTGGTTCTCCGGTCAACTTGGTTTTTGCCTGCGGCTGTTGTTGTGGTGGCAGGGTTACATGCCGCGGTCCGGCCCGCTCCACGGCTCTGGCCGTTCGTCGGCGGTCATCGGGAGTCGGCGCAGTTGTACCGGGCCGGGGTAGAAAGCCGAGGTGTTGGGGCCGGCCATGTCTTCGCCGATGAGGTAGCGGTAGAGCCATTCGGCGAAGCTCATGTCGTACCGTGCCCAGCTGCCTTCGCCGTCTTCGACCAGGAGCCAAGGGGCCGTGTCGTCCTCAGTGGCGAGGAAGACCGTCTCACCTCGGTCGGTGCTGGCGATCGGCCACAGTCCGTTGCGGGTGCCGAAGCTCAGCTCCGTGAGTCCGAACAGCAGGCGAGGGTCTTCGTCCGGGCCGAGGTCGTCCCAGGGAACCTCGGACCAGACACGGGCCGTGTCGCGTATCCAATCGCCCAGATTCCAGCGTTCGGTCGCGGGGTGATGCAGGGACAGGTGGCCGTTGAGCTGGATGGGAGCGTATGCGTCCACAAGGGTCTGGTAGTCGGTCGGCAGGCGGATGTCGAGTTCTGCGTGGAGCCGGTCCCAGGCGGCGGGGTCCACGTGGCGGTTCTGGGCCGGGCCGAGCATCGCCATGGTGGCGGCCAGGTAGTCGGTCATGGCGTTCCTCGCTGGTGTGTGCCGCCGTTGCGACGGGCAACCCCTCTATCGGGGTCATTCGGTTTCGGCATGGATCATCCCAGCTCGGAGGTCACCTCGGTCAGGCTGTCAGCCTGCGGTAGCAGATCAGGGCGGAGGCAATGCCGGCAAATGCCAGGAAGTGTTCGGCCTTGCGCTCGTAGCGGCGGTGCAGGCGGCGGCACCCGGACAGCCACGCCACGGTGCGCCCTACCGTCCAGCGGTGACGGCCAAGGCTCTGGGAGGATTCGATGCCCCGGCGGGCGATGCGCGGTGTGATGTTGCGGGAGCGGAGCCACGTGCGCAGCCGGTCGAAGTCGTAGCCCTTGTCGCCGGGCAGCTTGGCCGGTCGCCGGCGGCGCGGCCCGCGGCGGGACCGGATGGGCGGGATCCCCCGCACCCAAGGCTCCAGACCCTGGCTGTCGTGGGTGTTCGCAGCCGACATCCCGATGGAGAGGGGCAGACCCATCCGCTCCGTGATCAAGTGGATCTTTGATCCCTTCTTGCCGCGATCTACGGGATTCGGGCCCGTCAGGTCCCCCCTTTGAGGGCCCGCATGTTCACCGAGTCGATGGCGCATCGCAACCAGGCCAGTCCGCCGCGTGCGCCGAGCTCGTCCAGGACCAGGCGGTGCAGCTTGCCCCATACCCGGGCCCGGCTCCACTCGGTGAAGCGGCGGTGCGCGGTCGGCCCGGACGGGCCGAATCCCGGCGGAAGTTGTCGCCACGTACAACCGGTTGTGGCCACGAACACGATGGCGGCCAGCACCTGTCGGTCTCCATACCGGCGGCGTCCCCCACCTTGTGGGCGCACCGGCGCTGTCGGAACCACTCGCTGGAACAACTCCCACAACCCGTCCGGCACCAGCCGCTCCACCATGGCCATCACGGCGGTCAGCCTAGCGATCAAGCCAGTTGAGACGACCCCTTAATCGGTCCGGTAGAAGCACTCCGGCATCCGCCGATGCTGGTCCACTGACCGGTACTCGGGCCCTCGGGAGACACGGATTCCAGACTGAGGAGTGGACGTCCGCCTACCCCCGGTTCATAGTCTGTGCACATGATCACGTGCGTGGTGCGCTACACCATCGACCCGAAGAAGATCTCGGCATTCGAGGAGTTCGGCCGCCGCTGGATCCAGTTGGTGAACGCCCACGGCGGCACGCACCACGGCTACTTCCTCCCGGCAGAGGGGGCGAGCGACGAGGCACTGGCTCTCTTCAGTTTCCCCAGCCTTTCCGCCTACGAGGAGTACCGGCAGCTGTTCGGTCGAGATCCTGACTTCATCGAAGCGGACCGCATCCGCGACGACAGCGGTTGCGTGCTGCGCTACGAACGCACCTTCATGCGACCCCTGCTCCCGCAGGACCTGGGAGCGGCCCGCCTCGGAGGATCTGAGCACTGAAGCAGCGCCTGTACGGAGCAGGCCCGGCAGAAGCCGGATACCCCGCCGCTTGTGGGCCCGGCCGTTCCTTCGCTTACGTCCGTAGGCCTCCGTGGCACGCCCGGACCGAGGCGGACTCGAACCGTCACCGCGGTATCTACGGCGTTCCTACGACGTTCGACGCCGACAGGGCGGAACTCGCCCGAGCCCCCGCACCATTGTGGAGGTTCGTGGGCTCGAGGACTGCCAGCGCCGGTCGATCGGCAGCGAATCCGACACTCTGACTCAGCCCTCTTCGGCGATGCCCCACCAGCCGGGACGGGCTTCGCGGAGTTGTTGCACGGACTCCGGCAGCACCAGGTCCCTGTCCGTCGCGGTGCGCATCGTGTCGTATGCGGCACGCAGGCGGGGCCGCGCACACAGTCCGATGGCCTCCTCTAGCTCCTGGGTGCTGTGTACGGCCAGGAGTCGTCCGAGATGCACGCAGGCGCGAAGGCGTGCCGCCTCGGCGTCCTGGCGGTGGCGCCGGTCGATGGCCTGCCGCGTGCTGGAGCGTTCCTGCACGAGCGGCTCGGTGCGCAACTGGTCCAGGGCGTCGGTGTAGTGCGGGCTGCGGGAGGTCCGCAGAAGGCGGCCGGCGGCGCGCGTCTCATCTGATGTGCTCATACCCATCCAACGCGCACGGCCGGTCTCAGGATGCGATCAGCAGCACGGCTGCGCGCAGGGGCCGTCAGTGCGCCCGCTATGGTGAACCACCAATCTGCGGCTGAGGACCGCGCCGGGCGCCCCCTTGGTCAGGTGCCCGCGCAGAATCCCGCGATCGTCGTGAATGCCAGCGTGCCAAATGGCTGCTTCACACTGTGCGTGCGGCGGCCCGTGCGATGCGCGCGTGACTGATCACCGCCGCCCGCTCGGCACCGGCCCGAGGGCTTTCGTACGAACCGCGCAGGCGGACCTCAGGACGGAAATACCGCTCCCCCATGGTGACTTCACAGCAGGTCGGGACAACGGTCGGGGAGCCGTCAGACGCAATGTCCACGCTCGATGGCAGCCACACGACGTGTGTCACTTCAGGCGAATCAGCTTCTCAGTCACCTTGCCGAATGGCCGACGGCGAGAGCCTCGATGTGTCCGTGCCAGCGTTCGTCCACCACCGATGCGTCTTCGGCGGGGTCGATCCGGACAGGGGCGAACCGTCCGGGGTAGCCGGCAAAGACGAAGCATCGGTCGACGAGGCGATAGTTGGTGGTCGTTCCCCGG
This sequence comes from Streptomyces sp. NPDC001904, assembly GCF_040297005.1. Taxonomy (NCBI): domain Bacteria; kingdom Bacillati; phylum Actinomycetota; class Actinomycetes; order Kitasatosporales; family Streptomycetaceae; genus Streptomyces; species Streptomyces sp. NPDC001904. The sequence continues at coordinate 133,540 of NZ_JBEOYI010000010.1, read as the reverse complement.
TCGAACTGTGACCACTGTGCGTACAGCCTGTCCATCTCCTCCCGATCTCCCGTCCTGAGCGCGTGCACCATGCCTGCAGTCCATTCCCGCCATCCGGTGAAACCGGCGCCGGCGGTGATGAGCTGCTGGCACTCCGCGACCAGACCATGCACTGCGGCAGTGTCTCCGGCCAGGCAGATCGCCTTCGCAGCCAGAGCAGTCCGCATCAGCAGTCGCGAGCCGTACCGGTCCGCCTGCACAAGGAGTGCGTCGCATTCCTCCGATCTTGCCGTGCCCTGGAGCGCGCGGCGCCACAGGCATGTCGACTCGTTCTCCAGGGCGATCCGATGCTGGCCCACTTCGCGCAGATAGCGCGCCCTCCCGGCTGTGCCGGCCACGGCTTCGTCGATCAGTCCGCGGTCGAATGCGAGATCTCCGTGGATCCGCAATCCGGTGCTTTCCCCGAGAGGGTAGGCGCTGACATGAGCTGCCAGAGCCGAGAAGTCGCTCAACCCGTGCAGGGTCCGCGCCACTTGATAGCGCAGGGTGTCAGACGAGGGGTTCTCGGCCAACGCTTGACGGAGTAGAACGAGGCAGCGAGCGTGATCCCCACCGGTGCGGTACTGGTAGGCCAGCCGGAGACGGGCTTTGTCTTTGATGTCCTCCAGTAGTGGTAAGCGCAGGAAATCCTCAAGATAGGCAATGCGCTCGCGCGACTTTCGGTCGTTGCGCCAGGCCTCATAGAGGCCGGAGAGCTGGCCGATCCACGAGTTGAGGTCCGGCGGCGGCAGGCGTTGCGCCGACAGCGCGAAGCCGGGCAGGCGAGCGAGTGCGGTGGACAGCCACGTAGCGGTCAGACCGTGGGCGTGGCACAGGGTGGCCGCCAGTTCCAGCACGTCGAGTTGGTCTGCTTCCGAGCCCTGCCGAAGCAGCGCGTTGCTCCGGCGGTGCAGCGCCTCGAGGAGTTGTGCAGCCCGCTCCGCCCGGTCTGCTGGGGCCCACGCCCCGCGTGCGGCGGTCGACTCCCCTCCGACCGCCGCACGCACCGCGTCGTGCAGGCGATACGGGAACAGTGGATGGTCGTCCTGAGTCACCAGGGTCTGTCGGCACAGCCGTTCGGCCGCGCCCAAGAAGCTTCCGGACGCTTCCGCAAGCAATTCCGGGTTGAACCGGGGAACCAGGCTTGCGGTACGCGCCAGTTCGCGCAGCTCGGCCGGGATGCGGGCGAATACGCTCGTCACCAACTGGGGCAGAGGGCCGCCGAACGTAGCTGCCTGGAGTGGCGCGGTCGCGCGAGACCTGGCCATCGTCAAGGACAGGTCCAGGTACAGAGGCAGTCCGTGCGCGCCGTCCCGGATGCGGGTGATCACGTCTGCCGGCAGGTCGGGGTTGCCGGCTGAGCCCGATGCTCTGCTCAGGAATCGCTCCACGTCCTGGCCCGACAGGTTGCCGACCAGGTGTTGGCGGGGATCGTCGTCGGCGTCCGCGCACAGGCCGGGCCAGGTGTGGGGGCCGGCGGCCGGCAGCAGTCCCTCCTCGTCGGTGGAGTCCCAGTTCAGGCGGTCGCGCGTGGTGACGACCCACAGCACCGCCGGCGTCAGGTGCACGATCCGCTGGAACAGCCCCTCTTGTACGCGGTCACCGCCCTGCACGTACTCGAAGGCGTCTGCGAAGCCCACTACGAGCGGTCGCCTGTCGCCACCCAGGTTCTCAAGATCCCAGGAGAGCAGCCCCGCCAGTGAAGCCGCAACGCCCGGCGAGGGGTCGTGTGCCGCCTCCTGGACCAGCATGGCCAGGGGCCTGCAGTCGCGCAGCGCCCGGCCCCGCAGCCGCCTGGACCTCACCGCTTCCATGATGCGCAGCGCGCCCCGCACGGTGAACGGTCCGACACCGAATTGGCCGCCCGCGTCCTCGATGACATCGCCCAGAGTGTCCACCATCTGCTGCCGTACGTCGAACCCCGATACAGCCCGGACATCCGGCAGTGCGACGCCAGGCCGCGCCTGCGACCACCAGGCGGCCAAGCCGACGTCGAAGGCCGGGAACTTGCGTCCGCGGGCTGCGCATGCGGCGCGCAGCGCGAGGACCACGGAGACGGCGTCGACCGTACGACTGCCGTGGAAGTCGACGCGCAGCGTACGTACGGGCCGGTCGAGGACGGGCGGCGCTCCCCAGTCGCCCGGATCCTCCAGTTCGCCGCGCGCCCAGCGTTCCAGTCGCCTGGACAAAGAGGTCTTCCCGATGCCACCCATACCGAAGTAGGTGAGCACGTTGTTCCGCCGTCGCCGGCCGAGGCGTGCCGCACCACAGACAACGTCGCCGTGCTGATGGCGGAGCGCGGCAGCGAATGCCGCGTGTTCGGGCACGCGGTCGGTGAACAGATCGGTCGCCGTGTACTCCGGATCGAAGATCCGGTCCAACTCACTCATGATCCCCCACGTCCTCTGCTCGAACGCAGTCAGACGACAGCACCCCGGTTGCCAACCGAGTATCCGCCATGCAGGTCGTCCACTAACGGCTGTTCAGGAACCCTGCTCGAAGGGCCAGTCGCCGTACCGGCCACCGCGCGCCGTCCCCCGGTCCACGTACGCATCCTCGAACCCGTGCCCCAGTGTCGGAACAACCCCAGGCACCGCCCGCAGAACAGACCCCACGCCCCCACAGTGCTGCGTACTGCGACCGGACTGTGCTCCTTGGTCCAGGTGCTGTGTTGATGCCTTCTCCGCCTCGCCCGCCACCGCATCAGTGTCCTGTTCGCAATGCTCCGCGACGGCACCTTCTACAAACCCCGTGTCTCCCAAGCGACGGCTGCATGAAGCAGGCCACAGGCCGCTCGTCAACGCCTTGTGTCGTTTGTCCATGCCAAGATCTCTGTGGCACCCCGTCGGACAGCTTCTTCCGGGTCCCGGGCCAGCTGCCCGCAGGCCGCTGCAATGTCAGGCACACCGTCCGGTCCCACGAGCGCGTCATGTACCCCGGTTTGCAGCCAGTCAGCCTGGTTAGCGCCAGCCTCGGCGACCGCAAGAGCGATGAGCTTCATGGCGGCCACCGTCCCCACCCGGGCCAGGGTCTCTGCCGTCTGTCTAGTCACCGCCGTGTCCTCGACGTCCAGCAGCCCCACCAGCACATCCGCAGCCTCAGGAACATCAGCGAAAGAAGCAAGGTCACGCCCAGCACGAACACGTCGCATCCAGGAGGGAGACGACGCCTCAGCCAAGACCGCCTCCAACCCACTCATCATCTCTGGCACGACCAGACAGTGTCACGCCCCGTGAAGAAGACCGCACCCCGTACCGACCGCTTGAAGAAGAACATAGAGGCATCCCCCGACCTCAAGCAGACGCCTGGCACCAGACCAAGCGCCTGACCGAATACGTCACAGCGGTGCGCGACCACGCCACGTCGCTGCCACCTGAACGGGAAGAGACCGGGATCGAGGCGTGGCTCGCTTCGCGAAGGCCCGCTTGCAACACCTCACCGAGTGTGCCGCAGCGCCGAAGCCGCCCTCCCCACCGAAGCCCAGCGGCAACGGCCTCAAGCCCTTCCTCGGCATGTGCGTCACCTTCGCATTTTTTGACGCTCAAAGGACGCTCCGAGAGAGGTCCTGACGCTCGTCGTTCTGATGGTCGTCAGGCGTCCGTTTGCGCAGGTGGCGGCGCGTCAGGTGAGGTCTCCACTGTGACTCTGCGCAACACCAACTCCTCGGGGCGGACGGGGCAGGTCATGCGGTTCCGTATCGCTCGCAAGGTGCGCGACGACAGCGTCGTCCCGGACAAGCTGAGCGACATCGAATGCCTGGATCCGTCGGCCCAGATCGGACACAGTAGCCCGCAGGAACGCGCCCTGGCTTACGAGGGTCGTCGCCCAGAGTGCCCGGCGGGCGCCCATCAGCCATTCCTGAAGCGTAGACGGGACCAACCGGCGTATCGCTTAGGGTCGCCTGCATGAGCAGTGACGGCGTAGTGGTTGATGAGGCGGTCCGTGCGGCGTGGGACACCTACCGCCTCCTGGAGAAGCGGACGCCCGCCGAGGAGCGCCAGCAGGCGCAGCAGCGGGTGAAGACGGCGATGGACTCCGTCGGGCGCGAGGAGGTCTCCCGGGGCACGGTGTTCCTGGTGGGCGTCCTGACCGGGTACCTGATCGCGGAGTCGCCCGGCGGCGGGGAGCAGCTCGATCCGCTGGGCGACCTCATCCCTGCTGTGATCCGCAAGCTGCCCACCTTCGAGATGGCCGACCCGGAGCAGGTGCCGATAGCCACCGGGGTCCTCATGGCCGCCGCCATGGGCATGGACACCGTGGCTTGGCGAGACCGGTTCGGGAGGATCGAGCCGAAGGAGGCCATGGTCCACGGGTTCGTACTGTGGTTGCTCGCGGACCTCTTCGACTCCCTGGTCGACAAGCCGGGCACCATCGACCAGTTGATGCGCGAGACCTTCGAGAGCATGGGCACCAGGGACCGCTGACGTCGGACGGCTCAGCGGTCTGTTGGGCTTCCGTCATTCTTTGGCACCGCTGCTTTGCGATTCATGCCGCTCGCGGCGCTGTGCCCGCACGCCGGCTCCCGGTTTGCTCTGCGCGTTCCCGTCCTGCTCCGGTCCGGGGGCTTTGGTCGGATTTTTGGTGACGGCCAGTCCGGCGGCACGGCCGTGAGTGGAGGAGCTGCGTCCTCAGGCTGACGCGGCGTGGTCCTGATCCATGCTGACCGACCTGTCACGGTGTCGGCCGCGTCGACCGTGCGCGTCACGCTTCCCGCCGTGAATCAGACGCAGTCGGTGCGGCGAGCCGCGTCGCGACGAAGTGGCCTCCTGTCGCTCTCTTCCGTGCCGGTTGGAGCGCTGCTTCGAGTCGGCCATACGGTCTTCCAAGCGGTCCATGCCGAAGAGGAGCAGCCCCATCGCCGGCAGGAGTGTGAATGCTATGTAGAGCATCAGGAGCTTCCTTTTCATGGTCGCACTCTTCGCGTGCCCGGCCCGGGAGCGTTCACCGGCGCAGCCGTGTGGAGGTTGTGTGACGCGAGGAGTGCGCGGTCCAACTGGCCTGTTCGAGAGCTCCGTTGTCACTCCCCGGGGAGGTTTCGTCGGGCGTCGCGCGGACATGTGAGCTGCCAGGCACGCCAGAGCGGGCGGCCTCCCGGCGCCCGAGTGCGCTGGGCACGTCCCACGCCGTTCGCGGCGGAGAGGAGTACGACGATGACGGAGGACCAGACCGTCCGGCTGACGCCCCGCACGAGAGAAGCGCATGACATGACGGCCAACCGCTTGAGAGGCCCTGAAGTCGTCGGCTACACGGTGGAGGCGACGGACGGTTCGGTGGGGCGGGTGGATGCCGTCTCCACGGAGGTCGGCCCGGAGCATGTCGTCGTCGACACAAGGGACCTCCTGCTGAGCAAGAAGGTGCTGCTGCCCATGGCGGCCGTCACCAGGATCGACGAGGAGGCCCGGCGTCTCCATGTCGGGCACGACACGGAGACGATCAAGGGTGCGCCGCGCTTCGACCGCGACATGCGGGTCACCGATCCTGGCTTCCGTGCACTGATCGACGATCACTACGGACTTTCCGGCACCGTCACGGGCAGCAGCCCCCGGAGCGCATAGCTCCACGCCGCTGTGATGGTGCGTCAGTCACTGCGGATCGATGCCATGGCGCACGTCGTCTCACGGAACTCCCGCCCGCCACAGTCGAGATCCGCGGTGACGCTCAGGCCGTTCGCAAGATCGGTGCCAGAGTCCCGACGTACCCGGCGCATGCGCTGGTGACGGGACAGGACGCGGTCAGCGGCGACGCTTGAAGTAGCCGTCCTGATACAGCTTGTAGATGATCCAGGGGATCACAACAAGCACCAGTCCCAAAAAGGCCCAACTCAACCAGGGTGGCCCGTCCGGTCTGCGGTCTTGGGCCAACACGATGGTCAACGCGTGAAAGGAAGGCATGCCCTCCTGGTGCCCTCCCTTCGCAGACAGACACAAGCCATCGCGCGTAGAGAACTGGGCGGTACTCCGAACCTCGATCGTGGTCCTTGTTCTCCGCAGGTGAGCAAGCTGAGACCGTCGCGTCACTCGATCCGCACCTGCCTCAGCAAGGGAACCCGTGGCCCCTGGACGGCAACCTCTGCATCGACCTCGATGACGAAAAGACCGGATATCTCTTTGCTGAAGGGGAGCCCGAAGACGTCGCCGTACGCGAAGCAGCTGTCGGACACCGTCCCGGCTGAGCAGTGCAGACGGGGCGGTCCTCACGGGCATGCAAGGTGTCGAGCCTGCGCCCCTTCGCCGCCCCGACGCAGACCTGCTGATCGGACTGGACAGCGACCTGAGCAACGCCTCGCGCAAGCGGCGGGATGAGGGCGCCGCACGGTCACGGGGGTGGGCCGTGCGACGCCTACCCGCAGCATGACACTGCCCGTTGCGAGGCGCGGGCATAACGTCACATCGTTTCCTCACCCGCGGGCATCTTTGCTTCTGATGGGCCGTGCGGGGTGCAGGAGGGGCGTGTTTGTTCCTGGACCGAGGAAACCCGCCGTCAGGTCGTCGACGGCGAGGCCTCTTCGGCTAGATGTGGCGGCCGGTGCGTCGACGACTGCTCCAGAGCAGGAGCCCTCCACCGCTTGCGAGGGCCGCCGCCGCAATACCGCCCCACAGTGTGCCGTCGGAGTCGTCTTCGCCGGTGTGGGCGAGCGTTCCTCGGCTGGTGGACGTGCTGGGAACCGGCTGTGGACTCTGACTGCTGCGGGTCGGTGACGGGCTCGGCGTCACGCTGTGTGTGGGTGTGGGTGTGGGTGTGGGTGTGGGTGTGGGTGTGGGTGTGGGAGTCGGCGTCGGCGTAGGAGTCGGTGTGGGGGTGGGTGTGGGGGTCGGCGTGGGGGTCGGCGTGGGTGTGGGAGTCGGGGTCGGCGTCGGCGTCGGCGTCGGCGTCGGCGTGGGGGTGGGAGTGGGAGCCGGCGTGCAGTCGGCGTGGACCTCGCCCAGGCGCGTGGTGGCGATGGGGCCGTCGTAGACGGTCTTGCCCGAGAGGTCGTGGAGGACGCCGGTGACGGTGACGTCGAACCAGGCCTCGGCGGTGTATGCGCCCGGTGTCTGCGCTCCGCCCGCGGGAATCACGTGCTGGGTGAAGGTGACGGTCAGCGTGCTCGTTCCCAATGTGTCGGGCTCTCCCAAGTCCTCACCGCTGACGGTCAAGGTGGTGGTGCCCAGGTCGACGGGCCGGCCGAGAATCATGATCTGTTGTCCGGCGGTGCGGGCGTAACCCAGGGCGTAGGGGCCGGTCGGTGGTGGGGTGCACTCCGCGTAGGTGTTCAGCGTTCCGGCGCTGCCCGCGGGAGTGCGAATGAGGTCCTGACCGTGCAGCCTGACCACCAGACCCGCCGCGTCGACCTTGGCGTAGTTCTTCCCGTCGGTACGCGATGTGGTGACCGCGTGGGTGCCGTCCGAGTAGTGGGCGAGAACCCCCTCGGGGTCGGAAAAGTCACCCGTGTCCGGTGCTCCGTTGACGGGAGGCGATCCCGCTGTTCCGTAGGTACCGGAGAACGCGTCGGTTTCCAGCGCGGGAATGTCCGCCAGCGTCAGATCGATGAGCGCCGCGCTGGTGGAGCCTCCCGCCGCAGCTCGCGCGGTGCTGCTGGTGGTCACCCCCGCGACGACCAGGGCGCCGACGGCTGCGGCGGTGCCGGCCATGGTCAGGGAGGTGGAGGCGGATCGCCGCCAGGCGGAAGGAAGTGAGGGAAGGGCACGCATCGTTCCTATCTAGAACAACCGCGCGTGAGCCGGACGCCGACCCGCCCGGATTCCGATCACCGTCACTCTCCGGACCCACAATCTGTCTTGCCGAAGATACGAGTGCCATTCCAGTCCGGAGTGTGCCGGGCGGCATTCGTCACCAGCTCACTCACCACCAGCTGGACCGCCTCCGGATCCGCCTGCACGCCGCTCTTTGCACTCGCGCCGGCCGACGTGTTTGCCTGCTGGTACGCGAGCGAGGGGACACTGGCGACGGGGTCCGCGGGGAATTCGGATGCGCCGGGCATGGATGTGATGTTAGTTCTGGGGTGCGACAGGACACTGTCAGTGGTGGCTGCCCTGCAGCTGGGGCCGCGTGGGAAAGTCCGCGGCCGCTCGTATTCATGGATGAGTGAGGGATCGCGTGCGCGAAACGGTGCAGCACCGGCGTGTGGAGACGGTGACGGACAAGCGGGCAGCTGCCGCGCCGAAGCCGCAGTGGCAGAACCTGTTCGTGGCACCCGCCTACGGTGACGGCTTCTTCGATGACGCAGCCGACGAGGCGGTCGTCGCTGTACCTGCGCCGGCTCCCCGCCGCCGCGCCGCATAGCGCCCTGCCAGGAGCCGTGTCCGTGCGGGGCAGTGGTCGTCTCACCGGGAAACCGCGCCCCCGTGGTGATGCCGTCAGCCCCCCCCTGTGTGGCATGACACCGCCAGGTGATGCACCTCACGCGCCTCAACGGTCTTGCACGTCCCGGCACTCCCGCAGCAAGATGACGCGCGGCAAGAAGGTGACCCTGGGCGTCAGCGCTCTGGCGCCTCCGGGCTTGCCGTCGGACTGCTCGTCACACCGTCCGCGACGGCGGACAAGACCGGCGCGGCTGAGGCGCTGAAGCAGAGCAGGGCCGCGGCCGCCGACGCGGCGGCGGCGAAGGCCGCCGCGCCCAGGACGCGCGCCTCGCGCGCCGCCGACTCCACCGTCGTCTCCGGCGTCACCCTCGACGGCGGCAACAGCGCCCGCGTCGGGACGACGAACGTGGACACCGACAACGCCCTGACCTGGTACCTGAAGCGCTGGTCCCGGCTGAGCAACGACGCTGCTCCCGAGCCCATTGCCAAGGGCAAGAAGATCACGATCACCCGCAAGCTGGAGCGCGCCAACTGGGACACCCAGCAGACCGTCCGCCTCCAGGAGCGTTCGCTGACCGGCTCGTACGCCACCACCAGCAGCCACATCACCGGCACCGGCAGCCTGGCGGGCGTCGAGAAGCAGACGCGCACCGCCACTGCCGACCGCTGCTACCGCTACAAGTTCGAGGGCACCTCCACCACGCCACCGGTCACCGCCACCGGTGACTGCGTGGACGTGCGCTGAACCCGCTGACCTGGCTGAGCGCACCGGAGCAGTGAGGCGCCAGACGACCAGCTGATCCAGGTCGGCCCGCGGGGCGGTCAGCTCTCCCGGCGCCACATCGTGCTGCGCAGGTCCGAGCCCCGTACCATGTGGATGCGCCAGGGGTCGACGCGGATCACGTGGTAGCCGGGGTCCTGCGGACCGCCCCGCCAGTAATGCACCGGGTCGTATCCCACCCCGGGCGGGCCGCCCTTGAGGTACAGATCCCAGGCATGCTGCTTGGCGGTCTCGTCGTCCGCCCAGGTGGAGAGCGCGTCGACGTGGACGGTGTTCTGGCGGGGGTTCCAGTAGGAGTACGTCGTGTGGGGGCTGTGCGCCAAGTGGGCCGCCTTCACCGGGGTCCGGTACGTCGCGAGCCAGCCGACGGGACGGCCGTCGACGACTTCCCAGACCGGGAGCAGGACGCGGGCGCGGGGCCGGTTCGCACGGTCGACAGTGATCATCGTGGCGTACTTGATGTCGTGGACGTAGCGGAAGAACGTGTCCTCCAGGTCGGCGAACGCGGCGACTTCGGTGGTGGGCACGGCGGGTGCTCCTCTCGGATGCTCGGCCGGTGTGCGGAAGGTCAGCTTCCGGGCCGGTGTGCGGAAGGTCAGCGGGATGCGGGAAGTCCGGCGGCCGGGCGGTCGCCGGCAGGCTGCTCGGCGGCGGTCACCTCGGTGCCCGCTCGCGTCCACACCCCGAAGGCGGCGACGAGCGCGGCGAGCAGCGCCGCGGCGAGCGGCACCCACAGGGCCGCGCGGTAGCCGTCGAGGAGCGCGGCCGGTGCGCTCGACGCCGTGGCCGCGACGTTGACGGCCGTCGTCGCCGAGAGCCCGAGCGCCGCGCCGAACTGGAAGGACGTGTAGAGGAGTCCGCCGGCCAGGCCCTGCTCCTCCTCCGCGACGCCCTCGGTGGCCACGATGGTGAGCGGGCCGTAGGTGAGCGCGAACGCGATGCCCAGGAGCAGCAGAGCGGGCAGCATCGCGAGATACGTCCAGTCGGCGCCGACCCGGAGGAACAGGCCGTACGCGAGGGCGGTGACGAGGAGGCCGCCGAGGATCAGCCGCGCGTTCCCGAAGCGGGCCACCAGCCGTGGGACGAGGACGGGCGAGAGGATCGCGTCGATGCCGATGACGATCATCGCGAAGCTGGTCTGCACGGTGGACCAGCCGCGTAGTTCCTGCAGGTACAGGACGACCAGGAACTGGAAGCCGAAGAAGCCCGCGGCGAACAGGAGCGCGGCGAGGTTGGCGCGGACCAGGGCGCCGCCGCGCAGGATGCCGAGCCGGACCAGGGGGTCGGACGAGCGGCGCTCCACCGCGACGAAGGCCGACAGCGCGGCCAGACCCGCGCCCAGGGTGAGCACGGTCTGGACGGGGCTCGCGTGGGAGGCACGCTCCACGCCCAGGACGATCAGCACGATGGCGGCGGTGACGGTGAGGCCGCCGGCCAGGTCGACGGGCTTGCCGGTCCGGTCGGGCCGCGGGGACCTGGGCACCAGGACGAGGGCGGCGACCAGGATCAGCGCGGAGAGCACCACCGGGGCGAAGAACACCCAGCGCCAGCCGGCCGACGTGAGCAGCCCGCCGGCGACCAGGCCGATCGAGAAGCCGCCGGCCCCGGTGCCCGAGTAGATGAGCAGCGCCTTGTTGCGCTGCGGGCCCTCCGCGAAGCGTGTGGTGATGATCGACAGGCCGGCCGGCGTCATGAAGGCGGCCGCGACCCCGGTCACGAACCGGGCGACGATCAGCGTCCAGCCCTCCGAGGCGAGGCCTCCGAGTCCGGAGAACAGCAGGAAGACCGTCAGCCAGAGGACGAACATCCGGCGGCGCCCGAAGAGGTCGGCGGCGCGTCCGCCGAGCAGCATGAAGCCGCCGTATCCGAGGACGTAGGCGCTCATCACCCATTGCAGCGAGCCGGTGGACAGGCCGAGGTCGGCGCGGATGGACGGCAGGGCGACGTTCAGCATGGCCACGTCGATGCCTTCCAGGAAGATCGCGCCGCACAGGACGAGCAGGACGCCCCAGTCCCTGGCGCTCAGCGCTCCCTGGTGTTCCGGTGGGGTCATGGGGGTGGTGGCAGTCATGGTGATTCCTCGGTGGAGAAGGGGTGTTGGGGCCGCTCCTCGGCGGCTGCTCCACCTTCCGTCCCGGTGACCGGACGGAACAACGGCGATGATCGCAACGTTCGTTCAACCAGGCTTACCGATTCGCTCCGCCTGGGGGACCTCGATGGAACGCGACGAACTGGAGTGCTTTCTCCTGCTCGCCGAAGAGCTGCATTTCGGCCGCACCGCGGAGCGGATGCGGCTGTCCCGGGCGCGGGTGAGCCAGCTGGTGCAGCGGCTCGAACGGCGGGTCGGCGCAGCGCTGTTCGTCCGCACCAGCCGCCGGGTCGGGCTGACCGCACTCGGCCGGCAACTGCGCGACGACCTGGCTCCGCACCACCGCGGCATCGAGGAGGCGCTCGCGCGGGCCGCCGCCACCGCGCGCGGTGTCGACGCGGTGCTGCACGTCGGCTTCGCCAACCCGCTGGCGGGCGAGATCGTCATGAAGACCACCGAGGCGCTGCGGGCCACACATCCGGGGCTCGTGGTGGAGATCTGCGAGGTGCCGCTCGGCGACCCCTACGGGCAGCTGCGCAAGGGCGAGTTCGACCTGCAGTTGCAGGAGTTCCCGGTGCGCGAGGACGACCTGGGCGGCGGGCCCGCGCTGTTCGCCGAGGAGCGGGTCCTGGTGATCAGCTCGGCGCACCCCCTCTCCGCGCGGGACGCGGTGACCTTGGAGGACCTGGCCGAGGTTGCGCTGCTCACGGTCGAGGGCGAGCAGCCGGAGTACTGGCGCGAGCACCGCGCCCCCACGAGCACTCCGGGTGGACGGCCGATCGCGCGCGGCCCCGCCGTGACCAACATGCAGGAGGCGCTGATCCTGGTCGCGGCCGGCCGGGGCGCGCTGCTCGCGCCCGCGCACACGGCGGCGTACTACGCCCGGCCGGGCGTCGCCTACGTGCCGCTCACCGGCGCGGCACCGGTCGGCTACGGCCTGGTGTGGCGGACCGGAGCGCGGACCGGTGCGGTCGATGCCTTCGCCCGGTCCGCCCGCGAGGCCGCGCGGGAGACGGCCCAGGGGGATCCGCGCCGCACGGTGCCGGACAGGGCCGCGGGAACGCCTCCGCCTCCTCCCCCACACCGTCGCGCGCGGCCGCAGGGCCCCCACCGTGCCGGTGATCCCGCAGGCCCGTCGGATCAGCTCCAGCCCTCCTGATATCGCCACGCAGCGCAGCGTGACGCCTGGCCACCGGGAGCGAGCTCCGTGGCAGGAGTGAAGCGCTCTGTCCATCTGTCCCCCGAAGCCCTACTATCCGGTAGCTCCGTGTCGTGTCCCTGCGTTCCCCCGCACCCCCACCACGTCGGAGGTTCCGATGCGCCGTCGATTCACCGTCCTGCTGGCCTTGTCGGGCGCGTTGAGCGGTCTGCTGTGCGCAGCGCCCATGGCCTCGTCGGACAGTGCGCACCGGCCCGTCATCCTCGTCCACGGGTACAACGCCGACCCGGGTGTCTGGGGCTCGCTGGCGGACGACCTCAAGGACTCGGGATACAGCGACGGGGAGATCTTCCGCTGGTCCTACGACACGCACGCGTCGGTCAACGAGACGCTCGCCGGGCAGTTCGCCGCGTACGTGGCCGGCGTCCGCGCCCGGACGGGCGCCGACCAGGTCGACGTCGTCGCGCACTCCTTCGGCAGTCTGCCGGCCCGCTGGTACCTCGCCTTCGGCGGCGGAACGCAGCGCGTCGCCCACATGGTCTCGCTCGGTGGACCCAACCACGGCACGTACACGGCGTGGGCCTGCGCCGCCTGGGACCAGGCGTGCCGGGACATGTCCCCCGGCAGCTACGTCCAGAAGCACCTGGCCGCGGGGGACGAGACCCCCGGCGCCACCCGGTACGCGACGTTCTGGTCGAACTGCGACGAGGTGATCAACCCCGACAGCAGCGTGTTGCTCTCCGGGGCCGTCAACACCGAGGCCGGCTGCCTCGACCACAACGCCCTGCTCGGTGACGACGGCGTCTCTTCAGGCGTGCGCGCCTTCCTCGCGACGCCGTGACGACCTGACACCGCAACGCCGTCACGCCGTGACGGATCGGCATCTCGACGGCTGCTCGTCTCGAGGAGCTCATCCGCTGCCCGCCCCGATGTAACCCGCCCTGTTTGGATGTACAGCGACCCCGACAGGCCCCCCACCATCAGGAGTTCTCGTGCCGCGTGTCCCGCACCACCGCCTGCGCCAGGCCGTTCCAGCCGCGCTCATCGCCCTGGCCGCGGTCGCGGCCGGGGCACCCTCCGCCCACGCGGCGGCGCCGGCTCCGGCGTTGCGCGTTCTGACGTACAACACGTTCCTGATGAGCCAGAACCTGTATCCCAACTGGGGTCAGGAGCACCGCGCGACCGAGATTCCCAAGGCGTCGTTCTTCCAGGGGCATGACGTCGTCGTCCTCCAGGAGGCCTTCGACAACTCCGCCTCCGACAACCTCAAGCGCGCGGCGTCCGGCGCCTACCCGTACCAGACCCCCGTCGTCGGACGCGGCACGAGCGGGTGGGACGCCACGAGCGGGGCCTACTCCTCGACCACGCCGGAGGACGGTGGCGTCACGCTCCTCAGCAAGTGGCCGATCGTGCACAAGGAGCAGTACGTCTACAAGGACGCCTGCGGCTCCGACTGGTGGTCGAACAAGGGGTTCGTCTACGCGGTCCTCGACGTCAACGGCACGAAGGTGCACGTCGTCGGGACGCACACGCAGTCGACCGACTCCGGCTGCGGCGACGGCGAGGCGCAGGCCGACCGCGCCAAGCAGTTCCGGGCCGTCTCGGCCTTCCTCGCCGAGCGCGGCATTCCCGCCGACGAGGAGGTGATCGTCGCCGGGGACATGAACGTCGACTCGCACGGCCCGGAGTACGCCTCGATGCTCGCGAACGCCGGTCTCGTCCCCGCCGACAGCCGCACCGGGCACTCCTACTCCTTCGACACCCAGGACAACTCCGTCGCCCGCTACCGCTACCCCGACGACCCGCGCGAGGACCTCGACCACGTGCTCTTCAAGCAGGGGCACGCCCGCCCCGCCCGCTGGAACAACGAGGTGATCGCCCAGCACAGCGCCCCCTGGACGGTGTCGAGCTGGGGCAAGAGCTACACCTACACCGACCTCTCCGACCACTATCCCCTGGTGGCCTCACCACGCTGACGCCCCGCCGCAACAGGCGTCGGGTGCGTCGACGGAAGTGGCCCCCTGGCCCGGCGCGTGAGCGGCGCCGGGCCAGGGGTGGTCGCGTCAGGAGTCCCAGACCTGGAACTCCGAGAGCTGGCCGGCGGGCCAGCCGGTGTTCGCCGTGAAGTTCAGCCGGAAGTAGCGCTGGCTGGTCGCGGGGAACGTGAGGGTGACGGTGTTGTTGGCGGACGGGGTGAAGGAGTAGGCGGCGGAGGACTTGACGGTGGTGAAGGCCGAGCCGTCGAAACTGCCGGCCAGGGACAGGGTCTCGCTGCGGGCCTCCCAGCCCGCGGGGAGCTGGAGGACGACGCGGCTCGCGCTCTTGGCCGCACCCAGGTCGACCTGGACCCATTGCGGGAAGGCGTTGTTGGCGCTCTCCCAGTACGTGCTCTGGCTGCCGTCGGTGACGTGGGACGACGGGTAGACGTCGGCGTGGCTCGACTCGGAGGTCGGGCGGCCCGCCGCGAGGTTGGTGCCGGCCGAGCCCGATCCCGTACCGGACAGGGCCACGGTCAGCGGGCTGTTGGACGCGTTGCTGTTGACGGTGAGGGTGCCGGTGCGGGTGCCGGACGCGGTCGGTTTGAAGGTGACGCTGACGTTGCAGGAGGCACCGGCGGCGAGCGCCGATCCGCAGGTGTTGGTCTGGGCGAAGTCGCCGGTGGCGGCCACGGAGGAGATCGCCGCGGACGCGTCACCGGAGTTGGTGACCTTCACGGTCTGCGCGGCGCTGGTGCTGCCGGGCGCCGTGCTCGCGAAGGTCAGGGAGGTGGGTGAGGCGTCGAGGCTGGCCGCCGGCGAGGTGCCGCCGCTGGGGAAGATCTGGAACTCGGAGAGCTGGCCCGCGCCCCAGCCGGTGTTGGCGGTGATGTTGGCCCGGACGTAGCGGGCGTTCGCCGCGGGGAAGGTGAGGGTGACGGTGTTGCCGGAGGACGGGTCGAAGGTGTAGGCGGCCGCTGCCTTGAGGGTGGTGAAGGAGGAGCCGTCCGTCGAGCCCTGGAGCGACAGGGTCTGCGAGCGGGTGGCCCAGGCGGCGGACGGCGGCAGCTTGAGGACGACCTTGCCGACGCTCCAGGACTTCCCGAGGTCGACCTGCGCCCACTGCGGGAAGGAGGTGTTGCTCTCCCAGTAGCTGGAGGCGTCGGAGTCGGTCAGGTTGCCGGGAACGTAGGGGCTGTTGCTGGAGCTGGCGGACGCGCTCTGGCCGGCCGCGATGTTGGTGGAGCTGTCGACGCCGGTGCCGCTGAGGGACACCTTGGTGGGGCTGTTGTTGGCGTTGCTGGTGACGGTGAGGGTGCCGGTGCGGGAGCCGCCGGCGGTGGGCTTGAAGGTGACGGTCACCGCGCACGAGCCGCCGACCGCGATGGACGTGCAGTTGTTCGTCTGCGTGAAGTCACCGCTCGCCGCGACCGAGGAGACGGTGGCCGCGCTGGTGCCGGAGTTGGTGAGGGTGACGGTCTGCGCGGTCGCCGTGGCGCCGACGGCGGTCGCCGGGTACGAGAGGCTGCCCGGCGAGGCCGAGACGACCGGGCCCGGCGCGGTGCCGGTGCCCGAGAGGGCCACGGTGTTGGTGACGCCGCCCGCGTTCACGGTCAGGGAGCCGCTGCGGGAGCCGGTCGCGGTCGGCTTGAAGGTGACGCTCACCGTGCACGAGCCGTGCGCGGCGATGGACGAGCCACAGGTGTTGGTCTGGGCGAAGTCGCCGGTCGCCGCGACGGACGAGACGGCGGCGGCCGAGCCGGTCGGGTTGGAGACGGTCACCGTCTGCGGGGCGCTGGTCGCGCCGTTGGCCACGGCACCGAAGTCGAGGGCGCTCGGTGAGGCGCTGACGCCCTCGGCGGGGTAGGGCGGGTAGTCGGGCGTCGGCCAGGGGCCGCACACCGGGGTGCCGCTGATGCCGGAGTTGCCGCCGCCGTCGGTGACCTTGAAGTTGTCGCCCTCGCAGCTGTAGACGGGGCTGGAGGCGCCGACGCCGGTAGCGGTCACATTGGTGAAGCTGGCCGCGCCGCCGGTCTGTTCCTGGAGGGCGAAGGTGCCGGTGCCCTGGATGGTGACGTTCTTGAGGTTGACGCCGCTGATGGTCCCTTCGACCCATTGCACGGCCTCGTACGGGCTCTGCTGGATCAGCGCGTTGGTCACGTTGATCGGGCCGGTGATGGCTCCCTGGCTGCCGTCGAACCACAGAGCGCCGACGCCGAACTGCCAGTTCGGGTCGAGGCTGCCCGCCCGCACGAACGTGTTGTCGGAGATCGTCGTGGTGCCCACGGGGGTGGAGGTGAAGCGCTGGCCGACGTGGATACCGCCGCCCTGCGCGAGCCCGGTGTCCTTGACGAGGTTGCCGCTGACGGTGTTGTCGTGGCCGCCGTAGATGGCGATGGCGTTGGCGAGGATCTGCAGCTGGACGGTGTTGTTGGAGATGGTGTCGTAGGCGTCGGCGCCGAGCGCGGAATCGGCCCAGGTCGCGATGCCGTCGTCACCGGTGTTGCGGAGGTCGCTGTTGGTGACCGTGGAGTTGGTGACACCGCCGTGGAAGTTGATGCCGTCGGCGGTCGTGTTGCGGATGCGCAGCCCGCTGAACGTCAGCTTGTCCATCGGCCCGTCCATCCAGGCGCCGACCTTGTCGTGCTCGATCCACAGGTTCGACACGGACGAGTTGCTCATCGCGCCGCCGATCCCGTTGACCTGGGCGCTGTCGTCGCGTTCCTGTACGTCGCCGAAGATCGCGAAGTTCTGGAGGTGGACGTCGGTGCTCGGTGACGGCGCGGACTTGCCGTAGAACCCGGGGGCCGCGCCGGTGACGGTCGAGTACCACATGCCGGCCCCGGCCACGGTCACGTTGTTGACCGCGATGTGGCCCGGGATCTTGAACGTGCCCGGCGGTATCCAGACCGTGCCACCCGAACCGGCCGCCTGGATGGCGGAGTTGAAGGCGTCGGTCGAGTCCTTCACGCCGCTCGCGTCCGCGCCCTGCGCGACGACGGAGACCGAGCCGGAGGGCTGGGTGAGAGCCGCGCCGACCTGCTCGAAGTCGGCGAAGTCGATCGTGTACGAAGACGCGGTGGCGCTCGCGTCGACCTTCAGCTGAAAGGTGGTGCCGGCCGGGTAGGTCGTCGGGAAGAGGCGGTGCGCCTCGTCGTAGAAGTGGTGCGGGTTGCTGCCCGGCGAGTTGGTGAACGGGTAGCTGCCGTAGTACCAGCTGTAGGCGTTGGTGAGGCTGAAGTCGCTCTGCTTGACGCCGTTCACGTACAGCGACAGCGGGGCGGTGTAGACCGAGCCGCCCGAGGTGTCCGGGATGCTGTAGCGGAAGTCGAACGAGTTGGTGGCGACCGGGGTGGTGAAGGTGACGTACTGGCCGCTGCCCTTGAGGGTCACGGCCTTGCGGTACGAGGCCTCGTCGGCGAGCTGACCCTGGGTGTAACTCGGGCCGATCACCGAGCCGTTGGTGGCGGAGTTCTCCGCCTGCACTTCGACGTACGGCAGGTTGGCACCGTTTCCGCCGGTCGCCGCGGACGCCGCCGCGACCGCGGGCGCGGCAACCGCGAACGCTCCCGCGGCCAACAACGTCGAGGCGCTCGCCGTCAGGGCGAGCCACCGTCTGAGACCTCTCAACGACTGAAACACCGTGAGCTCCTTGGGGACAGGAAAACCGGATCGGGCCGTCGGCACCGCGGGCCGGACGCAACGCAGCGTTGGAGCGGTGGATCAGTGAACGGTGGAGCGAGGGACAGGGCGCAGGAGCCGGCAGGGAGAGGAGCGGCGGTGTCGGCGCAAGGGGGACCGTATTGACTCGAACGCCACAGCGCAATATCCAGATACTGGATTGCAGATTCCTTACTAGATTTTGAAAGAGTCTTCCCGTCGAGCCTCATGATCAGCCCGTGCCGCCTGCCCCGTCGGGCGTGCGGCGCGTCATCGAAGATGGGGGCATGGACAGATCCGATGGAGCGCCGGCACCCGTCGACGGGCTCGCGTTCTGCCCGGTGAGCGAAGGACAGAGATGAATCCGCCTCTTGCGCGATCCACCCACCCGGCATCCAGGAGCTCCGTCGCCCGGGCCGTCACGGACGCCTTGCAGCCGCGCAACGTTCTCGTGGCCGGCATGCTCGGGATCGGCGCCGCGGCGGGTGGTCCCGCCGGTCTCGCGTGGGGACTCCTCGGGGCGCTCTGCGCCGGGCTCGTGCCCGCCGCGTACATCGAGTTCGAGCGGAAGCGGGGCACCTGGGGCGACCGTCACGTGGTCGACCGGACGAAGAGAGCGCCCATCTTTCTCGTCATCCTGCTGTCGATCGGGATCGGTCTGCTCCTGATGACGGTCGGCCATGCCCCGTCGGACGTCGTCAGAGCGATGGTCGCGCTGTGGCTGATGACCGTCGTCTTGCTGGGCATCAACACCGTCTGGAAGGTCTCCGTCGACTCCGCGGTCGCGTCGGGCACCGTCGCGCTCCTCGCTGTCGTGCACAGTCCGTGGTGGCTGGCGGGATACTCCGTCGCCGCGATGGTGTGCTGGTCGCGAGTGGCTCTGGGCTATCACACCGTGATGCAGACCGTGGCGGGCGCCACGCTGGGAGCGCTGACCACCGTCGCGTGGGTCGGAGCCTGACGGCTCCTCGGCCGTCGTCCTCTCTCTCGACGGCCCGCGGCATGATCAGGTCCTCGTGAAGGCGTCGGACGGCTCGGGCCCACCCGCCTGACCGGCCCCCGGCTCCGGCTTGCTAGCCTGCGCGTGCCTCCCGTGGGGGAAGCCGGTGCGAATCCGGCGCTGTCCCGCAACGGTGTGCGTGCCCTGCCCAGGTCACGCGAGTCCGATCACCCACGGCAGGTGTGCGACCCGTCGACCGCTCGCCGTGGACTGCGAGCAGGGACCGCCCGAGCCCTGCGGGTTCGTGGTGCCCTGCGCGTTCCGCCGGTGGCACCAACCCGGAGGATGTGCGCCCGTCTTGCACCGCACCGATGTCCTTTCCGCTCCCTCCGCTTCCGCGGTCGCCTCGCGTGGCCGCATACCCAGCGTCCCCCTCGTGGTCGGGCTCGTCCTCGCCCTGGTCGTCTCGCTCGCGTGCGGGATCGGGCTCGGCGCGACCGGCATGGGGTGGGGGCAGGTGCTGCGGCTGATGTGGGCCGGCCTCAGCGGCGGCAGTCTCGGCACGGACGACGCGGGGGCCTACACGATCGTGTGGGAGATCCGCTTCCCGCGGGTGGTGCTCGCCGCCGTGGTCGGCGCGGGCCTCGCGGCAGTGGGGGTCGCGGTCCAGGCGCTGGTGCGGAACGCGCTGGCCGATCCCTTCGTGCTCGGCATCTCCTCGGGCGCGGCGGTCGGCGCCAACGCGGTCATCCTGTTCGGTGCGCTGGCCGGGTTCGGCGTCTGGGCGCTGTCCTTCTCCGCCTTCCTGTCCGCGCTCGCCGCGACCCTGATCGTCTACGTGGTGGCGCGCTCTCCGCTCGGGCTCAGTCCGCTGCGGCTCGTCCTGACGGGCACGGCGCTCGCCTACGGGTTCCAGGCGGTCACCACCGTCATGGTCTTCGGTGCCGAACGCGGTGAGGCGGCCCGGGCCGCCATGATGTGGCTGCTCGGCAGTCTGGGCGGGGCAACCTGGCCCAAGGTCCCGCTCGCCGCCGTGACCGTGTCGGCGGGCTGGCTGTGGCTCAGGGTGCGTGCGGGCTCGCTCGACGCCCTGTCGATGGGTGACGAGACGTCAGCGGCGCTCGGTGTGCCGCCCGACCGATTGCGGCGTGAGCTGTTCGTCGTGACCGCCGCCGTGACGGGCACGGTCGTCGCCGTGAGCGGGGCGATCGGTTTCGTGGGGCTGATGGTGCCGCACCTCGTGCGGATGCTCGTGGGCGCCTCGCACGCGCGGGTACTTGCGGTTGCGCCGCTGGCCGGGGCGCTCCTGCTGGTGTGGGCGGACGTGCTGTCCCGGGTGTTGCTCGCGCCGACCGAACTGCCCGTCGGCGTGGTCACGGCCGCCCTCGGCGTGCCCGCGTTCCTGCTGCTCATGCGGCGCGGCGGCCACGCGCTGACCGGACGCTGAGTGGACGCGTCCCGGGGCCGTCCACTGCGTATCCGTAGCGAAGTCCGTTGTGAGGGAGGAGACGTGCGACTCGACGTCGAAAGCGTGTCGGTCGAGGTGGCGGGCGCGCGGCTCGTCGACGAAGTCACCCTCGACGCGCCCGCCGGTGCCTTCGTGGGGCTCGTCGGGCCCAACGGCAGCGGGAAGTCGACGCTGCTGCGGTGCGTCTACCGGGCGCGACGGCCCGACGCGGGCGTCGTCAGGGTCGAGGGCGAGGACGTGCACCGCATGGCGCCCCGGGCCGCGGCACGGCTGCTCGCCGCGCTGCCGCAGGAGTCGGCCGCGGACTTCGACTTCACCGTCACCGAAGTCGTCGCGATGGGCCGTCTGCCGCACCGCGAGCGCACCGCCGCCCGGGACCGGGAGATCTGCGAACGGGCCCTGGAACAGGCCGGGGTGGCACACCTCGCCGCGCGCGGCTTCCTGTCGCTGTCCGGCGGCGAGAAGCAACGCGTGCTCATCGCCCGCGCGCTCACCCAGGAACCTCGTGTCCTCGTCCTGGACGAGCCCACGAACCACCTCGACATAGCCCACCAGCTCGACGTGCTGCGCCGGGTCCGCGCGAGCGGCCCGACCGTGCTCGCCGCGCTGCACGACCTCAACCTCGCCGCCGCCCACTGCGACCTGCTGCACGTCCTGCACCGCGGCCGTGTCGTCGCCTCGGGTCCCCCGGACCAGGTCCTCTCCCCCGCGCTCCTCGCCGAGGTCTTCGGCGTACGGGCGCACCGGGTGCGCCATCCCGAAACCGGCGCCACCCAGTTCCTCTTCGACACACCGGCTCCCCGACACCCCTAGGAAGGCCCCTGTGCGCACCCTGCTGCCCACCGCCTCGCTCGGCCTCGCCGCCGCTCTCACCCTGACCGGCTGCGGCGCTCAGGTCACGAGCGAGGACAGAACCACGCCATCGCAAGCGGTGACCATCACCAACTGCGGCAAGAAGGTCACCTACGACAGGCGTCCCGAGCGCGTGGTGACCAACGATGTCGGCATCACCGAGCTCATGTTCGCGCTCGGCCTCGAGGACCACATGGCGGGATACGTCATGCCCCCGGACAAGGGATCCACCGACGACCTCCCGTACAAGGACGCGTACGACAAGGTGAAGTGGCTCTCGAAGGACCGCGTCACCCAGGAGCTGGCGCTCGACGCGCGCGCCGACCTCGTCTTCGCGGGCTGGAACTACGGCTTCAACGAGAACACCCTGACACCGGACCAGCTGCACAAGGCCGGTATCGGCACCTACCTGCTCACCGAGTCCTGCCGCAATGCCGGCACCAGCACCTCACGCGGGATCATGCCGCCGCTCGACGCCCTGTACACGGACCTGGAGAACCTCGGCAGGATCTTCGGCGTCGAGAAGCGTGCGCGGACGCTGATCAAGCGGTACGAGGCGAAGGTCGCCGACGTTCGCTCGAAGACTCCCGAGGGAGGGAAGCGCCCGTCGGTCTTCCTCTACGACAGCGGCCAGGACCAGCCCTTCACCTCCGGGCGCTTCGGCGCGCCCGAACAGATCATCAGCGAGGCCGGTGGCGTCAACCTCGTGCACGACCTCAAGGACTCGTGGACGACGGTCGGCTGGGAGACGGTCGTGAAGCGGAACCCGGACGTCATCGTCATCAACGACTACGGGTCGACGAGTGCGGCGCAGAAGAAGAAGTTCCTGCTGTCGTACCCGCCACTGCGGAACGTCTCCGCGATCAAGCACAAGCGCATCTTCACCCTCGACTACGCCGATCTCGTCGAGAGCCCCAGGAACCCTTCGGCGATCGAGCGGCTCGGCGCGTATCTGCGGGGCGGCGCCGACGCGTCCTGACGCCGGTCCCGCCTGCGGCGGGCGCGGGGCACTGCCCTGTCGGGAAAAGTGCCCCGATCCGGCGGCACGACGCCAGACGCAGCATCAGCGCCACACCTTCGTGTCGTATGCCACATCATGGAATTTACTTTCCGGTAACTGAATAGATTGAACCTACACGCAGCCACCGCGGGAGGGGACAGAGACTGTGCAGAGGAATCTGGAGACCAGAGTCCTGCGGACGTTCGTCACGGTGGTCGACCACGGAGGTTTCGGGCGGGCCGCGGAGGCGCTGCACATCACCCAGTCCGCCGTCAGCCAGCAGGTTCGGCAGCTCAACGAGCAGATCGGCACGCGGCTGTTCACGTCCACCAAGGCTCCCCTGCGGCTCAGCGCGACAGGCGAGGAACTGCTCGGCTACGCCAGGCGCATCCTGTCGCTCAACGACGACGCGGTCGCCAGGCTGCTCTCCGGCAAGCACGACGGCGACCTGCTTTTCGGCATGTCCGAACAGTGTGCCGCCGCGCTGCCGGACATCTCCGTCGGCCTGGCGCGACGGCTCCCCGGGAGCTCCGTTCGCTTCACCATGGCTCTCAGCGAGCCGCTGGCCGCCAAAGTCCGGCGCGGAGAGGTGGACGCGGCCCTTGTGCTCCGCCCGGTCCGCGACACCGCGCGCGAGACACCGCTCGGCGAGGCCGCCCTGAGCTGGTACGGGAACGGTTCCCTGGTCTCCGGCCCGTCACTGCCGGTGGCCTTGTTCACCGAGCCGTGCAACCTCCGCTCGCACGTCTTCGACCTTCTGAAGAGCTCCGGCACCGCCTGGCACACGGCGTACGAGGGCAAGGAACTGACGGGCCTGTTGGAGACGGCCCGTTCGTCACTCGGTCTCGTGTGCCTGCTCAGTGACGACGGTCGCCACGGCCTGCCGCGCCTGCCCGAGGGACTGCTGCCCGAGCCTGGCTCCCTCCCGCTCTCCCTCGTCGTCAGGCCCGGTCTGCCTCCCGACGTCGTCGCCGCGGTGAGGGCAAGCGTGCGCCGGTCCCTGCGCCACCTGCCGTTGTCCGCGCCGCACTGATCCACCGCCGCCGATCTGTCGGGCGAGGCGCGCCGTCACGCGCGGGCGACACGTCGCAGTGCCTCGTCAACCAGTACGCCCGCCGCGCCGGTGTACTCCCCCGGATCGCACCGCTCCGCGATCCAGCGCTCGGACGGGGCACCGGCACCGACGGCAGCGGCGAGTTCCGCCGCCAGTGCCTGATCCAGCGGTTCGCCCTTCGCCGACCGGTCGGCCGCCGCCGAGGTCAGGTCGCGGGCGACCGCCGGGCCCAGCAACGGGGTGAGCGCAGCGGCCAGACGCTCGGACACCACGGCGGCGCCGGTCAACTCAAGGTTCGCCGCCATGCGTTCCGGGCTCACGATGAGCCCGCCGGTGAGTTCCGCGGCGGTGTGAGCTGCACCGCCGACGAGGCGCAGGCAGCCCCGCAGCGGCTCCCACTCGGCGTGCCAGGCGCCGGCCGACCGCTCGTCCTCGGTCATCATGCACTGGCTGATGACGGAGGCGAGCGCGGGTACCTGCAGGGCGGCCGACCGGATGAGGGTGGCGAGGACCGGGTTCCGCTTCTGCGGCATGGCCGAGGAGCTGCCCCGACCGTTGACGTGGGGTTCTTTCACCTCCGCCACCTCGGTGCGTGTCAAGGACTGCACATCGGCCGCCATCTTTCCCAGAGCCCCGGACACCAGGCACAGGGCTGAAGCGATGTCTGCCACCGGCGCGCGCAGGACGTGCCAGGGCAGGCGTGCCGGAATGAGGCCGGTCTCCCGTGCGAAGGCGTCCCGCAGATCCGAGGCGTAGGTGTGGACGTCGGCGTCCTTCGGAGCGTGGGCGAGGTAGCCGGCGAGCGTACCGGCTGCGCCTCCGAGGGAGACGGGCAGGCCGTTCTTCAGGAGGTCGGCCAGCCGGTCGTCGGCGTCGAGCACTGCCTCACGCCATCCAGCAGCCTTCAGCCCGAAGGTGGTGGGCACGGCGTGGAGGGCGAGAGTACGGCCGGCCATGACGGTGCCGCGGTGAGTGCGGGCGAGTCGTGCCAGCGCGTCCGCGGAGCGGCGAAGGTCCGCGCGGATGAGGACCAGTACACGGCGGGTCACCAGCATGGACGCGGTGTCGAGGATGTCCTGGCTCGTGGAGCCGCGATGAACGAACTCGGCGGCACAGGCGTCTCGTTCGGCGACGGCCCGGGTGAACTCCTTCACCATGCCGACCACCGGATTGGCGCTTTCCCGTGCGGCGAGCGCCAGGGCCCGCACATCGAGGTCGGCATCGCGTGCGGTCTCGCTGATGGCGAGCGCGGCGTTCTGGGGCAGGGCGCCCAGATCCGCCTGTGCCCTGGCGAGGGCGGCCTCCGCCTCCACCATGGCACGCAGCCAGGCCTCGTCGCCGGTGGCGGTCTCCGCCGGGGTGCCAGCTCGCACCGGTGAGAGGAGGCCTGCGTCGAGTTGCGCGGCGGGTACGGGATTCAAGGAGACGCTCCCATCAGGTCGTTTCGGTGCTCGGAGGATGTGTCGCGCTGCGATCGGTCGGCGGGGTGCGGGAGGGACGCCGGTCGCAGGCTCAGGAGGGCGCGGGCTATCGCGTCGGCGTCCGCGAGGGTCACGGAGTCGACGCCGGGGCGTGTGCCGGCCGCCGTCACCCAGTGGACCGTCTCCGTCGGAATGCCGTAGGCGAACCGGCGCGGGTGGGGGTGCCCGTCGGCGTCGAGCACCCGGTAGGGGCGGCGTGTGACGGACAGTCCGCCGGTGACGTAGTGGCCCCCGGAGGCGGTGGGTATGGCGTGGGGCCTGATCTGCCCCGTCTCATGAAGGTGGCGCATGAGGGGGTCGTCCGCCCGGCGAACGTCAGGGTCGGGCAGTCGGGCCTCGATCAGAGCCCGGGCGCGTACCGGGGGGCCTGGCACCGTCTGCGAGTGTGCCGTGAAGCCGGGTTCGGTGGCGTCCACGCGGATGTGGGTGGCAGGGCCGGTGACGGTGAGGAGGCCGGCTCGTACGAGCGCGGCCATTTCCTCGACTCGCGCGGCGGGCGGGCCGATGGACAGGAAGGCGTTGAGCGGCGTGTACCAGGCTTGGAGGTCTCGGCGGTAGGAGTCGCCCTCGAGTGCGCCGTGGTCCACGGCAAGCCGAATCTCGTTGCGCAGGTCCCGCAGCACGTCGAGCGCCGACTTCAGCGGACCGGTGACATTGCCCTGGCGTGCCTGGTGGGCATCGTGGTCGAGGTAGCGGAGGAGCCAGTCCCGGAAGGCGGACCGGTCGGCGAACGTGTGGGAGCCCGCGGGTCGGGCCAGCCGGTGCCAGTCCCAATGGCGGTCGTCCGGTACGCCGTAGCGCCGCAGCAGGGCGCCTGTCTCTGCCTCGTCCCAGCACGGGGCGCCGTCCGTGCCGAGTCGGCTGATGCTCAGGTACTCGTCGAAGAGCGCACGGGCCGCTTGGTCCTCGCCAAGCCCGTTCAGGAGCGTGCGGTAGTAGACAGCCTCGACCTCGCGGGAGATGCGCGGCCACAGGTCGGTGAGGAAGCTCACCGGCCGTCCGTCGAGAGCGCGTCGCTGGAGATCCGCGAGGACGGTGGGCGGCAGGAGCACGGGCTCGTGGCGCCCGTCGACGCCCTTTTGGTTCTCACCCCGGGCGTGGTGGGGCACGCCGCGGCGCGAGAAGGCGTACAAGAGGGGTTCGCGGCCGCTGGGCTCGTAGGAGAGACGGTCGCCCTCGCGGTGGTACCGGCCGCCGCGGCCCTCGGTGAGGAGCGCCATGTAGTCGAAGAAGTTCAGCCCGAGGCCTCGCAGCAGGACGGGCTCGCCCGCCGGCAGGTCCGCGACCGGCGCCTCGGCGGGGTTGCAGGGCGGAACGTAGGTCAGATGGTGGATCCGTGCCAAAGATGCCAGCCTTGCCTCGGCGCGCAGGGGGCGCACCGGTAGATGGCCTTGGGCGAGAACCACCCCGTCCAGCGCGTCGAGCCGCGTGCCGTCGCACATGCGCAGGCCCTGCCTGCCGTCGGCCTCACCGGTGACGTCCGCCAACGCGACCGCGCGCGCCCGGTGGGTGACGACGGCCACGTGCTCGGGGGCCGAGCCCACCACGCGCAGGAAGCACCAGTGGAGGTAGGCGCCGTAGAGAGCTCGCGTCGGATAGGTGTCGGGGCCGAGGGACCGGGCCTCGGCCAGGTCTGCCTCGTTCCGCTCCGCTGCGCGGGCGTCGGTGGCCAGGGCGCGGGCCCAGTCGTAGAGGCCCGGTCCCGGTTCGACCGGTCCCTCGATGCGGCTGCTGCAGTCCGTCCATGCCGTGATCTGCGAGGCGACGGTGTTCATCAGCAGGTGTCTCGACTGGTCGCGGCGCCAGACGGCGCCCGCTCCCGGTTCATGGGGTTCGATCAGGTGGACCGTCAACGGACGAGGCTCATGGCGGGCATTGGCACAGAGCCTTTCCAGTACAGAGAGGCCTCGCGGCCCCAGTCCGACCACGGCGACGGCGAGTGGCCTTTGGTCAGACAACGGCGTGCTCCCTCTCCAGTGATGCCACGAGGCCGGCGAGGACGGCGGGGCCCTCCTCGGTGAGCAGCGACTCCGGGTGGAACTGCACGGATGCAAAGCCGGCACCGCGCAGCGCGTGGACTCCACCGGTCTCGGGGTCGGCGCTGACGTGAACGGGGTGGCCACGGTGGGACAGCTTTCCCGTGGGTTTCCTGGCCTCGAAGGTGTTGTAGAAGCCGACCCGGCGGCGCTCTCCGAAGAGATCGATCTCGCGCCGCACGCCCTGGTGCGGCACGCGACGGCGCAAGAGTGGCAGCCCGAGCTCGTCGGCGAGTATCTGATGGCTGAGACACACCGCGAGGAAGGGGCGCCGTTCGTCGAGCAGATGACGGATCGTGCCCCTGAGCCTGCGCATCTTCGGGTGGTCGGTGGCACGGGGGTCACCGGGGCCCGGGCCCATGACGACCAGGTCGTGCTCGTCGACGGGCAGGTCCTCCTCGTGGCGACGGACTGTCACCGCGTACCCGAGGTGGGCGAATTGGTGAGTGAGCATGGCGGTGAAGGTGTCCTCGGCGTCCACCATCAGCACGCTCGCCGCACCGCCGGCCGTCACCGGGGGCGGGTCGGCTCGCCGGTCTCGGCCGATCCAGAACGACGAGAGGCCGTTGTTGCGTGCCGCCAGGGCAGCTTGGACGGCGGGGGCCTCGGAGAGCTGTTGCCGACCGGGTTCGTCCAGGGCGCGGAGCAGGCCGGCGGCCTTGGCGTGCGTCTCGGCGCACTCGGCGGCGGGATCGGAGTGACGGACGATGGTGGCGCCGACGCCGATCGACAGCTCGCCGCTGGAGTCCACGTCAGCGGTGCGGATCAGGATCGAGGAGTCCATGCGACGGCGCCCGCGCCCGTCGCGTCCGATCAGCGCGACGACACCGCTGTAATAGCCGCGACCGGTCGGTTCGCGTCGCGCTATGACGTGGCAGGCGCTCTCCAGCGGACTGCCGGTGACGGTGGGCGCGAACAGCGTCTCGTGCAGCATGGTTCGCGGGTCCTGCCTGGTGCGGCCCTCGATGTAGTACTCGCTGTGGGCGAGGTGGCCCATCTCCTTGAGATACGGGCCCATGACGCGTCCCCCGCCCTCGCAGAGACGCGCCATCATCTTCAGTTCCTCGTCGACCACCATGTACAGCTCGTCCGCCTCCTTGCGGTCGGCGAGGAAGACCAGTGCGTCTTCGACGGATGGTCCGGTGGCGGGGTAGCGGTAGGTTCCGCTCACGGGATTCATGACGGCTGTCTCGTCACTCAGACTCAGGTGCCGCTCGGGGCAGGCGCCGACGAGTGTGCGGTCACCGGTGTGGACGAGGAACGTCCAGTAGGCGCCGGTCTCGCGGGTGAGCAGCCGGCGGAACAGGGTGCGGGCGGCCTGAGCGGGCAGGCCCTCCAGCTGCGTCACGAAGTCCCGCTTGATGACGAAGTTGGATCCGGCGCCGCGCCCGATCTCCTCGGCGATCACGAGGCGTACGAGGTCCTCGTACTCCTCGTCACAGGGCACTGCGTGGACCTCTCCGTGCCGTACGGGGAGGTCGGGAATCCGCTCCAGCACCTCGCTCACCGGATAGGTCCGCTGGCTCGCGACGGCCAACGACAGCAGTGGCATCCCGTCGTCGTGGCAGGGGAAGCCGCGTTCGGCGACCTGGCGAAAGGGGATCACGGTGAGCAGGTCGTGTTCGGCCCTGCCGCTTTCCGGAGGTTCCTCCGGAGGCACGGGCAGGTCAGCGAGCACGGCGTGCGCGCGGGCTGTGCCGGTGAGCACCTCGACGACGTGCCTGCCGGCGGACTCGGGGCGGTGCAGCAGCGCGAACGCCCCGGTTCGATCGGCCAGTATCTCGGTGAGCGGGTCGTGGTCGGTGTCCCCTGCGGGGCCGGCGGTCATGCGAAGACCTCCTGGCCGGTCATGACGCGGGCGCAGCGGGTGGCGGCGTAGCGCAGGGTGGCGCCGTGGTCGTCCGGGCCGAAGTCGGCGACGGCGTCGGCGGCCAGGAAGGTCTCGATGTCGTGGGAGAACGCATCGACCGCGGTCATGAGGACACCCACGCTCGCGTAGACGCCGCACACCACGAGCTGATCGCGGCCCTGACGTCGCAGGTGGTCCAGGAGAGGGGTCCGGCAGAAGGCGCTGTAGCGCCACTTGGTGAACACCGTGTCGTGCCGGCCGGGTGCCAGTTCCCGCACGATGGCGCGGTCCTCGTCAGACCGGCTCATGCCGGGACCCCAGACGTCGTCGAGGAGCCCGCGTTCGGTGCGGTTCATGTCGCCGGGCTGGGCAGTGTAGACAACCGGCACGCCACGTCGTTCGCACCGGTTGCGCAACGCCGCGACGTGATCGATCAGTTCGCGACGGAGCGCCTCCCCGAAGGGCGCGAGGAAGTAGCGCTGCATGTCGTGGACGAGAAGGACGCTGCGGTCGGGGTCGGGCTTCCACGACATGACCGACGGGGGCAGGTCGGCCGCAGTGGGCAGGGGGTAAGCGGGGATTGTGGCTATGCCTGACAAGGCTTTCCCTCTCCGTGGTGGGCGAGTTGTGCAGGGCGCCGGTCAGACGCCGAGGATCGCTCCGCCGTCGACGGTGAGCGTTTCCAGGGTGATGTGGGAGGCACGGTCCGACAGCAGGAAGCAGACGGCGTCCGCGATGTCCTCGGGGCGGGCGAGCTTCCTCAGCGGGATCCCGTTCTTGTACGTGGCGACGTCGCCCTCGATGGTGCGCCGCCGCCCGTCAGGGTCGTGCCACATGCCGGTGAGCATGCTGGTCTCCGTCGAGCCGGGGGCGACGACGTTGCAGCGGATGCCGTGTTCGGCGACTTCCAGGCCGAGGGACTTGGTGAACATCTCCGCGGCTGCCTTCGACGCGGCGTAGGCGGCCATGCCGGAGCGCGGGGTGCGTGCCGCGTTGGAGGCGATCGTGATGATGGAGCCGGAGCGCCGTGGCACCATGCGGCGCACAGCAGCGCGGGACATGCGGAAGACGCCGTCGACGTTGGCCGCGAACATGGCGGCCCAGTCGTCGTCGTGGAACTCCTCGACGCGGCCGGTGCGCAGGACACCGGCGACATTCACGAGCGCGTCGAGCGGGCCGACCTCGTCCTGAGCCTCCTTCACCGCACGTTCGGAATCCATGGGGTCCACGACGTCAGCGGCGAGTGGCACCACTTCCGCCCCGCTCACGTCGGCGGTCGCCTTGCGCAGGCGGGTGGCGTCGAGGTCGACGGCTACGACCCTGGTGCCGCCTGCGGCGAGGGCGTGAACGACCGCGCGGCCGATGCCGCCTGCCGCGCCGGTCACGAGGGCTGTCTTCGGGGTCATGACTGGTGTCTCCCTGGAACGTCGGACCGGTGGGTCCGGGGTACGGGTCAGATGCCGCTCTGTGGGCGGGCTCCGAGGAGGCGCTGCACGGCGACGCTGGCGAGGGCGGCGACAAGGGCGACCGAGGCGCCCACGAGGACGTTGCCGCGATAGGACCAGGCGTCGATCAAGAGCGGCCCGAGTACACCCGCCACCGAGATGCCCAGGAACAGGGCACTGTTGTTCCAGCCCATGAGGGCGGCGGCGCTGTCGGGGAAGCGGTCCAGGAGCCTGCGCTGTTGAGCCGGGAAGGCTGCGTAGGCGCACACCGCGAAGAGAAGCAGAACCGGGAGGAGCAGCCCGGTGGCGTGGGCATCGAACACCGCCGCGAAGGCCGCCTCGAACATGGCGGCGGCCACCAGCGCGACGGTGGCGACACGCACCGCGCCGACCCGGTCGGCCAGCCGGCCGCCGAGCAGGCTCCCGGGCACCGCGCCGACGCCGTACGCCACCAGGCTCCACACGGTCCAGTCGGACCGTCCGCTCTGCTGCATCGCGGTGCCGAGGAAGGTGTAGAGGAGGTAGACCCCGAGGGCCCACAGCGCGGTGACGCCGACGACGAGCAGCCCGGGGGACAAACCGTTCGCCTGGGACCGGCGCTCGGCGGCAGCCCCGAGCCCGGGGGCCGAGCCCGGCGCACCGCGCCACAGGCGGACATTCGCGACGGCCAGAAAGACCGTGCCGACCGCCAACGCGTGGAACACCACCCGCCAGCCCCAGCTGTGGCCCACCAGGGAGCCGAGCGGCGCGCCCGCCCAGAGCGCGGACAGCAGCCCGGAACCGACGACGGCAAGGTGGGTACCACGTCGTTCGGCCGGCGCGGCAGCACCCGTGAGCGCGTAGACGGTGGGCCCGGTGCCCGCGGCGGCCACCCCGGCGAGCACGCGCACCGCGATGAGGACCGGGTAGTTGGGGGCGAGTGCTGTGGCCAGGTTGGCGAGCGTGAACACCACAAGGGACCAGGCCAGGACCGTCCGCCGGCCGAACCTGTCGCCGGCGCGGCCCAGCAGCGGGGCGCAGACGATGTAGGCGACGGAGAAACAGGTGAGGGCCGCGCCCATGGCTCCCACCGAGACCCCCAGGCCACGTGCCATGTCGGGCAGCAGCGGAGAGAGGACGAACAGGTCCGTGCCGACGGCGAACTGGGTCAGCCAGCCGACGACGACGCGCGGCGTCTGTTTTCCCCGTGCTTCCGTCGCCGCTTCGGCGGACCGACCGCCGCCGGGGGTGGTCCTCACGGTCGAGCCGCTGCTTCCGTCCCTCATGCGGCCTCCTCCGCAGCGATCTCCGCGGCGAGTTGCAGCCGCTTGATCTTCGAGGTGGCGGTGCGCGGGAGATCCGCCAGCCGACGGTGTACCGGCCGGCACATGGCGGGCAGGTCGCTCACCGCGCGTTCCCAGGTCCGCTCGTCGATGGGTTCGTCATCGCGGGTGCACACCACGGGGACCGCGACGCCGTCGCCCCGGTCGACGATGACGAGTTCGGTGAGCTGGTCCAGCCTGACCAGTAGCCGGTCCTCGATGGCGAGGGTGCTGCCGACGGACGCGATGTAGTCGACCTCCCGGTCCAGGAGGTGCAGGCAGCCCCAGCGGGTGCGGTAGCCGACGTCGCCCATGCGCCACCACCCGTCGTTCTCCTGGGCGGTGTACCGCTCGTGCTCGCCGAGGTACGTGACGGCCCTGCCGTCGGTGCGTACCTCGATGTATCCCGGGTTTTCGGGGCCCGGCGGTCGGCCGTCGCGGCTGACGACACGGATGCCGGTCATGCCGGGGAAGGGGATGCCCAGGCAGCGGCCGTCGGCCTGCGCGGAGCGGCGCCGTGTGTAGGTGCGTCCCGCGACGGGGCCGACCTCGCTCTGCCCGTAGAGCTGTACGAACACCGGTGAGCGGCGCCTGGTGGCGCTCAGCAGGCGGTCCATGGTCCTGGGATGTATCGCGTCGAAGGTGCTGCTGAAGTAGCGGACGTCGGACAGCGGTGCCCTGGGGTCGTCGGCCAGTGACTCCCACTCCATGAAGCTGTTCGGATGGGTCTCCAAAAGTCCGGGCCGTACACGGGCGAACAGGTCGGCGACGTGGTCGGCCGAGCCGTCGGAGAGCATGACGACGGGAAAGCCCCGCCACAGGGAGATCGCCAGGGCCGTGAACAGCCGGGAATGGACGAAGGAGACGTGGACGGCCACCGTCTCGCGTCCTTTGATGCCACGGGCGAAGGCGGCCTGCGGGCGGTAGCGGGCGCCGAGGGTGCGCGCGGTGTGCACCACGAGCTTGGGCGTGCCGGTCGTGCCCGAGGTATGGGTGATGAGGGCCGGCTGGTCCAGGGGGGCGACGGGACACGGGGCGCGTGGGGCGTCACCCCGCGCGCCGAGTGGTTCGCCGGCGTCGTGCTCCCCGGTGGCGAGGATGACACTCCGGGTGCGTCGAGCGAGGTCGAGTTCGGCGAGTCCAGACGCCAACTTTGCCTGGTCGGTGAGGAGATGAGGCTCCTCGAGACGCGCCAGCAGTTTGCCGACGGTCTCGGCGTCGAGTGCCGGCGACATCAGTACCGGCACCGCTCCCAGCCTCGCGACCGCGCAGGCCAGGAGGGTGATGTCGAAGTTGTCGGACTTGTGGACCGCGACCCGCAGTCCTGCCCGCACACCGCGGGCGTACAACCGCGCTGCGAGATCATCGACGAGGTCGGCGACCTCGGAGACCAGCAGGCGCCGTCCGAGCCCAGGCGCGATGTCGAGGTCGTGGTCGAGGATCAGGAGGTTCCCAGGGTGGCGTGCTGCCGCCTGCTCGAAGATCGTCCCGGGGTTGAGCCCTTTGTTGGCGACGCGCTGCAGGAACACGTCTCACCTACCCATCGTCTATCCGTCGTTGTCTTCCGACCGCTCCAAGAGCCTGTCAGCGCGGTGCCAGACGGCGGAGGTCGAGCGCCGCTCGACCTCTAATGGATTCGATTAGGACGATTGATCTCAACGACATGGTCGTCCGAGAAGCCGTATCTCAACCGAGCGTGATCGCTCGATTTCCGCTGTTCAGGCGTGGTCCGGTTCGGGGTGCGGGAGGCATGCGGCGTCTTGCTTCGGCTCCGTGATCGAGGGGTGCCTGGTGGTGTCGGTGCTGGGAATGCTGGAGGACCTGGAGACGGTGGCTCGGGTGCGGATAGAAGTGCTGCGGATGGAAGTCGCCCGGCCGGCCGGGGTGTTGGAGGCTGTGGAGATCGACCTGGACCGAGGTGTGATCGCGAGGGAGGAGCTGGTCGAGGCACTGACGCCCCCCCACACGGGCCAGATCCGGACCGGACACGGGCCAACTCGACGGCACACGATGCGATGTCACTCTTGGCTGCAGGTCGGAAGCCGTTCGGGGCACGTCCGACTAGCAGACGAAGAACCTGCTCGTCACCACACACGCGCCCCAACGCCAGCCGTGCGGACCTAGCTTGTCCCGTGCGCCGGCACGTACGGCTAGCGGGCACCCGGGACGAGGTGCGTCGCTCGCTTCTGACCATCGGCACGGAGCGTTGGCCCCAGCAGGAGTGTGGCAACGACAACCGCATCGCAGAGGCGGCCTCGGATTAGACGCCATTTCAGTTGGCGTGATCTTGCGGCAGTCTGAGGTGATGACTGCTGCGCTTGTCGAACGGTTGGCGTCGAACGATCTGTGGGAGTTGTTTCAGCGGGTGGTTCCGCCGGCCCCGGAACGGCCTCAGGGCGGAGGGCATCGTCGCCGAGCGGACCGCGAGGTGCTGGCCGCGATCATCTTCGTGGCCACCTCGGGGTGCACCTGGAATCAGTTGCCGCCGGGCTTCGGTCTGTCGGGGGTGACGGCCTTTCGCCGGTTCACCGTGTGGACTGAGGCCCGGGTGTGGGCCAAGCTCCACCGCCTGGTCCTGGACGAACTCGGAGCCCAAGGCGGGCTGGACTGGTCGCGATGCGCGATCGACTCCGTCAGCGTCCGGGCCCTCAAAAGGGGCAGCTGACAGGACCGAATCCGACCGACCACGGCAAGAGCGGATCGAAAATCCACCTCCTCGTTGACCGCAGCGGCCTGCCCCTATCCATCGGCATCTCCGCCGCGAACCTCCCCGACAGCCAGGCCCTGATCCCGCTGGTCCGCGGCATCCCACCCATCCGTTCACGCCGTGGCCCCCGACACCGGCGGCCCGGAAAACTGCACGGAGACAAGGGCTACGACTACCGCCACCTACGGCGCTGGCTGGCCTCCCGCGGGATCCGCCATCGCCTTGCCCGAAGGGGCATTGAGTCATCCAAACGACTCGGCCGACACCGCTGGGTCGTGGAACGCACCATGTCCTGGCTGGCCGGCTGCCGACGCCTCCACCGCCGCTACGAGCGCAAGCCCGAACACTTCCTCGCCTTCGCAGCCATCGCCGCGACCCTCATATGCCACCGCAGACTCGCCAATTGAAATGACGTCTTAGCAATGCCAGCTTGGGTCACCTCGCATCGTTGGCGATCTGTCCATCGGCTTCCAACCCATACTTACGCAAGCGATTACCTTCGTCGTGACGCCCCAGCTTCTTCAGCAGATCCGCCATCTCGGCGATAGCAAACGCTTCTCCTGCCAGGATTGCCCTCCTATACCAGGAAATTGCTTCCTCGTTGTTACTTAGCCGCGCGCTGAGGAACCCCGTGAGGTGTAGCGCCGAAGTCTGGCCTTCTTCGGCGAGTTCCTTCGCGCGCGACGCTGCCTCGCCGGCACGTCCGAGTTGTTCAAGGAGCCCCGCCATACGCCAGAGAGCGAAAGAGTGTCCGTGCTCGGCCAAAGAATCCAGCCAACGCAGCGCTTCATCTTCGCGCCCGGACGTAACCAGTAGCTCGGTGGCTGTGTGGAGTACGGCCATGTCCACACGTCTCTTGGAGTCCAGGCACCAGCGCAGCACGTCGCCAGGGCCCCCCGATTCCATAAGAAGGTTGAGATATGCGGCCGAGGCGAATGGGCGGCCGGCCGTCGCGAAGGGTTCCACCCATGTGGCGGCTTGTTCAAGTCCCTCGCATTCCCGAGCCAGTTCGGCGCCGGGACTAAAGGCCATATCGTGGCCGGCATCCGCTGCTCGCTTGAAGTACAAGAGTGCCTCGGCTGAACGGCCCGCCCGCGCATAGGTGTTGGCCGTCACCATCAAGTCGGCGATGCCCGCTGCAGCCAGCTCGTTCAACCAGCCCAGAGCTGTATCAGGGCCATCGGTGTCCCACACCAAGGCGACGGACTGACGGATCGCGGGTGCGTCCCCGGAGAATGCTGCTCGCCGGTAGAGGTCGATTGCTTCTGCTGCGCGCTCGTTGTGCCTAAGTAGGTCGCCAGCCTCACGGGCGGCAGCGGCGTCACCGCGGTCGGCGAGTCCCTGGAGCCAGGCGAGGGTCTCATCCGTGCCGCGCGCATCGGCCATCAGCTCGACAATCCAGGAGAGCGCCAATTCGTCGCCGGCCTCGGCCTGGCGTGTCAGCTGGTCGACTACTTCGTCCTTCTGGCCGAGTTCCTCCGACAGCTCAACGAGGTTGGCGTACGCGTCCTCGTCCCGGGATTCGACCGCGCGTTGATACCAACACAAGGCTTGCTGGGGCTGCTCGGCTCGTTCCATCAAGTCGCCGGCGAGCCAGGCGGTGTCTTCGCTGCCCGCAGCGTCGGCCCGCAGATGAAGTTGGAAGGAGTGTCGGAAGAGGCCGCGGTTTCGGGCTTCCCAGGCGAGTCCGGCAAGATCTTCTTTCTGTGCGTGTGCGGGCAGCGCTTTCCAGAGCGAAGCAGGGGCGGTCGCGGTCGTCCGACTCGACCGTCCGTGGTGGTCGAGAAAATCGGCAAGGCGGAAATGAGGCTCCGCGTGAAATGTTTGACCGGGGCGGGGTCGTACTGGGGTGAGGGGGCTGGTCGCACCGCGGCAGGGTTGCTGAAGTGCCGAGAGCGTCTGGTCGAACCAGTCTTCCGCCAGGGCGTCCCATTCGTCATCGGTGAGGTAACCGACGGCGGCCATTTCCAGCAGCGTGCGAGGCAGTGCTCCGCTGCATCCGATCCGGCGGGCGTCCATGGCTGCGTGGAGCACGGCCTGCCCGGCGGCCGGGGCAGTCGCGTAGCGTTCCATGAGGGCGAACGCGGCGGAGAGGTACTGCACGATCCGTCCATCGCGGGACCGGTGAAGGGCTTCTGCCAGCCGCCGGTCCCCATGTGCTGCCCTGCGCGTTTCCAGCAGGGCCGGTTCATCGAAAGAGCGAGGAACGAGGACACCGTGCCCAGTAAGTAGCGCGCGGGCGTTCCGGTGCACATCCGGCGCACCCGCAGGCGGCGGCAGGGTCAGGCGGTCCCACTGCTTCGGCCAGGCGGTTGACAAAACCACGACCGGGCGGCGAGTGGGATCCTTCAATAGCGCCCTCAGCGCCGCGGCCGCTTGCTCGCCTAGCTGAGGCGACGTCAGATAGGGCTCAATTTCATCGAGCCAGATCACGGTCCGCGGTCCGACAGACTGCGTGCCTGCGAGCAGTGCCTCCGCGGGGCTTGGAGCCAGCGGATACCAAAGGCGCCAGTCATCGGGTAGCGCCTGAATGGCTTCCCAGCAGGCACGTGTCTTGCCTGTGGAGGACTCCCCCACGAGCACAGCGAGCGCGCTCTGCTCGACGGCGGCCCGACCGATGAGTTCGCCCAGCCAGATGTCGTGCTTCCGACGGATGTAAGGCGGCAGCGGAAGCGGCCGGTCACCCCCTTCGGTTTCGTCGGCCTCGATGACCCGGTGTACCTCCAGTGCGAACGGATCCGTGAAGTCACGGATCGGTGATCCAACCGTCGATGGAGGGTGCTGCAGGGCAGGCTCCGGATCGCCTACGCAGAACACCTCAGCCGTGGCCGGTCCGAAGAAGCGGGCAACCAACCTACGTTGCGAAAAGAGAAGGTCGGAGAGCTGCTGCAGGCCCCAGAGCTCGATCTCAAGTGGTTTGTATTCCGTTCGTAGTTGATGAAGACAGTCCTCCACCGCGGTGTCGCCGACATAGGCGGTGGTGACAAGCACGAAGCGAGTGGCCTCGAAGGGCCGGGTGCCTTCGGCATATACTCGAACCGCATCGGAGAGGTCATCGGCGGCGAAACTCTTCCAGTGCTTGGACTGATAGACGGTCAGGCTGCCATCGTCGAAGTACCCCACGACATCGATCCCGTGCTGCTTCTGCCCCCTCCGGCCGTACAGCCGAGACCGGACCGCCCCCTCAACTTCGCGGGCCAGCGCCACAATCAAATGCTCAACGCTCTCCCAGGTGAGCCGCTCAACATTGAGGAGCAGCGGAGCTGTCACCGTCAGCGGCGGAGCAAGACTAGGCGGTGGACCCACCAGCCGGTGACCGGCGTCAATCTCCTCCCAGAATTCTTCCACGCCCTCTTCCCTCGCAAGGTGCACCCGTAAGCCCCCGTCTCACCGCACTGGACGTTGTCGATACTCGCATCACCCGCGACGGCAAGTACCGCACCCTGGGCACCGGCTATCCCAGGCCGACATGACGACCCGGGCACCCTGGGCGCTGGTCGACGACCAGCCCTGGCATGCCATCGCCAGCCAGAAATCAATACTGATCCGGGCAGGCGCCCGCCACCTGCGGGAGTGGCGCTGCGACGAAACCAGCCAGCACCCCTGACCCGGCTCCGCAGGTATGCGGACCTGCGACGGGTTCCACACCCACTGGGACTTGCCCGCCCTGCGCCTGCCCCCCCATTATCGTCTTCATGTCCCGCAACGGGCGACCGGCCCTCGGAGTTGGCAGGACCACCTCCCCTTGTCGAGTGCATGGACCGGGGGGCGTGTCACCAGCTCCGAAGGGACTGACAGACCGCTGTTTAGAGCACGCTGCGACCACGAAGGAGACGACGCCTCAGCCAAGGCCGACTCCAACCCACTCATCATCTCTGCCACGACCGGACAGTCTCACGCCCCACATAGATGATCGACCCCCGTGCCAACCCTGCCCACCCCCTTGACCAAGAGCGTAGAGGGCCCCCGGAAGCGGACACCTCATCTGGACAAGCTCGTCGTGACGAGCGCGTACGAGAGTTGAGTGCCGATGCGGATCCAGACCCGCGCGATATCCGGCTCCCCGCTCGGATGTGGGTACCCGAACAGGACCGAGCCCGCTGGCGCGAGATCATCGGCCCGCTCGAAGCCGTACCCGACGACACGCACCAACCTGATTACGAAGAGCTCACCTTCACCGGCGAGGACCTCGGCACTCGCTGTCGCTACGGCGAGCGCACCCACGTCTTCGACGACACCGCGCCACCCCCGCGCCTCACACCTAGAAAGACGTCCTCCACACACCTGTATCGCACCCCCAAAGGAACAGCGCCTCCGCCTCGCACCCGGCGAACGGCAACACCTAAATTCTGTCCGGCGGATCATGGCGGCGTTGCTCCCGGGCCATGCGCAGCACTCTGACGGAGCCGCCCGATATTTCTACGGCGACGAGTACCAACCCGGACAGAACCCGGGGCGTCGGGGCTGAACACACAAGCGCTACGAGACCGCGGCATCATCTTTGTCTGGCAGGAAAGGTCTACATACCGTGATCACTGTGCAGTTCACCGTGCGGCCGGATCAGGGTGACGCGAGCGGGTTCGATCTGGGCGACATGGTCGTCGCTCCCCCACACCAGCCGTGCGGCCCTAGCTTGTGCTGTTCGCCGGGCACGCGCGGCTATCGGGCACCCGAGACGATGCGGGTCGCTCGCTTCTGACCACAGGCACGGAGCGTCGGCCCCGGCAGGGCTGCGGCAATGGCAACCAGATCGCCAAGCCGGCCTCGGATTAGGCTCTGAGAACTGCGCCGAAAGTTGAGTCCCGATATCTGCCCTACTCCGGGCCCAACATGATTCGACAGACAAGTCGCGGATGCACATGACGAGTCACGCCCATCCGTAGACTCCCTCCCTGCGGAACGAAAAGGTCCGACTGCACCAACACACTGCCTATGCCGGATGCGCGGATCCGCCCGAATCGTCGGGTGCAACGCTCCGTAGTCAGCACCAAGTCAGCACGGGAGAGGTGATGAGGGGTGCTGACGTGGGCCTTCAGGTCAGCACCAAACCAGCACGGGAGTCAGCACCCCTCCCCCAATCCCGCCCAATTGGGACACGCCTCGGCGGGGACAAGCACGCGACACTCAGGCCCGCCCGCCGCCCCCGCCCTGACGCAGAGCCCAGGACAACCACACCCAGCGCCAAAAGTATGGTGCCCCACCACATGTGCCGCTGACCTGCGGCTTCCTACCTTGTGCCATCACAGAGACGTCCCCGTCCCCGCCTGGAAGTGGTGCACATGGCCTCCGCAGCAACCGCTCCGCCGACTCCGACAACACCGAGCCACCTCAAGCGCATTGTCGCGGCGAGTCTGATCGGCACCACGATCGAGTGGTACGACTTCTTCCTCTACGGCTCCGCCGCCGCGCTCGTGTTCAACAAACTCTTCTTCCCCGACTCCGACCCGCTCGTCGGCACGCTGCTCTCCTTCCTCACGTACGCCGTCGGGTTCGCCGCCCGGCCGCTGGGCGCCCTGGTCTTCGGGCACTACGGCGACCGGCTCGGCCGCAAGAAGCTGCTGGTGATCAGCCTGCTGATGATGGGCGGCGCCACCTTCGCGATCGGACTGCTGCCCACGCACGCCACGGTCGGCTCGGCCGCGCCGGTGCTGCTGACCGCGCTCCGGCTCGTCCAGGGCTTCGCCCTCGGCGGCGAGTGGGGCGGCGCGGTCCTGCTGGTGTCCGAGCACGGGGACGCCGAGCGCCGCGGCTTCTGGGCGTCCTGGCCGCAGACCGGCGCGCCGGCCGGCCAACTCCTGGCCACCGGTGTGCTGTCGGCGCTGACCGCGCTGATGTCCGACGCCTCGTTCACCTCGTGGGGCTGGCGCATCCCGTTCCTGCTGTCGGGGTTGCTCGTCATGGTCGGGCTGTGGGTCCGTCTCTCCGTCGACGAATCGCCGGTGTTCAAGGCAGCGCTGGCCCGCGCCGAGGCCCGCAAGGCCGCCGACGCGGACACGGTGGAGAAGATGCCGCTCGTCGCGGTGCTGCGCCACCACTGGCGCGACGTCCTCGTCGCCATCGGAGCCCGCATGGCCGAGAACATCAGCTACTACGTCATCACCGCCTTCATCCTCGTGTACGCGGTCCAGGCGGCCGACGTCTCCAAGCAGACCGCGCTCAACGCCGTCCTCATCGCGTCCGCCGTCCACTTCGCGGTGATCCCGGCCTGGGGCGCCCTGTCGGACCGGATCGGCCGGCGGCCGGTGTACCTGCTGGGGGCCGCCGGGGTCGGCCTGTGGATGTTCCCGTTCTTCTCCCTGGTCGACACCGCCAGTTTCGGCAACCTGATCCTCGCGGTCACGGTCGGCCTGGTCCTGCACGGCGCCATGTACGCCCCGCAGGCCGCGTTCTTCTCCGAGATGTTCGCCACGCGGATGCGCTACTCCGGCGCCTCGATCGGTGCGCAGTTCGCCTCCGTCGCGGCCGGTGCGCCGGCCCCGCTGATCGCCACGGCGCTGCTCGACAGCTCCGGCGGGTCCACGCTGATCTCGCTGTACGTGATCGCCGCCGCGGTCATCACCCTGATCGCC
Source organism: Streptomyces sp. NPDC001904 (assembly GCF_040297005.1). Taxonomy (NCBI): domain Bacteria; kingdom Bacillati; phylum Actinomycetota; class Actinomycetes; order Kitasatosporales; family Streptomycetaceae; genus Streptomyces; species Streptomyces sp. NPDC001904. Next base: position 92,852 of record NZ_JBEOYI010000010.1, on the reverse strand, counting down.
GTCGCCGTCGCGAAGGAGACCCGCCACCGCGATCTCGCCGACGTCGACGGGACGGAGGAGGCCGAGTCGGTCGGGGCGCCCCGGCCGGCCGAGGCCTCGCACCGGGTCTGACGTGCCGGGCCCGCTGACCCCGTACACCCCTCCCCGTCCACGGGTCGGGCGTGCGGGGTCAGCGTATGTCCTGGCCCGACAGCCGGTGCAGCCGCAGCGCGAGCTGGATCTCCAGGGCGCGCTCGGGCGCCTGCCAGTCGGGGCCGAGCAGATGGCCGATCCGCTCCAGGCGCTGCGCCACCGTGTTCACATGGACGTGCAGGGCGTCCTTGGTGCGGGCGGGGCTCGATCCGGCCGCGAAGTAGGCGTCGAGGGTGCGGACCAGATCGGTGCCTCTGCGTGCGTCGTAGGTGACGACCTCGCCGATGGTGCGGGTCACGAAGCCGGGGATGTCCCGGCTGTCGGCGAGCAGCAGTCCCAGGAATCCGAAGTCCTCGGCCGCCGCGCCGTCCCCGGCCCGGCCCAGGACCCGGAGCGCGTCGAGGCAGCGTCGCGCCTCCGCGCAGGCGACGGCGGTCGTCTCGGTGCGGGTGGCCAGCCGGTCGACCGGGGAGGAGGCGCCGACCGTGACCGTCTCGTGGATCGCCGCGGAGAGCCGCTTGGCGACCAGGGAGGCGAGTGCGGAGGCCGTGTCGTTCGCGGCCAGCGGGAGCAGCAGCACCGTGCCACCGTCCCGCGCGGCGGCCAGTCCGTGCCGGGTCGCCGCGAGATGCCCGGCGGCGGCCCCGAGCCGGCGACGCGCGGCCGCCTCCTCCTCGGCGTCGTCCGCGACGGTCTCCAGGCGGGCCACGAGCACCACATGGGTGGCGTCCAGGTCGGCGTCGAGCCGGGACGCCCGCTCGCGCAGCAGGCGCGGGTCACGGTCGCGGGCGTCGAGCAGGTCGTCCAACAGCTCGCCGCGGACCCGCTGTTCGGCCTCGGACGCGGAGCGCCGGGCGAGCAGCAGCAGCGAGGTGACCATGGCGGCGCGCTCCAGGGTGCGCTGGTCCACCGGGTCGAGTCCAGGATGACCGCGCAGCACGAGGGCACCGAGCAGCTCACCGCCGGCGGCGACGGCCGCGACCCAGTCCTGGCCCCGGCGCACCGCGTGTCCTTCGGCGCGGGACGCCTCGAGCGCCTCCGCGGGGGCGGCCTCGGCGTCCGTGAACTCCACGGTCCCGTCCAGGACCTGGGAGACGGCGGCCGCCACGTCGTGCACGCCGCCGCCGCGCAGCACCAGCTCGGCGAGCCGGTCGTGCACGTCCGAGGCGCGCTCGATGACTCCGCTGCGGTCGCGGATGATCTCGTTGGCCCGCTCGAGGCCGGCCAGTGCCTCGCGGGTCTCGGTGAGCAGGTTGGCCGCGTCGATGGCCGCGGCGGCGAGCGCCGCGAAGGAGCCGAGCAGCGCGATCTCCTCGCGCGCGAAGACCCGGGTCCTGCGGTCGGACGCGAACAGCACGCCGATCACCTGGGAGCCGAGCATCAGCGGCACTCCGAGGATGGCCTGGAGCCCTTCGTCCCCGACGCCGGCGTCGATGGTGCTGGTGTGCTGGAACCGGACGTCCTGCGCGTAGTTGTCCGTCACGTACGGGCGGGCGGTCTGCGCGACGAGCCCGCCGAGTCCCTCGCCCATGCCGAGCCGCAGCTGCTGGAAGCGGGCGGCGACCGAGCCCTCGGTGACGCGCATGCAGGTGTCGCCCCTGACCGGGTCGTTCAGCGTCAGGTACGCGACGTCCGTGCGCAGCAGCGACCTGGCGCGCTGCACGATGGCTTGCAGGACGGCGTCGAGGTCGCGCAGACCGGCCAGGTCGTGCGCGGTCTCGAACAGCGCGGACAGCTCGGCCTCGCGGCGCCGTCTGCCCTCCATCTCCTCGCGCACCCCGAGCGCGAGCCGCTTGGCTGCCTCCAGGGCCGCGATCCGGGCGGCCGGAGCGCCGTCGGCGCGTGCGAGCAGCACGGGCTGCTCGTAGGCGTCGGCTGACGCGCCCCGGGCGAGCAGCTCCAGGAACGGGGCCTGCGGGTCCCCCGCGTCCAGCGGGTCGGCGGCCGCGGCCGATGGTGGTTGAGGGTGCGACATGCTCAACAGGATTACCCGTCGTACGGCCGGCCCCGCCAGCCCTGTGGACAACTCGAACGATCACAGAACTGCGGTCACTCGACGGAGTGACCGCAGAAGCCGTGAATGATGGGAAAATTGCGGAATCACCGCATTAATGAGCGGTCCAGCCGCCGTCGAGGACCAGCGACGTCCCGGTCATGAACGACGCCTGCGGCGAGCACAGATGGGCGACCGCCTCGGCGACCTCCTCCGGTTCGATGAGCCGCTTGAGGGCGCTGTCCCGCAGCATCACCTGGGTGAGCACCTGTTCCTCGGGGATGTCGTGTGCGATGGCCTGGTCGGCGATCTGCCGTTCGACGAGCGGGGTCCGCACATAGCTCGGGTTCACGCAGTTCGAGGTGACACCGTGCGCGGCGCCCTCCAGGGCGACCGTCTTCGACAGCCCTTCGAGCCCGTGCTTGGCGGTGACGTAGGCCGACTTGTAGGCAGAGGCGCGCAGCCCGTGCACCGACGACACGTTCACGATGCGGCCCCAGTTCTGGCCGTACATGTGCGGCAGCGCGCCGCGGATCAGCCGGAACGGGGCCTCCACCATGAGGGTCAGCACGGTGTGGAAGACGTCGGGCGGGAATTCCTCGACGGGGCGCACCAGCTGGATGCCCGCGTTGTTGACGAGGACGTCGGTGCCGGCCGCCGCGGCCTCGGCGGCGTCGAGGTCGGTCAGGTCCAGGACGCACGGTTCGATCCCTGGGGCCTCGTCGGCGAGCGCGTCGAGTCCGGCGGCGTCCCGGTCCACCGCCCGTACCTTGGCGCCCGCGGCGGCGAGGCGCAGGGCGCAGGCCCGGCCGATGCCGCCGGCGGCGCCGGTGACGAGTGCGATGCGTCCGCCGAGGTCGAGGGGTACGGCGGAGGGGGCGATGGCAGGCGTGAGCGGGGTCATGGTCCGCACCCTAGGCAGTCACCCGGCACGCCCCGATGTGGCCCGAACCCACACTTCGCTGCTCGGCCATGGGCTCCGCCCACGTCAGGCAGCCGTGGCGCCGCCCTCGAACCACGTCGGCTCCTCCTGTGCGGCCTGCTTGATCCTGAAGGTGCCGTGCTCGTCCAGGGGCGGCAGCGCGTCCAGGTCGAACCAGCCGACCTCCAGCGACTCGTCGTCGTTGACCCGGGCCTCGCCACCGACGGCCCGGCAGCGGAAGGTGATGTCCATGAACTGGCACTGGTCGCCGTTGGGGTACGTGATCGGGCTCTTCAGGGCCTGTACGAGGACGACGCGCTCGGCGACGCACGCGATCCCGGTCTCCTCGAACACCTCGCGCGTGGCGACGTCAGCGGGCTGCTCACCCGGCTCGGCGATGCCGGCCGGCACGGCCCACCGGCCGGTGTCGGTGCGGCGCCCGAGCAGCACCCGCCCCCCGTCGTCGAAGACGACGGCGGTGACGCCGGGCAGGTAGAGGAGCTGGTGGCCCGCCGTGGCGCGGATGGCGCGGATGTATTCAGGGGTAGCCATGTCCGCGACCCTAACCGTTCGCCGGCTCGCCCTTCGATCGGGCCGCGGCGCCGCGTGCCCTGCGGGAGCGGACGACCGCCCAGGCCAGCCCGCCGACGCCGAGAGCCGTCAGCAACGCCTCGGGCCAGACGCCCGCGCGCGTGGCCAGGGTCTCGCTGGTCCGCCGGGGCACCTCGGCGAGCAGTGTGTCCGCCTCGAACATGCCGGTCTTCTGGGCGATGGACCCGTCGGGGCGGATGACGGCGCTGACGCCGCTCGTCACCGGGACCATCACGGCACGGCCGTGCTCCACCGCGCGGACCCGGTCCATGGCGAGCTGCTGGTAGGTCATCTGGCTGCGCTCGAACGTGGCGTTGTTGCTCGGCACGGACAGGATCTGGGCGCCCGCGACGACCTGGTCACGGACCACGTCGTCGAACGCCGCCTCGTAGCAGGTGACGTTGCCGACCTTGGTTCCCGACATGTCGAAGACGACGGCCTTGTCACCGGGAACGAAGTTGCCCGCCCGGTCGACGTCCTTGCTGAAGATCCTGAAGAAGCCGCGGTACGGCATGTACTCACCGAAGGGCTGCAGATGCCGCTTGTTGTACGTCGCTCCCGGACCGGTCTTCGGGTCCCAGAGGATCAGCTGGTTCCGCGCGTCACCGTTCTTGTCGGTGACGACGGCGCCCACGGAGATCGGGGCGCCGACCGCCTCGGCGGCCTTCTGGATCTCCTCGTAGGCGTCCATGTTCACGTACGGGTCGATGTCGGAGGAGTTCTCCGGCCACAGCACGAGGTCGGGCTTCTTCACCGTGCCCGCCTTGATCTTCGCGGCGAGCTTCATGGTCTCGCGCACGTGGTAGTCGAGCACGGCCCGCCGCTGGGCGTTGAAGTCGAGGCCCATGCGCGGCACGTTGCCCTGGATGAGCGCCACGCGCGCGCTTCCGGCCTCGGCGTCGTTCGACACGAGCGGCATGGCGGCCGCTCCGGCGATCACCGGTGCGACGGTGCAGACGGCCGCGGCGACGAGCCCGCGGTCGCGCAGCAGGCGGGCGCCGCTCCCGCCGCGCCTGACGCGGAGTGTGCGCAGGACGAGCCCGCCCAGACCGAAGCCGCAGAGCACCACGCCGAAGCCGAGGAGTGGGGTGCCGCCGAGCGAGGCGAGCGGCAGGAACACGCCGCTGGGCTGCCCGAAGGCGACCTTGCCCCAGGGGAACCCGCCGAACGGGAACCGGGCGCGCAGCGCCTCGTCCGCGATCCACACACCGCTCGCCCACAGCGGCCACCACGGCAGCCGCGACACATAGGCGATGCCCAGGCCGGCCAGCGCGAGGATCAGTGCCTCGGCGGCGGCGAGCGCCAGCCACGGCAGCGGGCCGACGTCCACACCCGTCCAGGACAGCAGCGGCACCAGATAGGCGAGCCCGAAGACGAGCCCGAGACCGAATCCGGCCCGCAGCCGCCGCCCGTGCACGGCGATGCCGAACAGAGCGAACGCGAGGGGCGCGAGCCACGGCAGTTCGCGGGGCGGGAAGGTGATGTACAGGACAAGTCCGGCGATCGCCGCGAGGACGACCGGAACGAACCGTCGCAGGCCGGAGCGGCGCGTGGACTGTGCGTCGGGCTCGTCGGACGGGGCGACGGGAGGTGCGGTGGCGGTCACCCGGGGAGTGTACGGCGCACACCTGTCCCACAGTCCGGCCGGGCTTCGGCTGCCCCCGGGACGGCGGCCCAGGCAGCTGCTGGTCCGACGCCATGCCGACGCGGCGGCCCGCGCCGACCAGCGTGCGGGGCGAGCCCGTCACCCCACGTCCCGTGGGGGGGGTGACCGGCTCCGGGCAACGGTGCCGCACCTGCCGCCGCGCCGGCCTCACGCACGATGTAAGCGGGACCGGGACCGCCGGCCGGTCCTCGGCGCGGAGTGACGGTGTCGCGCGTGCCCGCCCAGCGGCCGGTCACCCGGTACCGGGCACATCGTCATCGCGGGAACCCGCTGCCGTGCGGCGCGTACAGGTCCAGGAGGCGGATGCGGGCCGCCTGAAGCCGGTGGCTGAGCACCTCGCCGACCCAGTGGCCGACCCGGCGGCCCAGATCCGCGTCGGCGTCACACATGTCCCGCACCAGCTCCGCGTCGAACTCGTGGGCGCGCACCGGGCTCATCGTCTCCGCGCCGAGCTGCCACCGGTACGGCTCGAACAGCCAGGACCAGCCGACGAGTTCGCCGAATCCGAGCATCTCGATCACGGCGGGGCGGCGGCCCGGGACGTGCATGTCGAGGGCGACCGTGCCGGAGCGGATGATCCAGAACCGGTCGGCCCGGCCGCCCTCTTCGAACAGGCGGGCACCCTCGGGGAAGTTGACCTGGCGCGCCACGCCCATCAGGCGCCCCCGGTGTGCGGCGGGCAGCGCCTGCCCCATCCGCGGGGTGGTCTTCGTCATCATCGTCCTGCCTCCTTTGCGAGCACGTGACACCTGGCAACCGCCGTATATGTCAGGCGAGTTCGGCTGCCTCGCCCGGTCGGTTCAGGCCTGCGGAGCCGGACGCGATGCGGTACGCACCACTCCGCAGGGCCGGGGCGGACGTACGCACCGGTCACGGCGATACGTGCATGTGCTGCCCGGGCTGCCGTGAGCGGGCTCCTTCGCTCCCTGCCCACTGTCGTGCGCGCCCCGGCTCCGGCCCATGGGCCGAACGACCCGCGCAGCGGGACCGGTTCGCCCCTCCACCCGGCGCGCGCCCGGTGCCAGCGTGTGCACGACGGCCCCCGTCGGGGCCCGCCGGCGAGGAGGCGAGAACCGTGGAAGGTCCGCTGATCATCGGGGTCGACGGCTCGGAACCGAGCCTTCGGGCGCTGGACTGGGCGGTCGACGAGGCCGTTCGCCGCTCCGCTGCACTGCGGGTGCTGCACGCCTCCCGGTGGGGGTACTACGAGGGCCGCCGGTCGTCGTCCGACACGGATCGCGGCGCCGCACAGCGGAACGCGGAGCGCATCGCCGCGCAGGCCGTCGAACGGGCCGGCAAGCGCGCCCCCGAGCTCGACGTCACCGCGGAGGTGGTGCCGCACGATCCGGCCACCGCACTGATCGAGGCGTCGCACGACGCGAGTGTGCTGGTGGTCGGCAGCCGGGGGCACGGCACGTTCGGCGGGCTGCTGCTGGGCGGGGTCGGCCTGACCGTGGCCGCGCACGCCCAGTGCCCGGCCGTCGTAGTCCGGGGCCACGACAGGACCGTGCGGGGCGATTGCGGCCAGGTCGCCCTCGGCATCGGCGACCCCGAACGGGCTTCCACGGCAACGGAGTTCGCGTTCCGGGCCGCCGAGCTGCGCAGGGCGCGACTCGTCGCGCTGCGCGCCTGGCGCTGTCCCGCGCATGAGCTGCCCGACGTCCCGACGGACGACCGCGAGGCCCACGTGGTGCACGCGGAGAACGAGCTGGCGGCCGCACTGCACGACCCCGCCGAGCGGTACACCTCGGTGCCGGTGCACGCCGTGCAGCAGGAGGGGCTCGCCCGCGACGTCCTGGTGTCGGCGTCGGACGCGTCCGACCTGCTGGTGGTCGGCGCCCGGCGGCGCAGGAGCGGATTCGGGCTGCAGCTCGGCCCGGTCGGCCATGCCGTGCTGCACCACTCCGCGTGCCCGGTCGCAGTCGTCCCGCACGACTGACCGGCCCGGTCCGGGACACCCGGCACCGCAGCCCTCACGACCCTGTCCCCGAGACCCTTTCCGGAGGATCCCGATGGCGAAGGACCCGACGAAGCATCAGCTGGCCGCGCTCGACGCGCACTGGCGCGCCGCCAACTACCTGGCGGTGGGACAGATCTACCTGCTCGACAATCCCCTGCTCACCCGGCCGCTGGCGCCCGAACACATCAAGCCGCGCCTCCTCGGCCATTGGGGCACCTCGCCCGGCCTCAACCTCGTGCACACCCACGTGAACCGTGCCGTCAAGGCACGTGACCTGGACGCCCTGTGCGTGTGGGGCCCGGGCCACGGCGGCCCCGCGGTGCTCGCCAACTCGTGGCTGGACGGCAGTTACACCGAGGTGTACCCGGACGTCACGCGGGACGCCTCCGGAATGAGGCGGCTGTTCCGGCAGTTCTCCTTCCCCGGCGGCGTACCGAGTCATGTCGCGCCCGAGACCCCCGGCTCGATCCACGAGGGCGGCGAACTGGGCTACTCCCTGGCCCATGCCTACGGCGCGGCCTTCGACCATCCGGAGCTGCTGGTGCCGTGCGTGGTCGGCGACGGCGAGGCCGAGACGGGTCCGCTCGCCGCGTCCTGGCACTCCACCAAGTTCATCGACCCGGTGCACGACGGCGCGGTCCTGCCGATCCTCCATCTCAACGGATACAAGATCGGCAATCCGACCGTGCTGGCCCGGCTGCCCGAGTCCGAACTCGACGACCTGCTGCGCGGATACGGCCATGAGCCCGTCCATGTCACGGGACGCGAACCCATGCGTGTGCACCGGGAGTTGGCGCAGGCCCTCGACCGCTGTCTGGACCGGATCGCACAGATCCAGCACGAGGCCCGCACGGCGGGGAGCACCGCGCGCCCGCGCTGGCCGGTGATCGTGCTGCGCACCCCGAAGGGCTGGACGGGCCCGCGGACGGTGGACGGCGAACCCGTGGAGGACACCTGGCGCTCGCACCAGGTGCCGCTCGCGAACGTGCGCGAGAACCCCGAGCACCTGGCTCAGTTGGAGAAGTGGCTGCGCTCGTACCGGCCCGAGGAACTCTTCGACACGCAGGGCCGGCCCACTCCCCCGGTCCTGGAACACGTGCCCGCGGGCACCCGCCGCATGGGCGCGAACCCGCGGGCCAACGGCGGCCTGCTGACCAGGCGGTTACCGGTCGCCCCGCTCGAACGCTTCGCCGTCCCCGTCGACAAGCCGGGCGCCACGCTCCACGAGCCGACCCGCGTCCTCGGTGATCTCCTCGCCCAGGTCCTGCGGGACACCGCCCAGCGCCGTGACTTCCGGGTGGTCGGCCCGGACGAGACCGCCTCCAACCGGCTCCAGGCCCTGTTCGACGCGACGGGGAAGGCGTGGCAGGCCGGGACCAGGCCGACCGACGAGCACCTGGCGAGGGACGGCCGTGTCATGGAGGTGCTGTCGGAACACCTGTGCCAGGGCTGGCTGGAGGGGTATCTCCTCACCGGACGGCACGGCCTGTTCTCCTGCTACGAGGCGTTCGTGCACATCGTCGACTCGATGGTGAACCAGCACATCAAGTGGCTCACGACAGCACGTCGGCTCGCCTGGCGGCACCCCGTGCCCTCGCTGAACTATCTGCTCACCTCACACGTGTGGCGGCAGGATCACAACGGCTTCTCGCACCAGGACCCCGGTTTCGTCGACCACATCCTCAACAAGAGTCCCGATGTCGTCCGGGTGTATCTGCCGCCGGACGCCAACACCCTGCTGTCCGTCGCCGAGCACGTCCTGCACAGCCGTGACTACGTCAATGTGATCGTCGCCGGGAAGCAGCCGTGCTTCGACTGGCTCTCCCTGGACGAGGCCCGCGCCCACTGCGCGCGCGGAGCCGGGATCTGGGAATGGGCGGGCACGGAGAACGGTTCCGGGGAGCCGGATGTCGTCCTCGCCTGTGCGGGGGACGTCCCCGCCCAGGAGGTCCTCGCCGCGGCCTCCCTGCTGCGCCGGTACCTGCCGGAGCTGACGGTCCGTGTGGTCAACGTCGTCGACATGACCCGGCTGATGCCGCACGACGCACACCCGCACGGCATGGCCGACTTCGAGTACGACGCCCTGTTCACCCCCGACAAGCCCGTCATCTTCGCGTATCACGGTTATCCCTGGCTGATCCACCGGCTCTCCTACCGTCGCGCGGGCCACGCGCGGCTCCACGTGCGCGGATACAAGGAGTCGGGCACGACGACCACGCCGTTCGACATGGTCGTGCGCAACGATCTCGACCGGTTCCGCCTCGTCATGGACGTCATCGACCGGGTGCCCGGCCTCGCCGTCCGCGCGGCGGGGGTCCGCCAGGAGATGGCCGACGCGCGGACCCGGCATCACACCTGGATCCGCGAGCACGGCACCGATCTGCCCGACGTGGCGGCCTGGTCCTGGACCGGCTGACCCGTATCCCGAGGAGGTCCGCCCCATGTCATCCCTGTCCGCCCGCCCGATCACCGCCGGCATCGACGGCTCCCCCGAGAGCCGGGACGCCGCCGACTGGGCCGCCCGCGAAGCCGTACGGCACGGTCTGCCGCTGTGCCTGCTGCACGCGGGTCCCGGCGCGGCCGGTCCGTCCGGGCTGCCGGAACTGGACGCCCCGGCCGAGCGGGCGGCCGCGGCCCTGCACGATCTGCCCCGCCAGCTCTCCTACGCGCATCCGGCGCTGGAGATCCGGTTCGGGCACACCGAAGGGGCGGCGGTGCCCGTACTGCTCGACGCGGCCACCACATCGACGATGCTGGTGCTCGGCTCCCGCGGCCTGTCCGGATTCACCGGTTTCCTGGTCGGCTCGGTGGCCGCCGCCGTCTGTGCCCGTGCCACCGGCCCGGTCGCCCTGGTCAGGGCCGGACAACGCCCCGAGGACGAACGCACGGGGCCGGTCCCGGCGCCCTACCGTCCCGTGCTGGCCGGCCTCGACCTCGCGCACCCGGGCGACGAGTTGCTCACCCATGCCTTCGAAGCCGCGACGGTGCGCGGCCTGGATCTCCAGGTGCTGCACGCCTGGACCCTCCCGGCGCTGCACGGCTACGCGCCCGGGACCACACCGCCCGGTGACGCCGCGGGGGCCGAGACCGAACGGGTCAAGAAGCTGCACGCGACGTTGCGGCCGTGGCGGCACAAGTTCCCCGAGATTCAGGTCACGGAGCGGCTGGAGTACGGCCACCCGGCCCACCATCTGCTCATGGCGGCGGAGACCGCGGGGCTCGTGCTCGTCGGGCGCCGGACGACGGCCGGCGCCCGCCTGGGCCACGTCGCGCACACCCTGATCCACCGCACGGCGTGCCCGGTGCTGCTGGTGCCGCACGACTGAGGAGGCCCTGTACTCCCGCGTCATCGCTTCCGCAGCCGGTCGCCCTCGCCTGCGGCATCGGTGACGGACCCGGCGTGCCGGGCGGCCAGCACGGCGCGCCGGCGCCCGTACTCGTCCTCGTCGATGTCGCCGCGGGCGAACCGTTCGTCGAGGATCGTCTCCGGTGCGGCCGCCCGTGGCGGGGCGGTCCGCTCCGGGCGGGACATCGCCCGGAAGGAGAGTACGGCGATCACGCCCACGAGCAGCCAGAACAGCAGCATCCCCGCCGACATGGCGAACCAGACCCACCCTCCTGCGTCGTGCTCGTTCCAGAACATCACGGTCGCTTCCTCCCTCACGGGCCCAGAGCACGGGAGACCCGGCGCCCCGCGGTACCTGCGCCTCGCTTCCACGGTGGCCCCGAACCCCGGCCCCGTCATGGGCCGAAGGGGCCAACGCTGCGTGCCGGACAGCGCGCCCGATCGGCTGTAGTGCGCCGATGACAACGACGCCAAGGACCTCCGCCATCGGCCCCGACTTCACCATCCCCGTCGAGAAGCGGTACTTCGAGGACTGCGTCCCCGGTGCGACCTACCGGTACGGCAGCATCGCCGGCCTGGCCCCGCCCGGCATCGACACGCTGCGCTGGACCCGCCCGGTCCGTCCCGGGGACCGACTGTCGATCCGTACGACGGTCCGCGCGGCGCGGCTTTCCCGTACCAAGCCAGACCGCGGCATCGTGCACACCGACGTCGAGGTGCTCAATCAGCACGACGACACCGTCCTCACGCTCACCGCGCTGAACCTGCTGCGCAGCCGCGACGCCGGCCGACCCGCGCCGCAGGAGCGGCGGAACCACGCCAGGAACGTTCCTGCGCAACTGCGGCCCACAACGCCGCACCAGCCGTTACCGTGTGCGCGAGTCCCCGACGCGGTGCCGGATCCGGCCATGTCGTGCGGGGCCCGTCTCAGTCGGGGGGCGACGGGGTTGGGATCGACGGGGTGGTCGACGGGTGCCGGGCCGGAAGTGGACCGGCGACGGCACGGCGGGTCGGACGTCGTGGGCATCGTCGTGCTCGGCGGCTGCGCGGCATGGTCGATGATCACGGCGACCGCGCGGGCGGGCCGCCCCGAAGGGGTGTTGCTCGCGGTGCTGGCCGTCGCCGCGGGGTACGCGGGCGGACGGATCGCCGGCGGGCTCGCCCCGGTCGCCACGTCCTGCGCGGTCGGGGCCGGCGGTCTGTGCCTGGCCCTCGCCGCCCCGCAGGCGGTGCCCGCCCCGAACACCTCGACACCGCTGGGCGGCGCAGGGGCGACGGCCGCACTGCTCGTGCTGTCGACGGGCGCCCTGGCCTGCGCGGCCTGGGCGGCGCGGACCCGGCACCTGCGCGTCACGCTGCACCTGCTGTCCGCCGGCACCGTCGTGCTGGGGGCGGTGGCCGGATCCGGGGTCGGAGCGGCGGCGAGCTGCGGCGTCGTGCTGTGCACGCTCGCCGCGGCCGGGCTCCGGCACCGGGCGGGAGCGCTCGCGGGGCTCGGCGTCGGCACGGCCGCGGTGGCGGGGCTCGGCCTCGCGCTGGCCGGCGGCGCCCTGCCGTCGGGAGCGGCCTCGTTCCTGGGGGGCGAGCTGCCCGAGGGCCGCGTCCGGCTGTGGCACCGGGCACTGGACCTGGCCGCGTCCGATCCGGTGCTCGGGGCGGGACCGGGCCGGTTCGAGGAGTTCGGCCCCGTGACCACCGTGTCCGCCGCGTCCGCCGGATCTCCGGCACCGGACGCCCGGCCGCACTCGGCGGTGCTGCAGGTCGCGGCGGAACAGGGCTTCATCGGGCTCGCGCTGCTCACGGCCGCGTACTGCTGGCTGCTGTACGTGCTGTGGCGCTCGACCCGTCCCACACCGGTGGTGCTCACGGCGGGTGCGGCCCTGACGGCGGTGGCGGTGCTGGCGACGGTGGGCAACGCGCTCAGTTTCACGGCCGTGACGGCGGGCGCGGGGCTGCTCGCGGGGATCGCCACCGCCATGCCGCTCGGCGACGAACCACCGGACGACGACGCGGCCGCCCCGGAACCTGTCCGGGACGGCCGCGGCTGATCGGTCGTCGGGCGAGCGGGGCGGTCAGGCCACCGGCCGCGCGGGGGTCGGCTTCAGCCGGTCGCGGATGTGGCGCACCGCGCTCTCCGCGTCGTCGACGGTCACCGTGAATTTGCGGCCGTCACCGAGGCTGAGCACCACGCCCTCGCCGCGCCGCACGACGACGGCCGTGCCGATCTCGGGACGCCAGCGGTAGCCCCAGCCGCCCCACTGGCGCGGGGTGACGCGCGGCGCGAAGTCGGCGCCGACGACGTGGGCGAGCGGGATCCGGCGGCGCGGCAGCCCGACGTGGCCGCAGCGCACCTCGAGGTGGTCCTTGTCGACCTTTACCGCGACGTGCAGGAAGGCGAGGGTGCCGAAGAGCACGAGCAGGCCGACGGCGATCAGCCCGACCACGGACATCGCCAGCGCGGCGATCCCGGTGGCCCAGGAGCTGTCCACGGCGAGCTCGATGCCGAGGGCCAGGCAGGCGAAGCCGCCCAGGGCCAGCAGCCACTGCACACGGTTGTGCGCGCGACCGGTCCAGATCTCGGTCACCCGGTCGGACGTGCGTCGCCCGGGGGATGCGTCGGCGGCGTCTTTCGTCATGCGTTCGAGACTACTCATGTTCCGCCGCCGGGGCACCGCCTCGCGGAGAGTCACTGCTCCGGACCGGTGCCTGCGGTCACCCTGCGTGGCTCACGGCCTGCAGCGCCCGGCCCTCGGCGTACGTGAGCGCCGCCTGCGGAAGCGTTTCCTCGCGACCGCTGAGGAGGACGGTGAGTCCGCGGTGCCCGGTCTTCGCACGGGCCGCGTCGCCGGCCCGGCGCAGCGCCTGCGCGGCGACGGCGCCCGCGCTGCCGAGCAGGGTGAGCGGCTCGGCGCCGGGCTGCTGCAGCGCGGCGCGGATACGCTCCGCCACCAGCTCGTAGTGGGTGCAGCCGAGGACGACGGTCCGCACGTCACGCGGGGTGAGCGCGGCGGCGGCCGCCACGGTCCGGTCGATGGCCTCCTCGTCGGCCCACTGCACGGCGTCGGCGAGTCCGGGGCAGGGCACCTCGGTGACCTCGACACCGGCGGCGAAGTCGTGGATCAGTCCGCGCTGGTACGGGCTGCCGGTCGTGGCCGGCGTGGCCCAGATCGCGACGGGACCGCCACCCGCCGCCGCGGGCTTGATCGCGGGGACGGTGCCGATGACGGGGATCTCCGGCTCCAGGCGCGCCCGGACCGCGGGCAGGGCGTGCACGGACGCCGTGTTGCAGGCGATGATCAGGGCGTCGGGACGGTGCGCGGCGGCGGCCTCGCAGACGGCCAGCGCCCGCTCGGTGACGTCCTGCGGGGTACGCGGGCCCCAGGGCATGCCGTCCGGGTCCGAGGAGAGCACGAGATCGGCGTCGGGCCGCAGGCTCCGTACCGCGGCGGCGGCCGCGAGCAGTCCGATTCCCGAGTCCATGAGCGCGATCTTCACCCGGAAACCATAGACGATCGGTCCGACAGAACAGCGCGGGTGGGGCAGACTGCGGCGGATGGACGTCGTTGTGTGGATCACCGCGGCCGCACTCGCCGCATGGCTGTGGCTGCTGCTGTGCCAGGGGTTCTTCTGGCGCACCGATCTGCGGCTGCCGCCGCGCACGGATCCGGTGCGATGGCCGGACGTCTGCGTGGTGGTCCCGGCCCGGGACGAGGCGGAGGTGCTGCCCGAGAGCCTGCCCTCCCTGCTCGCCCAGGAGTATCCGGGGCACGCGGAGATCTTCCTGATCGACGACGGCAGTTCGGACGGCACCGGCGCCCTGGCCCGCGCGCTCTCCGACCGGCACGGCGGGCTCCCGCTGACGGTCGACTCCCCCGGCGAGCCGCCCGCGGGCTGGACCGGGAAGCTGTGGGCCGTGCGGCACGGCATCGCGCTGGCACGCGCGCGCGGCCCGGAGTTCCTGCTCCTGACCGACGCGGACATCGCTCATGAGCCGGAGAGCCTGCGGGAGTTGGTGGCGGCGGCCCGCACGGGCGGCTTCGACCTGGTGTCGCAGATGGCCAGGCTGCGGGTGGCGAGCGGGTGGGAGCGGCTGGTCGTCCCGGCGTTCGTGTACTTCTTCGCCCAGCTGTACCCGTTCCGCAGGATCGCCGATCAGGGGTCGCGCACGGCCGCGGCGGCGGGCGGCTGCGTCCTGCTGAGCACCGAGGCGGCCGAACGGGCCCGGATCCCGGACGCCATCCGGCAGGCGGTCATCGACGACGTGTCGCTCGCGCGGGCCGTGAAATGCTCCGGCGGCCACATCTGGCTCGGCCTCGCCGAGCACGTGGACAGCGTGCGCCCCTATCCGCGTCTGACGGACCTGTGGCGCATGGTGTCGCGCAGCGCGTACGCGCAACTGCGGCACAACCCCCTGGTGCTGCTCGGGACCGTGCTCGGACTCGCGCTGGTCTATCTGGTGCCGCCCGCCGCCGTGTTCTTCGGGCTGGTCGCCCGGAACGGCCCGGTGGCGCTGCTCGGCGGCATCGCGTGGGCGGTGATGACGGCGACGTACGTCCCGATGCTGCGCTACTACCGGCAGACCCTGTGGCTGGCCCCCCTGCTGCCCTTCACCGCGTTCCTGTACCTCCTGATGACGGTGGACTCCGCGGTGCAGCACTACCGGGGGCGCGGCGCGGCCTGGAAGGGCCGGACCTACGCCCGTCCGGACGCCACGTCCTGACCGTCGCTATTTGCGGCCCGGGGTCCAGTTCATGCCCCAGCCGTAGGCGTGGTCCACGGTGCGCTGCGGGCTGACGCCCCGCTCGGGCACCAGGTAGCGGGCCTCGCGCTGCACGGTCAGGTCGCGCCCGTCGTTGGTGATGAGCGCGAGCGCGCACACCGTGGAGGGGACCGTGCACTCGTCCAGGGAGAAGTCGATCGGGGCTCCGCCCAGGGGCGCGAGGGTGACCGTCGCGTGCAGGTCGGCGAAGCTGCGCGCGCCTTCGTAGATGGTCACGAAGATGAGCACGCGGCGCAGCGCGTCCTTGTGGTCGAGGTTGATCGTCAGGTTCTCGCCCGCGGCCACGCCACCGGTGCGGTCGTCGCCGTCGAGGTGGATGTACGGGGGCTGGTGCAGCGACCCGAAGGCGTTGCCCAGCGCCTGGACGACGCCCTTGCGGCCGTCGGTGAGTTCGTACAGGGCGCACAGGTCGAGATCGAGGTCGCGGTGGCGGGCGGTGGCCCGGCCGCGCTTGCTGCCCCAGCCGCTGAACTGCTTGCGCACCTCCCAGTTGAGGTTCACCCGCAGCGCGCCCGACGTGCCGCCCTGCTTGGCCAGGGACACCGAGGGCGCGGCCTTGGTGAGCGTCACCTTGGTGAGGCGAACCGGCCCCGGCGCGGCCGGCGGCTCCGAGGGCATCGGGGGCGGGGCCACCCGCTCCGGTGCGGCGGGCTCGGTCGTCCGCTGCGGTTCGTCGACGGTGATCCCGTAGTCGGTGGCCAGCCCGGCCAGGCCGGTGTCGTAACCCTGGCCGACCGCGCGGAACTTCCAGGCGCCCCGCCGCCGGTACAGCTCCCCCAGGACGAACGCTGTCTCGACCGTGGCGTCCGTGCTGTCGAAGCGCGCGAGTTCGGCGCCGGAGGCCGCGTCGAGGACACGGATGTGCAGCCCGGGGACGCTGCCGAACGCGCCGCCGTCGGCCGACGCGGCGAGCACGACCCGCTCGACGTCCGGCTCCACGCGCGCGAGATCCACGGACAGCGTGTCCGTCACGGCACCGCCCGTGGTCGTCTTGCCTTCGTGCCGGACCGCGCCGGACGCGTGCGCGGGCTGGTTGTAGAAGACGAAGTCGGCGTCGGAGCGGACCCTCCCGGCGGCGAGCAGCAGCGCCGAGGCGTCCGCGTCGGGCACGCCGGGGCCGCCGCGCCATCCCAGCTCGACGCGGACCGCCGAGGCCGCCACGGCGACATTCGTTCCCTTGCCCATGGTGGTCATGTCTGTTCTGCCCCTATCGCCGGCGAACCGGTCACCCGCCGAGAACTCGGCCTCTTACACGAATCTAACGCCGCACAACGACCGTTTCTGCCAAGTTCGCCCGCATTGGGGATGCACGGTCACACCCGACACGCAAAAGAACCCTCTTATCGGGCTACCCCATCGACCACATCGTGGGCTTAACTTATGTGCCATGACCTCCCCCCGCTCCACCTATGGCGGCGGTTACTACTCCGCGCCGTCCTTCCCGGACACCCCGATCTACGACTCCCTCGTCGCCGAGCGGGGCACACCCCAGATCGCCCCGATCCGGGTCCCCTCCGCGTACGACACCGGCAGCCATCTCCCGGCGCTTCCGGCCGCGTTGCCCGCACTGCCCTCCGGCCCCTCCGCGCCGGCGCCGCAGTACGGCTATCCGCAGCAGCAGTCCGCGCCGATGCAGCCCGCGCACATGCAGGCCGCCCCGACCGCGTACATCCCGCAGCAGACGGCCGCCCCGCGCGGCTACCAGAGCCAGCAGCCCCAGCCGCAGCGGCAGGCCCCCGGCACCGGCTACGAGGCGATGCGCCCGGCCGCGCCGCGGCCCGCGCCCGCTCCGGCGCCGTACGAGGATCCGTACAACCGTCAGCAGTACCGCGGTTACTGATCCGGGGGCCGTCACCACGGCCCCTCCGCACGGCCCGCACATGGGGCTGTCGGTGCCTGCTGGCAGGATGGTCCCATGTCGCAGCAGCCTGTGCTCAGTTCGATCCATGTCTACCCGCTGAAGGCGGTTCGGGGGCACGCACCGCACGAGGCGGTCGTGGAACCGTGGGGGCTCGCGGGTGACCGGCGCTGGGTCCTGGTCGACGCGGCGGGCAAGATCGTCACGCAACGGCCGCACCCGCGCCTCGCGTTGGCCTCGGCCGACCTGCTGCCCGGCGGCGCCCTGCGACTGTCCGCGCCCGGGACGCGACCGCTGACGGTCGAGGTGCCCGCGCCCGGCCCGACGACGACCATCGAGGTGTGGCGCGACAAGGTGGAGGCCGTGCCCGCGGCGGCCGCGGCGCACGCCTGGTGGAGCGCGTACCTGGACGCCGACGTCCGCCTCGTACACCTGGACGATCCGGCGACCCGACGCCCGGTCGACCCCGCCTACGCCCGGCCAGGCGAGACGGTCAGCTTCGCCGACGGCTATCCGCTGCTGCTCACCACCCTCTCCTCCCTCGACGCCCTCAACTCCCTCATCGCCCAGGGGGACCACGCGGACGAGGGTCCCCTCCCCATGGACCGCTTCCGGCCGAATGTGGTCGTGTCGGGCACCTCCCCCTGGGCCGAGGACGACTGGACACGCATCGCGATAGGCGAGGTCACGTTCCGCGTCACGAAGAAGAGCGGCCGCTGCGTCGTCACCACCACGAACCAGGAGACCGCGGAGCGTGGCAAGGAACCGCTGCGCACCCTCGCCCGGCACCGCCGCTTCGGCGACCAGTTGTGCTTCGGCACGAACCTGGTTCCGGAGTCGCCCGGCTCGATCCGGCTCGGAGATCCGCTCACCGTCGTCGAATAGCGTCGAATAACCGTCACCCGGAAGGGGAACCCGGCGGCGCGATCGACTCGTTGAGGGACAATGGCAGTGCCGGAGACACCGGCGAGCCGGACGGGCGGGGCGAGGGTCGCATTCTTCGCTCCCTCCGCGCGGCGGCGCTGCCGTCCGAGGTGAGGGCGGACGTGGAAGGGGGTGCAGGCTGTGCGGGCGGTCATCGGAATCTGGCGCTGGCGGCACAACCCACTGCGCCGCGGCACCGATCTTGCCGAGGCCTGGATCGCGCTGATCGCGCTGGTCCTCATCGTCGTCGCCGCGCCCGTCGTCGGTGTGGTGGCGGGCTCCCTCTCCCGTGACGCGCTGTACCGCTCGGTGGACGAGCAGCACAGCCGGCGTCACGCGGTCACGGCGACGGTCGTACGGAAAGTGGCGCAGCCGCCCCTCGACTCCGACCCCGAGACGTCGACCGCGCGGGACGCGCACAGCCGCGTCGTGGCGACCTGGACGGCGCCGGACGGCACGGCGCACCGTGACCGGGTCGTCGCCTCGCTCCAGTCCCCGCACCACGGCGACACCTTCCCGCTGTGGACCGACGAGCGGGGCCGGGTGGTCGGCCGCCCGCTCGACCGGGCCACGGCGACGACGCACGCGGTGCTGGCCGGTTTCGGCACGGCCGTCGCCGTCGGCGGTCTCCTGGAGGGCACGCGCAGGCTCGTCGTGTGGCGGATGGTCCGTCGCCGGTACGCGCGCTGGGACCGCGCCTGGGACATAGCGGGTCCTGATTGGGGCAGGACCGGCACGGGCAGCTGACAGGGTCGCGACTCCGGTCAACTGCCGTGCTCCGCGCGCGCTACGGTGGACCCACCTTTCTCAGGAAGAGCGCCCGTCAGGGCGTGAGCAGGACCCGCGTACGACGAGGTGGGGGCACAGCACCGTTATGGCACAGGGCACGGTCCAGGTGACGCACACCGGCACATCACGGTGGCGGCGCCGCACAGGTGAGTACCCGTCGTTGGCCGCCGCTCTCGAAGCGGCCGGGGACGGCGACGTGCTGACCGTCGCCCCGGGCACGTACCGGGAGAATCTGATCGTGCAGCGCGCGGTGACGCTGCGCGGCCCCGAGGGCTCCCCCGGGTCGGTGCGCATCGCCCCGGTCGACGGGGTTCCGCTGACCGTCCGGGCGTCGGCGACGGTCCAGGATCTGCACGTGGAGGGCCAGGACTCGGCGGCGCCCGCGCTGCTCGTCGAGGAGGGCGCGCCGGAGCTGGTCGACGTACGGGTCGTGACCCGGTCCGCGTCCGGCATCGAGGTGCGCGGCGGCGCCCGCCCCACCGTGCGGCGCTGCACCGTCGACAATCCCGGCGGGATCGGCATCGCCGTCCTGGACGGCGGGGGCGGCGTCTTCGAGGAGTGCGAGGTCGTCGCGGCCGGGCAGGCCGGGGTGGCGGTGCGCGGCGGGGGCCACCCGCGCCTGGAGCGCTGCCGGGTGCACCACGCCTCCGGGTCCGGGCTCTCGGCGACGGGCGAGCACAGCGGCCTGGAGGCCGTGGGCTGCGAGATCTACGAGATCAAGGGCTCGGGCGTGCAGATCACCGGCCGCGCCACCGCCCATCTGACCAGCTGCGACGTGCACCGCACCACGGCGGACGGGGTCACGCTCGACACGGACGCGGTGCTCACCCTCGCGGACTGCCACATCCACGACATCCCGGAGAACGCGGTGGATCTGCGCTCCCGGTCCGTCCTGACGCTGACGCGTTCCACCGTCCGCCAGTTCGGGCGCAACGGTCTTTCGGTGTGGGACCCGGGCACGCGGGTGGACGCCAATCAGTGCGAGATCCACGACAGCACGGGCGACTACCCGGCGGTGTGGGTCAGCGACGGCGCGACCGCCGTCCTCGACGCGTGCCGGGTGCACGACGTGCCGGACGCGCTCTTCGTGCTGGACCGCGGCTCGCGCGTGGACGTCGTCGACAGCGATCTGTCGCAGGTGCGGAACACGGCGGTGTCGGTGAGCGACGGAGCCACGGCACAGCTGGACGACTGCCGGATCCGGGAGGCCGCCACCGGCGCCTGGTTCCGCGACCACGGCAGCGGCGGCACGCTGGCGAACTGCACGATCGACGCGATCCAGACGGGTGTCATCGTCACCAAGGGCGCCGATCCGACGATCGAGCGCTGCACGGTGACGTCCCCGACGGAGGCCGGTTTCTACGTCTCCGCGGGCGGCCGGGGCACGTTCCAGGGGTGCCGGGTGACGGGCAGTGAGGGCTACGGCTTCCATGTCATCGACGGCTGCCGGACGACCCTCAAGAAGTGCCGTACGGAGCGGTGTGCGCGAGGCGGCTACGAGTTCGCCGAGGACGGCCCGCTCGTCGAGGAGTGCACGAGCGACGAGAGCGGCGGGATAAGGCCCGGGGCGTCAGCCGCCCCGCAGCCGGCAGTCCAGACGCAGTCCGCGACCCAGACGGTGGGCCTGCTGAGCCAGGTCCCCGACCAGCGGGCCGAGGCGCCCGTCGAGGAGCCGCCCGCCCGCACGTCGCAGGCCGTGCTCGGGGAGCTCGACACACTGGTGGGTCTGGAGAGCGTCAAGCGCGAGGTGCGGGCGCTCACGGACATGATCGAGGTGGGGCGCAGACGCCAGGAGGCCGGTCTCAAGGCGGCCTCGGTCCGGCGCCACCTGGTCTTCACCGGCTCCCCCGGCACCGGCAAGACGACCGTGGCCCGGCTGTACGGCGAGATCCTGGCCTCCCTCGGGGTCCTGGAGAAGGGGCACCTCGTGGAGGTGTCCCGGGTCGATCTGGTCGGCGAGCACATCGGCTCGACCGCGATCCGCACCCAGGAGGCGTTCCAGCGGGCCCACGGCGGCGTCCTGTTCATCGACGAGGCGTACGCCCTCTCCCCCGAGGACTCGGGCCGGGACTTCGGCCGTGAGGCGATCGACACGCTGGTGAAGCTCATGGAGGACCAGCGGGACGCCGTCGTGGTCATCGTCGCGGGCTACACGGCGGAGATGGAGCGGTTCCTGTCGGTCAACCCCGGTGTGGCGTCCCGCTTCTCACGGACCATCACCTTCTCCGACTACGTGCCCGAGGAACTGCTGCGGATCGTGGAGCAGCAGACCGACGAGCACGAGTACCGGCTCGGCACGGGGACCTCGGAGGCGCTCCTGAAGTACTTCACCGCGCTACCGAAGGGCCCCGCGTTCGGCAACGGCCGTACGGCCCGGCAGACGTTCGAGTCGATGGTGGAGCAGCACGCGGGGCGGGTCGCCCAGCTCGGCGAGCCGAGCACGGACGACCTCACGCTCCTCTACCCGGAGGACCTGCCCGAGCTGCCCTGATCCTGGGCGCGCGGTGGGGGCACCGCGTGCTGAAGGCGGGCCAGCAGGCGGGCCCGTTCCTCGGCGAGGGCCGGGTCGGCCTGGTAGTCGCTGTGGCCGAGGATCGGGGCGGGCAGCGGATGCTGCTCGGTGCGGCCGTAGGCGAGCGGGTCCAGCAGGGCGGGGTGGTCGACCGCCGGGCCGCAGCCGCCGGGCAGGCGGATCGGTCCGCCGATGGGGTCGGTGGCGCGGTGCAGATTGCGCCAGCAGTCGACCTGCCGGTGCAGGGACGCCAGGGCCGCCGGTCCGAACTGTGCCGGGAACCAGCGCCCGTACAGCCGCTCCAGGGGCGAGCCGTAGGTGAGCAGTCCGACGCGTCGCCGCACCGAGGGCGGCAGTTGCCAGGCGGCGGCTGCCGCGAGGACGCTGCCCTGTGAGTGGCCGGACAGGATGAGCCGGCCGCCGGTGGCACGCGTCCAGGTGGCCATCCGCCACGTCAGGTCGGGCACGGCGCGTTCCGCGTAGCACGGGGGTGCGAAAGGGTGCGCGGCGCGCGGCCAGAAGGTGCCCACGTCCCACAGGATGCCGATGGTGCGGCGGGCGGCGGGGTCCTTGTAGGCGCGGCGGCCCCAGGTCACGAACAGTATGAAGCCGGCGCCGATCAGCCAGGAGCCGAGCGCCTGCGCGGTGTCGGCGGCGCCCTCCAGCAGGGGGAACGTGCCCTCGGCGGCTGTCCCGGGGACCTTGCCGGTGCCCCAGGCCCCGGCGACGGCCAGCGCTCCGAGGAGCAGGGAGACGGCCGAGACCACACCGATGATCACTGGGGCCCGATCGGTGAGGGCGGCACGCGCGCGCGTGCCCGCGATGGCCGATGTGCGGGCGGTGTCCGGGCGTTCCCCGGCCGCGCCCGCGTGCTCGTCGAGGTGGTAGTCGGCTGCGACCCGGACCGTCTCGGCCTTCTTCCTGCGGGCCGTGTGCACGGAGAGGACGGCGCACACCACGGCGACGGCGACCAGCAGCGGGGGAATGACGGACGCCTGCCAGGACAGCAGGACGGGCGGGCCGGGGATCAGGCCGCTGGTGCCGTCCAGCCAGTCGGCGACGCGCTGGGCGACGCCGCCGGTCATCACACCGCCGAGGCCGCACGCCAGCATCGCGGTGGCCGGCCCGCCGAGGCCCCGCAGGGCGGTGCGCCGGTCGACGGCTGTGCGGTAGATCGCCCTGGCCACCACGGCGAGAGCCGCGACGAGGACCACCTGGGCGAGCGCGATCCCGCCGAACGCCGCGTCGCCGGGCAGCCGCCCCGAGGAGTGCCAGTGCGGGCGGGACCAGCCCGCGTACACCAGGGTCAGGGCGAGCAGGGTCAGTGCGCCGTAGGGCAGGGCGCGGACCAGGGTGCGGTCCAGGTCGAGGTCGAGCCGGTCCTCGGTGCGGCCGCGCAGGACGACGACGGCGAGGACCGCGAGGAGGCCCGCGGCCAGGGCGCCGCCGAAGACCTGTCCGAGGACGTCGAGGAGCTCGGGTCCGCCGGTCCGGTGGTCGTAGCGGGCGGCCGACGTGCCGACGGCCGCCGCCACGGTGAGCAGCCCCGCGGCGGTGTGCGCGGCGCGGAGCCGGGAGACCAGGCGGCGGCCGTACCAGAACCCGGGCCGGGCCAGCGCGTTGTCCGCCGACCCGTCGGTGCCCTCGGGGTCCGGCCGGTGGGACAGCGGGCGCTGTGCCTCGTACGCGCTCCAGGTGCGGTGCGAGAGGTACCAGAGCAGGACGGTCAGCGCGGTCGGCACGAGCGCGGCGAGTGCCAGGCGGCGGCCGGGCTGGCTCCACCAGCCGTCGGCGAGGAACCCGAGCCAGGTCCTGCGCTCGGCACAGGCCGGTGTGCCCGCGCACTGCCAGGCCGTCAGGTCGAGTGCGACCTCGCAGGCGGCGGCGACGAACAGCACGGTGAGGGTGAGGCCCGCGAGGCGGACGAGGAGGCCGTAGAGGCGTACGGTGCGGGTTCTGCGGAGCGCGTTGGGCCGCATCCAGTGGGCGAGGTTCACCACCATGAAGGGCAGCAGAACGAGCCACAGTGCCCGTGATCCGTTGCCCGACGTGAGGTTGCACCACACGTACGCCTCGGGCACGGGTCTGCCCCGGTGGTCGTCCGGCCCGGCCTCCGCGTCGACGTCCTCGGCGCGGCGGTGGACGGCCGCGGTCGCGTCGCCCGACACCCGCACGGTGCGCGGGTCGTCGAGCATCTCCTGCGGTGTGGTGCCGCCCACTCCGTGGACGAGCAGTTCGAGTGCGGTCGCCTCGCCGTCCGCGCCGGTGTCGGTGTGCTGTTCGGGCGCAACGGTCATGTGCGTCCCCCGTTCTGTGCAGACTCAAGGATTCCGCCTCGGCGCTCCCTCATGCACCCCTCGTCACAGAATCTCCTCGCTCCTTTCGAGCCGTACGCCCTGGTGGCGGGTGCGGGCGGTGGGACGGCTGTCGGTGGCGCGTGCGAGGATGACGGCACCCGGGGCCGAGCACACCGGGTGGTGATGGGGACGAGGCGAAGGGACCCGACGGGACGTGAGCGAGAATCAGAACCTCCTCGCGGAGCAGCGCCGCGCTCTGATCCTCGACGAGGTCCGGCGCCGTGGCGGCGTCCGGGTCAACGAGCTGACGAGGAAGCTCGGCGTCTCCGACATGACGATCCGGCGGGACCTGGACGCGCTGGCGCGCCAGGGCGTGCTGGAGAAGGTGCACGGCGGCGCGGTTCCCGTCGTCGAGGCGAGCAGTCACGAGCCGGGTTTCGAGGCCAAGTCGGGCCTGGAGCTGACGGCCAAGGAGGACATCGCGCGGGCGGCGGCACCGCTGGCCGCGCCCGGTACGGCGATCGCGCTGTCCGGGGGTACGACGACGTACGCGCTGGCGCAGCGGCTGATCGACGTGCCGGACCTGACGGTGGTGACCAACTCGGTGCGGGTGGCGGATGTGTTCCATGCCGCGCAGCGCACCGCGGGGAACCGACAGGGCGCGGCGACGGTGGTCCTCACCGGCGGCGTGCGCACCCCGTCCGACTCGCTGGTGGGGCCGGTGGCCGACCAGGCGATCGCGGCGCTCCATTTCGACGTGCTCTTCCTCGGGGTGCACGGGATAAGCCCGGAGGCGGGCCTGTCGACGCCGAATCTGGCGGAGGCGGAGACCAACAGGCGCCTGGTGCAGTCCGCGCGGCGGGTGGTCGTGCTCGCCGACCACACCAAGTGGGGGACGGTGGGCCTGAGTTCGTTCGCCGCGCTCGATCAGGTGGACACGCTGGTGACGGACGCGGGGCTGCCGGTCGACGCCCGTACGGAGATCTCCGAGCACATGCGGCTCGTCGTGGCGGGCGATCCCGATTCCGCTCCGGGTGGTGCAGACATCTGACGGGCCGCCAGCTATGGTGACCGTACCCGGTCAACTGGTCTACTCCTGCTGCCCGTTGGGCCGGCCCGACGTTTGGATCGTCGTCCTGCTTGGGGGCTGAGCGCTCATGGCACGTCGTCTTCTCCCGGTCGGCCTCGACTTCATCGAGACCGCTCCCCTGCGACTGGTGTTCGCCCGCGAGGTGGCCGCCCCGCCCGGTGCCGTGTACCGGGCGCTCGCGGAGGACGTCGAGGGCTGGCCGCAGTGGTTCTCCGCGGTCACCCTGGCGCGGCCGGCCGGAGCGGGGGCGGACGGGCCGCGGCGGGAGATACGGCTCAAGGGCGGCGGGCGCTTCCTGGAGACGATCGTGGCCGCCGAGCCCGACGAGGTCTACGCGTACCGGGTCGACGAGGCCAACGCACCGGGGGTGCGGGCGCTCCTGGAGGAGTGGCGGATCACGCCGGTGGCCGATGGATCGCGGGTGCAGTGGACGTTCGCCGCCGACGGGGCCGTGCTGTTCCTGGCGGGCCTGAAGGTGGGCCGTTCCGGTCTCGGCCGGGCGTTCCGGGACGCGGTGGGGAACCTCGAGCGGCGGCTGACCACCGCCGCCGCGTGACGTCGGGGCCCGGCCGCGACGTCAGGGCCACCGGACGCGCGTGACCCTCAGCTTTCGGAGGCGCTCGACGTGAGCAGCCTGTTGATCGCCTCCAGGTACGGCGTGATGTCCAGGCCCTGTTCCGCCAGCCACTGGTCCGAGTAGTACTTGTCCAGGTAGCGGTCGCCCGGGTCGCACAGCAGGGTGACCACGCTTCCCCTGCGGCCCTCCGCCACCATCTCCGCGACGATCTTCAGGGCGCTCCACAGGCCCGTACCGGTCGAGCCGCCCGCCTTGCGGCCGATGGCGGCTTCCAGGGCGCGGACCGCGGCGACGCTCGCCGCGTCGGGGACCTTCATCATGCGGTCGATGGCGCCGGGCACGAAGCTCGGCTCCATGCGCGGGCGGCCGATGCCCTCGATGCGGGAGCCGCAGTCGCTGGTGGCCTCCGGGTCGTTGGTCGTCCAGCCCTCGAAGAAACAGGAGTTCTCGGGGTCGGCGACACAGATGCGGGTGTCGTGCTGCATGTAGTGGACGTAGCGGGCGAGGGTCGCCGAGGTGCCGCCGGTGCCGGCCGTGGCGACGATCCAGGCCGGGCAGGGGTAGCGCTCCAGCTCCATCTGCCGGTAGATCGACTCGGCGATGTTGTTGTTGCCGCGCCAGTCCGTGGCCCGCTCCGCGTAGGTGAACTGGTCCATGTAGTGGCCGCCGGTGCGCGCCGCGAGGGCGGCCGCCTCCTCGTACATCGTCCTGGAGTCGTCGACGAAGTGGCACTGCCCGCCGTGGAATTCGATCAGTCGGCACTTCTCGGCACTCGTCGTACGCGGCATCACCGCGATGAAGGGGACCCCCACGAGCTTGGCGAAGTACGCCTCCGAGACAGCGGTGGAGCCGCTGGACGCCTCGATCACCGGGCGGTCCGGGCGGATCCAGCCGTTGCACAGGCCGTAGAGGAAGAGCGAGCGGGCGAGGCGGTGCTTGAGGCTTCCGGTGGGGTGGGTGGACTCGTCCTTGAGATAGAGGTCGATGCCCCAGTGCTCGGGGAGGGGGAAGCGGAGCAGGTGGGTGTCGGCCGAGCGGTTGCTGTCGGCCTGGACCTTGCGCACGGCTTCTTTCAGCCAGCTCCGGTAGCCGGGATCCGTGTGGTCGACGTCCAGCGTCGGCATCGGCTCCGTGGGCGGATGCCCGTCCCCGGTGCGACCTTGTTCGATGGTGCTCACCACGCGGCTCCTTCGCGTCGTTCCGAGCGTCCGCCCCGACAGGATCCCGCGAAGGGGGTGCCGAAGGACCCGCTGCAGGGTCGGTCGAACGTGACCGGACGCATCGATCATAGACACCTTCCGCACGCTTCTCACCTGCATAAACGCATCTTTGGGAGCCTCAAAGACACGCCTGGCCCCACCGGCGGGACCGTAGGGGGAGGGGGCGCGAAATCCGTTTGCGCCCACTGCTTCACGTCGCGTCCACATGCACACTGGTGCTCCTGGCCCGGTGCGTGCAGACTGCACCGCACCAACGCACTCAGAGGGGGCGACGCGGCATGGCGGAGCCGGAGTTCACGGCGACGGGCGTGCGGATCGGGCGCCGTCTGCGCTCACTGACCCGGGCCGGACAGGTCCGGATCACGGGCGGCAGGCTGGAACTGCTCACGAGCTACGGCA
The DNA here is from genome assembly GCF_040297005.1 of Streptomyces sp. NPDC001904. Lineage (NCBI taxonomy): Bacteria > Bacillati > Actinomycetota > Actinomycetes > Kitasatosporales > Streptomycetaceae > Streptomyces > Streptomyces sp. NPDC001904. The sequence continues at coordinate 65,796 of NZ_JBEOYI010000010.1, read as the reverse complement.
GCGAGATAGACAGCGCGCCACTCGGCGAAGTCCGCGCGGGCAAACCGTGGTTCGGCTCCGACGACCGCGCGACCGCCGACGTCGACGGCAGGCGCTATCTGCTGCGACTCGGCGGCGGTCACACCGGGGACGCGGGGCCTCCCGCGGCCCGCCGGTTCATCGACGCCGTGCGCAAGGCGACGGGGCGCGCGGCGTAGCGTCGCCGACCACCGGCCCGCCTCACCCATCACTTTCCGGAGCACGAGCGTCACCGGCCGAAGTTGCACGCCCGCACTCTCTGGGTCACGCTGGTCACACATCACTACTCAGGGTTTACCGGCGATGACGCTGCGAACCAGCCCGCCGGACACTGCAGCGGGCGACCCTGTCACACCGCGGTCGCTCCGCTCGATCCGTTCTCGTCTTCTTCCGGACTCAATTCGGGGAGTCGCAGCCGTGATCAGCCAGCCGAGCAGGCATTGCACGGTGGAGCTCCAAGCCCTGCCGTCGCGGATCGGCCAGGTCCGCAGAATCGTATCGGCGCAGTTGCGCTACTGGCATCTCGATCCGTTGATCGATCTGGCGGCGCTCGGGGTCACCGAGCTGCTCACCAACGTGCACCGGCACGCCGAGCCGGACAAGCTGTGCACCGTGGAGATCGAGCTCTTCCGCAACTGTCTCACCCTGTCGGTGCGCGACCACGACCCCCGGCTTCCGGAGGTGCGCGACGCGGAGGCGCTCGCGACCTGTGGGCGGGGGCTCGCGATGGTCGCCGCGGTGAGCGAGAGCTGGGGGGTCCGGCCGCATCTCGACGGCGGCAAGGTCGTCTGGTTCGCCCTGCCCGTGCCGTCGCCCGCGGTGGCGCTGCCCACGGTGCCGGTGTATGCGACAGCGACCACGCTCCGCGCCGAAGCGCCCCAGCATGCTCCCGCCCGGTCGGCCGTCGCAGGCTGACCGGGCGGTGATCACTTCCCGGGTGCCCCTCAGGGGGCGCCCGGCCTCTTCCGCTGGGCCCGACCGGGCCCCTGCCTCTTCCGAGCACCCGTTCGTCTGCCCGTTTGAACCGGCGGACGAGCGGGTGCTTTCCCCTGGACGGAGGGTGGGCGTGTCGACGATCCGCCCCTTCGGCATCACCGGCGCGCGCCCCTCGGGTTCACCCGTTCGGCCCAGGCGAGGGAGATCACCCGACTGCGCCTCCCGGCCCGCAATCACGCCCCGCGCGGCGCCCCGGCGGAGCTTTTGGCTACGGCAAGTGAAGCTCCTTGTTGCGCGCCCCGCGGATTCCACGCGCCATGGAGACGAGGCACATGGTCAAGCCGGTGGCGCCCAGCCGCCCCCATGTCCCGGAGGGAGTGATCACGCATGACGCAGGGCGAGATCAACAACCCCGATGCCCTTGTCGGGCTCACCGCGTACGACCGCACCGGGGAGAAGATCGGCAGCGTCGAGCGGGTCTACCTGGACGACCGGACCGGCAAGCCGGGCTGGGCGACCGTCAAGACCGGCCTCTTCGGCATGAAGGAGACCTTCGTTCCGCTCGGCGGAGCGTCCCGCACGGACGAGCGGCTCCAGGTGATGTACACCAAGGAGGCCGTCAAGGACGCGCCCCGCGTCGAGGCCGACCAGCACCTGAGCGAGGCCGAGCAGCAGGAGCTGTACGCGCACTACGGGCTGACCAGGCCCGCCGCCGGTACCGGCGGGAACCGTCCCGAGCGTCCGGCCGCCGCACCCGGCGTCCAGGGCACGGCCGGTGCGGCGGGAGCCGCCGGCGCGGCAGGGGCCGCGTCCGGTCACGCCACCGGCGAGTCCACCGGCCGGCACGCGGCCGGTGCCCGCGAGCCCGCGCTGCGCGGCGCCGCCGACGTCCCGGAGAAGGAGACGGAGCTCATCCGCTCCGAGGAACGGCTCCGGGTCGGCGTCGAGGAGCAGGAGGTCGGCCACGCGCACCTGCGCAAGGTGGTCGAGACCGAGAACGTGACCACGTCGGTTCCGCTGTCCCACGAGGAGGTCCGCGTGGTGCGTGAGCCGATCACCGAGGCCGACGCGAAGCGCGCCACGATCGGCGAGGCGGAGACCGAGGTGACGCTGCACGCCGAGCGTGCGGTCGTCAGCAAGGAGACCGTGCCGGTGGAGCGCGTGCGCCTGGAGACGGAGAGGGTGACGGAGACGCAGGAGGTCTCCGACACGGTGCGCAAGGAGCGGATCGAGTACGACGACCCGAAGAGTGAGCGGGGCATGCCCGGCGAGGGCAGGTCCGGGCGGGGCGGCCCCCGCCGCTGACGTCCCGCCGACGGTGGTGGGCCCGGCCGCACGGCCGGGCCCACTCCTCGTCGCGGTGCCGGTAGAGGCGTCGTGCCCGGAGGGGTCAGAGCACGGCCCCCTTGCCGCCGCCGGCGGTGCGCCCGAACTCCTCGTTCAGGACGGACAGCCGGCGCCAGTACTCGTCCTCGTCGATCTCCCCGGCGGCGAACCGTCGGCCGAGCACCGCGATCGGGGACCGCTCGTCGATGGCGGGCCCGGGGCGCCACGGGCCACGGCGTCCGCGCCACACGGTGCGCCGCAGCAGCGTGCCGACGCCGATCACCACGGCCGCCCAGACCAGCGGGACGAGCAGGATCCAGGGGCCCGGACCGCCGCCGGGGCCGAACTGCGCGAGGGTCTGCATCGGACTCATCTCCCTTGAGTGTTCTCGTGATGAGTCGAGCCTCCCGCCGGGAGGGGGTCCCCGTCGTCGTACGGCCAGCGGCCGTCCGCCTACCCCCACGGGAGTACGCGCACCGTCCCGGGCTGCTTCTCCCGCCCTCGTCGCCGTCTCGGCATTGCCTTCTGTAACTACTAGTATGTACGGTGGCTTCATGAGCACCCAGGAACGGCTGATCGAAACCACGCGCGAGCTGCTGTGGGAGCGCGGTTACACCGGCACCAGCCCGAAGGCGATCCTGCAGCGCGCGGGCGTCGGGCAGGGCAGCATGTACCACCACTTCACCGGCAAGCCGGACCTGGCGCTCGCCGCGATCCGCCGCACCGGTGAGGAGATGCGGGCGACCGTCGAGCGGCTGCTCGGTGCGGACGGTTCGGCGTACGACCGCGTCGCGGCGTACCTGCTGCGCGAGCGTGACGTGCTGCGCGGCTGCCCGGTCGGGCGGCTGACGATGGATCCGGACGTGATCGCCAGCGACGAGCTGCGCGGTCCGGTCGACGAGACGATCTCGTACGTGAAGGACCGGCTCGCCGACACCGTCCAGGAAGGTGTGGACAGTGGCGAGTTCGCGCCCCACCTGGTGCCGCGCGAGATCGCGGCGGCCATCGTGGCGACGGTGCAGGGCGGATACGTCCTGGCGCGCGCGTCCGGCCATAGGGACGCCTTCGACGCGGGCGTACGCGGCCTGCTCTCCCTCCTGAAGCCCTCCCCCGCTCCCCTTTCCCCCGCCCCGACCAGCTGAGGACTCCCCCGTGCACATCACGCGCAACCGCCCGGACACGCAGCAGGGCCCGGCCGAGAACTTCACGGGCACGGTCTGGCTGGACGAGGTCGCGACGCCCGCCCTGCCGTCCCGACTGCGTCTGTTCAACGTCCACTTCGCGCCCGGCGCGCACACCGCCTGGCACACCCATCCGCACGGTCAGGTGCTGCACGTCCTGGAGGGCGAGGGCCGGGTGCAGCGCAAGGGCGGCGAGGTCGAGGTGATCCGGGCCGGTGACACGGTCTGGATCGAGCCCGACGAGTGGCACTGGCACGGTGCCGGGCCCCGGACGTTCATGACGCACCTGGCGGCGGTCGAGGCCGCGGCCGACGGGACGACGACCTGTTGGGGTGCGCACGTCGACGCCCGCTCCGAAAGCTGAGGAGCACACGACCATGCATGCGATGCAGTACGAGATCACGCTGCCCGCGGACTACGACATGGACATCATCCGTGAACGGGTCGCGAGCAAGGGGCACTTGCTCGACGGCTTCCCCGGCCTCGGCGTCAAGACGTATCTGATGCGGGAGCGCGGCGTGCACGGTTCGCCGGTGAACCAGTACGCGCCGTTCTACCTCTGGAACACCGAGCAGGGGATGAACTCCTTCCTGTGGGGCGCCGGGTTCCAGGGCATCGTGCGCGACTTCGGGCGGCCCGTCGTGCAGCACTGGATCGGTGTCGCGTACGCGGAAGGAGGCGCGGCGGACGCGACGGCTCGGGTCGCCGTGTGCGAGCGGACGCCGGTCGCGGCCGCCGCCCATCTGCCCGGTCTGGTGGCGGACGCGGCGCGGGAGACGGCCGAACTGGCCTCCGAGAGCGGCGTGTTGTACGCGGCCGCCGGGATCGATCCGCGCACCTGGGAGCTGCTGAGGTTCTCCGTCCGGGAGCACGCGGAGTCCGGTGCGCCCGGTGACGTCTATCAGGTTCTGCACGTCTCGCAGCCCGAGCGTGACCTGCTTGCGAAGGGAAGCCAGTGGTGAACTCCGCACCGGCGGCCGTGCGCGGCGTCCAGGGCGACATCGATCCCCGGAAGCTGGGCGTCGTGGACGCCCACGATCATCTGTTCTTCCGCAGTCCGCTGCTGCCCGGACAGGAACTGGACGACGTCGAGTCGGCGCGGCGGGAGCTGGCCGCGTACGCCGCCGTGGGCGGCGGCACCGTCGTGCAGTGGACGCCGTACGGGCTCGGACGGCGGGCCGCGGAGCTGCCCGCGCTGGCGGAGGCGACCGGCGTGCGGATCGTCGCCGCGACGGGGATGCATCAATCCGCGCACTACGCGCCGGAGTTGCTTGCCGAGCGGAGGACCGATCTCGCCGAGCTGTTCGTGCGCGAGCTGACCGAGGGCATCGCCGGCAGCGGTGTGCGGGCCGGGCTGATCAAGGTGGCGGGCGGCTTCCACGCGTTGGACGCGCATGCCCGCTGGACCATGCGGGCCGCGGCCGAGGCGCACCACGCGACCGGGGCGCCGATCGCCGTCCACCATGAGCTCGGGACGGGTGCACTGGACGTACTCGACCTGCTCTGCGAGGAGTTGGAGGTGCCCCCGCACCGCATTCTGCTCGGTCACCTGAACCGCTCCCCCGACCTCGTCGTCCAGCGCGAGGCCGCGCGTTCGGGCGCCTATCTGGCCTTCGACGGGCCGTCCCGGGCCAACCACGCGACGGACTGGCGGATGCCGGACGCGATGGCGGCCCTCGCCGAGGCCGGGTTCGCGCACCGGCTGCTGCTCGGTGGGGACACGACGACCGCCGGGGCGCGGTCGGTGAGCGGCGGGCCGGGCATGCCGTATCTGCTGCGCCGGGTGCGGCCGCGGCTCACGGAGACCCTGGGCAAGGACGTCGTCGAGCAGGTGCTCGTGGCCAATCCGGCGGCGGCGTTCGCGGTGGAGTGGCGCTGAGCGAACCGGGGCGGCGGCGCCCGGGCCGTCCGGTGGGGCCGCCGGTCACCTCGCGCTGAGGGCTCCGAGCGGGTCGTCGAGGACCGGCTGCCAGGCCAGCTCGGCGGCGCCCACCAGGCTGTTGTGATCGAGCGTGCAGGCCAGGATGGGGACGCCTCCGCTGCGGCCCCACAGGCTGCGGTCGGCCACGACGGCGCGCAACCGCTCGGGGGCGGCGTCGAGGAGTTCGCGGTGCAGGCCGCCGAGGATGATCCGGTCCGGGTTCAGGAGGTTGACGAGACCCGCGAGTCCCAGACCGAGCCGGTCGACGAGCGCCTCGGTGGCGGTGCGGACGGCGGGGTCGTCCTTGGCCGTGAGCAGCAGTTCGCGCGCCTGGTGCAGGAGCGAGCCGTCGGCGTCGGGGGTGCGGCCCGCCTCGGTGAGGAAGGCGAGCGGGTCGGTCTCGACGTCCAGGCAGCCGCGGCTGCCGCAGTGGCAGGGGCGGCCCTCCGGGTTGACGGTGAGGTGACCGACCTCCAGGGCCAGGCCCGAACTGCCGGTGTGCAGATGCCCGTCGAGGACGAGGGCGCCGCCGACGCCGCGGTGCCCGGTGGCGACGCAGAGCAGGTCGCGGGCGCCGCGTCCGGCACCGTGCCGGTGCTCGGCGAGCGCGCCCAGGTTGACGTCGTTCGCGGCGAACGCCGGGATGTCCGGACCGGCCCGGCGCACGCAGTCGGCGAAGATCTCGCGGACCGGCGAGCCGGCGGGCCAGGCCAGGTGCAGCGGGTTGAGGGCGGTGCCGTCCGGTTCGGCCACGGCCGAGGGCACGGCGAGTCCCGCGCCGACACAGACCCGGCCGCTGGTCTCCAGGAGCCGGACTCCCGCCTCCACCACGGACCGCAGGACGTCCGCCGGATCGGGCTCGATGATCTCGCAGCCGGGTGTGGTGGCGACGACCCGGCCGCCGAGGCCGACGAGCGCGACCCGGTAGCCGTCCGAGTGGACCTGCGCGGCGAGCGCGACCGGGCCGTCCTCGGCGACCGAGAGGCGGTGCGAGGGGCGGCCCTGGGAACCGGCGGCGGCGCTCGGCCGGGCGTCGATCCTGATCAGCCCGAGTGCTTCCAGTTCGGCGGCGACCGCGCCGGCCGTGGCGCGCGTCACCCCGAGTTCGGCGGTGAGCACGGCGCGGGTCGGGGCGCGTCCGGTGTGGACGAGTTCGAGCGCGGGACCGAGGGCACTGCGGCCCCGCTCCAGACGCGGTGGCCGCGCGGTGCCCCCGCCCGTCGTCTGGCTCCCGGTTCCGGAGGCCGCCCTGCCGCCCATCAGCAACTCCTCGCCCTGATCACGGTCTGGAATGGTAGCCGGTGAACAGCGTCCGCTCACTCCGTGTGGTCACAGGCCGCTGACCCGTAGCGTGATGTTGAGCCGCCCGCGCAGGCCGAGGTCGGGGGGCGCGGTGCCCGGGTGGACGCGGGGCACGCCGTGGAAGGCGAGGCGCGCCGGGCCGCCGAAGACGAACAGGTCGCCGCTGTGCAGGTCGACGTCCGTGTAGGGCTTCGTGCGCGTCCGCGGGTTGCCGAACCGGAAGACGCAGGTGTCGCCGAGGCTGAGCGAGACGACCGGCTCCTCCGCTCGCTCGTCCCGGTCCTGGTGCATGCCCATCCGGGCGTGGCCGTCGTAGTAGTTGACGAGCGCGATGTCGTACGCGGCGCCGGGCGGGCGCCCGAAGGCGTCGGCGACGGCGCGCGCTCCGAGCTCGGCCAGCTCCTCCGGCATGGGTTTGACGGGGGCGCCGTCCCCGTCGACTGCGGTGCGCGTGTAGCCGCGCGGTGTCCAGTGCCAGCCGAGCCCGAACTGGCGCGCGGTCATCTCTCCGCCGCCGGGGGTGCGGACCGTGCGCAGGCCGGCCGGTGGCCGGGCCCAGTCGCGGCAGGCGGCGAGCAGGTCGCGCTGTCGCGCCGGGTCCAGCCAGTCCGGTACGTGGACGGCGCCGGCGCCCGGGGCGATCTCGCGTCGCTCCCGGGGGAACAGACCGCCGGCCACGTCCCCACCTGCCCTTCTCGTGCCCCTACGCTCCCGGGGCGTCGTTCCTCGATCCATTCCAGCGTAGGCGGACGTCGAGGTGGGTGCTGGCCTTGGCGGTGCTGATGACGGCGCCGAGCGACGCGTCGAGCGTCACACCGAAGGCCACCTCGATCTCGTCGGGGCGTTCGGCGTGGGCGCGGAACTCGGAGATCACCTCGGCGGCCGCGGAGGTGACCGGGGCGAGGGCGCTGCGCAGGGACCGCTGCGCGCGCCGCAGCCCGTCGCCGGCTCCGACGGTGCCGGAGCCGCGGCGGGGCGCGGAGACGAGGACGGTGGTCTCTCCGTCGGCGAGGACGAACTGGACTGCTTCTGACGACACGGGACTCCTCGGTCGGTGGTGTGCGGGTGGACGGAACGGTCAGCCGGAGCCGGAGCAGATGTCGCCCTGGGGCACCTGGTCCTCGCCGAAGCTCGTCTGGACCTTCTGCAGACGCTCCATCAGCTTCCCCGCGTCCCCGCCCTCGTCGGCGTAGTCGAGGACGGCCCGGTAGAACGCGGCGGCGGTGTCGGGGCTCATCATGTCCGCGGCGCCGAAGCACAGCGGGTGGCCCGAGGCGGGTCTCAGCAGCGCGGCGATGCGCCGCTGGACGGCGTTGCGGTAGACGATGCCGTCGGCGCGGGCGGAGAAGGCGGCCGAGCCCGCCGCGTCGACCCAGGTCTGCTGGGCGTGCGCACCGGAGAGGTAGTGGACGAAGGTGCGCGCGGCGGGATTGTCGTCGGTGAACATGCCGATGAAGTCGCCCGAGACCTCCAGCGGGGCGTGGGCGGCGGGCGCGACGAAGTCGAAGCGGGGCTCCTTGCGGACATCGGCCGCGAGGGCGGAGCGCGCGCCGTGGGCGAGCCGGCAGCCGGGCTTCGCGGCGGCCATGGCCTGCGTCGCCTCGGTGAAGCCCGCTTCGGAGGCCTTCTTGAGGTCGGCCGCACCCACCAGGTCGCGCCACCGGGTCCAGGCGCGCACGATCGCGGAGGAGGTCCAGGGCAGCCGTCCCGCGGCCCACCGCGCGTACACCCGGGTGCCCGCGTCGGCCAGCACGATGTCGGCGATCCAGTCGGCGCCGGGCCATCCGGACGTCGGGCCGGAGGCGAGGCCGAGACACCAGCCGAGGCCCCCTTTCCGGGCGAAGGCGTGCAGGGCGTCGGTCGACCGGGTGCGGGGGGTGTCCGTGGTCTCGGTGTCGTACCAGACCAGGCTCTTGACGTCGATCTTGACCGGGACGGCGTAGGTGGCACCGTCGATCTGGGCCAGCCCCCGGAACGGCTCCAGATACGCCCCCGTGTCGACGGTCCCCTCGTCGAGCGGTTCGAGGTCGTCGACCGAGCGGGCGATCGCGGCGGGGCTCGGCAGGACGGCGAGGTCGGGCGGCGCGTCGGCCTTGACGGCGGCGTCGAGCTGCTGGGTGAGCGCGCGGGTGACCTGGACGTCCACCGTGATGCCGGTGTCGTGCTGGAAGTCCTCGACGACGGAGTGGAAGGCGCCGAACTCGTCCTGCCCGGTCCAGGGCACCATGACCGTCACATGCCGGTCGTCCGAGCCCGCGCACGCGGTCGGTCCCGCCAGCAGGGCCATGGCGGCGAGGAGTTGGACCAGTCGGGAAACGGCCGTACGCCGCCGGGATGTCGTCATGGGCGGGGATACCTGTACTCGGCGAGGCGGGGCCGGTGGGCGAGGTGGTTGAGGACCCCGGCCACGGCGAGTGCCAGCAGGACCAGCGCCATGGTGGCCGGATGACCGGCGGCCGGGTGGAGGGCGAGGCGCGCCTCGTCCCACAGGGTCAGTCCCACGGAGACGCCGGTGACCGCCAGGGTGACGGCGAGGGTGGCGACCAGGTGTGCGCTGACCCGGCGCCGGAAGTGGAGCGCGAGGATCCGGGCGGTGGCGCAGAACAGCAGCACCATCACGATCGGCGGGGCGAGCGCGAGGCCCCAGAGCTGCACGGGATCGAGCCAGCCGGCGTCGCGCTGGCGGGCCAGACCGGCGCGCTGGAGGGCCTGGAGGTCCTCGATGGAGGCGCGCAGGCCGCCTGTACCCGGGATCTCCCGGCCGGTGCCGGGGTCCCGCAGGCGCGGCGCCGTCAGGGTGTCGCGGGCGCTCTCGACGCCCACCGGGCCGCTGCGCGGGTAGCCGCTCACCGCCGTGTTGATGAGCTGCTGGCAGATGAGCAGCTTCCCCTGGACGAACTGGAACTGGGCGCGTCCGGTCGCCCCGGCCGCGTTGCCCTGGGCGGCGGAGGTGAGCAGGGCTCCGATCCGCGCGGTGGTGTTGGCGAACTCCGCGCCCGTTCCGATCAGTTCGATCTGTCCCGCCTTGGCCGCTCGGTGCAGGGCCTTGTCCGCCGTGTCGACCGCCTCGCGCGCGTCCTCGAGCTGGTCACCGGCCGCCTTGCTCTGCCGGACGGTGGTGACCTCCTGCCCGCCCTGGGTGGCTGTCACGAGATAGACGACGGCGGTCGCGCACACGGTCGCGAGCAGGCCGGCGCGCAGGAGGCGCAGGATCCGTACGGGGTGCGCGGTGCGCAGGGACCGCCAGCTCTCGGAGAGCAGGGCGCGCCGGCCGCGCGCGGTGGACCCGGCGGCCGCGGTCACGCGCCGCTTCCGGTGTCGACGCTCAGGCCGCACTCCTCGCAGAACCTCGCCCCGCGCACGGGCAGCACCGCCCGGCAGTGCGGGCAGCGTTCGGGGCCGTCGGCCGGACCGGCGGCCACGGAGTCGACCGGCGGACCGGAGCCGGCGTCCGCCGGGAGGCCGGTGGAGACACCGGTGCGTGTGGAGTCGAGGGCCAGGCGCTGCATCTCCGCGCGCGTCACGGTGCGCCGCACCATCATGCGGCCGTCGGCGTTCCGCTCCGCGACGGCCCGCAGCTCCGCCGCCTTCCGTGTCTGGCCGAGTTCACCGGCCAGATCGAGCGCCGTCCTCAGCTCCCGGTCGGCGCGGCCGAGGTCTCCGGAGGCGTACGCGTCGGTGCAGGCGCGCATCGCCATGCCGAGGGCGCGGATCCGTTCCACCCGGGTGAGTTCGGGCGATGCGGTGGCCGCACCGGCCGGGACCGACCGTCGCCGTACGTCCATGGGGACGGTCGGCAGCAGGGCCACCCGCCCCGGCCCGCCGCCCTGTTCGGCGTGCAGGGTGATCCAGGCGGCCCGCAGGTCGGTGTCGAGGGGCACCCGGCCGGGATCGAGGCGCAGGGTGACCTGGTACTGGCGCAGCCCCGGCGACCAGGCACCCAGCGGAATGTGGAACCCCTCCTCGTACGACTGCCGTTGGCCGGTCAGATCGGCTTCCACGGGGGCGGTCTGGCGCACTCTGTCGAGGGTGAACAGCTCGCTGAAGCGCAGCCCGAGATAGACGCGGGGCACGACGACGCGGCGCGCCTCGCTCATGAGGGCCTCGAAGTCCGCGGTCAGGTCGGCGATGTCGAGGACGGCTTCGGACGAGCCGTGCAACGCCTGTGCGATGCGGTGGAGTTCGCGGTACTCCCAGTCGCCGCCGAGGCCGCGCACGTCGCAGACGAACCGGTCGGTGCAGGAGTCGAGGACGGCGTCGAGCTGCTCGCGGGTCTCGTGCTCGTCCTTGCCGTCGGTGTAGAGCACCGCGTGCCGTACGCCGTCCACGGCGGCGGCGTCGAAGAGGCCGCGGGCGCACTCCAGCCAGCTGCCGATCCTGGTGCCGCCCTGGGCGCGCACGGCGTGCACGGCGGCCTTGGCCTCGCGTCTGCGGGCCTCGTCGGCGGGAAGCGGGCGGCGGCCGTCGGGCGGGTGCACGACCGTCGCCTCGTGATCCCCCGCGACGACGGCGAACAGGGTTCCGTCGCGCAGGGTGTCGATCGCCGCGCAGACGGCGCGCTTGGCCTCGTCGAGCCGGCCCGGCCCCGACATGGACAACGACCGGTCCATGAGGAGCACTTCGGCGGAGGGCGGCGTGCTCCCGGCTCCGGGCCCGGCGGGGTCCGGCGGACGGGCGTGCACGGTGATGAGCGCGTCGGCGCGCTCGGCGTCCCGGCTCAGGTCCCCCGGCGCGTGCAGCTCCATGGTGAAGTCCAGCGCCGCACGCGGTGCGTCCCCCATCGGTGCCTCACGACTCCCTCGTCGCGGCCGTCGGCCGCCTGTGTCGTGTGTGTCCTGTGCGGATCAGGGGAGCGTAGCCCGTCCGGTCACGTTCCGGAACGGGAACGCCGCTCATTGTTGCCTTCTGCACGGGTCCTGGGCCTGGTTCCGGCGTACCACGGCCATTTCCGATCGGGACGCAGCTCATTGGCGAGGTCGACCAGGGCGTAGAAGTCCCGCTCGTTCGGGCAGTGCCGGGCGAGGCCGCGGATCGCGTCGGAGAGGGCGCGGCGGTCCTCGGTGCGCAGGTACTCGGCGTAGGCCGACTCCGCGGCCAGGGAGGCCCGTTCGGACTCGGCCAGTTCGAGCCCCGCCGGGATCCGGGCCGGCGTCGGTTCCGGCCGCTCCAGCGAGAGCCGGAAGCCCGCGATGTGCGCCTCGCGGGCGAACCGGAACTCCTGTGCCAGTCCCGCGACGATCCCGGCCGCCGCCGTCGGCCCGTCGGCGCGGTGGGTGATCCTGGCCAGGCCGAACCCGGCCGCGCCGAGGGCGGGGCTGGTGGTGAGGACGGTGGTGTAGTGCGTGGTGGCGAGTGCGGTGTCGCCCCCGCGTTCGGCGCACAGGCCGAGCACGAGCAGGGGGACGAGTTCGCCGGGAAGTGTGCCTCGTACGTGGGTGAAGTGGGTCGTGGCCTGCGTCGGGTCGTCGTCGCGCAGGGCGATCAGACCGCGGTACCAGTGGGTGAGCCAGTGGGCGGCGGGCAGCGGCACCCGGTCGAGGACCGCCGCCGCGTCCGCGGACTCACCGGCCCGCAACAGCTTGCGGCACACGTCCAGTTCGCCCTGGACGGTGGTGGTGACGTCGGTGTCGTCGGGGTCGTGGACCGGCATCGGCAGGGCCGTCGCCACCTCCCCGGGCCCGGGGGCGCGGAAGAGGGGCGCCAGCGTCAGCCGCACCGGGCCGTCGGCGGCGGGCCGTTCCACCGTCGCCCGCACCCAGTCGCCGAGGGGCCGGGGCGCGCCGATGCCGCCGTGCAGCGCCTCGGGCATCGGGCCGAACAGCGCGGAGGCGCGGGTGACGCGGCGGCCGGTCTCGGGGGCCGCCACGACCTGGCGGATGACACCGCTGAGCTGCTCGCCGAACTGCCGTGCCGAGGTGAACCGCTGTCGGGGCCCGCCGCTGTGCACGGACCGGTCCAGGAGCAGCCGGAGGGACTGCACGCCGGGGGCGGAGGACTCCTCGGTCAGCTCGTGGGACGTCTCCGCCAGGGTCATGCCGAGTCCGTAGAGGTCGAAGCCCGGTGTGGGTCCGTGCGTGTACTCGGGGTCGCCCGGGGGCGGCGCGTACCGCTCGGTGTACTCGGACAGCGGCGCCGTGTCGGTGATCGAGCGCACCGCGCCGAAGTCGATGAGGCGGACCCGGTCGAGTGCGCCGGAGGGTGCGGTCTCCGCGAAGCGGATGATGTTGAGCGGCTTGACGTCGCAGTGCAGCAGGCCGCGCGCGTGCAGGTAGTCGAGTGCCTGGAGCAGTCGCAGGCCGTGGGCGAGGAACGTGGCGAGCCGGTCGCCGCGGGCCGCCTGCAGCGCCTCCCCCGGTATGTACTCGAGGACCAGGTAGGTGCGGCCGTGCTCCTCCTCGTAGCCGAGGATGCGGACGATGGCGTCGTGCCGCAGCCCGACGAGGACGTCGCGTTCCCGGTCGGACCCGGCGAGCGCGGTGCGCAGTTCCTTCAGGACGACGTCGGTCTTGAGGTTGCGGTCGTGCGCGAGGTAGGCGACGCCGTACGAGCCCTGGCCGAGCAGCCGGCGCACCTCGTAGCGGCCGGCGATGAGCAGGCCCGCGACATGGGTGAAGTCGAAGCGGGTGCCGCACCGGGCGCAGAATCCGGCGATCCGTCCGGGCCGGCCGCCCACGCTGCGTCCGACGGGCTGTCCGCAGCCGGGGTTGTGGCAGTAGCGGTGCTCCTCCGCGACGGGGCCGCTCTCCGGCTGCGGCTCCCGCGCGGCGGTGGCGCCGGGGCCGTCGGGCAGCCGGGCGTCGTCGACGAGGGTGAGTCCGTACCAGGGGTCGGGCCGCACCTGGGCGATGCCGGTGCTCGCTCCGGCGGCCCGGGCGGGCGGCAGCGCCTTGCGGCCGCAGACCGGGCAGAAGCCGTCCGCGTCGAGGGTGCCGCGCCCGCATCCGGGGCGATTGCATGGGGTCATGGCCTCATCCTTCGGCGATGCGGCGGTTGACGGCCGCGACGTAGCGCGGAACTCTCCGGGCGGCGGCCGCGAGATCGACGGGGGCGGTGCGCAGGGCCCGGTTCGCGGCGGTGAACAGCGCGCCGAGTTCGGGGTCCGCGGCGCCGAAGTGCTCCTCGGCGAGTGCGCGGAACAGCTCCAGGCGGACGGTCAGGTCCTCGTGCGCGGCGTCCATGCCGCGCACCTCCGTCAGGTAGGCGTCGACGTCCGTGACGGCGGATGCGGCGCGCGCCTCGATGGCGGCGATCTCGGCGTGCGGGAACGTGGCGCGGGCGACGGCGAGCCGCACCGCCAGGCGGGGTGCCCGGCCGTGCGGCAGCCGGGGCGGCGCCAGGAAGCGCCGTGCCGTCGTCCGCTCGACGCGCAGCGCCTCGGCCTCGGCCTGCGCGAGCCGGGCGACGGCCTCCCGTGCCTGCTCCTCGGTGACCGGACGCGGGGCACCGCCCGGCAGCGGGGTCGGGTCCAGGTGCACCTGGTACGGCAGGTCGTCGGGCGGGTCGCCCTCGACTCCGATCACGAGGCGCAGGCCGCGGGTGCGGGCGTCGCGGGCGAGCGGGATCAGGAGGTCGCGCAGGAGGCGTCCGGGGTCGCGCGCGCCGTCGACGCCGTCCACGATGACGAAGGCGGGCGGTCTGCGGCGCAGCAGCCGGTGCGCCAGCCGGGCGGGCTCGCGGTCGCGGTCCGGGTCGAAGCCGAACCGGTGGGCGAGGTAGCCGCACACCTCCTCCGGGGTTCTGCCGCGGGCGTCGTAGGCGGCGTCGACGGCACCGAACGGCAGGGCGGTGCCCCGGGGGGCGCCGCCGTCCGGGCCGGGCGAGCGTGAGGTCTCGGTGAGGCGGACCAGCCAGGAGGAGCCGGGGCCGGTCCGCCGCCCGGTGGCGACGAGGGCGACGCCCGCCCAGTCGCCGGTGAGGAGCCGGGCCAGTTCCCGGGTCAGGGCGAGTTGCAGCGGGTCGTCGAGGTCCGCCGCGGGGTCGCCGCGCGAGGGCACCTCGATGCCGACTCCGCGTACGTACGGTGCGATCCGCCGCCCCAGGTACGTCTGCATCGTGTCGACCGGGACCATCCAGGCGGCCCTGCCGTCCGAGTCGACGTAGTCGGCGACGACGATGCCGACGACCTGGCCGGCGAACGCGCCGTCGAGGGCCGTCACTCCGGCGCCGGAGTAGCCCGGCTGGATCCACGGCCTGCCTTCGTGGACGCGGTTGAGCAGCCCCCATTCGCCGGCCCGGCCGCCCGATCCGGCGAGTTCGGCGTCGACCCCGATGCCGTACGGCTCGAAGGCGGGGAAGCCGTACACCCGTACCCGGCCGCCCGAGATGGGCACCTTCCACAGTTCGGTGAGGCCGGCCCGGTCCACCGGCTCGTCCAGGCGCAGCAGCGCGACGTCGCCGCGCCGGGAGCCGTTCTCGAAGGCCCAGGCGTCCTCGACGACGCGGGCGGTGCGGCGCCACTCGGGGGCGGCGACGGCGCTGCGGACCCTGAGGAACGCGGCGGGGCCCGCGGCGGGGTGGGCGTCGGCCTGCTGGACGACGTGCGCGCAGGTCAGTACGGACCGGCCGTCGAGCAGCACGCCCGCCCCGCAGGGGCCTCCGTGCCGGTCGTCGATCCGCACCCGCCACGGCCTGTCCGGCACCTGATCCGGCGTCATGACGTCACGCTAGTACAGCAGTTGCCCCTGGTTACAGAAGGCGTCGGGGGCGGATCGCACGGCTTCGGCGCGGGAAGGGCCGCTTCCCGCGCCGGGCGCGCTACTTCAGGTACGGCCCCGCCGTGCCCACCTTGCCGGGCGCCGCGTTCTTGCCGCCCAGGTCCAGGACGTAGACCCGCAGATTGCCCTTGCCGGGGGCCGTCGCGGTCAGGGTGCCGTCGGTGACGGTGCGCACGTCGCCGGTGACGGCGTCCTTGTAGGTGCCGTTCGGGATGTTCTTGTACGTCGCGCCGTCGGTGACGGTGACGAGCGCGAAGCTGTCCACCCCGCTCGCCGGGTCCGTGTAGCGGCGCTTGTACGCCATGTTCCCGGAGATGCCGGCGGTCGAGTACTGGCCCATCTGCAGGGCGGGGACCGCCCGGCGGATCTGGTTGAGCCGCTGGAGGTGCTTGACCAGGGGCTGGCCGAGGGTCGTGGCGACGGCCCCGGACGCGTCGGAGACCGTACCGAAGCCGGAGGCGGTGACGCTGCCCTCGATCTTGTCGCCGTAGTAGGCACGGCCGGTGTCGGCCAGGGGGCAGCTCGTGCCGCAGTCGATCTTCTTGCCCTTCTGGAACTCGATCTCCGAGCCGTAGTACAGCGTCGGGATGCCGCGGAACGTCCACATCAGTGACATGTTCTCGGCCCACGCGTCGGTGCCGCCTGCGTAGCGTTCGGCGCTCTTGTTCGGGCCGTAGTCGTGGCTGTCGACGTAGACGACGTTGTACGTGGCGTCGTTGGTCGAATCGTCGGAGTCCTTGCCGTTGTTGTACGCGTTGGAGGCGTCGCCGAAGTTCATGTGCATGCGCATGTCGATGATGTTCATGCCGGAGAACGCGCTGCGGTCGGGGGTGTGGTAGCTGTTCCCGTCGAGGAAGGCGTTGGTGGACGTCGGCTGGTTGCCGGTGCCCAACTGCTCCTCGTAGTCGTACTGTTCGAGGGAGGCCTTCTCGTCGTCGGCGGAGTACTCCTTGCGCTCCTTCCAGGTGTAGAACTGCGCGGAGTGGTTCACCGAGCCGCGGTTCCACTTGTCGTTGACGAACGCCCCGACCTCGCCGAAGACGAAGAAGTCACGTGCCTTCTGGGCGCCGAACCGCTGGGTGACGCGTTCCTGGATGGCGGGCAGGAAGCGGCGGTTCCAGGTGACGCGCGGGATGTGTACGGCGGTGTCGACGCGGAAGCCGTCGACACCCATGTCGATGTACTTGTTGTAAGCACCGATCAGGTAGTTCTGCACCTGCGTGTTCTCGGTGTTGAAGTCGGCGAGGTCCTCGTGCAGCCAGCAGGAGCGGGAGTCCTCGCCCTCCCAGTTGCCGAGCCAGCAGGTGTGGTAGAGCGACTTCGGGAACATGCCCGATGTGGGGCTCGGCCACTGGCAGTTGTAGATGGTGTAGCCCTCGGGGCTCTTGGCTCCGGTGGGCCTGCCCCAGTTGAGACACGTGTTGCCGGACGGTTCGGCCGTCGACCACAGGTCGCCGTTGTAGTACGACTTGCCGGAGACGGGCTCCACGGTGAGGCCGTCGTACTCGAAGCCGCTCTGCTTCTCGTCGTAGTACCAGCTCCACTGGGCGTCGCGCACCCCGTACACGGTGGGGGTGAACAGGCCCTTGGCGCCCCAGCGCGAGGAGTGGTTGTAGACGACGTCCTGGTAGATCTTCATGCCCTTGGCGTGGGCGGCGTCGATGAGGTCCTGGTAGGAGGCGCCGGCGGATTCGAGTCGCGGGTCGACCTTGTAGAAGTCGTACCCGTGGTACCCGTGGTAGTCGTAGTCGGAGCGGTTGAGGACGACCGGCGTGATCCAGATCGCGGAGAAGCCGAGGCCCTTGACGTAGTCGAGCTTCTGGACGAGCCCCTTGAAGTCGCCGCGGAACATGGGGTCGTTGTTGGCCGCGTTGCCGGTCTTCACGTGCTGGCTGCCGCCCCGGTTGTTCGAGCTGTCGCCGTCGTAGAAGCGGGCGGTGAGCACGAAGTAGATCGGGTCCTTGCGCGGGTCGCCGCCGAGCGGGGTGCCGGTGGCCTGGGCCGCTTTCTCGCCGGTGGTCGCCTTCGCCTCGACGCTCGCGGCGGACGCGTTGCCCGCCGCGTCCAGCGCCCTGACCGTGTAGGTGTACGCGGTCTTCTCCTCGAGTCCCGTGTCGGAGTACACGGTCGAGGTGGCGGCGATGACGGAGGTGCCCTTCGTGCCGCCGGTGCGGGTGATCTGATAGCCGGTGACGCCCGTGTCGTCGCTCGCCGCGTCCCAGGTGAGCACGACGGAGGTGCCGGACGCGGTCGCGGTCACCTTGCCCGGGACGGAGGGGGCCGTGGTGTCGGGGGTGGTGGCCGCGCACGGGTCCTTGGCGTTCTTGGTGACCGTCCCGCCCTTGACGGTGTTGAGGCCGACGCCGAGCGGGTAATTGGCGCCGTTGTTGTTGTCCCAGGTGCCGTTGCCGTTGTTGAACGTGGCCTGCCACGACGTGGCACTGCCGAGGTCGACGGTCCTCTTCACCCAGCCGGTGCAGGCCGCCTCCATGCCGATGCCCGGAACCGTGGTCCAGCTGCCGCCCGTGGGTGCCCAGTGCAGGTTGGTGACGGACCAGTTGGTGGTGGTCGTGTCGTAGTAGACGGTGGCGAAGGCGCCTTCGGGCGGTGCGGTGTCCGCGCACGGGTCGCTGTGGGCGACGGTGCCGGCCCGGACGGTGATCAGGCCGGTGCCGAGCTGGTAGTTCTTCCCGCCGTTGTTGTCCCAGGTGCCGTTGCCGTTGTTGAACGTGGCCTGCCACGACGTGGCACTGCCGAGGTCTACGGTCCTCTTCACCCAGCCGGTGCAGGCCGCCTCCATCGTGACACCGGGAACCGTGGTCCAGCTGCCGCCCGTGGGCGCCCAGTGCAGTTTGTAGGCGGACCAGTTGGTCGTGGCCGTCGCGTAGTAGACGGTGGCCGTGTTCGCCCCGGCGGCGTGCGCCGTGGTGCCGCCGAGCGGCAGGCCGGGCAGCAGGGTGGCCACCAGCGCGGCGAGCAGCACGAGGACGAGACGCGCGGGGTCGTGGCGGTGTCTGTGGCGCGCACGCCGCCGTTCGGAAAGGTGCATGACAACTCCTTGGTCGGGGCCGCGACGCTGCGGCCGAAGGGGGCTCCGGTCGTTCCCCGCGCGCGCCACGCGGGGAACGACCGGGTGCGGGTCAGCGGGTGAACACCGCGACGGTGCGGGCGGGCACGTCGAAGGAGCCCGAACTCTGCTCGTAGGAGGCGGACTTGACGACGCTGTCGGCGCCGCCGGCCTGCGTCGGGTGCAGGCGGTAGCCCGTTCCCGCGAGGTCCTTCACCGTCTGCCGCTGCGCCTTCGGGGTCGCGTTGAAGACGATCACGAGGTCGCCGAGGCGGGCGGTGATGACGCCGGGGGTCTCGTCCTTCCCGGAGAGCGGGAAGGAGAGCTGCTTCTGGACCTGTCCCGCGGTGGACAGGTGGAAGGCGGACTCGTCCGTGCGGATCTTCAGCAGGTCCTGGTACGCGGCCGACGTCCCGTTGATCGCCGCGCAGCCCGGCACCGGCACGGACGTCAACAGAGGCTTGGCATAGGGCCACTTGGACTCGTTGTCGGCCGCCATGGGCAGTCCGCGCCCGAAGCCGTTTCCGGCCCGGCAGTCCCAGTGGAGGGCGTTGAACCAGTCGCCGCTGTCGAAGGAGTTGCGGTCGAGGGACTTGGAGCGCATCAGGTCGGTGCCGGCCTGGGAGAGCGCTGGGCCCTGCGAGAGCGCGGCCGTCGCCATGGCGAGGACCTGCATGCGGGAGCGGTCGGCGGTGCTCGTCGACGCGGGCAGCTTGTAGGTGAGCGCGTCGTAGAGCGATTCGTTGTCGTGGGCGTCCGCGTAGGAGAGGGCGTCGCCGGGGGCGGCCGCGTAGCCCGCGGCGGCGCCGTTGTAGTCGACGTCGGCGCCCTTCACCTGCCGTCCGTCGGTGTCGGTGAACTCGTATCCGGCGAGGTTCCCGGACAGGCCGACCTTGATGAGGTCCTGGTAGTGCAGGAGCCGGGCCTTCTGCTCGGCCGTGGTGCCGTTGGCCTTGCTGGAGTTGGGGTCGGTGTAGAGGCCGGTGGCGAAGCCCTGGACGCCGGGGTCCTCGTCGAACGGGGAGCCGCCGCGCACGGCGTCGCGGGAGCGGTCGTTGAAGGTGGCGATGCCGGTTCCCGCCATGTTCTTCTGCGTGGCCTGCACGAAGCGGGCGTCGTCGGCGACCTCGCCGAAGTTCCAGCCCTCTCCGTAGAGGACGATCTTCTTGCCGTCGACGCCGTCCTTCTTCAGGGTCAGTGCGTCGAGGGCCTTGCGGACGGCGAGGATGTTGGCCTTGGGGTGGTGGCCCATCAGGTCGAAGCGGAAGCCGTCGACCTTGTACTCCTTGGCCCAGGTGACGACGGAGTCGACGACGAGCTTGCCCATCATCGTGTTCTCGGGTGCCGTGTTGGAGCAGCAGGTGGAGTTGGCGACGGAGCCGTCGGCCAGGAGCCGCTGGTAGTAGCCGGGCACGATCCTGTCGAGGACGGAGGTCTTGCTCTGGCCGCTGCTGGTGGTGTGGTTGTAGACGACGTCCATGACGACGCGCAGACCGTCGTCGTTGAGGGACTTCACCATCTGCCGGAACTGCACGGTGCGGGCCGTGCCGTCCGGGTCGGTGGCGTAGGAGCCCTCGGGGACCGTGTAGTGGTAGGGGTCGTAGCCCCAGTTGTAGGCGTCCTTGGCCGCGGCCCTGCCCACGCACTCCTGCTGCCGGTCGCTGTCGGCCGGGTAGGAGGTCAGGTCGCAGTCGGGCGTGGCCTGTCCGGACTTCTTCTCGGGGATCGTGGCGATGTCGAATGCGGGCAGCAGGTGCACGTACGACGTGCCCGCCCTCGCCAGCCTCCTCAGGTGCTTCGAGCCGTCGCTGTTCTTGTCGGTGAAGGCGAGATAGGTGCCGCGGTGGTCCTTGGCCGCGGTCTTGTCCTCGACGGAGAAGTCACGGATGTGGAGTTCCTGGATCTGGGCGTCCTTCATGGCGACGGCCTCGGGCTTGGTCAGGGTCGACCAGCCCTTGGGGGCGAGGGACCTGTCGTCGAGGTCGACGACGAGGCTGCGCTCGGAGTCGGCGGTCAGGGCGACCGAGTAGGGGTCGGTGACCTCGTTCGTGACGATCTTCCGGACGCTGGGCGCCCACACCGTCACCGCGTACCGGTACTCCTTGCCCTTCCAGGAGGCCGCCGATCCGGTGGCGGACCAGACACCGGTGGCGTCGTCGCGCCGCATCGGCAGCTTCTTGCCGCCGAGTTCGAGGGAGACGCCGTGAGCGGTCGGCGCCCACACGGACAGGGTGACCTTGCCCTTCCTGAACACCGGCCCCAGGGCGGCCCGTTCGGCCTGCGCGCCGTACAGATCGTCGAGGATGCCCTGGGTCTGCACGCCGGTCGCGGCGACGAGGGCGCCGTTCGCGATGCGCTGGGTGAACACGATCTGCCCGTCGAGGGCCTGGCGCACCCGGTCGCGGTCGCGCGGGTCGACGGTGAAGGCCGTGTACTCCTTCAGGTGCGGGTACGCCGTCTTCTGCGCGTCCGTCAGCTCGGCGGGGGTCAGCCGGAGCCAGCGGCCCTCGCTGCTGAGGGCACCGTCCTCGACGGTGATGCCGCCGTCCCGCGCGTAGACCAGCTGCGCGGACGCGGCCGCCTTGGCGTCGACGGAGCCGGGGACCACCACGGTGTCCGCGTCGATCCACTGCGCCTGCGCCTTGGATAGGTCCAGGTCGGGTGCCGATCCCACCGACGGCAGCAGGTAGCCGCTGTCCCCGGCATTCAGCCACACCTCGTGGCCGTACGTGGTCAGGTCCAGGGAGCGGTCGGTGGGGATGTCCTTCTCGTCACCCTTGTGGAAGATGTAACTGAGCGAGGTCGCGCCGTCGGCGAGGGGCACGTCGAAGGTGACGCCGTAGGCGTCCTTGCCGGTCGGCTGGAGCGGCTTCGACCAGTCGGTCCCCTGGGCCGCGCCGGTCCAGGTGTGCAGGCCCCAGCCGTCGTAGTCGCCGTCGGCACGGTGGACGTGGATGATCGCCCTGGTCTTGTCGGGAGCCGGGTACACCCCGTCGGGCTTCGCGGTCCGCTGGCCGTCCTTGCCCTGCTCGATCCAGACCTCGCCGGTCTCTGCCAGGTCGATCGTCCGCTGGGCGCCGTCGGCGGTGCCCGACTTCTCGACTGTGTACGAGAGCGATCCGGCACCGTCCGGAACCTTCACCCAGGCGAAGGCACCGTAGGCGTCTCGCCCGCTGAACTCACCGCTCGCGTCGGCGGACTTGATGCTCCAGCCGGCGTAGTCGCCGTCCGCGCGCTTGTAGTGGACGATCGCGTAGTCGCGGTCGACGGCGCTGGGCTTCTCGGCCGCGGGGGCCTGGCCGGCCGTCGTGTCGGCGAGGGCACTCGCGAGCCGTCCGGCGCGGTCCACCACGACAGCTTTGTACCGCAGCGGCGTTCCGGCACGCACCGTGCCGGGCACGTACTGGGTGATCTTGTACGGGGCGTGGTCGACGGAACCGAGCGTGCGCCACGTGCCGTTTCCGACCTGCGCGGCGAACACCACGCGGGCCGAGGCGGTCCTCCCCGGATCGGCGGAGAGCGTGACGGTGCCGGTGGCACCGGCGGCCGGGGCCGTCAGGGACAGCGTGGGCCTCGCCGTCGGCGCCGGGAGCCTGCCGTCGGCGCGCAGCACCAGGGAGGACAGGGCGGGCACCTTCACGGTGATCCGTCCGTCGCGCGCGGTCTCCTTGCCCGAACCCCCGTACAGGGCAAGGTACTTCGCGGACTCGACGGGCAGCGACACCGTCTTCGCCTCGGTGGCGTTGTTGACCGCGACGACGTACTCGCGGTCGTTGTCCCCCGTCCGGGAGAACGCGTACACCGAGTCCTTGGCGTAGAGCTCCTTCTGCGTGCCGTCGGTCAGGGCCGGGTTGGCCTTGCGCAGCTTCGACAGCGCGGCGATCGACGTGTACAGCGGGTGCGTGGTGTCGTACGCGTCGTCGGCGTGCGTGCGGTCGGTGCCGATCTCGTCGTCGTCGAGGTAGTCGTCGACCTTCGAGCCGAACATCGTCTGGCGGGCGTCCTTGTCGCCGCCGGCGCCGGTGAAGCCCTGCTCGTCGCCGTAGTAGACGACGGGGTTGCCGCGCGACAGGAACATCACCTCGTTCGCCAGTTTGTCGCGTTGCAGGAGTTCGGCGTCCGACGCCTTCGGGTTGTCGGCCTTCAGGAAGGTGCCGATGCGGCCCATGTCGTGGTTGCCGAGGAACGTGACCTGCTCATAGGAGTTCGCCTTGTCGGTCGCGTATTTGTAGTCGTCGGCGAAGACCTTCGCGAGCCTGTCGGCCGACGCGCCCTGCGAGGCGTAGGCACGGGCCGCGTCCTGGAAGGGGAAGTCGAGGGTGGCGTCGAGACGGCCTTGCGTCACGTACGGCGAGGTGACGTCGGTGTCGGCGGAGTAGACCTCGCCGAACATGAAGAAGTCGTCGCGCCCCTGCTTCGAGGCGTACGCGTCGAGGGCCGTCGCCCACTGGGTCCAGAAGTCCATGTCGACGTGTTTGACGGTGTCGATGCGGAACCCGTCGATGTCGAAGTCGTGGACCCACTTCTGATAGATGTCCCGCATGCCCTTCACGACCTCGGGGCGCTCGGTCCACAGGTCGTCCAGGCCGTTGAAGTCGCCGTACGTGGCGGACTCGCCCTCCCAGGTGGAGTCGCCGCGGTTGTGGTACATCGTCGGGTCGTTGAGCCAGGACGGGACCATCTCGCCGGTGTTCTTCGGCGTGTACGGGAACGCGTCGGCGTCGACCTTCGACATGCCCCGGCTGTCGTCGAAGGGACGGCCCTCGGTGTCGAGGTACGGGAAGGCGCCCTTGGGGCGGTAGCCGTACTTCTTCTCGGTGTAGTCGACGGTGTCGGCGGTGTGGTTCGTGATGACGTCGAAGAAGACCTTCATGCCCTTGGCGTGGGCCTTGTCGATGAGGGTCTCGAGGTCCTTGTTGGTGCCGAAGTGCGGGTCGACCCGGGTGAAGTCGGTGATCCAGTAGCCGTGGTAGCCGGCCGAGGCGTCCTTGCCCTCGCCCTGTACGGGCTTGTTCTTGAAGATCGGCGCCATCCAGATCGCGGTGGTGCCGAGGTCCTTGATGTAGTCGAGCTTCTTGGTCAGGCCCTTGAGATCGCCGCCCTGGTAGAAGCCCTTGTCGGTGGGGTCGTACCCGGTGGACGTACGGCTGCCGGTCAGTCCGCCCTTGTCGTTGCCGTGGTCCCCGTTGGCGAACCGGTCGGGCAGCACGAAGTAGAACTGTTCCCTGGTCGCGTCGTGGCGCGCGGGCTCGGCGGCCAGTTTCGCGTCGGACGGGGGTTTCGGCGGAGCGGGCGCCGCCGACGCCGAGGTGGCGGTGTGCAGCGCGGTGGCGAGCAGCGCGGCGACGGCCGCGGCGGCTGCCGTCTTCCTCCGTGACGCGCCGTGCGCGCCGCTTCTTCGGTTCACCTTGTCGGGCCTTTCCGGAACTGTTCCGCGGATGCGGACGGCCATGCGGATCCGGACCGTCCGGTGCCTGCGGGGAGGCGGGGCACCGGACGGCCGGTGGAACGGGTGGTGCGGGGGTACGGAGTGGGCGGTCAGCCGCGCCAGGTGTCCGTGAGGGAGACGAGGCCGGAGGAGGAGACGGTCGCGGTGCGGTTGGCGCCGCTCTCCCAGGTGACGTTGCCGTTCGCGTCCTTGCGGAGGTACTTGTACTCGAAGGAGGTGCCGGCGGGCAGCGGCACGTCGAGCTTCCAGACCGGGTAGGCGCCCGGGTCCAGCTTCAGGGCGTTGCCGGTGTTCCAGTTGCCCAGCTGGTTCTTGTTGCCGGTGACGTAGATGTTCTGGCCCCACGAGGTGGAGGCCGTGACGTTGAAGGAGGCGCCCGCGCTGGGGTCGGTCGTGGCGCCGTCGCCGCCGCCGCAGGTCCTGGCGCCGGTCTGGATCGCGAGCGCGGTGTTCGCGGCGAGGGTCGCCGTGAACTGGCCGGAGGAGTTCACGGTGACGCCCTTGCCGCTCTGCACGTCGCAGTAGTCGCCGGCGGGCAGCGAGGTCTGGAAGGTGCGGGTGAGCGAGGACGACTCGTGATTGATGGCGACGTAGGCCTTGACGCCGCGGCCGAACGCGATCTGGTTCGCGCCGTTGTCCCACCAGTCGGTGACGGCCTCGCCGCGGGCGGTGTTCCGCCAGGCGACCATGCTCGCGATCTCGCGCCAGGCGTGCTGGCACTTCCAGCCGTCGGTGTAACACGCGCCGACGGCGCCGGAGTTGGGCGGGCCCGCGTCCTTGTCGGTCCACTCGTACCCGGAGTGCACGTCGGGCGATCCGTACGGCCAGGCCAGCATGAAGACGTTGGCGAGGGTGTAGGTGGCGCCGTTCTTGTAGTTGAGGGTGTCGCCGCCGCGCTCGGTGTCGTGGTTGTCGACGAAGACGCCCGACTGCCCCGCGGGCATGTAGCCCCACGCCTCGCCGAAGTTCTTCAGGTAGGCGAGGTTCTCGCCGGTGAAGACGCGCTTGAGGTCACGGGCGTAGCGGAACTCCTGGACGTCGCCGGTGCCGAGGTACTCGCTCGGCGAGACGGCCTCTCCGGCGCCGTAGATGGCCTCCTGCTTCCAGTACGCGTTCGGGTTCGTCAGCCGCGACTTGATGTTCGCGAGGTCGGCCGCCGCCATGTGCTTGGCGGCGTCGATCCGGAAGCCGTCGACGCCGAGGGAGAGCAGGTCGTTCAGGTATCCGGCGATGGTGGCGCGGACGTGGTCCTCGCCGGTGTCGAGGTCGGCGAGGCCGACCAGCTCGCACTCCTGGACGTTGGTGCGGTCCTGGTAGTTGCCGATCGTCGCCGTGCAGTTGTCCATGTCGCCGGACGAGTAGACGCCGGGGTAGTTGTACTTGGTGTACGAGGAGCCGCCGGTGCCGGTTCCCGAGCCGGCCGACATGTGGTTGATGACGGAGTCGGCGACGACCTTCACACCGGCCGCGTGGCAGGTGTCGACCATGCTCTTGAAGGCGGTCCGGTCACCGAGCCGGCCCGCGATCTTGTAGCTGACGGGCTGGTACGACGTCCACCACTGGGAGCCCTGGATGTGCTCCTGCGGCGGGGAGACCTGGACGTAGCCGTATCCGGCAGGGCCGAGCGTGTTGGTGCACTCCTTCGCCACGGAGGCGAAGTTCCACTCGAACAGCACCGCGGTGACGTCCTTCGTGCCGGGCGCGGCGGCCTGTGCGGGGGCCGGGACCGTGACGGCGGCAGCGGCTCCCGCCAGAACGGCGAGTGCGGCAGCCACGGACTTTCTGGCCATGGTTCCTCCTGATTCGAAGGGCAACGCGCCATGCCCGTCAGTCTGCTGGGGGGATCTGTTGAATCTTGCTGCAAGTGATTGCGGGGTGACCGTATGAGGGACCGTCATCACGGTCAACCCTTTGGACAGAGCCTTCTCAACTCGCCAGCGAAAACCGCGGATTCTCCTTGCAAGGGCTTACGCAAGCATTCCAGCGGTGTTACGTTCAACCACGCTTCCGGTCCGGCGCCGGGGGCCCGGCCGCGCCGGGTCCCACGCGCCCGGCGTCCGGACCGGCGGCACCCGGCGCCCGCGGGTCAGGCGGCGCGGCGCGCTCGCTGCGCGGTCGACCCCCGCACCACCAGTTCGGGCTGGAAGACGAACTCCGTGCGCTGTACGGGCGTTCCGCCGATCTCCTCCAGGAGGGCGCCGACCGCCGCCGTCGCCATGGCCTGCACGGGCTGGCGCACCGTGGTCAGCGGCGGGTCCGTGAACGGGATCAGCGGCGAGTCGTCGAAGCCGGTCACGGAGATGTCGCGCGGCACGTCGAGGCCGCGTTCGCGCACCGCCCTGATGACGCCGAGCGCCATGGGGTCGCTGCCGCAGACGATGCCGGTGCAGCCCTGGTCGAGCAGGGCGCCGCCGGCCGCGTGGCCGCCCTCGACGGTGAACAGGGTGCGCTGGATGAGTTCCTCGGCCTCCTCGCGCGGCACGCCGAGGAGCGTGTGCAGGGCGGCGACGAATCCTTCGGCCTTGCGCCGTGAGGGCACGAACCGGGTCGGGCCGATCGCCAGGCCGATGCGTTCGTGCCCGAGGTCGACGAGGTGGCGCACGGCCATCCGGGCCGCCGAGCGGTCGTCGGGCGACACGAACGGCGCGTTGATGTGCTCGTTGAAGCCGTTGATGAGGACGTACGGCACCTTGCGCTCGGTCAGCCGGGCGTAGCGCGCGGCGTCCGCCGTGGTGTCGGCGTGCAGTCCGGAGAGGAACACGATGCCGTTGACGCCGCGCTCCTCCAACTGCTCCACGAGTTCGTCCTCGGTGGCGCCGCCCGGCATCTGGGTGCAGAGCACGGGCGTGTATCCGTATCCGGCCAGTACCTGCTCGATGACCTGCGCGAACGCCGGGAAGATCGGGTTGGTCAGCTCGGGGATGACCAGGCCGATGAGTCCGGCGCTGCGCCGGCGCAGGCGCACCGGCCGTTCGTAGCCGAGCACGTCGAGCGCGGCGAGCACCTTCTGCCGGGTGGCCGCGGCGACGCCGGGCTTGCCGTTCAGGACGCGGCTGACCGTGGCCTCGCTGACCTGCGCCTGGCCCGCGATGTCGTGGAGCCGCGGGGCGCCGCCGTTGTCGGCGCCCCGCGGCATCGGGATCGTCACGCGGCCCACCAGACCGTGCAGTCGGCGGGCAGTTCGATCGTGTCGTCCTCGACGGTGACCGGGCTGGAGGCGAGCAGCACGGTGCCGGGCGCGGGGATGCGGACCGCGGCGCCGGTGGTGTTGACGGTGCAGGCGAACCCGGGGCGCTCGAAGTGCAGCACTCCGGCGGGCGCGTCCTCCCGCCACGTCACCTCGGCGCCCGCGCCGAGCCCGGCCTGCTCGCGTCGCAGTGTCAGCGCGGTCCGGTACAGCTCCAGCGTGGAGCCCTCCTGGCCGGTCTGTGCCTCGACGCTCAGCTCGCCCCAGCTGTCGGGCTGCGGCAGCCAGCTGCCGCCCTCACCGAACCCGTACGACGGACCGGTCCGCGTCCACGGAATCGGCACCCGGCAGCCGTCGCGGTAGCCGTCCTGGCCCTGTGCCCGGAAGAAGGACGGGTCCTGACGGACCTCGTCGGGCAGGTCGGTGACGTCCGGCAGCCCCAGCTCCTCGCCCTGGTAGATGTACGCGGACCCCGGCAGCGCCAGCATCAGCAGCGTGGCCGCGCGGGCCCGGCGCAGGCCGAGTTCGCGGTCGCCGGCCGTGCGGATCTGAGTGCCCAGGCCGGGCGGGTTCGCGTACCGGGTGGCGTGCCGGGTCACGTCGTGGTTGGACAGCACCCAGGTCGCCGGGGCACCCACCGGGCGCATCGCGTCGAGCGACGTATCGATGATCTTCCGCAGCTCGTCCGCTTCCCACGGGGCGCCCAGGTACTGGAAGTTGAAGGCCTGGTGGAGTTCGTCGGGCCGCACGTAGTTCGCCGTGCGCTCCACCGTCGGCGTCCATGCCTCGGCGACGAAGATCCGCTCACCGTCGTACTCGTCGAGGATCGTCCGCCACGAGCGGTAGACCTCGTGCACGCCGTCCTGGTCGAAGAACGGCATGACATCGTTGCCCAGCAGCTTCAACTGATCGCCGCCGCCGAGGTCCGGCAGCCCCTGGGCCTTGATGAGACCGTGCGCCACGTCGATCCGGAACCCGTCGACGCCCATGTCGAGCCAGAACCTGAGGATCGACCGGAACTCGTCCGCGACCGCCGGGTGCTCCCAGTTCAGATCCGGCTGCTCCGGCGCGAACAGATGCAGATACCAGTCCCCGTCCGGCAACCGCGTCCACGCCGGACCGCCGAAGATCGACTCCCAGTCGTTCGGCGGCAGTTCACCGCTCTCGCCCTTGCCCGGGCGGAAGTGATAGCGGTCCCGCAGCGGCGAGGACGGCCCTTCTGCCACCGCCCGCTTGAACCACTCGTGCTGGTCCGAGGAATGGTTCGGCACCAGGTCCACGATGATCCGCAGGCCGAGCGCGTGCGCGTCACGGATGACCGCGTCCGCGTCCAGGAGCGTGCCGTACATGGGGTCGACGGCCCGGTAATCCGCGACGTCGTAGCCGCCGTCCGCCTGCGGCGAGGCGTAGAACGGCGACAGCCACACCGCGTCCACCCCCAGCTCCTTCAGGTACGGCAACCGGCGCCGGATGCCCTCCAGGTCGCCCGTGCCATCGGCGTCACTGTCGGCGAAACTGCGCGGGTACACCTGGTAGATGACCGCGTCCCGCCACCAGTCGGCGGCCTCGCGGGTCGTGGTGGCGGACGGCAGAGACACGGACGACGGGTCCGTGGAGTACTGGCTCATGGTGTCCTTGAGACGTGAGGGGCTGGACAACTGGTCGGTGGTGCGGGCCGGTTCAGCCCTTGGTGCCGCCGGCCGTCAGACCGGTGACCAGGTTCTTCTGGACGAGGTAGAAGACGGCGGAGATCGGGACGGCGATCAACACGGCCGTCGCGGCCATGTACTGGCGCTGCGCGTCATGCTCGCTGATGAAGCTCTGCAGTCCCACCGCGAGGGTGTACTTCTGGTCGTCGAGCATGAAGGTGTTGGCGAAGGCGACCTCGCTCCATGCCGTGATCATGGTGTAGAACGCGGCGACGGCGAGACCCGGCCGGGCGAGCGGCAGGATGAGGCGGAAGAACGTACCGAACGGGGAGAGCCCGTCGACCCGGCCCGCCTCGTCGATCTCCAGGGGGATCGTGTCGAAGTAGCCCTTCATCAACCAGGCGCAGTACGGCACGGCCGTCGTCAGGTAGACGACGATGAGGCCGGCGTAGGTGTCGATGAGGCCGAGGTCCGAGAGGATCACGTACATCGGGACCATGAGGACCGCGACGGGGAACATCTGCGTGACCAGCAGGACCCACATGAACTTCTTGTAGCCGGGGAAGCGCATCCGCGACACCGCGTAACCGCTGGTGGCGGCGACCAGCACACCGATCACGGTGGTGCCGAGGGACACGATGAGCGTGTTGCCCAGCCACTTCAGGAAGTTGGTCTGGCCGAGCACGAACGTGTAGTTGCTCAGCGTCGCCGTGTCGAGGATCCGGGACGGGTGGAGATAGTCGTCCTTGTCCGGGCCGAGCGAGAGGAACACCAGCCAGGCGATCGGGAACAGCGCGACGAGGCTCGCCACGATGAGGACGGCATGGCTGGCCAGCGACGCCTTGCGGCTGCGGCGGCCGCGCCGGGGCGCGTTGACGCGCGGCGGCGCCGCGGCCGGTTCGGGCACGGTGGTCTTCGTCAGGGTCTCGGTGCTCATGGCGGTGGCTGCTCCTGCGGCGTCAGATGGCGGCTTGTACGTCATTGCGGTTCAGCCAGCGGCGGTAGACGGAGGTGAAGACGATGAGAAGGGACAGGAGCAGCACGCCGTAGGTGGCGGACTGGGCGTAGTCGCGCGGCGTCTGACCGAAGCCGAGGTAGTAGGCCCAGGTGACGAGGATCTGCGCGTCCGGCGCGGTGTTGCCGAAGAGCAGGAAGATGATCGCGAACTGGTTGAACGTCCAGATGATGCCGAGCAGGACCACCGTGGAGCTGACCGACCGCAGTCCGGGCAGGGTCACGTTGCGGAACTGCTGCCAGGCGCTCGCGCCGTCCATCTCGGCGGCCTCGTAGAGCGTCGAGTCGATGGACTGCAGGCCGCCGAGGAGCGAGACCATCATGAACGGCACACCGCACCAGGTGTTGACGAGGATCGCTGCGATCTGCTGGAAGAGCGGGTCCTCCAGCCAGGACGGCGAGGGCAGGCTCATGGCGTCGAGCGTGGTGTTGATGACGCCGGAGTCGGCGAGCATGAACCGCCAGGCGAAGACGGTGACGAAGGTCGGCACGGCCCACGGCAGGATCAGCATCAGCCGGTAGGCGGTGCGGCCGCGCAGCCCCTTCTGGTTGAGCAGCAGCGCGAGGCCGAGGCCGATCACGTAGTGCAGGGTGACGCAGGACGCCGTCCAGACGATCGTCCAGATGAAGTGCGACCAGAAGCGGTCGTAGGAGGTGGGTCCCCACAGGATGTCGGCGTAGTTGTCGAGGCCGATGAACTTGTAGGTGGCGTCGATGTGGTTGACGCCGATGGTGCGCGCCGAGTTGAGGCTGTCGGCGTCGGTGAGCGTCAGGTAGAAGCCGCGGACCAAGGGGTAGAGCACGATCAGCGCGAGCACGACGACCACCGGGGCGATCATGGCGTACGCGTACCAGTGCTTCTGGTAACCGTTCTTGAGCCGGGCTATGAGGCCCGGACGCCGGCCGCGGTCACCTCCGCTGGAGGCGGCCGGGCGCTCGACGGCGACAGTCATGGGGAACACCTTCTGGTCTGCGGCTGGTACACGGCTTCGGGGTGGAACGGACTGCGGGTGCCGCGGTCCCACGCGCGGGGCGGGCAGGTGGGTGGGACCGCGGCACCTGTTCGGGGGCGGGCTCCGCTACTTGGTGAAGCCGTCGGGCAGGAGCTTGCCGTACTGGGTGGTGACGGAGGAGAACATCTTGTCCAGGCTCTCCTTGCCGCTCGCGACCTTCGGCAGCTCGGTGTCGAGCGGGCCCCACAGCGAGCTGTACTCGGGGAGCTCGGGCCGCGGCGACGCGGCGGCCAGCACCTTCTGGTAGCCGGCCAGGCCCGGGTCCGAGGTGACCTCGGTGGTGTAGGCGTCGTCACGCGTCGGCAGCGTCGCGTTCTTCAGCGCGATCTGCGTCTGCGTCTTCGCCGAGGTCATCCACTTGACGAACTTCAGGGACGCGGCCTGGTGGGCCTTGTCCGAGCCCGCGTACACCGACAGGTTGTGGCCGCCGGTCGGGGCGCCCGCCTTGCCGGACGAACCCGCCGGGACGGTGGCGACGCCGAGGTTCGCCTTGTCCTTGAACGCCGAGCCCTTGTAGAAGTTGGTGACCTCCCACGGACCCTCGATCGTCATGGCGACCTTGCCGTTGACGAAGGCGTCCTGGCGGTGGGCGTACGAGTCGGCCGTGACGTCGGCCTTGTGCAGGCCCTTGCCGTTGAACGTGCTCAGCCAGGTCTTGCCGGCCTTCTGGCCCTCGGCCGAGTCCAGGGTGATCTTCTTGCCGGACGCGTCGACGGTGTCGGTGCCCTCGCCCAGCAGGAACGGCTCGAAGTAGTAGCCCTTCTCGGAGCCGAAGTAGCCGTCGACGCCGGTCTTCGCCTTGATGGTGGCGGCGTCCTTCTTCAGCTGGTCCCAGGTGGTGGGCGCCTCGGTGATGCCGGCCTTCTTGAAGAGGGCCTTGTTGTAGACGAGGCCGAGGGTGTCGGTGACCAGCGGCACGCCGTACGTCTTGCCCTCGTACTGGGCCTGCTTGATCAGGTTCGGCTTGAACTTGTCCTTCTCGGCGAGGGCCTCCGTGCCGTCCAGCGGCAGCAGGTAGCTCTTCTTGGCGAAGGCGGGCGTCCAGCCGACCTCGGCGCGCAGCACGTCCGGGGCGCCACTGGCACCGGCCGCGGTGTCGAACTTGTTCTGCGCCTGGTCGAACGGCACGTTGACGTACTTGACCTTGACGTCCGAGTTGGCCTTCTCGAAGTCCTTGATCAGGGCCTTGTACGTGGGCGACTCGTTCGTGGCGTTCGACGTGTCCCACCACGTGATGGTGACCGGCCCCGAGGACTTGCCGCCGTCGTCGTCGCTACCGCCGCAGGCCGTCGCCGCGAGTGCGAGGGACGCCACCACCGCGGTGGCCGCTATGCCACGCCGCATGAGATCTCCTAGAGAGTGAAAGCCCGTGAGTGGACGGGGTCACGGTCCCGACCGCTCCCCTGACCGACCTGCCGGACGCTCCGCTGCGGCCGCCGGGCGACGTGAACGTAACAGCGTGGAAAGCGCCGCGAAAGACCTTGCGCGAAATTTCTGCAAGACGCGGTCATCGTTACATCGCCGTGTCCCGAAGGTTGCCGGAGGATCACTTGACGCCTGCGTGCAGACGCAGACATAACCTCGCCAAACGCCTGCAAATATCGTCGCAAGGAACCAAGTTGATCTCTCAGGGCGTCCGGTTCACGACCCCACAACGCCTTGCAAAACCTTCCAAAGAAGTTGCGGGCAGCGGTTTCTCCCAGTCGGTGGGCATTCCCGCAGGCAACCGGTACAGTCCAATGCCATGACCGCGCGGCTCTCCGACATTGCAGCCCAGGCGGGGGTCAGCGAAGCCACAGTCAGCCGCGTGCTCAACGGCAAGCCCGGTGTGGCCTCCGGCACCCGCGAATCCGTCATGGCCGCGCTCGACGTGCTCGGTTACGAGCGGCCGCCGCGGCTTCGCACCCGCAGCGCCGGCCTGGTCGGCCTGATCACCCCGGAGCTGGACAACCCCATCTTCCCGGCGCTCGCCCAGGTCATCGGCCAGGCCCTGACCCGTCAGGGCTACACCCCGGTGCTCGCCACCCAAACCCCCGGCGGGTCCACGGAGGACGAGCTGACCGAGATGCTCGTGGAGCGCAGCGTCTCCGGGATCATCTACGTGTCCGGGCTGCACGCCGACACCACGGCCGACACCCAGCGCTACGACCAACTGCGCGGTCAGGGAATCCCGTTCGTGCTGGTCAACGGCTTCTCGGCACACATCAAGGCGCCGTTCGTGTCCACCGACGACCGGGCCGCGACCCGGCTGTCCGTTCAGCACCTCGCCTCGCTCGGCCACACCCGGATCGGCCTGGCCGTCGGCCCGCGCAGGTTCGTGCCGGTCCAGCGCAAGATCGAGGGCTTCCAGTCGGGCATGGCCGAGCAGCTGGGCCTCTCCGCGGAGCAGAGCGAGGCGCTGGTCCAGCACTCCCTCTACACGATGGAGGGCGGGCAGGCCGCGGCCGCGGCACTTCTTGCGCAAGGTTGCACGGCCATCGTGTGCGCCAGCGACATGATGGCGCTGGGCGCGATCCGCGCCGCCCGTCAGGCCGGCCACCGGGTCCCCGAGGACGTGTCGGTGGTGGGCTTCGACGACTCCCCGCTGATCGCGTTCACCGACCCGCCGCTGACGACGATCCGTCAGCCGGTGCAGGCCATGGGGCAGGCGGCGGTGCGCGCGGTCCTGGAGGAGATCGGCGGAACGCCCGCGCCGCACACGGAGTTCGTGTTCATGCCGGAACTGGTCGTCCGCGGCTCGACGGCGGCGGCGCCCGACCGGCGCGACTGACCGGTCGCGGCCGGTCCTCGCACGGTCAGCCGATGAGCGTCTCCTTCGGCCTGACCACGCAGAACTCATTGCCCTCCGGATCGGCGAGCACGGTCCACGACTCGTCGCCGCGCTGCCCGACGTCCGCGCGCCGGGCACCGAGCGCGAGCAGTCGCTCGATCTCCGCCGCCCGGTCCTCGGCGGCCGATGTCAGATCGAGGTGCAGCCGGTTCTTGACCGTCCTGGGGTCGGTCACCGGCATGAAGCAGATGCCGACGGGCGCGGTCTCGTCCGGCCCGATCACGATCTCCCGGTCCCGCTCGGACAGGATCCGCCAGCGCAGCGCGGCCGCCCAGAAGCGGGCCAGGGCGGGCAGATCATGGGCGTCGATCACGATGTGATGCAGCGACAGGGGCATGCCGGCCAGTATCGGCGGGACGGGCCGCCGCGCGCAGGGCGGCGTGTCCGGGGCGTCGGCACGGCAGTCCCGCCGTGCCGACGCGGGACTGCTTCAGCCCCGCAGCACCGTGATGAACGAACCGACCGTGCGCGCCATCGCCTCCCGGCCCACGGTCAGGTACTTGCGGGAGTCGACGGCGTCCGGGTGCGCCGCGAGGAATGCGCGGATGGCGCCGGTCATCGCGATGTTCAGGGCGGTGCCCACGTTGACCTTGGCGATGCCGCCGCGCACGGCGGCCGCCAGTTCCGCGTCGGGCACGCCCGACGAGCCGTGCAGCACGAGCGGCACGCCGAACTCGCCGAGCCCTTCGGCGAGTCGCTTGAGCAGGTCGTGGTCGAGGGTCGCGGTGCGGGTCGTCATCGCGTGCGAGGAGCCGACCGCGACGGCCAGCGCGTCGACCCCGGCGTCGGAGACGTAGGCGCGGGCCTCCCCGGGGTCGGTGCGGGCGCCGGGCGCGTGCGCGTCCAGCGGCGCCGCCCCGTTCTTGCCGCCGACCTCCCCCAACTCTGCCTCCACCCACAGCCCGTGAGCGTGCCCCCAGTCGGCGGCGGCCCGGGTGGCGGCGAGGTTCTCGTCGTAGGGCAGATGGGCGGCGTCGTACATCACCGAGCTGAACCCGGCGTCGGCGGCCTGCCGCAGCAGGTCGTCGCTCTGTACGTGGTCCAGGTGGAGGGCGACGTCCACGCCGGCCCGCTCGGCGACGGCGACCGCCGCGCGGGCCAGCGGCAGCAGGCGGCCGTAGCGGTAGCGGACGGCGTTCTCGCTGATCTGCAGGATGACGGGGGCGCCGACCGTCTCGGCGCCGGCGACGACGGCCTCGATGTGTTCGAGGGTGATGACGTTGAACGCGGCGACGGCCCCCTGCCGGGCCGCCGCCGCACCGACGAGGGTGCCGGTGGCTGCGAGAGGCACTGCCTCTCCCTTCTCGTGTCCGCTCTCATGTCCGCGAGAACGAGGGTCAGTTGGCGTCCAGGATCACGGAGCGGGTGAGGTGGCGCGGCTGGTCGGGGTCCAGCTCGCGACGGGCGGCGACGGCCACGGCGAGGCGCTGGGCGCGGACGAGCTCGGCCAGCGGGTCCAGGCGGCCCTCGACCCACAGCGCGCCGGTCCCGGCGACCTGCTCGGCCAGGCCGTCGGGCGCCTCGCCGAGCATCCAGGTGGCGGTGCCGGAGGTGGTGACGGAGATCGGGCCGTGCCGGTACTCCATCGCCGGGTACGCCTCGGTCCAGGACAGGGAGGCCTCGCGCATCTTGAGCGCGGCCTCGTTGGCGAGTCCCACCGTCCAGCCGCGGCCCAGGAACGTGAACTGGCCGCATTCCACGAGCCCTTCGGGCAGCGGCCCGGCCAGCGCGGTGCGCGCGTCGGCGACGGCCTGCTCGGTGTGCAGGCCGAGGTGGGCGCGGAGCAGGGTGAGGGCGGTGGTGGCGAAACGGGTCTGCACCACGGACTTCTCGTCGGCGAAGTCGAGCACCACGAGGTCGTCGACGGCCGTCCGGATCGGTGTCTCCGGGTCGCCGGTGACCGCCGTGGTGCGGACGGTGCCCCGCAGGGCGGCGAGGAGTTCGAGGACCTCGGTGGTGGTGCCGGAGCGGGTCAGCGCGATCACCCGGTCGTAGCGGCGGCCGGCCGGGAACTCGGACGCGGCGAACGCGTCGGTCTCCCCCTGCCCGGATTCCTCACGGAGCGCGGCGGCCGCCTGCGCCATGAACCAGGAGGTGCCGCAGCCGACGATCGCGACCCGCTCCCCGGCGGCCGGCAGCGCGGCCTTGTGCTGCGCCGCGAGTCCCGCGGCGCGCGTCCAGCACTCCGGCTGGCTGTTCAACTCGATCTCGACATGGCTCATGCCGCGTCCCACTCCCCTGTGTATGTTTCGAGCTCTCGCAATGATTGCGTGTTACTGCAAGATATAGCCAGCTTTCAAGCATGATCAAGCATTCATGGACACAGCAGCTAGGGTTTGCGCGACCGAGTCGATCGTCGATTGGAGGCCGCGGATGTCCCGCGACGCCCGCTGGAAGTCCCTCCTCGAACTGCTCGTCGAGCGCGGCCGACTCGACGTGGAGGACGCGGCCGGCGAACTGGGCGTGTCCGCCGCGACGATCCGCCGCGACTTCGACCAGCTCGCCGAGCAGCAGATGCTGGTGCGCACCCGTGGCGGCGCCGTCGTGCACGGCGTCAGCTACGAACTGCCGCTGCGCTACAAGACCGCCCGCAACGCCTCGGAGAAGCAGCGCATCGCCACGGCGGTCGCCGAACTGCTCACCCCCGGCGAAGCGGTGGGCCTGACGGGCGGCACGACGACGACCGAGGTGGCACGGGCGCTCGCGGTCCGCCCCGACCTCTCCTCCGGCACCCCCGCCCTGACGATCGTCACGAACGCCCTGAACATCGCCAACGAGCTGGCGGTGCGCCCCCAGTTCAAGATCGTGCTGACGGGCGGGGTCGCGCGCCCGCAGTCGTACGAGTTGATCGGCCCGCTCGCCGACGGCGTTCTCGGACAGATCACGCTGGACACCGCCGTCCTGGGCGTCGTCGGCCTCGACGTCACGCACGGCGCTTCCGCGCACGACGAGGCGGAGGCCGCGATCAACCGGCTGCTGTGCGAGCGGGCCGAGCGCGTCGTGGTCGCGGCGGACGCCAGCAAGCTGGGCCACCGCGCCTTCGCCCGGATCTGCGACGTGGCGCAGGTCGACATCCTCGTGACGGACGAGTCCGCCGACAAGGCGACACTGGAGCGCTTCGAAGAGGCCGGCGTGCGGGTCCTCGCCGTCTGACCCGTCCGACCCATCTGACTCGCCTGACCCGGTCGCCCCGTCCGGCTTGTCCGACCTGCCTGACCCGTTCGACCCACGACGTTCACCCAAGGACGCGCGGTGCGCCTTCGCATCGCGCGCCTCACGCATGCCCGGAGCCGGAATCCCCTCCCCCAGCCCCCTCCCCGACCCCCTCTTGTCGCGAGGACGGGTCCGCCTCTAATCTGACTTTGTGCCGCTACTAAACAAACTGGGGACGGTCAGTGCCGACAGCCCCCGCCTCCCCTCCCTGACCCGTCTGCGCATCGCCCTCACGGTCTTCTTCGCCCTCGACGGCTTCATCTTCGCGGGCTGGGTGGTCCGCATCCCCGCCATCAAGGAGCAGACCGGGGCCTCGGCGAGCGCGCTCGGACTCGCCCTGCTCGGGGTGTCCGCGGGCGCCGTGATCACGATGATGCTCACCGGACGGCTGTGCCGGCGTTTCGGCAACCACGAGGTGACGGTGGCCTGCGGAGTCCTGCTGCCGCTGACCATCGTGCTGCCGCCGCTGACCCACTCGCCGCTCACCCTCGGTCTGGTGCTGCTGGCGTTCGGAGCGGCGTACGGCGGCATCAACGTGGCGATGAACAGCGCCGCGGTCGAGTTGGTCGCGGCTCTCGGCAGGCCGGTGATGCCCAGCTTCCACGCCGCGTTCAGCCTGGGCGGCATGGTCGGTTCCGGCCTCGGCGGACTGGTCGCGGCGCACCTGTCGCCGACCCGGCACCTGATGGCGATCATGGTGATCGGCCTCGTCGTCACGGCCGCGGCCGGGCCGACGCTGCTGCGCCGCCGCTCCCCCGGCGCCCAGGAACGCATACCGACGCCCACCCGTGCCCAGGAGCCCGCGCCGTCGCACCGGCTGGATCGCGGCACCCGCACCCTCGTCCTGGTCTTCGGCCTGATCGCCCTGTGCACGGCGTACGGGGAGGGGGCCCTGGCCGACTGGAGCGCGCTGCACATGGAGGAGGACCTGCACGCGCATCCGGGTGTCGCGGCGGCCAGTTACTCGTGTTTCGCGTTCGCCATGACGATCGGCCGGCTCACGGGCACGACGCTGCTGGAACGGCTGGGCCGGACCCGGACCCTGGTCCTCGGCGGCGCGACCGGCGCCGTCGGCATGCTGTTCGGCGCGCTGGCGCCCTCGGTGTGGCTCGCCCTCGTCGGCTTCGCGGTCACCGGCCTCGGGCTTGCGAACCTCTTCCCGGTCGCGGTCGAGCGGGCCGGCGCGCTGGCCGGTCCGACGGGCGTCGCCGCCGCGTCCACGCTCGGCTACGGCGGCATGCTGCTCGGGCCGCCCGCCATCGGGTTCATGGCGGACTGGTTCTCGCTGCCCCTCGCGCTGACGAGCGTGGCGCTGCTCGCGGCCGTCGCGGCGACGATCGGCTTCGGGACGCGCCGCGTGGCCGCCGGCTGAATCGGAGAACTCCGCGCCCCCGCACGCCCGGCCGGGCACACTCGCCCCATGGAGATCGCCGAACACATTCACGTCGTGGACAGGGAAGGCCGGTCGCTGGCGGCCGCGGCCGAGAAGGCGGGGGTCGGCGCCGGGGTCGCCACCTGTCCCGGCTGGCAGATCCGTGACCTGGTGCGCCATCAGGGAGTGGTGCACCGCTGGGCCACCGGCTTCCTGGCCGAGGGGCTCACGGGGCACCGCCCGCTGCCGGACGCCCCGCCCGGCCTCGACGGCGACGCACTGCTCGCCTGGTACCGCGAGGGACACCGAGCCCTCGTCGACACGTTGACCGCGGCACCGCTCGACCTGGAGTGCTTCGCGTTCCTTCCGGCGCCGTCACCCCTGGCGTTCTGGGCGCGGCGGCAGGCGCACGAGACGACGGTGCACCGGGTCGACGCCGAGTCGGCGCTCGACCGGCCGTCGCCGGACGCCTCCGATCCGATCGCCGAGGAGTTCGCGGTCGACGGGATCGACGAGCTGCTGTCGGGGTTCCACGCGCGAAGCCGCAGCCGGGTGCGCTCGGACACCACCCGCCTGCTGCGGGTACGGGCCACGGACACCGACGCCACCTGGACGGTGCGGATCACCCAGGACCCGCCCGCCGCGGAGCGGGGCGCCGTCGGGGACGCCGAGTGCGAGGTGTCCGGCCCGGCGGCACGGCTCTATCTCGCCCTGTGGAACCGGCAACCGTTCCCCAGTGTCACCGGGGACGACTCCCTCGCCGCGCTCTGGCGGGACCGCTCGGGCGTCTGATCCGGCGGTGGCGGGCCGTCACGCCGGGGAGTCGGACTCCAGCATCCGGCTCAGCACGGCCCGCTGCAGCGGTCGTACCTCGGCGTGCAGGGCCTGCCCCTTGGGTGTGATGCAGACCCGGACCCCGCGCCGGTCCTCGCTGCACATGCCGCGCTCCACGAGACCGTCCTTCTCCAGCCGGCCGATGAGCCGGGACAGGGCGCTCTGGCTCAGGTGCACCTGCGCCGCGATCTCCTGGACGCGGTAGCCGGACGCGCTGTCCTCCGGCGTGCCCTCCGCGAGGACGTCGAGCACCTCGAAGTCGCTCGCGCCCAGGCCGTGCCGGTGCAGCTCGCGGTCGAGTTCGCACATCGTGCGCGCGTGCAGCGAGAGGATGTCCCGCCACTGTTCCACCAGCCCGGCCGACGTCCCGGGCTCCGCATTTCCTGCCGCCATGACCGCACGGTAGCAGAAAAGACGTCTTTTGTTGCGTCGTCATTAAATGCACGTGCAGTCAATGCATGTGCATGTACTGTGCTCCGCATGACTTCTCCGCTCACCCCTGCTCCCTCGTCCCCCGAGGCCGCGTCGGAGCGCTGGTCCCCGCGCTTGTGGGGCACGCTGCTCGTGCTCTGCGCCGCGATGTTCCTGGACGCGCTCGACGTCTCGATGGTCGGCGTCGCCCTGCCGTCCATCGGCTCGGAGCTGGACCTGTCGACGGCGACCCTGCAATGGGTCGTCAGCGGCTACATCCTCGGCTACGGCGGCCTGTTGCTCCTCGGCGGACGCGCGGCCGACCTCCTCGGCCGGCGCCGCGTCTTCCTGATCGCCCTCGGCATCTTCGCCCTCGCCTCGCTGCTCGGCGGCCTGGTCGACTCCGGGCCGCTGCTCATCGCGAGCCGCTTCATCAAGGGGCTGAGCGCCGCGTTCACCGCGCCCGCCGGCCTGTCCATCATCACGACGACGTTCGCCGAGGGCCCCGTGCGAAACCGGGCCCTGTCCATCTACACCACCTGCGCCGCCACCGGCTTCTCCATGGGTCTCGTCCTCTCCGGCCTGCTGACGGAGGCCAGCTGGCGGCTGACGATGCTGCTGCCCGCGCCGATCGCGGTCGTCGCACTGCTGCTCGGCCTGAAGCTGATCCCGCACAGCGCCAAGGAGGAGAACCACCGCGGCTACGACATCCCCGGCGCCGCCCTGGGCACCCTGTCGATGCTGCTCCTGGTGTTCACGGTGGTGCAGGCGCCGGAGGCGGGCTGGGGCTCGGCCCGGACCCTGCTCTCGTTCCTGACGGTCGCCGTCCTCCTGGCCGTCTTCGTCCGCGTCGAACGGCGCTCGCCGTCGCCGCTGATCCGGCTCGGCGTGCTGCGCTCCGGGTCGCAGGTCCGCGCACAGCTCGGCGCGATGACCTTCTTCGGCTCCTACGTCAGCTTCCAGTTCCTGGCCACGCTGTACCTGCAGTCGCTGCTGGGCTGGTCGGCGCTGAGCATGGCGCTGGCGTTCCTGCCCGCGGGCGCGCTCGTCGCCCTGTCCTCGACGAAGGTCGGCTCGATCGTGGACCGCTTCGGCACGCCCCGGGTCATCGCCGTCGGCTTCTCCTTCATGGTCATCGGCTACGCACTCTTCCTGCGCATCAGTCTCGACCCGGTCTACGCGGCCGTCATCCTGCCCACCATGCTGCTGATCGGCGCGGCGTGCGCCCTGGTCTTCCCGTCCCTCAACATCCAGGCCACGAACGGTGTGCACGACGACGAGCAGGGCATGGTCTCCGGGCTGCTCAACACGTCCGTACAGGTGGGCGGGGCGATCTTCCTCGCGGTGGTGACCGCCGTCATCACCGCGAACGCTCCCGAGGGGGCCTCCCCGCAGGCCGTCCTGGACAGCTTCCGGCCCGGCCTCGTGGTGATCACCGCGATCGCCGTGGCGGGGCTGCTGGTCACGCTGACCGGCCTGCGCTCGCGCCGGGTCCGGGAGACCGTGGTGATCGCCGGGTCGGCACCGGCCGGGGCGACGAAGGACGCGGAGGCGGAGGCGGACGATCAGCGCCTCGCCCTGCGCGACTGACACGGGGTGGGCGGGCCCCATGGGCGACGTAGGAATGGCCGTCGCCCATGGGGTCCGCGTGTGCCACCATGACCGGCATGACGCACACGGGGGCCGCCATGGGGACAGCACGGACGCGCAGGACGCAGGCCGAGCGGGACGCGATGACCGTCGAGATCGGTTTCGCCCTGTTCACCGGCGCTCTGCTGGCCGGCGTGGTGTTCGCGCTGCTCTCCCTTCCGGCGTTCCTCGGCATCGTGCCGCGCGGCGCCCACGGCGGGCTCTACTGCGCGGCGGGGAGCGTGGCGGCCGTGACGTTCCTCGCCCGGGTGGTGCGAGTGCTGTCGCGCTTCGACCGTCACCGGTCCGCCCGGGACGCCGACCATCTTGGAGGTACGGCCGGGTACGGGCCTAAGGGTTGTCCCGCAGGGATGTGATCAAGGCTGCGCAGCCGACGTGCATAACCTCGTTCCTTCGGGATCTTGCCCTCCATGCCCCTCACCCAGGTCCCGCGGGCCGTCGCATATCGCCTTGCCACGGATAACAGGGACGCTTCAGAGGCAGGTTCTCAGTCGAAAGCGTCGGTCATGCAGTCCGACTGGCCGCCGGCGGCCTCAAAAGCGTGACGGAGGGCGGCAGCCGCCTGTTCACGCTCCACGACGTATCCGTAGTACTGAGACGCCGTCGCGGTCACGTCGTCGACCGTGACGATTGCCGGTTCACCGCTCGCAGCACGCCGGCGCGCGGCAGCGATCGCCATGTCCGCAGAACACGTCAGGTTTCTGGAGCGCTCCCGAAGTCCGGCCGCCCGGGCACGCCCAGCCGAAAGTGGGCGCAGGACGAGTCCCCGGCACAGGACGCCAACTGCGACAAGTACGAAACCCAGCACAACGAACACGGATCCGCCAGCGTCATGAGGCATCTAGCCAGTCTTCACCACGCCCACGGAATCCGTCACCGCAATCACTGTGCCGGGCATACGAGATCAGCAGCAACTCAGCAACGGGTTCTGAGAACCATTTTTGAACTGCCAGGGGCTTCGGCTGGTAGCGCTCGCCGAGACGTGCCCGCCCCGTATCGGTCAGCGGCAGTCAGTGAGCTCTCCAGACAGGCACCCGGCCTGCTCCTCGATCGCTTTCTCGGTGAGCCGCGTGGAATTCTCCACGAACGTGGAAAGGACGCCGGGTTGCTCTGCGAGAGTGCCCCATAGACAGCCCATCAGCACCACGGTCAGGGCAGAGCCGATCACGGCGGCGACCAGCAACCGCATGTCTGACGCCCGCGGGGTGGAGCGGGTGGAGGCTGGAGAGGGCGGCTGGGGCTCCGTCGCTTGGCTGTCAGGCGATCCAGTTCTCATCCGGTCAGCCTATTGTTCGACCGCGGGATCCCTTCAGAGTCCACGATTATGTGTCTTTTCCGGGCGGTGTCTCCTTGCCGTAGCCGGCCAGACGGCGTGCGGTACGGCGGAACTCGTCGGCCGGCTGCCGCTCCTGCTGAGTGCTCATGCAGCCCACGATCCAAGCCCAACGACACGGCGCCGGCACCCGTGTGGCACGACACCGCCTGCGGCGGCCGCACACCTCGACCCCGACCGCACGCGTTGGGTGCTTATGAGCACCACCGATGAGACCCGCCAGGCCGACCGGCATGACGGCGGAACTCAGGCAGGTCCTTCACCCGCGTCCGCCAACGGGGTGCGGCGTGTGCCGCGGCCACTGCGCGCCCACCTGTTCCACCACTGCGGCCCGGAACGATTCCAGAAGGACGCACCCGGGATACGTCCCAAACGCGCCGTACTTCCAGCGGTAGTAGCACGACCAGTAGCTCACCACGCGCCGCTCCGTGCGCGCGAAGAAGGCCGGATTCCGGGCGATGAACTCCCCGTAGAGGCGGCGCTTGGCTGAGCCCGGGACGCG
Organism: Streptomyces sp. NPDC001904; assembly: GCF_040297005.1. NCBI lineage: Bacteria > Bacillati > Actinomycetota > Actinomycetes > Kitasatosporales > Streptomycetaceae > Streptomyces > Streptomyces sp. NPDC001904. The sequence goes on along the minus strand of NZ_JBEOYI010000010.1, from coordinate 22,874 downwards.
GAGTTCGGGGATACCCCGGCCGATCGCCTCGAGGATCTCCAGCACGTATTCGCCGGCCAACTGCACCACGAACGGCACCACCCACGGCTCGCCCGATGCCGCAATCTGCTCAACGTGTCGCTGGCGGACCCGGCCATCACTGTGCCGGGAGTACAGGCAGTGCAGAATCACCTTCTGAGTTCCGGCCAGGGGCGGCCGCTCAGAGTCGACGCTCGGCTCCTCGTTGTAGATGCGCGACGGGATGGCGACGGTCTCGCCCTGCACCTCGACCTCGAAGGGCATCATCGGCGCGAGCCTGGCCTCCGGCATGACCGCCAGGACACTCTGCACGTCACCGGCAAGACGGGTCGGAAAAGCTGCCACCAGAGCGTTGGAGACACTCGACGGATCCCGAGGCTGCTGCACAACAAAAGGATAAGCGGCGAACCTCTCGGTCTCTCAATCGCCCGCCTCTACCTTGCGGGACAGCCCTTGGAACCCGAAAGCGGGCCGCTCAGCCGAGCCATCTGGGTCGGACCAGCCCCGACTCGTAGGCGAGGACGACGAGTTGGGCCCGGTCGCGGGCGCCGAGTTTGACCATGGCTCGGCTGACGTGGGTCTTCGCCGTGAGCGGGCTGACGACGAGGCGCCGGGCGATCTCCCCGTTCGACAGGCCGATCCCGACGAGTGCCATCACCTCCCGCTCCCGCTCGGTCAGCCCCGCCAGCGACACGGCACCGGCGGGCTCCTTGGAACGCGCCGCGAACTCGGCGACGAGGCGCCGGGTCACGCCCGGCGACAGCAGCGCGTCGCCGTGCACCACGGCCCGTACGGCGCGCAGCAGTTCGTCCGGTTCGGTGTCCTTGACGAGGAAGCCGGACGCACCGGAGCGGATCGCCTCGAAGACGTACTCGTCGAGCTCGAAGGTGGTGAGCACGACCACCTTCACCGCCGCGAGTGCCGGGTCGGCGCCGATCCGGCGGGTCGCCGCGAGGCCGTCGAGCAGCGGCATCCGGATGTCCATCAGGACGACGTCGGGGCGCAGCTCGCGCACCAGGCGGACGGTCTCCTCCCCGTCGGCGGCCTCGGCGGCGACCTCGATGTCGCTCTGCGCGTCGAGCAGCGCCCGGAACCCGGCACGGACGAGCGACTGGTCGTCGGCGAGCAGTACGCGGATCACCGGGAGTCCTCCGAGCGCGGGGCGGGCGGGGCGAGGGGCAGTTCGGCGACGACCCGGAAGCCGCCGTCGGGACGCGGCCCCGCCTCGATGGTGCCACCGAGGGCGGCGGCGCGCTCGCGCATCCCGGCGAGACCGTTGCCGCTGCCGCCCGCGGCGGCGTGGCTCGCGGGCCCATCGTCGTCGACGGTCACCGTCAACACATCCCGCCGGTAATCGAGTTGTACGCGCGCGCGGCGGGACTCCGAGTGCCGTACGACGTTGGTCAGGGCCTCCTGCACGATCCGGAACGCGGCGAGGTCCGCGCCCGGCGCGGGCGTCACCCGCTTCCCGCCGGTGCCGACGTCGACGGTGAGGCCGGCCCCGGCCGCCTGCTCCACGAGCTCGGGCAGCCGGTCGAGTCCGGGGGCGGGGGCTCGCGGGGCCTCGCCGGGCGCCCGCAGCGTGTCGAGGACCTGTCGCACCTCGCCCAACGCCTCCTTTCCTGCGTCCCTGATCGTCGTCAGTGCCGTACGCGCCTGCTCCGGATCGGAGTCGAGCAGCGCGAGCCCCACTCCCGCCTGGACGTTGATGACGGAGAGGGAGTGGGCCAGCACGTCGTGCAAGTCCCGGGCGATGCGCAGCCGCTCCTCGTCGGCCCGCCGCCGCGCCGCCCGCTCCCGCTCGGCGCGTGCCTGCGCCCACTGCTCGCGCCGCACCCGGACCAGCTCGGCGACGGCGACCACCGCGAGCACCCACGCCGCGACGATCCCCTCCTGCCCCCAGGCCGCGGGTCCGTCGCCGGAGGGCGGCAGGTACCGGTACAGCCAGTGCCCGACCAGCAGGTGCCCGGCCCAGAGCAGGGCGACGGCCCCCCAGGCCGCGTACCGGCGCCCTGCGACGATCGCGGCGAAGCACCCCAGTGCGACGGGGAGGAACACGGGCCCGTACGGATATCCGGCCGCCAGGTACGCCGTGGCGCACAGGGCCGTGCCGTAGGCGACCGCGACCGGGTACCGCTGCCGCCACAGCAGCTGGACCGAGGCCAGGACGAGGAGCAGGTACGCGAACGGGTCGAGGCCGACCCGTTCGCCCGCCCGGCCGTGCGCGGCCATGGTCGAACCGCCCAGGACGAGCACGGTGACGAAGACCGTGGAGCGCCAGGGCAGGCGGCCGCCGTCGGCGCGGTTCCACCAGGAGGGCCCCGGCGCCCACGACGGCGGGCCGCCGCGCCCCCACGGTGGTCCGCCCCGCGTCCTGGGCCGGCCGCCGGCCCGCTCGTGCTGCTCGTCCATGCGGCCACGCTAAGGGCCACGGGCCGTCAGGGGCGTCAGCCGGGCGTGGTGATCACACGTACTCCCCACGGAGTACCCGGCTCGCCCCGCGGCCCGCCGACGTCACTTCACGAGCCCCACACTGTGCGCGAGCTGTGCCACGGCGTGGTCGAAGAAGGTGGCCCGGTCCTCGACGACCCGGTTGAACTGGCCGAACAGCTCGAAACCGATGAGCCCGAACAGCTGCGCCCACGCCGCGATCAGTGCGGCCATGATCTCGGGCGGCAGGTCGGGGGCGATGTCGGCGGCGATCCGCTCGGCCTCCGGACGCAGCGCGGGCGGAAGCTTCGGCAGGGCCACGCCCTTGTCCTCGTACGCCTCCCGGACGATGCCGATGAGCAGCAGCCCGACCCGTGACGCGGCCTCGACGGTCGCCATCGGCGCGGTGTAGCCCGGCACCGGGGAGCCGTAGATGAGGGTGTACTCGTGCGGACGGGCGAGGGCCCACTCGCGGACGGCCCGGCATACGGTGACCCAGCGCTGGGCCGCGGTCGCCGTCGGCAGCCGGGCCGCGTCGGCGTGCTCGGCGGCCTCCCCCAACGAGTCGTAGGCGTCGATGATGAGCGCGGTCAGCAGCTCGTCCCGGCTGGGGAAATAGCGGTACAGGGCCGAGGAGACCATGTCGAGTTCGCGGGCGACGGCGCGCAGCGAGAGCTTGGTGGCGCCATCGACGGCGAGCTGTCTGCGCGCCTCGTCCTTGATCGCGGCGGTGATCTCCTGCCGGGCGCGGGCGCGGGCTCCTTGCGTGGTGCGGCTCGTACTCATGGGTCCAGTCTTCCACGCCGGCGGAGCGGTGCACACACTTCGGAGCGATGCACAAAAAAGAGAGCACTGCTCTTGCAATGGAGCACCAATCTCGTGCACACTGCTCTTAAGCGAGAGCAGTGCTCACACTTTGGAGCACCGCCGGCACTCCTCCTGGGGGTCACCATGACCGCACAGTCCGAGCCCTACTACCTCAAGGGCAGCCCGACCACGATCCGTCTCAACAAGGTGATCGGCTGGCTGGCCCGGCGCGGCCTCAGCCTCGCGGGCTCCGCCGAACTCTCGGTGCGCGGCCGCAAGAGCGGCCAGATGCAGCGGATCCCGGTGAACCCGCACACGTACGAGGGCGCCCAGTACCTGGTCTCGGCGCGCGGCCACTCCCAGTGGGTGAAGAACATGCTGGCTGCGGGCGGCGGCGAGCTGCGCGTGGGCCGCAAGGTCCGCACCTTCGAGGCCGTCGAGCTCGCCGACGACGACCTGAAGCGCGCCGTCCTGCGCACCTACCTGGAGCGCTGGGGCTGGCAGGTCAACGAGTACTTCAAGGGCGTCACGGCGACGTCGTCGGACGCCGAGCTCTCCGCGGCCTCCCCCGACCACCCGGTCTTCCGGATCACCGTGGCCGACTGACCCCTGCACCACGCGCCGCCTCGCCCACCGCCACCCGGACCGCCACCGGGACCGGGACCGGCACACCCGGTCCCGGCGCGGGGAGCTCCGGGCGCGTCAGCGCTCGAACCGGTTCAGTGCCCGTCCCGCCATCGGGTGCGTCCGCACCAGCTCGCCCAGGGAGGACGAACCCCGGGTGATCCTCGCGAACGCGTTCCACGCCGGGCGCAGCCCCGTCAGGGCCGCGTGCAGCAGGGCCGGCTTGCGCTCGAACACGCCCAGCATGCGCTTGCCGACGGCCATCTCGACGCCCAGGCCCGCCTTGATGGCGAACGCGTAGTTCAGGGCCTGGCGGCGGGCGTCCACCGCGTCGTGGGACTCGGCGACGCGCACCGCCCACTCCCCCGCGAGCCGGCCCGAGCGCAGGGCGAAGGAGATGCCCTCGCGGGTCCACGGCTCGAGCAACCCGGCCGCGTCGCCGCAGACCAGAACCCGACCGCGCGACAGCGGCGAGTCGTCGGCCCGACAGCGCGTCAGGTGCCCGGAGGAGACCGCGGGCTCGAATCCGGCGAGCCCCAGGCGTGCGATGAAGTCCTCCAAGTACTTCTTCGTGGCGGCGCCTTCGCCGCGCGCCGAGATGACGCCGACGGTGAGCGTGTCGCCCTTGGGGAAGACCCAGCCGTAACTGCCCGGGATCGGGCCCCAGTCGATGAGGACCCGGCCGCGCCAGTCCTCGGCGACCGTCTCCGGCACCGGGATCTCCGCCTCCAGGCCGAGGTCGACCTGGTCCAGCTTGACCCCGACATGTGCTCCTATCCGGCTGGCACTGCCGTCGGCGCCGACCACGGCACGCGCGAACACCGTCTCGCCGTCCTGGAGCACGACCGCGACGGTCCGCCGGTCGGGCACGGCGGAGCCGTGCTGCTCGACCCGCGTGACCGTGACACCGGTGCGCAGTTCCGCGCCCGCCTTCTGCGCGTGCTCGACGAGCTGGGCGTCGAACTCCGGGCGGTTGATGAGCCCGAACAGCATGCTGCGCGAGCGGCGCGTCCGCGTGTACTTGCCGTTGAGGGAGAACGTGACCGCGTTGATCCGGTCCTTGAACGGCAGGTCGAAGCCGGGTGGCAGGGAATCGCGGGACGGCCCGATGATGCCGCCGCCGCACGTCTTGTAGCGCGGCAGTTCCGCCTTCTCCAACAGCAGCACGCGGCGTCCGGCGACCGCGGCCGCGTACGCGGCGGAGGCGCCGGCGGGGCCCGCGCCCACGACCACGACGTCCCACACGCTCATGTCCCGCTCGTCGCCCATGTCGTTGCCCGTCGCACTCTCGGGATTCTCGCTGCTCACGATGGTCTACTGCTCCGTCTTCAGCCGCCTGCCGCACGTTTCCCAGGCATCCTACGGCGGGCGGCGCCGTGACCCTCTGTGGGAGGATCATCGATACCCCCTGTACAACGTCGCACCTACGAGGAGCGTGCCCATGTCGCCGCATCCGATCGCCGGAACCGTCGCCTCCCTGCTGCCCCGCGCCAAGGCGGAGCTGGCCGAGCTGGTGGCCTTCAAGTCGGTGGCGGACTTCGATCAGTATCCGAAGAGCGAGAGCGAGGGCGCGGCCAACTGGGTCGCGGACGCCCTGCGCGCCGAGGGCTTCGAGGACGTGGCGCTGCTCGACACCCCCGACGGCACGCAGTCGGTCTACGGCCACCTGCCCGGACCGCAGGGCGCGCCCACGGTCCTGCTGTACGCGCACTACGACGTGCAGCCACCGCTGGACGAGGAGGCGTGGGTGACGCCCCCCTTCGAGCTCACCGAGCGCGAGGACGGCCGCTGGTACGGGCGCGGCAGCGCCGACTGCAAGGGCGGTGTGCTGCTGCACCTGCTGGCGATCCGCGCGCTGAAGGCGAACGGCGGAGTGCCGGTGGGCGTCAAGGTGATCGCCGAGGGGTCCGAGGAGATGGGCACCGGCGGTCTGGAGCGCTACGCCGAGCAGCACCCGGAGCTGCTGACCGCCGACACCATCGTCATCGGTGACGCGGGCAACTTCCGGGTGGGCCTGCCGACGGCGACCGCGACGCTGCGCGGGATGACCCTGGTGCGCGTGCAGATCGACACCCTCGAAGGGAACCTGCACTCGGGCCAGTTCGGCGGGGCCGCGCCCGACGCGCTGGCCGCGCTGGTGCGCGTACTGGACTCGCTGCGGGCCGCCGACGGTTCCACGACGATCGACGGCCTGGAGTCCGCGGAGTCGTGGCCGGGTCTGCAGTACGAGGAGGACGCGTTCCGGTCCGACGCCAAGGTGCTCGACGGGGTCGGGCTGATCGGCTCCGGCACGGTCGCCGACCGGATCTGGGCGCGCCCGGCCGTGACCGTGCTCGGCATCGACTGCCCGCCGGTCGTCGGCGCCACGCCGTCCGTGCAGGCCGGCGCCCGCGCGCTGGTCAGCCTGCGGGTGCCGCCGGGCTTCGACTCCGCCGAGGCGACGAAGCTGCTGACGGCGCACATCGAGGCGCACACGCCGTGGGGCGCCCGCGTGTCGGTCGAGCAGGTCGGCCAGGGCCAGCCGTTCCGGGCGAACACCAAGAGCCCCGCGTACGCCGCGCTGGCGGACGCCATGGCCGAGGCGTACGACGGCCAGGACATGCAGTACGCGGGCCAGGGCGGCTCGATCCCGCTGTGCAACACCCTCGCCTCGCTCTACCCGGAGGCGGAGATCCTGCTGATCGGGCTGAGCGAGCCGGAGGCGCAGATCCACGCGGCCAACGAATCGGTGTCGCCGCAGGAGCTGGAGCGCCTGTCGGTGGCGGAGGCGCTGTTCCTGCAGAAGTACGCCGCCGCGCGCTGACCGCCCGGAAGGGCTCTCTGCTCTGGGCCGAGAGACACGCGGCCCGGAGCCCGCGGCTCGTACGGTCGCCGCATGACGACCTACGACCTCATCGACGCCTACGACGTCACCCCGCGGCTGCGGCTGCTGCGCTTCCCCGTGGGGCAGGCCTATCTGTGGCGGGACGACGCCGGGCTCACCCTGATCGACGCGGGTGCGCCCGGCGCGGGCCTGCCGATCGCCGATGCCGTACGTGCCTGGGGGCATGCTCCCGAGGACGTGCGGCGCATCGTGCTCACCCACTTCCACGAGGACCATGTGGGCGGCGCCGCCGAGTTCGCCCGGCTCAGCGGCGCCGAGGTGTACGCGCACCGGCTGGACGCGCCGTTCGTACGGGGCGAGGCAAAGGGACCGCCGCCGGTGTACGAGGACTGGGAGCGGCCGCTGCACGCGCAGGCCCTGGCCCAGCTCCCGGCGCCACTGCCGGAGCCCGATCTGCCGTCCGTCGTGCGGGAGTTGGACGACGGGGACACGCTCGACTTCGGTGACGGGGCGCGGATCGTCGGCGCGCCGGGGCACACGGACGGGTCGATCGCCGTGCATCTGCCCGCGCACGGCGTGCTGTTCACCGGCGACGCGATCGCCGCGTCACCGGTCGACGGGCAGATCATGCTGGGCGTGCTGAACCTGGACCGGGAGCGGGCCGTCGCCTCCTTCGCCCGGCTCGCCGCGCTGCCGAGCGAGGTGGCCTGCTTCGGGCACGGCGATCCGGTGACGGAGAACGCGGGCGCGGTGCTCGGGAAGGCCGCGGCGCCGTATCGATCCGCTTGACCGTCAGAGCAGTTCGAGCGGCTGGGCGTAGTGGCAGGCGACGGGGTTGCCACTGCCCCGGTCGGTCAGCTCCGGGGTCCGCTCCACGCACGCCGTCCGCTCCTCCTCCGTGAGCTGGTCGGCGAACTTGGGGCAGCGGGTGCGGAACCGGCAGCCGCTGGGCGGGCGGATGGGGCTCGGCACGTCGCCCTGCACGGTGATGCGGTGGCGGGCCCGCTCCTTGCGCGGGTCGGGCAGCGGGATCGCGGAGATCAGGGCCTGGGTGTAGGGGTGCGCGGGGCGGGCGAACAGCTCGCGTGTCGGGGCGAGTTCGACGATCCGGCCCAGGTACATGACGGCCACCCGGTGGGCGACGTGCCGCATCACCGAGAGGTCGTGCGCCACGAAGAGGAAGGACAGGCCCAGCTCGGACTGGAGGTCCATCAGCAGGTTGAGGACGCCCGCCTGGATGGAGACGTCGAGCGCGGAGACCGGTTCGTCGAGGACGACGACCTTGGGCCGCAGCGCCAACGCCCGTGCGATGCCGATGCGTTGGCGCTGTCCGCCGGAGAACTCGTGGGCGAAGCGGTTGCCGTGTTCGGGGTTGAGCCCGACGAGGCGCAGCAGCTCCCGGACGTCGGCGCGGCCGGCGTCGTCGTACCGGCCGTGGATGCGCAGGGGTTCGGCGACGATCTCGTGGACGGAGACGCGCGGGTCGAGCGAGGCGTAGGGGTCCTGGAAGACGATCTGCAGGTCCTCGCGCAGCGGCCGCATGTGACGGCGGCTCAGCGACGTCAGCTCTCGACCCCGGTAGGTGACGCTGCCCGAGGTGGCTCGCTCCAGGTTGAGCAGGGTACGGGCCGTCGTGGTCTTGCCGGAGCCGGACTCGCCGACGAGGCCGAGGGTCTCATTGGCGTACAGGTCGAAGGAGACTCCGCAGACGGCGTGCACATCGCCGACGGTGCGCCGCACGATGCCGCGCGAGCGGACGGGAAAGTGCTTGACCAGGTCACGGACCCGGAGGACCGGCTCGGTCCCGGCGGCCGTCGTCATGCGGAGTCCTTTGCCGTCGTCATGCGGGGTCCTCTCGTGGGCCGGCCGGGTCGGCCGGGCTGTCGTCGGGCGCGTCGCCGCCGGCCATCCGCGCCAGGGCCGTCGCGTCGGCGCCCGTCGGCTCGAACACCTCGTCCGGGGCGGTGTCGACCAGCCGTTCGGTGAAGTGGCAGGCGCTGAGGTGTCCGGCGTGAGCGGTCGTGCGCAGTGCGGGTTCGTCGCGGTCGCACACGTCCTCGCGCATCGGGCAGCGCGGTGCGAAGGGGCAGCCCGGCGGCAGGTTCAGCAGGGACGGCGGCGATCCGGCGATCGGGGTGAGCCGCTCCTCCGCCCGGTCCATCCGGGGCAGGGAGCCCAGCAGGCCCAGGGTGTACGGCATGCGGGGCGTGTAGAAGATGTCCTCCACGGAGCCGGTCTCGACGACGCGCCCGGCGTACATGACGGCGACCCGGTCGGTGTGCCCGGCGACGACGCCGAGGTCGTGGGTGATGAGGACGAGGGCGGCGCCGGTCTCGGCCCGCGCGGTCTCCAGTGCGTCGAGGATCTGCGCCTGCACGGTGACGTCGAGCGCGGTGGTGGGTTCGTCGGCGATGATGACGGCCGGGTCGTTGGCCATCCCGATGGCGATCACGACGCGCTGGCGCATCCCGCCGGAGAGTTCGTGCGGATAGTCGTCGACGCGCCGGGCGGGGTGCGGGATGCCGACGGTGCCGAGCAGGTCGACGGCACGGTCGCGCGCGGCCTGTTTCGACAGGCCCGCGTTGTGCCGCAGCAGCCCCTCCTCGATCTGGTGGCCCACCGTGTGGACGGGGTTGAGCGAGGTCATGGGGTCCTGGAAGATCATGGCGATCCCGCTGCCGCGGATGTCGGAGAGCGCGGAGTCGCCGAGACCGAGCAGTTCGGTGCCCTGGAAGCGCACCGAGCCGGCCACCCGTGCCGTCTTCGGCAGCAGGCCCATCACGGCGAGCGCGGTCACCGACTTGCCGGACCCGGACTCGCCGACGATGCCCAGCGACTCGCCCCGCTCCAGCCGGTAGCCGACGCCGCGCACGGCCCGTACGAGACCGTCCTCGGTGGGGAACTCCACGTGCAGGCCGTCCACTTCGAGGACGGTGTCCTCGGTGGGCAGCGTGGGCTCGGGCCGCCCGTCGGCGGACCTGCCGGACACGGTCATTGGCGCACCCTCTGCTGTCGGGGGTCGAACGCGTCGCGCAACCCGTCGCCGATGAAGTTGATGGTCAGCGCGATCGCGATGATGAACGCACCGGGGATGTAGAACAGCCACGGCCGGGTGTCGACGGCCGTCTGCGCCTGGGAGACGAGCAGTCCGAGCGAGGTGTCCGGCGGCTGCACGCCGAAGCCGAGGAAGGACAGGGCCGTCTCGACGAGGATGCCGGTGGCGACGAGGATCGTGGCGTTGACGATGATCGGTCCCAGCGCGTTCGGCAGCAGGTGCCGGAAGATGATCCGGGTGTCGGACGCGCCGAGCGCCCGGGCCGCCTCCACGAACTCCTTCTCGCGCAGCGAGAGCACGGTCGAGCGCACGACACGTGAGACGTAGGCCCAGGTGAGTCCGGCCACGACGAGGGCGATCCAGTACCAACTGCCGCCGCTGCGGGCGGAGATGACCAGGGCGATGGCGAGCAGCGGCAGAGTGAGGATCAGGTCGGAGATCCGCATCATCACCGCGTCGACGACACCGCGGTAGAACCCGGCGACGGCTCCCCACACCGCGCCGACGAGGGTCGAACCGACCGCGATCATGATGGCGATCTTCAGTGAGGTCTGGGTGCCGCGCATCACCTGTGCGTACGCGTCGTAGCCGGAGGAGTTCGTGCCGAACGGATGCTTCGCGGAGGGAGGCTGGGAGTTGTCGGGCGTGTACTTCTGGTACGAGTAGTGCCACAGGTGCGGCCCGATGAACGCCCACAGCACGATGAGCACGAAGATCACCAGGCTGGCCATCGCCGCGCGGTGCCGCACGAAGCGCCGGAGCACCAGCTGGGTCTGGGTCCGCTCCTTGACCGTGAACTCGTCACCGGCGTGCGGGAGTTCGCCGCCCGCCGCGCCCGCCGCCTGAGTGGTGTCAGTCATAACGGATCCTCGGGTCGAGTACGGCGTACAGCAGATCGGCGACGAGATTGAAGACGATGACGATCACCGCGGAGAGCAGCAGCCACGCCATGGTGCGGTAGACGTCCACCTTGGTGACCGCGTCGACCAGCATCTCGCCCAGGCCGTGCCACTGGAAGATGGTCTCGGTGATGACGACGCCGCCGAGCAGGGAGGCCACGTCGAGGGCGGTGACCGTGGTGAGCGGGATGAGGGCGGTCCGCAGGGCGTGGTGGGTGAGGACCTTGCGGCGGCGGATCCCCTTGGCGCGGGCCAGGCGCACGTAGTCGGAGTCGAGGACCTCGAGCATCGAGGCGCGGGTGTAGCGGGTCCAGGACGCGAACGACACGAGTGCCAGGGTGATGACGGGCAGTACCAAGTGTCCGATGCGGTCGCTCAGTTGGTTGCCGAAGGTGTCGACCTCCAGGTACGCGGAGCGGTCGCCGATGGTGCCGAGGAAGGCGGAGCCGGTCTGGTCGTTGAACCAGATGCCGCCCTGCTTGAGGAGGACCGCGAACCAGAAGACGGGCATCGACAGGAAGAGGAAGCCGGCGAAGGTGATGACGTAGTCGGAGGGCGAGTACTGTCGCACCGCGCTGTACACCCCGAAGACGACGGCGAGCACCAGCGCGAGCAGCATCGACGCGACGACGAGGATCAAGGTCACCCGGAAACGGGTGAACAGGTCGTGCCCGATGTCGAGGTTGGGGTCGACGGACGGCCCCCACTGTCCGTGCAGGACGCCGACGATCCAGTTCCAGTAGCGCTCCACGACCGGCTGGTCGGCGTGGATGTGCCGGGCGAAGGAGGCGACGGCGGCCTTGGTGGGGGCCGGGTTGCGGGAGGTGGCGAAGTTGGCGACGGGATCGCCGGCGTTCACGACGACCAGGAACACGATGAACGTCGAGGCGATCAGGACGGGGATCGAGACGAGGACCCGTCGCACCGCGTAGGCGAACATGCAGGACTCCTCGGGTGGCGGTGGACGGTCCCGGCGGCGGACCGCCGGGACCGAACTGTCGTTGTTCCGAGCGGGGGTTGTTGTGAGGAGTTACTTCCTCAGGCCCCACTCGGCGACGTTGTACGGCGGACCGATGATGGTCGCGTTGTTCCGCATGCCGACGAAGCGGTCCTGCACCGCGAAGAACGTCGGTTTCTGGTACAGCGGCAGCACGTACGCGTCATCCGTCATGATCTTGTCGGCCCGGGTGAGCATCGACATGGCCTTGGCGTTGTCGGTCTGCCCCACCGAGTCGTTCAGCAGTTTGTCGACCTGCTTGTTGCTGTAGCCGCCGTAGTTGCTCGCCTGTCCGGTCGACCAGGTGCCCTGGGCGTTGGACGTCGGCGTCGGGCCCTGCACCCAGGCGAAGACGATGATGTCGTACTGGTGGCCGGTGAGCACCGTGCCGAGGTCGGCGGCGCCGATCGGCTTGATCGTCACCTTGATGCCGAGGTCCGAGAGGGCGGACTGGAGGATCTGGCATTCGCTCTGCCGGATCGCGTTGCCGGTGGTGTAGCGGCAGTTGAACGGACCCACCGCCTTGCCGTCCGGGGTCTTCAGACCGGATCCGACACCGGTGAACTTGGCGTCGGTGAGCAGCTTCTTCGCCTTCGCCAGGTCACCGGAGCCCTGCCCGGTGCCGGTGACGACGTCCTGGTAGCCGGACTGCCCGGGCATCAGCATGTGGCTGCCGAGCTGCTTGACGTTCTTGTCGAACTGTCCGACCGTCTTGTCGACCATGTCCTTGACGCTGATCGACGTGAACATCGCCTGGCGCAGCGCCTTGTACTTGCCGATCACGGGGTTGTGCAGATTGAGATCGAAGTGCTCCCACTGCAGGCCCTCGCCGATGGTGTACGAGACGTTCGGGATGTCCTTGATCTGGTTGACGAGATCCACCTGGGGCTGCGGATAGATGCCCTGGACCTCGTTGTTCTTCAGGGCCGTCGGCTCCTGGGTGGCGTCCGAGATGACCTTGAGGATGAGCCGGTCGAGCGTCGGCTTCGTCTTCCCGTACCACTTGGCGTCGGGCTCGAAGGTGGCGTGGTCGTTGTCCTTCCACTCCGTCATCCTGTACGGCCCGCCGGTGGCGTACCGGCTGGGTGGCGTCTTCATGAAGTACTGCCAGCCCTTGGTGAGCTGAGCGGCCGTCATCTTGTCGGCGGCACCCGCGGCGGCTCCGGCCGCCTTCTCCGCGACATGGGCCGGGTACAGGCCGTAGCCGCCGCCGAAGAAGGACTTCCAGTCGGAGTACGGCTTGTCCATGACGACGGTGACGGTCTTGCCGCCGTCGGATCCGGTGACCGACTTGATGCGGTCCCAGCCCGAGGTGGACCAGGGCAGGCAGCCCTTGGTCTGGCTGTCGTCGCTCGCGGGCGGCGGCGGGCAGTCCTTGCCGTTCATGGTGCGCCACAGGAAGACGAAGTCGTCGGCCGACATCGGCGTCCCGTCGTTCCACCGCGCCTTGGGGTTGATCTTGTAGACGAAGGTCTGGGGGCTCGCGCTCGTCTGCTCCGCCGAGGTGACGAAGTCGGTGTTGAGCTTGAGGCTGAAGTCCGGCTGCGGCACGAAGACCTGGGGCAGCACGGCGGTCATGGCCTCGCTGTTCTCGAAGGTGTTGCCGTTCGAGTCCTCGATGTTCCAGGCCTGGATGTTCTTCTCGATGGTGTAGGTGAACGTTCCTCCGGACTTGCGCTCCCCGGAGTTGCACGTATTGGCCTTGCCCTGGGAGCTGCACGAGGTCAGTCCCGCGGACGAGCTTGTGCCGTTGCCGTTCCCGCCCGAGCCGCTGCTGCACGCGGTGAGCAAGAGAGTGAGTCCGGCGGCGAGCGTCAGGCCCTTGGCGACGGTCGATGAAGGCGCACGCATGTCCCTCCGTTCAGCCGGCTGACAGTCCGGCTCGGTGAGGCGGCTGTGAACCGCAAGAGGTGAGCTGCGCCTTCACGGTAAGACCATCACGTCCCGGCGTACGCGGTCGTGCCATACCAGAACGATGACGTTCTGTCCTAGTAATTCCATTGAAAATCACGGGCGTTGGCAAAGAGGCGACGCCTGTCGAGCCGCCGCTCAGCCGAGTGGGACACCGGCCTCCAGGTAGTGCGCCGCACCTCGTTCGCGGGCGCGAAGGGCCCAGCGCAGGCGTTCGTACCGTACGGGCGGCATCAGTCCGGCCGCCTCGGCCTCGTCGACGAACCGCCAGTCCCTCAACTCCGGTCCTGGCAGCAGCACATGGGCCGCCACGTCGCTGTCGAGCCGGCCTCCGTCGAAGAGCAGCCGCAGACCGCCGAAGCCGGGAGGCACGGGCCGCTCCCAGTCGATGACCAACAGGGTCGGCACGTCGATGAGTTGGATGCCGGTCTCCTCCAGGACCTCCCGCATGCCGGCCCGCGCGGGCGCCTCGCCCGGCTCGACGACTCCGCCGGGGAACTCCCAGCCCGGCTTGTAGGTGGGGTCGACGAGGAGGACCCGGTCCTGTTCGTCGAAGAGGAGCACACCCGCGGCGACCGTCTCGGCGGTGGGCTCGGCGGTCTGCACGATGTCGCAGGGGGTCGCCTCGCCGGTCCGCACGGCGGCGGCGATGCGCACGGCGGTGTCGTGCGGGGACAGCGCGCCGTTGTCGACGACATAGGCGTCCGCGGCGAGCCAGCCCGCGAGCGCGGCACGGTAGGGCTCGATGTCGGCGGGCGCCTCGCCACTCGGGTCACGGCTGCGCAGGATCGTTTCACCTGGAGCAAGGACCACATGGCACACAGGGATCCGCCGGGCGGCGAGCCCGCCGAAGATCTCGTCGCGGTACTCCTGCCGCATGAGCCCCATCGGCACCACGAGGACCCCGCCGAGTTCGGCGAGGAGGGCCGCCGCCGTGTCGACGACGAGCCGCCGCCAGATCGGCAGGTCCTGATGGTCGCTGACCTCGGCGAGCCGCTTGGGCGGCAGCAGCCGCTCCAGTTCGGCGTCGATCTCCTCGGGGTCGAAGAGCGTGCAGTTGGGGATCAGGTCGATCAATTCGCGCGCGGCTGTGGTCTTGCCAGCACGGGACGCCCCGTTGACCCAGACGATCACGGTTCCCCCTCTTCGGTCGGCCCCCTGAGGCTTGCCCGCAACACCCTGCCGGGGAAACCCGGCGCTGATGAGGGTGTTCGCACGGCCGGTTCAGACGCTCTTGAGCAGGCCGTCGAGCGGCGCGGGCACCCGGGCCGGATCGAGGGCGGCGACCAGGAGTCCGCCGTAGCGGATCTTGCGCCCCTTCTTGGTGCTCAGGAAGCGCCGCACCTGCTGTTCGCGGGGGCGGCCGCGCTGGGCGGGCTGGGTCAGGAAGATCTGCCAGGACCTCAGATCGCCCTCCGCCCGGAAGACGTCCTCGACGGCGCTGGTGCCCAGCGCGCGGATCAGCTCGTCCTCCAGGTCGACGGCGCACACGAAGAAGTCGCGGGGCGGCGCACCGGCCCGTTCCAGACCGCGCGTGAAGAAGTCCCGCTCCCCCGCGTCGCACAGTCCCGTCAGCCGCAGACCGAGGCCGGGCGGCCCGAGGAGTTCCGCGTAGCGGGCGACGCTCATGGCACCGCCCATCGCGACCACGCACACCCCGTCGGCGGCCAGGTCCCGGCCACGGCGGGCGGCGAGGGTCTCCACGGCGGCGAGATCGCTGGCCCCCTCGACCAGCACCGCCGTCCGCAGCCCGAGCCGGCGGCCCAGCTCTCCCGCCGGCCCACCCGGACCACCGGCGGCCCACCGCGCCACCGCGTCTCTGAACGCCCCAAGGTCTTCCACGGGGCGAGTCTGCACCGTGATCGTCCGGGACGGCAGCGAATATCGGGCGACGAGCGGAGGGGCCCGCCGCGCGTGGCAGCCACCGGAGACGCGGGACGGGGTCCACCACGCCGACCGCGCTGCCCTGAGCGGAACTTCGGCACACCGGGCCGACGCGGCTCCCGAAGCGCCACGAACGGCGCCCGCCCACCGCCTCGGGTGTCTCGGCGACGTCACGGTGGGCGGGTCATCCGTAAGGGGCGGATGCGGAAGCCGCATCGCCCGTGCGCCTCCGGACATCGGGGGGAGACTCCGGAGCCGCGCGCGGAAGGACCCGGGGCGTCGCGCCGGCCGCTGCCCGACGGCCGACGGTCGGCCCGCTTCCGGCCTTCCGCTGTCTTTCCTGCCCCGCAGTCAAGCGCAGTCGGCGGGGCGGCGCAGCCGTGTGCGCACACGCTGTCGCGGCGCGGGATTCACACGGGGTGTGCATCGCGGACACCGCCGCGCCCGGCGCCCGCCGTGCCGGAGCAGGGGGCACGCTCAGGGCCCGTCCTCCAGGGCCGCCCGGATCTGCCGGGTGGTGGCCGCGGCGATCCGCGGACTGTCGGCGGCGTACGCCGTGTAGGCGATCAGGCCGGAGGTCAGGGCCCAGCCGCGCCCGCGCAGCCAGGTCGCGTCGTCCACCCCGAGGGCGGCACGGAACACCGTGGCACAGCGCGGCGACAGCAGCGTGAAGGCGATCATCAGATCGGCGGCCGGGTCTCCCGCTCCCAGGTTGCCGAAGTCGATGACCGCGCTGAGCCGGCCGTCGGTGGTGAGCAGGTTGCCGGTGTGGAAGTCGCCGTGGCACAGCACGGGCGGCCCGGGCCAGGCCGGGGCGTCGAGGGCCGCGTCCCACAGCGCGGTCATCGCCCGGGCGTCGAAGGCGTCGGCCGCGCGGGCGATCGCGGCCCGGGTCGCCGCGTCCCGGTCGGCGAGCGTCTCCCGCGCCTCGGCAGGTCCGGCGACGTGCGGGTCCACCGCCTGCAACGCCCTGAGGAAGGCGGCGAGTTCACGGGCCGCCCCGGTGGAGTCCCCGAGGCCCTCGACGGTCGCGACCTCGCCGCCCAGCCACCGGGTCACCGCCCACGACCAGGGATACCCGAGCGCGGGCAGCCCCACCGCCACGGGGACGGGCACGGCGAGCGGCAGGCGTGGCGCGAGGCCGGGCAGCCGGTCCCGCTCCTTCTCCGCCTGCCCGACGGCTCCGGAGTGCCGGGGCAGTCGCACGGCCAGCTCCTCGCCGAGCCGGTGGATGACATGATCGGAGCCGCCGGGAACGACGGGCGTGAGCGGCAGTCGTGCCCACTGTGGAAACTGACGGTCGAGAAGATTCCGTACCAGTGCGGTGTCGATGAACGGCCGCTCGTCGACCTCCCCGTCCTCCGCACCCGACACGTCCCGCGCTGTCTCCAAGGCACCCCTCCTGTCACCGCTTTTTCCTCAGTCTCACACCTTTAGTGTCAAGCGTTTTGTATTTAATTCACCTCATCAAGTGATGCGAGCTATCGGGAATCGTTACGGCACCACGTGACCTCACTCCTCCCCGATACGGTGTCCGACCAGGCGCCCCAGCCCCCGGCGACCATGCGGTTCGTTCCACCACCAATGTTTCGTTCGCGCCAGAGTGGCCGACTCTCCGGGTCGGACAGGTGCTCAGGCCCGGGGGGCCCGATGCGGCAAGGCAATCAACAGGACTATCTGTCCGACGACTTCGGAGATTCCGGGGACGACGGACTCTTCGGCGGCTGCGACGTCCTGGCGGGTACGGCCGATCCCGACAACGCCGTACATCCCGCCGTGGTCCGCACGATCGACGACTGCGCCGTCGTCGAACTCGGCGGAGACATCGACCTGCTGGCTCTCCACCGGCTGACTCCCCTCCTCGACACCGTCGCGGCCGGCCCGTACCGCGTCGTCGCGGTCGATCTCACCGCGACCACGTTCTTCGACTGCTCGGGCCTCACCCTGCTGGTCAGAACGCACCGGCGGGCGCTGGAACGGGGCGGCCGCGTCACCGTCGTGTGCCGGCACCGGCTGACGCTGCGCATCATCGCGATGTCCCGGCTCACCGAGGTGCTGTGCCCCGTGCCGACGGTGGAGGAGGCCCTGAGGTGACGCTCGGGGACGCTCCCGCTTAACGTGTTGCGCCTGTACCGGCATCACTCGGGGGGAATCCGTGCGCACCCGCGTCCTCAGCACCGTCATACTCTGTTCCGCTGCCGCGGCGACCCTGGTCGCCTGCGGCGGCGCGGACACGGCGCGTTCGAAGCCGTCTCGGACGCCGACGCTCTCGCCGGGCACCGTGGCCCCCGCGTCCCCCTCGGCGAGCGCTCCCGCGGCCGGGAAGAAGGAGGCGGTGCCGAAGTTCGTCGGCATGGGCCTGCGGTCCGCGCAGGACGAGGCGGAGGCGGCGGGGTTCGCCATCCTGACCACGCACGACGCGCTCGGCCGGGGCCGCACGCAGGCGACCGACCGGGACTGGAAGGTGTGCAGCCAGTCCGTCGCGGCGGGCACGACGGTGGCCACGACGACGATGCTCGACCTCGGCGCGGTGAAGACGGCGGAGGCGTGCCCGGCGAAGGACGGGCAGGCTCCGGCGAAGACCGGCGGCACGATGCCCGACTTCAAGGGCAAGAGCGTGAAGGCGGCTCGCGCGGCGCTGGACGCGAGCACGTCGATCGACGTCGAGGACGCGAGCGGGAAGGACCGGTTCGTCTTCCTGGACTCCACCTGGCAGGTGTGCTCGCAGACGCCTGCCGCCGGAGCCAAGGTGACGGGGCAGCCGGTGACGTTCAAGGCCGTCAAGTCCGGCGAGTCCTGCCCGTAGGGGGCGCCCCCGGACAACCCCGCGCCGCGTGCCGTCAGACGGCCTGCCGACGCGCCTCGTCGACCGCGCTCCCGCCCCGCAGCGCCGCGGCCGCGGCCCCCACGAGCCCGGCGTCCGTGCCCATCGAGGCGGGAACGACGGTCAGCCGCTGGACGAACGAGAGGGTGGCGTAGTCGCGCAGGGCACGGCGGAGCGGGTCGAACAGGACGTCGCCCGCCTTCGCCACGCCTCCGCCGATCACCGCGATGTCCACCTCGACGAGCGTCGCGGTCGCGGCGATCCCCGCGGCGAGCGCCTGCGCGGCCCGCGCGAAGGAAGCGGCCGCCACCGGGTCGCCCGCGCGGGCGGCGGCGGCCACGGCCGCGGCGGTCGTGTCGCCGTCCGGACCCGGCACCCAGCCGTCGGCCAGGGCGCGCCGGGCGATGTTCGGGCCCGAGGCGATGCGCTCGACGCAGCCGCGCGCGCCGCAGGGGCACGGGTCGCCGTCGAGGTCGACGCTGATGTGGCCGATGTGGCCCGCGTTGCCGGTGGGGCCGGGGTGGAGCTGACCGTTGAGGATCAGGCCGCCGCCGACGCCGGTGGAGACGACCATGCACAGCGCGTTGTCGTGGCCGCGCGCCGCTCCCTGCCAGTGTTCCGCCGCCGTGATCGCCACGCCGTCGCCGACCAGTTCGACCGGGAGCCCGCCGGTGGCCGACCGGACCCGCTCGACGAGCGGGAACGCACGCCAGCCGGGCACGTTGACCGGGCTGACCGTGCCCGCCGAGCGATCCACGGGCCCCGCGCTGCCGATGCCGACGGCCCCGGTCCTTGGCCACAGTTCGGACGCCGTCAGCTCGGCGAGCACCGCCTCGACCGCGCCCATCACCGTCTCGCCGTTCTCCTGCGCGGGGGTGGGTCGCTGGGTCCGCGCGAGGATACGACCCTGGTGGTCCACCAGGGCGCCGGCGATCTTGGTGCCGCCGATGTCGAGCGCGGCGACGAGGTCCGTGTGCATCAGTGTCTGGTCTCCTGCGGGAAAGGGGAGAAAGGGGCAGTTCACAGAAGCCCACTGTAGGAAGGCTCAGGAAAGCGGTGGACAGTCTCTCCCGCATCTGACAACGTTGTCCAGGCCCTATGCTCGACGCCACATGCTCGTACGGCAGCCGGTACAGCATGATGAACCCGATGAACGGTCGCTCTTCGCCCGTTCCGGGCCACCGCCTCGACGGCAGCGACGACAGGACAGGACAGCGCATAGTGGACCGCACCGCCCGCCGCACCGAGAACCGCTACGGCAATCGCCCGACCATGAAGGACGTCGCCGCGCGCGCCGGAGTGGGCCTCAAGACGGTGTCCCGTGTCGTCAATGGTGAGGCCGGGGTCACGCCCGACACCGAGCGGCGCGTGCAGGAGGCCATCGCGGCCCTCGGCTTCCGGCGCAACGACAGCGCGCGGGTGCTGCGCAAGGGCCGTACGGCGAGCATCGGGCTGGTCCTGGAGGATCTGGCGGACCCGTTCTACGGACCGCTCAGCCGGGCCGTGGAGGAGGTCGCGCGGGCGCACGGCGCGCTCCTCATCAACGGGTCGAGTGCCGAGGACCCGGACCGCGAGCAGGAGTTGGTGCTCGCCCTGTGCGCGCGCCGGGTCGACGGTCTGGTGGTGATCCCGGCCGGGGACGACCACCGGTATCTGGAGCCGGAGATCGCTGCCGGGGTCGCGACGGTGTTCGTGGACCGTCCCGCGGGGCGGATCGACGCGGACTGCGTCCTCTCCGACAGCTTCGGCGGCGCTCGCGACGGAGTGGCGCACCTGATCGCGGGCGGTCACCGCCGGATCGGCTTCATCGGCGACCAGCCGCGCATCCACACGGCGGCCGAGCGGCTGCGGGGCTACCGGGCGGCCATGGAGGACGCCGGGATACCGGTCGCGGACCGCTGGATGTCGCTGGGGGTCACCGATCCCGAGCGCGTGCGCCGGGCCGCCGAGGAGATGCTCAAGGGTCCCGACCCGGTCACCGCGATCTTCGCGGGCAACAACCGCGTGACCGTCACCGTGATCCGTGTCCTCGCCGAACTCGACCGGGCCGTGGCCCTGGTGGGCTTCGACGACATCGAGCTCGGCGATCTGCTCCAGCCGGGCGTGACAGTGGTGGCGCAGGACGCCGCGCAGTTGGGCCGCACCGCGGCCGAGCGGCTGTTCCGGCAGCTGGACGGGGCGACGCTGCTGCCGGAGCGCATCGAACTGCCGACCCGTCTGATCCGCCGCGGCTCGGGCGAACTGCCGCCCGCTGCCTGAGCGTTGACCCGGGCGGCCGGATCCGCTCCGGTCGCCACTCCCTGTGCTGCGGAGATGATCAGGCCCTTCGAACTCGTGATGTTCGACTGCGACGGAGTGCTGGTCGACAGCGAACGCCTCGCTGTCGCCGTGCAGGTCGCCCTCGGCGGCGAGCTGGGCCGGCCGCTGACGGCGCAGGACGTCGTCGCCCGGTTCATCGGGCGCTCGCACGCCGACATCCGTGCGCAGGTCGCCGCTCGGCTGGGTGAGGAGAGGGCCGCGCTGTGGTCGAAGCGGTTCGAGGAGCTCCACCGGGAGGCGGTGGACTCCGGCCTGGTAGCCGTCGACGGGATCCGCGAGGCGCTCGACGGCATCACCCTGCCGACCTGTGTGGCCTCCAGCGGCTCGCACGACAAGATGCGGCACACCTTGGGCCGCACGGGACTGTACGACCACTTCGCGGGACGGATCTTCAGCGCCTCGGAGGTCGGCCGGGGCAAGCCCGCTCCCGACCTCTTCCTGCACGCCGCCCGGCGCATGGGCGTCGACCCGGCGGCCTGCGCGGTGATCGAGGACAGCGGACCCGGTGTACGGGCCGCCCGCTCGGCGGGCATGCGCTCCTTCGGGTACGCCGGCGGGCTCACCCCCGCCGGACAGCTGGAGGGGGTGGACACCGTCGTCTTCCACGACATGCGCGAACTGCCCGCCCTGCTCGGCTGACCGCACGACCGCTGCCCTCCCCCGGCCGTCACCGGGAAAGGGCAGAGGTCGTGTGTGCGCGGACGCGTCCTACTCGGCGGTCGCCGTGAGGTCGCCGCGGCGCGGGGCCGCGTAGCCCTCCAGATCGGCGCGGGTCAGGCCGGCGCGGCGGGCGACCTCGCCGTTGTCGAGGGCGCCGCAGTCCAGGCCGCGCAGCAGGTACCCGGCGAGGGCCTTGGCGGTGGCGGGCTCGTCGGCGATGTCGCCGGTGGACTGGCTGGCGTAGGCGGCGAGGCGGGCGGCGGCCTGCTCGAAGCCCTCGCGGTAGAAGGCGAACACGGCCGCGTAGCGGGTCGGGATGTGACCCGGGTGCATGTCCCAGCCCTGGTAGTAGGCGCGGGCGAGGGCGCGGCGGGTCAGGCCGTAGTGCAGGCGCCAGGCGTCGTGGACCTTCGCGGTGGGCCCGACCGGCAGCACGTTCGTGGAGCCGTCGGAGACCCGCACCCCGGTACCGGCGGCGGCGACCTGCATGACGGCCTTCGCGTAGTCGGCGGCGGGGTGGTCGCTGGCCTGGTACGCGGCGGAGACGCCGAGGCAGGCGCTGTAGTCGAAGGTGCCGTAGTGCAGTCCGGTCGCGCGGCCCTCGGCGGCGTCGATCATGCGGGCCACCGCGGCGGTGCCGTCGGCGGCGAGGATGGACTGGCTGGTCTCGATCTGGATCTCGAACCCGAGCCGCCCGGCGTCGAGGCCGTGCTGCTTCTCGAAGGCCTCGAGAAGCCGGACCATGGCCGTGACCTGCTCCGGGTACGTGACCTTGGGCAGCGTGAGGACCAGGCCTTCGGGCAGGCCCCCGTGCTCCATGAGACCGGTGAGGAAGATGTCGAGGGTGCGGATGCCGCGGTCGCGGACGGCGTCCTCCATGCACTTCATGCGGATGCCCATGTACGGGGCGGCCGTGCCGTTCGTGTACGCCTCGGCGATCACGCGCGCGGCCCGCGCGGCCGTCTCGTCCTCGTCGGCCGAGGATGCGGGCCGGTAGCCGTCCTCGAAGTCGACCCGCAGGTCCTCGACGGGCTCCCGCTCCAGCTTCGCGCGTACGCGGCTGTAGACGGGCTCGGCGAGGTCGTCGGAGAGGCCGAGGACGGCGGCGAACGACGCGGCGTCCGGCGCGTGCTCGTCGAGCTGCGCGAGCGCCTGGTCGCCCCAGGAGCGCAGGGTGCCCGCGTCGAAGGCGTCACCGGGGACGTAGACCGTGTGGACCGGCTGGCGGGTGCCGGGGTCTCCCGGGTACCGGCGCGCGAGCTCCGCGTCGACCGGGGCGAGTGAGGCGCTGATGCCCTCGCTGACCGCGCCCGCGAGGCTCGTCGACACCTTCTCCTGCTGACCCATTCGTGCACCCTCCATACGCTCAATGTTTCCACTTCACGGAATCAACAATCCGTATAGCGAAGTTAACCGTCGTCGTAGTCCAGGTCAATGGTCATCTTCCCGGGTCCCGGTACGCGGACGGGGCCGCGCGGTGCAGAACACCACGCGGCCCCGTCGGCGGCCGTTCTCGGCCGAACAGGTTCAGCCCTTGCGGGTCTTGACCTCTTCGGTGAGCTGGGGCACGACGTCGAAGAGGTCGCCCACGACGCCGTAGTCGACCAGGTCGAAGATGGGGG
>NZ_JBEOYI010000009.1:55674-314301 GCF_040297005.1 Streptomyces sp. NPDC001904 | reverse complement strand
CCCCGGTGGCGGCCGGTCCTGATCTGTGCGCTGATGGGCCCAAGAAACCCGCGCCCCTGAGGGCGAGCTCCGCTCGCTTCAGGGGCGCGGGGAACTGCGCGAGAAGCCCCACCGGCCGTCAGTCGGAGACAACCGTTTACCAGGCACACGCCGGGCACCCATAGGATTGAGCCCAAACCACACACACTCACCCCAGAGGATCGCTGCATGCCTGGCATCACGCGCGAGGAGGTCGCCCACCTCGCCCGGCTGGCGCGTCTGGAGCTGAAGCCCGAAGAGCTCGACCACTTCGCAGGCCAGCTCGACGACATCATCGGCGCGGTCGCCCGCGTCAGCGAGGTCGCCGACCAAGACGTACCGCCGACCTCCCACCCGCTGCCGCTGACGAACGTCATGCGCGCGGACGAGGTCCGTCCGTCGCTCACCCCCGAGCAGGCGCTCTCCGGCGCCCCGGCCCAGGAGCAGCAGCGTTTCAAGGTGCCGCAGATCCTGGGGGAGGACTAACCACCATGACGGACATCATCAAGCTCACCGCCGCCGAGATCGCCGCGAAGATCGCGTCCGGTGAACTCACGGCCGTCGAGGTCACCGAGGCCCACCTGGCCCGTATCGAGGCCGTCGACGAGAAGGTCAACGCGTTCCTGCACGTCGACCGGGAGGGCGCGCTGAAGCAGGCCGCCGCCGTCGACGCCAAGCGCGCCGCGGGCGAGAAGCTGGGCCCGCTGGCCGGCGTCCCGCTCGCGCTGAAGGACATCTTCACCACCGAGGGCATCCCGACCACGGTCGGCTCCAAGATCCTCGAGGGCTGGATCCCGCCGTACGACGCCACGCTGGTCAAGAACCTGAAGGCCGCCGACGTCGTCATCCTCGGCAAGACCAACATGGACGAGTTCGCCATGGGGTCCTCCACCGAGAACAGCGCGTACGGCCCGACCGGCAACCCGTGGGACCTCACCCGTATCCCGGGCGGCTCCGGCGGCGGCTCGTCCGCCGCGCTCGCCGCCTACCAGGCGCCGCTCGCCATCGGCACGGACACCGGCGGTTCCATCCGCCAGCCCGCCGCCGTCACCGGCACCGTCGGCGTCAAGCCCACGTACGGCGGCGTCTCCCGCTACGGCATGGTCGCGTTCTCGTCCTCCCTCGACCAGGGCGGGCCCTGCGCCCGTACGGTCCTGGACGCGGCGCTGCTGCACGAGGCGATCGCCGGTCACGACCCGCTCGACTCCACGTCCATCGACGCTCCGGTCCCGCCGGTCGTCGAGGCCGCGCGCAACGGCTCGGTGCAGGGCATGCGGGTCGGCGTCGTCAAGCAGTTCCGCGGCGAGGGCTACCAGGCCGGCGTCGTGCAGCGCTTCGACGAGTCCGTCGAGCTGCTGAAGTCGCTCGGCGCCGAGATCGTCGAGCTGGACTGCCCGAGCTTCGACCTGGCGCTGTCCGCGTACTACCTGATCGCTCCGTCGGAGTGCTCCTCGAACCTGGCCCGGTTCGACGCCATGCGCTACGGCCTGCGGGTCGGCGACGACGGCACGCACTCCGCCGAGGAGGTCACCGCGCTGACCCGCGAGGCCGGCTTCGGCGACGAGGTCAAGCGCCGCATCATCCTGGGCACGTACGCGCTGAGCTCCGGCTACTACGACGCGTACTACGGCAGTGCCCAGAAGGTCCGCACCCTCATCACCCGTGAGTTCGAGGCCGCCTTCGAGAGCGTGGACGTCATCGTCTCGCCGACGACGCCGACCACCGCCTTCCCGATCGGCGAGCGCGCCGACGACCCGATGGCGATGTACCTCGCGGACCTGTGCACCATCCCGACCAACCTGGCCGGCAACTCCGCCATGTCGCTGCCCTGCGGCCTCGCGCCGGAGGACGGCCTGCCCGTCGGCCTGCAGATCATCGCCCCCGCCATGAAGGACGACCGGCTGTACAAGGTCGGCGCCGCCGTCGAGGCCGCCTTCGTGGAAAAGTGGGGGCACCCGCTGCTCGAGGAGGCACCGTCGCTGTGAGTCCCATGACTGCCAAGGCCAAGGGTTTCAAGAAGTCCAAGCCCGGCGCGTACCTGTCGATCGCCACGACCGCCTTCGGCGCGGTCGGCGTGGTCAAGCAGGCCCGGATGGCCCGGAAGGACAACGACACGCTCCGGCTGGTCGACGCCGCGGTCTCCGCCGTCGCCATCGCCACCGGTCTGGCGCTGCTGTTCCGGGAGCTGAAGAAGCTCGGCGACGACGACGTCCTGTTGGGCTGAGAGGGAAAGTTTCACCGTGACTGCCACGACTGACCTGGTGTCGTACGAGGAAGCCCTCGCGGCGTACGACCCCGTCATGGGCCTTGAGGTCCATGTCGAACTCGGCACGAAGACGAAGATGTTCTGCGGCTGCTCCACCGAGCTGAAGCAGGACGCCAACAGTCAGACCTGCCCGACCTGTCTCGGTCTGCCCGGCGCGCTGCCGGTCGTGAACGAGATCGGCGTCGAGTCGGCCATCAAGATCGGCCTCGCGCTGCACTGCGAGATCGCCGAATGGTGCCGGTTCGCCCGGAAGAACTACTTCTATCCGGACATGCCGAAGAACTTCCAGACCTCCCAGTACGACGAGCCGATCGCCTTCAACGGCTACCTCGACGTGCAGCTGGAGGACGGCGAGGTCTTCCGCGTGGAGATCGAGCGCGCCCACATGGAGGAGGACACCGGCAAGTCGACGCACGTCGGCGGTGCCACCGGCCGCATCCAGGGCGCCTCGCACTCGCTGCTCGACTACAACCGCGCCGGCATCCCGCTCATCGAGATCGTCACCAAGCCCATCGAGGGCGCGGGCGAGCGGGCCCCCGAGGTCGCCAAGGCGTACGTCGCCGAGCTGCGCGAGGTCATCAAGGCGCTCGACGTCTCCGAGGCCCGCATGGACAAGGGCCAGATGCGCTGCGACGTGAACCTGTCGCTGCGTCCGAACGGCACCGAGAAGTTCGGCACCCGCTCCGAGACGAAGAACGTGAACTCGCTGCGTTCCGTCGAGCGCGCCGCCCGCTTCGAGATCCAGCGCCACGCCGCGGTGCTGAACTCGGGCGGCACGATCGTGCAGGAGACCCGTCACTTCCACGAGGAGGACGGCTCCACCACCTCGGGCCGCATCAAGGACAACGCCGAGGACTACCGGTACTTCCCGGAGCCCGACCTGGTCCCGGTCGCCCCGTCCCGCGAGTGGGTCGAGGCGCTCCGGTCCGAGCTGCCCGAGCTGCCGCTCGCGCAGCGCAACCGGCTGATCGAGGAGTGGGCGATCTCCGCCCACGACATGCAGTCGATCCGCAACGCCGGCGCCATCGGCCCGATCGTCGCGACGATCAACGCCGGTGCCGACTCGACGTCCGCCCGCAAGTGGTGGATGGGCGAGCTGGCGCGCAACGCCAACGAGCAGGGCGTCGAACTCGGCGAACTGCCCATCACGCCCGAGTACGTGGCCCGGGTGTCGGAGCTGGTCGCCAAGGGCGACCTCAACGACAAGCTCGCCCGCCAGGTCATCGACGGTGTCCTCAAGGGCGAGGGCACCCCGGACGAGGTCGTCGAGAAGCGCGGCCTGAAGGTCGTCTCGGACGAGGGCGCGCTGAACACGGCCGTGGACGAGGCGATCGCGGGCAACGCCGGCATCGTCGCCAAGATCCAGTCCGGCAAGGTCGCCGCCGCCGGAGCCCTCGTGGGCGCCGTCATGAAGGCGACCCGGGGTCAGGCCGACGCGGCCCGCGTCAAGGAACTGATCCTGGAGAAGCTGGGCGTCAGCGAAGGCTGACGTCGACTCCGTCGGTTGACCGGAACGAGAGGGTGCGGGCCGCTGCCCGCACCCTCTCGGGGCTCCGCCCCGGACCCCGCTCCTCAATCGCCGGAGAGGCTCGAATGTGCTGATCCCCCTCGCCCTTCTCGCCGTCACTCTGGCCTTCGCCGTGTCGCGTCCCCGCAACTGGCCCGAGGCCGTCGTCGCCGTGCCCGCGGCGGCCCTCGCGATCGCCACCGGCACGGTCACTCCGGAGCACGCCTGGTCCGAGACCAAGGACCTGCTCCCCGTCGTCGGCTTCCTCGCCGCGATCCTGCTGCTGGCGCAGCTCTGCGCCGACGAGGGCCTGTTCAGGGCCGCGGGCGACGCCGTGGCGCGCGCCTGCAAGGGCAGCCCCACCCGCATGCTCGGCGGCGTCTTCGCCGTCGCCGCGGGCATCACCGCCGTCCTGAGCCTGGACGCCACCGTCGTCCTGCTCACCCCGGTCGTCTTCGCCACCGCCGCCCGGATCGGCGCCCGCCCGCGCCCGCACGTCTACGCGAGCGCCCACCTGGCCAACTCCGCGTCGCTCCTGCTGCCGGTCTCCAACCTCACCAATCTGCTGGCCCTCACCGCGAGCGGACTCACCTTCACCCGCTTCGCCGGGCTCATGGTGCTGCCCTGGCTGGTCGCGATCGGCATCGAATACCTGGTCTTCCGCCGGTACTTCGCCGACGACCTGGCCGCCCCGGCGCACGCCCCGGACGAGACGGAGCCGCCCGGCGTCCCCGTCTTCACGCTGACCGTTCTCGCGCTGACACTGGCCGGGTTCGCCGTCACCTCCTTCGCCGGCATCGAGCCGGTGTGGGCCGCCCTCGCCGGCGCCGTCGTGCTCGGCGCGCGAGCTCTCGCCCGGCGGGACTCCACCCCGGGCGAGCTGCTGAAGTCGGCGAACCTGCCGTTCTGCCTGTTCGTCCTCGCGCTCGGCGTCATCGTCAAGGCGGTCGTCGACAACGGACTCGGCGACCTCATCGGCCACGTCCTGCCCGGCGGCTCCTCGCTGCCCGCGCTGCTCGCCGTCACCGCGGTCGCGGCGCTCCTCGCGAACCTGATCAACAACCTGCCCGCGACCCTCGCCCTGCTCCCGGCCGTCGCCCCCGCGGGCCCGGGCCCGGTCCTCGCCGCGCTCATCGGCGTCAACGTCGGCCCCAACCTCACGTACGTCGGTTCGCTCGCCACCCTGCTGTGGCGGCGCATCGTGCACGCCCACGGCACCGAGCCCGAGCTGGGCGACTTCACGCGGCTCGGACTGCTCACCGTTCCCGTGACGCTCCTGCTGTCCACCACGGCGCTGTGGGCGGGGCTCCAACTCCTCGGCTGAGAACGAGCTGTGAGGTCGCGGGACACCTTGTGAGTAAGGACACGAAAGCGACAAACGATCACGTTTGCCTGTAAGAGTGACTGGCCACTGCTCACGTGTTCTTTGCGGGCTCGTCCCTTTTGCGCGGCTGCTCCCTGGCAAAGATCCATGAACCACCTGGGAGCACGCCTGTGGCCACCCTCGCCCGCTGGTGCGTCCGCCACCGGCTCGTCGTCCTCCTGCTGTGGCTGATCGCGCTCGTCGGTACCGGTGCGGCCGCCGCGGTCGCCGGGTCCGCGTACTCCAACGACTACGAGGCACCGGGCACCGAGTCCGGCCGCGCCACCCGGCTCCTCGACGAGAACTTCTCCGGGCTCGGCGGCGACAGCGACACCGTCGTCTGGCACATCGAGGGTTCGACCGTCCGGGCCGCCGACGTCGAGAAGACCATGAGCAACACCCTCGACGAGATCGCCGCACTGCCGGGGGTCTCCTCCGTCGTCTCGCCGTACGACGGCCGGGGCGCCGACCTGATCAGCGCCGACGGGCACACCGCGTACGCGACCGTCACCTTCGACGAGCAGGCCGACAACATCCCGGTCGCCCAGGCGCGGGCGGTCGTCGACACGGCCGAGGACGCCGAGGCGCACGGGCCCGACGGTCTGGAGGTGGAGCTCGGCGGCAGCGCCGTCGCCCTCACCGAGTCGACCTCGGCGCACCTGTCCGAGGTGATCGGTGTGGTGGTCGCCGCCGTCGTCCTCTTCCTGGCCTTCGGCTCGCTCGCCGCCGCCGCGCTGCCCATCGCCACCGCCCTGGTGAGCGTCGGGACGGCGTACGCCGGAATCGTGCTGCTCGGGCACGCCATGACCGTGGCCGACTTCGCCCCGATGCTCGGCATGCTGGTCGGGCTCGGCGTCGGCATCGACTACGCGCTGTTCATCGTGACCCGGCACCGCAAGGGCCTCAAGCGCGGGCTGCCGGTGGCGGTCGCCGCCGAACGGGCCGTCGCCACCACCGGGCGCGCCGTCGTCTTCGCGGGCGCGACCGTCTGCGTCGCCCTGCTCGGCATGCTGCTGCTGAACCTGAGCTTCCTCAACGGCGTCGCCATCGCCGCCTCCGTCACCGTCCTGCTCACCGTCGCCGCGTCGGTGACCCTGCTGCCCGCGCTGCTCTCGTTCATCGGGACGCGCGCCCTGTCCCGCCGGGAGCGGCGCCGCCTCGCCGAGCACGGGCCCGAGCCGGAGCTGCCCACGGGGCTCGCCGCCCGCTGGGCCGCGTTCGTCGAGCGCCACCCCAAGCTGCTCGGCGGGCTCGCGCTCGCCGTGATCACGGTCCTCGCGCTGCCCACCCTCTCCCTCCACCTCGGCACCTCCGACCAGGGCAACAACCCGAAGACCGCGACGACCCGGCAGGCCTACGACCTGCTGGCCGACGGTTTCGGCCCCGGGGTCAACGGCCCGCTCACCCTCGTCACCGAGATCGACGGAGCCCGGGACAAGGCCGAGGTCCAGGCGCTGGCCGGCGAACTGCGGACCACCGACGGCGTCGCGGCCGTCTCCCCGATCACGTACAACGGCGACGACTCGGCCGCGTACCTCACCGTCGTGCCCGCCTCCGCCCCGCAGTCGCGGGCGACCAGCGACCTCGTCGACGACCTGCGCGCGGACGTCGTGCCGCGGTCCGGGCTGGACGTCCAGATCGGCGGGGTCACCGCCAGCTACGACGACTTCGCCGAGGTCATCGTCGGCAAGCTGCCGCTGTTCGTGGGCGCCGTGGTCGGGCTCGGCTGCCTCCTGCTGCTGCTCGCGTTCCGGTCCCTCGGCATCCCGCTGAAGGCGGCGGCCATGAACATCGCCGCCGTCTGTTCCGCCTTCGGGGTCGTGGTCGCGATCTTCCAGTGGGGCTGGGGGAGCGAGCTGCTGGGCCTCGGCGCGGCCGGGCCGATCGAGCCCTTCCTGCCCGTGATCATGGTCTCGGTCCTCTTCGGGCTCTCCATGGACTACCAGGTCTTCCTGGTCAGCCGGATGTACGAGGAATGGCTGGAGACCGGTGACAACCGGCGGGCCGTGCGGGTCGGCCTCGCCGAGACCAGCCGCGTGATCAACTCGGCCGCCGTGATCATGATTTCGGTCTTCCTCGCCTTCGTGCTCAGCGGCGACCGGGTCATCGCGATGTTCGGCATCGCGCTCGCGGTGGCCGTCGCCGTGGACGCCTTCATCCTGCGCACGCTGCTGGTGCCGGCCCTGATGCACCTGCTGGGCGGCGCGAACTGGTGGCTGCCCCGGTGGCTCGCCAGGATCCTGCCCCGCATCAGCATCGAGCCGCCGGAGTGCCGCGCGGCCCATGAGAAGGTGACCCTGCCCGGACAGCGACAGACGAAGGAGTCCGATGTACGCGATCCCGCTCGGTGACGAGGGCGCCGAACTGCGGCCCCTGGAGACCTGGCACGCCGAGGAGTTCCTGGCGAACCTGGAGCGCGGACGGGAGTTCATCGGACAGTTCATCCCGTTCGGCTCGCAGGTCACGGACGTGGACTCGGCGCGCGGCACCCTCCAGCGCTACACCGACATGCGGGCCGCGGACACGGGCTCGTACCACGGCATCTGGCTGGACGGACGGCTGGTCGGCGGGGTGCTCACGCTCAACTTCGACGCCGCGACGGGCAATGCCGAGGTCGGCTGCTGGCTGGAGCCGACGGCGACCGGGCGCGGCCTGATCACACGGGCGATGCGCGTCCTGCTGGAGTGGGTCGTCGAGGAGCGCGGCATCCACCGGGTGGAATGGGTGGCCGCGTCCGGGAATGTCGCGAGTCTGAAGGTGGCCGAGCGTCTCGGTTTCCGGCAGGACGGCGTGCGCCGCGAGGCGCATGAATGGCGCGGAAAGCGCCATGACCTGGAGGTCTGGTCGCTGCTCGCCCCGGAGTGGCGCAGCGCACGTGACGCGCACAAGGAACGTTAAGAGACCTCTCAGACTGCGTCCGTACGGTGCGCAGCATGACTACGAAGACTGACGCGCAGCGCGACGCAGAGATCCGGGAGGAGGACGCCCCCTCCCAGGAGACCGCCGGGGCCACCGAGGCCACCGAGCCCGAGGCCACCGCCACCGGGTCCACCGCCCCCGAGGCCGGGGCCACCGAGGACGACGATGCCGCCGCGGAGGCGGCCGCCGAGGCCGAACTCGCCCGGCTGGCCGAGGAGAACGCCGCGGCGGACCGCCCCTCCGGGGTCGGTCAGGGAGCGGCCGCCATCGTCTCCGTCGCCCTCGGCGTCGTCGCGATGAGCGGCAGCTGGCTCGGCACCGTCGCCTCGGCCCGTGAGTCCCTCATCGGCCAGCTCAACACCTCGCAGTCCGCCAGCGTCGCCACCCAGGTCTCCGAGGTCTACGGCGACTCCTGGCACGCCGCCGCCGTGGTCGGCGGCGTCTTCTCCCTGATCGCGCTGATCGTCGGCGCGTTCGTCCTGGCCAGGCCCGCCTTCGGGACGCCCGGCCGACCGCAGGCGGTCTGGATCAAGTCCGTGGCCTGGGCCGGGGTCTCGCTCGGCGTCCTGGGACTGCTGCTCGCCGTCGCCAAGTACTCGGACCTCCTCCTCGGGCTGCCCAAGACCAGCTGAGGCATCTCCTAAGGCCCTTACGCGGGACCTAAGGATCTCCGGGAGCCGCATAAGGCATCCCGGGACCCGGAGATGCGGCACTCTCCCGATGTGCCGCACCCCCCTGGGAAACGAGAGTTGAGGCATCGCGGAAGACACCGCGAGAGCAACGGCGATCGTCACCAGGGAGACGAGA
Source organism: Streptomyces sp. NPDC001904 (assembly GCF_040297005.1). Lineage (NCBI taxonomy): Bacteria > Bacillati > Actinomycetota > Actinomycetes > Kitasatosporales > Streptomycetaceae > Streptomyces > Streptomyces sp. NPDC001904. The sequence continues at coordinate 305,421 of NZ_JBEOYI010000009.1, read as the reverse complement.
TGTTCGAGTACGAGATGCACCAGATCCGCTCCGCCGAACTCATCCGGCAGGCGGACGAGCACCGTCGGGCGCGGGCCGCTCTCGCGGGCCGCAAGGCCCGCAGGGCGGAGCGGAGTTCCACCGCCATGGACGCGGAGGGACCGGTGAGTACCGGCGGTCCGCGTCGCTCGGGCTTCGCCCGTACGGCGTGAACAGCGTGCCCCGCCCCGGAGACATCGGGGACCGGGTGGAAGGGGAGGACGGCACCGCGGCCGTCCTCCCCTTCTCCACGCTCACGGCGGAAAACACTGCCGGGCTGTCAGACGCGTGTGCGATGCTCGGCGACGTGGAGACCAGGTCCGTCAGCCCGGTGTTCGTCGGCCGCGCCGACGAACTGGGCACATTGCACACCGCCCTCGGCCGCGCCGCCGCCGGCGAGCCGCAGGCCCTGCTGCTCGGCGGTGAGGCCGGCGTCGGCAAGACCCGGCTCGTCGAGGAGTTCGCCGCGAGCGCCTGCGCGCGGGGCGCCGTCGTCGTCACCGGCGGCTGCGTCGAGATCGGCGCCGACGGCCTGCCGTTCGCCCCCTTCTCCACCGCCCTGCGCGCCCTGCGCCGCGCCCTGCCCGACGAGCTGGACCGGGCCGCCGCCGGACGCGAGGACGAACTGGCCCGCATCCTGCCCGAATTGGGTGACGGCCTGGTCCGGGGCCGCGACGGCCGCGGCGACGAGAGCGCCACCGCGCTGCTCTTCGAACTGACCGCCCGCCTCCTCGAACAGGTCGCCGCCGAGCGCACCGTCGTGGTCGTCCTGGAGGACCTGCACTGGGCGGACGCCTCCACCCGCCATCTGCTGGCCTACCTCTTCCGCACCCTGCGCAGCGGCCGCCTCGCCGTCGTCGCCACCTACCGCGCGGACGACGTGCACCGCCGCCACCCGTTGCGCCCCCTGCTCGCCGAGCTGGACCGGCTGCGCACCGTCACCCGGATCGAACTGGGGCGGCTCACCCGCGACGAGGTGGCCCGCCAGATCGCCGGGATCATCGCCGCCGAACCCGAGCGCTCGGTCGTCGACGACATCTTCCGCCGCTCCGACGGCAACGCGTTCTTCGTCGAGGAACTGGCCGTCTCCGCGGCCGAGGGCTGTGCCACCGGCCTCACCGACTCCCTGCGCGACGTCCTGCTCGTCCGCGTCGAGTCCCTGTCCGAGTCCGCCCAGCGCATCGCCCGGATCTGCGCCGAGGGCGGCTCCACCGTCGAGTACCCGCTGCTCGAAGCCGTCGCCGGGCTCGGCGCCGACGAACTCATCGAGGCGCTCCGCGCCGCCGTCGGCGCCAACATCCTGCTCGCCAGCGCCGACGGCGACGGCTACCGCTTCCGCCACTCCCTGGTCCGCGAGGCGGTCAGCGACGACCTGCTGCCCGGCGAGCGCTCCCGCATCAACCGCCGCTACGCCGAAGCCCTCGAGGCCGACCCGGCGCTGGTCCCCGCCGACTCCCGCGTGATGCGCCTGGCCAGCTACTGGTACCACGCCCACGACGCGGCCAAGGCGCTGCCCGCCGTGCTCGACGCCTCCGTGGAGGCCCGCCGCCGGCACGCCTACGCCGAGCAACTGCGGCTCCTGGAGCGGGCGATGGAGCTGTGGGACGGGACCCCGCAGGAGATCCGCGCCGCCCTCCGCATGGGCGACTACTCCTCGGCCTACCGCTCCTGCGGCTGCGATCCCGCCGAGACCCGGCTCGACTTCCTCGACCTGATGGCCGAGGCCGCCGACGCGGGCCGGCTGTGCGGGGAGCGGGAGCGCGCCCTGAAGATCGGCAAGCGCGCGATCCGCATCCTGGAGGACGCCGCTGCCGACGGCGCGGGCGACCCCCTGCTCGCCGCCTGGTTCTGGCTCCAGCGCTCGCGGATCATCTCCCACATCGCCCGGGGCAACGGCTGGGACGAGATCGCCAAGGCGCAGGAGCTGGTCCGCGGACTGCCGCCGTCCGCCGTGCACGCCGAGGTCCTCGCACACGCCGCCGCCTGGGGCATGCTGCACCGCCCGGGCGCCGAGACCCTCGCCGCCGCCGAGCGGGCCGTGGAGTACGCGCGCATGGTCGGCGACCAGGAGGTGGAGCTGCACGCCCGCCTGGTGCGCGGCGGGCTCCTCGTCGACGCGGGCTCCGTCGAGCAGGGCTTCACCGAGCTGTACGAGGTGCGCGAGCGCTCCATGGGGCTCGGCCTGATGGCCCGGATCAACAACGTGAACGTCAACCTGCCCTCCGCCCTGGAGAGCGCCGGCCGTTCCGCCGAGTCCGTGCGCATCTGCGACGAGGGCATCGCCTTCTCCCACCGCCACGGCCTCACCGACACCAAGGGCTGGATCATCTCCAACAAGTCCGAGTCCCTGGTCTCCCTGGGGCGCTGGGACGAGGCCGTCGAGGCGGCCGAGTGGGCCCGCGGCTTCTGCCTGAGCGACAAGCCGCGCGCCACGTCCCTGACCCAGCTGGCCGCCGTCGCCGTCGGGCGCGGCGCCTTCCAGGAGGCGACCCGGCAGCTCGCCGCCGCGCAGCGCTACATCGGCACCCACGATCCCCAGCCGCAGTACGACCTGCCGATCGCCCACCGCGCGATCGAGCTGGCCGCCGCCCAGGGCCGCCTGCTCGACGCCCGCGCCGAACTGGCCCGGATCGTCGACGCCGGGCTGCCGCCCTCCAGCCACCGCTATCTGTGGCCGATGCTGCGCACCGCCGCCGAGGCCGAGGCCGACGCCCGCGGGCTGCCCGCCGCCGACGCCGGTCGCGCCGAGGCCGTCGCCCGGATCCGGACCGCTGCCGCGCAGCAGGCCACCCCCGTCCCACTCTGGCTCGCCCACGACCAGTGGGTCCGCACCGAGCTGCTGCGCGCGGAGGGCCGCGACACCCCCGACGACTGGTCCGCCGCGGTCACCGTGCTGGAACCCCTCGACCGCCCCTACGACCTGGCCCGCGCCCGGCACCGGCTCGCCGCGTCCCTGCTGGCCCGCGCCGAGGGCGACGACCGCGAGCGCGCCACCGAGCTGCTCCGCCTCGCCGCCGCGGTCGCGAGCCACCTCGGCGCCCGCCCGCTCGCCGAGTCCGTCGCCCTGCTCGCCCAGCGCGCCCGGATCGGCCTCACCCGTGACGCGCCGCGCCGCGACGCTCCCGCCGATCCCGCCGAGGAGCTGGGTCTGACCAGCCGCGAGCGCGACGTGCTGCGCCTGGTCACCGCGGGCCGCAGCAACCGGCAGATCGCCGAGGAGCTGTTCATCTCGCCGAAGACCGCCAGCGTCCACGTCTCCAACATCCTGGCCAAGCTGGGCGTGGCGGGCCGCGGCGAGGCCGCCGCGCTCGCCCACCGGCTGCGTCTCTTCCCGGCCGTCCGTAGCTGAGCCCCCCGGCCGGGCCCTGTCGTACGCTGGACGGCGGAGCTCGGCCGGACGAGCCAGGGAGGCGCACCGTGTTCAACATGTTCGAGGAGATCTTCTCGCCCAGCCGCAAGCACACGAACGACGAGCGCAAGCGCCTGGAGCTGACCCGCGTCGACCTCAACGACGGCGACCCGGGCCGCGGCCCGATAGACCTCACCTCGGGCAAGGTCACCGTCCGCCCGCCGCGCCCGCGGACCCCCGCCACCGCCGAGGACGACGAGGTCAGCTGACCTCCAGCTCCAGGATCCGGTCGTCGCCCTTGCCCGGCGTGCCCCGGCTGTCGGTCTCGCTCGTCACCAGCCACAGCCTGTCGCCGCCCGCCGCGACCACCGTGCGCAGCCGCCCGTACTCGCCCTTGAGGAACGCCTGGGGATCGTGCGCCGCCTTCGTGCCGTCGAGCGGCACCCGCCACAGCCGCTCGCCCCGCAGGCCCGCCATCCAGATCGACCCCTTCGCGTACGCGATGCCGCTGGGCGACGCCTCCGAGGTGTGCCACTGGGCGATCGGGTCGTGGTACGCGGCATCACCGCTCCTGCCCTCGGCGTCCGGCCAGCCGTAGTCGTCACCGGCCACGATGTTGTTCAGCTCGTCCCAGGTGTCCTGGCCGAACTCGGAGGCCCACAGCCGCTTGTCCGTGTCCCAGGCGAGCCCTTGGACGTTGCGGTGCCCGTAGGAGTACACGGGGGAGTCGCCGAAGGGATTGCCCGGCGCGGGCTGCCCCTCCGGGGTCAGCCGCAGGATCTTGCCGCCCGTGGACTTCCGGTCCTGCGCCAGCTCGGTGTGGTACGTCTCGCCGGTGCCGACGTAGAGCAGGTCGTCGGGGCCGAACGCGATCCGGCCGCCGTTGTGGTTGGTGCCCTTGGGGATGCCCTTGAACACCGTGTCCGGCGCGCCCAGCTGCTCGCCCGCCGGCTTCTTCGCGTCGTAGATCATCCGCGCGACGCGGTTGTCCGACGCCGTCGTGAAGTACGCGTAGACCATGTGGTCCGACGCGTAGTCGGGGGAGAGCGCGAGACCGAGGAGGCCGCCCTCGCCGGCCGGCGCGACCCCGGGCACCGAGCCCAGTTCCGTCTTCTTGCCGGTGTCCGTGTCCACCCGGGTGATCGTCCCCTCGTCACGCGACGAGACGAGCAGACCGCCCTCGGGCAGCGGGGCGAGCCCCCACGGTGACTTCAGGTTCTCGGTGACCGTGCGCACCACGCGCACCGACCCCTTCGCCGGAGGCACGGCGTCCGAGGATCCGGACGCGCTGGGCGTGCCCGCACCGGACCGGCCGGTCGGGGTTCTCTCGTCGCCCGGGCCGCCGTCGTCCCCGGACGAGCAGCCCGCGGTGAGCAGGAGCGCGGCGCAGGCGGCCAGGGCGAGTGCGGGCCGGGCGGCTGGACGTGGCACGGTCGGGTCCCTTCGACACGGGAGGCGCGGGATGTGCGCGCTCTCCTGTTCATACTCCGCTCTGCCCGCCCGGGTTCCCGATCTCCGCGCACGGAACCCGGCCGGATCAGTCCCAGGAGCCCCGCGCCGGGGGCAGCCCCGCGATCTCCGCCAGGTCGGCGTCCGTCAGCGACAGGTGCGCCGCCGCCGCGTTCTCGGCCGCCCACCGCTCGTGCTTCGTGCCCGGTACGGGGATGACGTTCCGCCCGCACGCCAGCACCCAGGCCAGTGCCACCTGGGCCGGCGTCACGTCCGCGCCGTGCCGCGCCGCGATCCGGCGCAGCCCCGCCACGACGGGCTGGTTCGCGGCCATCATCTCGGCGGTGAAGCGCGGGTGCCGGGCCCGGACGTCGTCGGGCTCGAAGCCCTGGCCCGGGGTGAGCGTCCCGCTCAGGAAGCCGTTGCCGAGGGGCATCGCCGCCAGGAAGCCCACACCGCGCGCCGTGCACCACGGCAGCAGCGCCGCGAGTGCCTCCGGGGACCACACCGACAGCTCGGCCATCACCGCGCTCACCGGGAAGACCTGCTGGATCCGCTCCAACTGCCGAATCGTTCCGGCATACAGCCCGTCCCGGCCGCCGCGGCGCGTGGCCCGCGCTCCCACCGCGCACAGGCCGAGCGCGCGCACCTTGCCCGCGCTCACCAGCTCCGCCATCGCGCCCCAGGTCTCCTCGACGGGCACCTCGGGGTCCGCGCGGTGCAGCTGGTACAGGTCGATGCGGTCCGTCTGGAGCCGCCGCAGCGACGCGTCGCAGGCTCTCCGCACATATCCCGGGCGGCCGTTGGCGACGATGTGCTGCTCGCCGACGAGCAGCCCCACCTTGGTCGACACGAACGCGTCCGCACGCCGCTCCTTGAGGACCCGGCCGAGCAGCAGTTCATTGGTGAACGGCCCGTACATGTCCGCCGTGTCGAGCAGCGAGCACCCCCGGTCCAACGCCGCGTGCACCGCCCGCAGGGACTCCTCCCCGCGTCGCTGCGAGCCGGTGTACGCCCAGCTCATCGGCATGCAACCGAGTCCGACCGCGCCCACCTCGAGCGCCGCGGCGCCGATCGACCGGCGCGCACCTCCTGGCTCCACGTGCCCGTGACCCTCCCTCGCTGAGGCCCCCAACCTAACCTCTGCCTCCGCGGCGCTCTGACATAGCCTCCTGACCATGACTGGTGACGTATGGCTCCCCTTCCCCGCCGACGAGGTTCCCGGGCTCCCCGAAGGGCTCGACTACCGCTTCTGGGACGGTGACTCCGACTTCCCGGCGGACCCGGCCGACTGCGCGTTCTACGTCGTTCCGTACGCGAAGGGCGCCGAGGTCTCCGTGCGCCCGCTGCCGCGGATGACGTCCGTCCACACCGTCCAGACCCTCACGGCGGGCGTGGACCACGTGCAGGGCGGGCTCAAGTACCTGCGCCCCGGTGTGCAGTTGTGCAACGCGCGCGGGGTGCACGACGCCAGCACCGCCGAACTCGCGCTCACCCTCACCCTCGCCTCGCTGCGCGGCATCCCCGACTTCGTGCGCGGCCAGGAACGCGGCGAGTGGCTCTCCGGATTCCGTCCGGCGCTCGCCGACAAGACCGTGCTCATCCTGGGATACGGCGCCATCGGCAGCGCCATCGAGGACCGGCTCGTCCCGTTCGAGGTCGCGCGGGTGGTGCGCGTCGCACGCTCCGCCCGCGCCACGGAGCGCGGTCCGGTGCACGCGCTCGGCGACCTGCCCGGCCTGCTGCCCGAGGCCGACGTCGTCATCGTCGTCACCCCGCTCACGGAGGACACCCGCGGCCTCGTGGGCGCGGACTTCCTGGCCCGGCTCAAGGACGGCGCGCTCCTGGTGAACGTCGGGCGCGGCCCCGTCGTCGACACCAAGGCACTGCTCGCGGAAGTCGACAACGGCCGGATCCTCGCCGCGCTGGACGTCACCGACCCCGAACCGCTGCCCCGGGACCATCCGTTGTGGCAGGCTCCGGGGGTGCTCATCTCCCCGCACGTCGGCGGACCCACGTCCGCCTTCCTGCCCCGCGCCAAGCGGCTGCTCGCCGCCCAGCTGCACCGGTTCGCGGACGGAAAGCCCCTCGACAACCTCGTCCTCACCGTCGGCTGACAGCTGTCGACGGGCGTCCCCGCGGCCCCACGGAACCCACCCGTGCGACCGCCCGCCCCCGGGTGCTGACGCTCCGCGCCCGCCCGGATGCACCCCGTGCCGCCATCGTCGCTGGTCGTCACGGAGAGTAGAGGAACTATGTCCCTGAGTGACGAGACTGGTGTATCGTCCCGACTGGGGCAGCGCCGCTCGGCACCATGCGGCGCCGGGGACTTGTGACGGACTGCGAGGGGGGCGACGGGCGATGCACGGCCTATGGGCACACAATCCGACGCGGCGGGGTCGACGGCTGGTCCGCCGGTCCTCACGTTCGCCCGTGCACGGGCGAAGTACCGGCAGCCGCAGGGGTCATACGTACCGGAGCGGACCGCGCGGCGGTCGCAGAAAGCATCCACAGACCGGGCAGGGCAAGACGGACGTGGGGGCAGCCCGGCGGACCGGGGCGGGCCGGTGACCGCCAAGGCGGCGTCGGCCGCGGCCCTCGGCACCCCGCTGCGCACGGGCGGGCCGGTGTCCGCCCGGCCACCCGGGCACCGGATGGGTGCGGGCTCGCAGCTGCTGCTCGTCCTGGTCTGCGCGGGATACGCCGTCGGCTCCGCGCTCGGCTGGGGCTCCGACCGGATCGCCCTGTTCATGGGCGACTTCGGGCTGAGCGTCGCGGCCGCCACCGCGGCCGTGTCGAACTTCCTGTACGCCCGCAGCCGGCGCAGCCGCTTTCGATCCGCCTGGCTCCTGTTCGCCTTCTCCTCCCTCATGGCCGCGCTGGGCAACGGGGTGTGGGGCTGGTACGAGTTCGTCCTCCACGAGCCCGTGCCCAGTCCCAGCCTCGCCGACGTGTTCTTCCTCTGCTTCGCGCCGCCCGCCATCATCGGCCTGCTGGTTCTCGCCAAGCGGCCCATGACGAAGGCGGGCTGGATCTGCCTCGGGCTCGACGCGTGGCTGATCGCCGGCTCCCTGATCACGCTCTCCTGGAGCCTCGCCCTCGCGCACACCGCCGAGTTCGAGGGTCAGAGCGTCAGCAGGACCGCCCTCTCGCTCGCCTATCCGCTGCTCGACATCGCGCTCGTCAGCATGGTCCTGGCCCTGCACTTCCGGCGCTCACCGGGCAACCGCACGGCGGTGAACACGGCGATCGGCGCACTCGCCCTCACGGTGATGTGCGACGCCCTGTTCACCTCGCCGCTGCTGCACGCCACGTACCGCTCGGGGGAGATCCTCGACGCGGGCTGGTTCGCCGGCTCGCTGCTGATGGCGTACGCGCCCTGGGTGAGCGGCGGGGGCACGACGTCCCGCGAGGAGCACCCCGCGAGCGCGGGACGGCGCTACCAGGTGAGTCAGACCCGGCCCATCTCGGGCTCGCTGGCGGCGCTCACGCCCTATCTGGCCGCCGCCGTCTGCACCCTGGGAATCCTCTACAACGTCCTGAACGGGCACAGCGTCGACCGGATCGTGCTCTTCACCGCCTGCACCGTCGTCCTGGCCCTCGTCGTGCGCCAGGGCATCATGCTCCTGGACAACATCACGCTCACCCAGGAACTGGCCCAGAAGGAGAACCACTTCAGGTCCCTGGTGCAGGGCTCGAGCGACGTCATCATGATCGCCGCGCCGAACGGGGTGCTGAGATACGTCAGCCCGGCCGCCGCCGGGGTCTACGGCCGTGACGCGGAAGAACTCGTCGGGTCCGAACTGGCCTCGATCATCCACCCCGAGGACCTCGGGCGGGTGGTGCACGAGGTGCGCAGGTTCCTCGCCGCGAGCCATGCCGAGGAGCCCACCACCCGGATCGAGTGCCGCTTCCGCTCCGGCACCGGCTCCTGGCTGAACGTGGAGTCCACGATCAACCGCCACCACGGCGGCCTGATCCTCAACAGCAGAGACGTGACCGAAAGGGTGCGCCTCCAGGCCCAGTTGCAGCACAACGCCGAGCACGACCCGCTCACCGACCTGCCCAACCGGGCGCTGTTCACCAAGCGGGTCAGCCAGGCCCTCACCGGACGGCGGGCCACGGACCGCGGCACCGCCGTGCTCTTCATCGACCTCGACGGCTTCAAACAGGTCAACGACACCATCGGCCACCAGGCGGGCGACGAGCTGCTCGTGCAGGCGGCAAGAAGGCTGGCCGACTCCGTACGTGCCTCAGACACCGCGGCTCGCCTCGGCGGTGACGAGTTCGCGGCACTGATCGTCGGCGACGGAAGCCGCGACCACACCGCCAGGGAGCAGCACATCTACGAACTGGCCGACCGGCTGAGAATGAGGCTCTCCCAGCCCTACTCCATCGACGGGCACGACAATGTGCGCGTCGCCGCCTCCATCGGCGTCTCGTTCGCCGAGCCCGAGATCACCGCGGGCGAGCTGCTGCGCAACGCCGACCTGGCCATGTACCGCGCCAAGGCGGCCGGCAAGGGGCGCGTGGAGCTGTACGCGCCACAGATGCAGGCCGACGTCGTCCGCAAGGCCGAGCTGGCGACGAGGCTGCGCACGGCGCTGCACGACGGCGAGTTCGCGCTGCTGCACCAGCCCGTCGTGTCGCTCGACGACGGCCGGATCACGTCGGTCGCCGCGCAGGCCCGCTGGCGCTCCGCGCAGGGCATCCTGTTCACCCCCGCCGAGTTCCTGCGGGTGGCCGACGACAGCGAGCGCACCGCCGAACTGGGGCGCTGGATGCTGGAGGAGGCCGTCGAGCAGGCCGCCGAGCGCGGGCACACCGGCCACGCCGTCCCGGTGGCCGTGCGGATCACCGCGCGCAGACTGCTCGACCGCTCCATGCTGCTCGGCTCCATCGAGGCGCTGCTGACCCGGCACGGGCTGCCCTCCGGTGCGCTCATCATCGAACTCGCCGACAGCGACCCCAGGGTGCCGCTCGACGAGCTGGAGCGGCGCCTCACCGCGCTGCGCAGGCTCGGTGTCCGGATCGCGCTGGACGGATTCGGCAGCGGCTATGCGGCCATCACCGCGCTGCGCCGACTCCCCGTCGACGTACTGAAACTGGACAGGTCGCTCGTCGAGGGCGTCGTCGAGTCGGCCCGGCTCCACAAGATCACCAGCGGGCTGCTCAGAATCGCCGGAGACCTCGGGCTCACCTCCGTGGCCGACGGCGTCGACCTGCCCGAACAGGTCGTGGCGCTGCGGTCGATGGGGTGCACGCACGGGCAGGGCATGGCGTTCTCCGGGCCCCTCGACGAGTACCGGCTGCGCCGTGCGCTGGTCTCGGGGGAGTACCCGGTTCCGTTGGGGCCGATCGAGCCGGTGTTCGTGGGCGGGCCACCCCTGCGCTCACATAATGAGACTCCCGTCCCACCCACTTGACAGTGACTGGGCGCCGGGGGGAGGGTCAGTGCCATGCGCACCCGAATTCTCGTACTTGGAAAGCGCGTCGGCTGAAGCTGGGACCACCGGTTCGGACATCGGAATCCCAGCGACCGCACCCGGCGCGCTCCCCTCGCTTGCCTCCCGGCACGAGGGGTTTTTTGTTGCACCGGGACAGGCCGCACGTGCCAGACAACCCGCAACACCCTGCACAAACCTCGCAAAAACCCTCAGCATCGAGAAGAGAATGCCGATGACCGAGCAGGCCACCGGGGCCCACCATCCGCAGCCGCGGCCCCGTTCCGGAGGACAGCAGTCCGCCCCCGTCGAGCACGTCACGGGTGCGAAGTCCCTCATCCGCTCGCTTGAGGAGGTCGGGGTCGACACCGTATTCGGCATCCCCGGCGGCACGATCCTTCCCGCGTACGACCCGATGATGGACTCCAGCAGGGTCCGCCACGTGCTCGTCCGCCACGAGCAGGGCGCGGGTCACGCGGCCACCGGATACGCGCAGGCCACCGGCAAGGTCGGGGTGTGCATGGCCACGTCGGGGCCGGGTGCCACCAACCTGGTGACGCCGATCGCGGACGCGATGATGGACTCCGTCCCGCTGGTCGCGATCACCGGCCAGGTCGTCTCCAAGGCGATCGGCACCGACGCCTTCCAGGAGGCGGACATCGTCGGCATCACCATGCCGATCACCAAGCACAGCTTCCTGGTCACCAAGGCCGAGGACATCCCGAAGGCGATCGCCGAGGCGTTCCACATCGCCTCCACCGGCCGCCCGGGCCCGGTCCTCGTGGACATCCCCAAGGACATCCTCCAGGCGCAGACGACGTTCACCTGGCCGCCGCAGCAGGACCTGCCCGGCTACCGCCCGGTGACGAAGCCGCACGCCAAGCAGATCCGCGAGGCCGCGAAGCTGATCACGAGTGCGAAGCGGCCCGTCCTCTACGTGGGCGGCGGCGTCCTGAAGGCCCGCGCCACCGCCGAGCTGAAGGTCCTCGCCGAGCTCACCGGAGCGCCCGTCACCACCACCCTGATGGCGCTCGGTTCGTTCCCCGACAGCCACCCGCTGCACGTGGGAATGCCGGGCATGCACGGTGCGGTCACCGCCGTCACCGCGCTGCAGAAGGCCGACCTGATCGTCGCCCTCGGAGCCCGCTTCGACGACCGCGTCACCGGCAACCTGGACAGCTTCGCGCCGTTCGCCAAGATCGTCCACGCGGACATCGACCCCGCGGAGATCGGCAAGAACCGCGTCGCCGACGTGCCGATCGTGGGCGACGCCCGCGAGGTCATCGCCGACCTGATCCAGGCCGTGCAGAAGGAGCACGGCGAGGGTCACACCGGGGACTACAGCGCCTGGTGGAAGGACCTCAACCGCTGGCGCGAGACCTACCCGCTCGGCTACGACCAGCCCGCGGACGGCTCGCTCTCCCCGCAGCAGGTCATCGAGCGGATCGGTCAGCTCGCCCCCGCGGACACGATCTTCGCGGCGGGCGTCGGCCAGCACCAGATGTGGGCCGCGCACTACATCCGGTACGAGAAGCCGGCGACCTGGCTGAACTCCGGCGGCGCCGGGACCATGGGCTACTCGGTCCCCGCCGCGATGGGCGCCAAGGCCGGTGCCCCGGGCCAGACGGTCTGGGCGATCGACGGCGACGGCTGCTTCCAGATGACCAATCAGGAGCTGACCACCTGCGCCCTGAACAACATTCCGATCAAGGTCGCCATCATCAACAACGGCGCCCTGGGCATGGTCCGGCAGTGGCAGACGCTGTTCTACAACCAGCGCTACTCCAACACCGTGCTGCACGCGGGCCCCGACGGCGAGACCCCGCCGAACAAGGGCACCCGCATCCCGGACTTCGTCAAGCTGTCCGAGGCGATGGGCTGCTACGCCATCCGCTGTGAGCGCCCCGAGGACCTCGACAAGTGCATCGAGGAGGCGAACGCGATCAACGACCGCCCGGTCGTGGTCGACTTCATCGTCCACGAGGACGCCATGGTGTGGCCGATGGTCGCCGCCGGCACCTCCAACGACGAGATCATGGCCGCCCGGGACGTCCGCCCCGACTTCGGCGACAGCGAAGAAGACTGAGAGAGCGCAGGAGAAGGAATCCCACCATGTCCACCAAGCACACGCTCTCCGTCCTCGTCGAGAACAAGCCCGGTGTCCTCGCCCGGATCACCGCCCTCTTCTCGCGCCGCGGCTTCAACATCGACTCGCTCGCCGTCGGCGTCACCGAGCACCCCGACATCTCCCGCATCACCATCGTGGTGAATGTCGAGGACCTGCCGCTCGAACAGGTCACCAAGCAGCTCAACAAGCTGGTCAACGTCCTGAAGATCGTCGAGCTGGAGCCCGGCGCGGCCGTCCAGCGCGAGCTGGTGCTCGCCAAGGTCCGCGCCGACAACGAGACGCGCTCGCAGATCGTCGAGATCGTCCAGCTCTTCCGCGCCAAGACCGTGGACGTCTCCCCGGAGGCCGTCACCATCGAGGCCACCGGCTCCGCCGACAAGCTGGAGGCGATGCTCAAGATGCTGGAGCCGTTCGGCATCAAGGAGCTCGTCCAGTCCGGCACCATCGCGATCGGCCGCGGCTCGCGCTCCATCACCGACCGGAGCCTGCGCGCCCTCGACCGCAGCGCGTAACACCTGGCACGCCCTCTCGTATACCGAGACCCCGAACCTTTCCTTCCGCACCCCGCCGTACGGTGGGAGCAACACCAGTACACCAAGGAGAACCCCAGTGGCCGAGCTGTTCTACGACGACGATGCCGACCTGTCCATCATCCAGAACCGCAAGGTCGCGGTGATCGGCTACGGCTCCCAGGGCCACGCCCACGCGCTGTCCCTGCGCGACTCGGGCGTCGACGTGCGCATCGGTCTGCACGAGGGCTCCAAGTCCAAGGCGAAGGCCGAGGAGCAGGGCCTGCGCGTCGTCACCCCCGCGGAGGCGGCGGCCGAGGCCGACGTCATCATGATCCTCGTCCCGGACCCGATCCAGGCGCAGGTCTACGAGGAGTCCATCAAGGACAACCTGAAGGCGGGCGACGCCCTGTTCTTCGGTCACGGCCTCAACATCCGCTACGACTTCATCAAGCCGTCGGCCGACGTCGACGTCTGCATGGTCGCCCCCAAGGGCCCGGGCCACCTGGTCCGCCGCCAGTACGAGGAGGGCCGCGGCGTCCCGTGCATCGTGGCCGTCGAGCAGGACGCCACCGGCAAGGGCTTCGAGCTGGCGCTGTCGTACGCCAAGGGCATCGGCGGCACCCGCGCCGGCGTCATCAAGACGACCTTCACCGAGGAGACCGAGACCGACCTCTTCGGTGAGCAGGCCGTCCTCTGCGGTGGCACGGCCGCGCTGGTGAAGGCGGGCTTCGAGACGCTGACCGAGGCCGGCTACCAGCCGGAGATCGCGTACTTCGAGTGCCTGCACGAGCTGAAGCTCATCGTCGACCTCATGTACGAGGGCGGCCTGGAGAAGATGCGCTGGTCGATCTCCGAGACCGCCGAGTGGGGCGACTACGTCACCGGCCCGCGGATCATCACGGACGCCACCAAGGCCGAGATGAAGAAGGTCCTCGCCGAGATCCAGGACGGCACCTTCGCCCGTGAGTGGATGGCCGAGTACCACGGTGGCCTGAAGAAGTACAACGAGTACAAGACGGCCGACAGCGAGCACCTGCTCGAGACCACCGGCAAGGAGCTGCGCAAGCTCATGAGCTGGGTGGACAACGAGGAGGCGTAAGCCTTCGGGACGGGGTCGCGGCGCACGCCGCGGCCCCGTTCTCCATGGGTTCGCCATGGCGCGGCCACTCGATCGTGGCCGGGTTGTCCAACCCGTCCAGCCACGGACGGGTGATCCTTCCAGGGAGGCGCAAGACCATGTCCCTGGCGCCACTACACTGCTGAACTAATTCGCGTTGGGCCCACAGCGTCGTGCGTCTTCCACGCGGCCATGCACCCACCCCTCCACCGCTTGCGGCCGTCGGGACGGCCGTCCGCATTGGGACTTGTGAGGACTCACGTGAGCACTGCTGCCAACGGCAAACCCGTCGTACTCATCGCTGAAGAGCTGTCGCCCGCGACTGTCGACGCCCTGGGCCCGGACTTCGAGATCCGGCACTGCAACGGAGCGGACCGCGCGGAACTCCTCCCCGCCATCGCCGACGTCGACGCGATCCTGATCCGCTCGGCCACCAAGGTCGACGCCGAGGCGATCGCCGCCGCGAACAAGCTGAAGGTCGTCGCACGAGCCGGCGTCGGCCTGGACAACGTGGACGTGTCCGCCGCCACCAAGGCCGGCGTGATGGTCGTCAACGCCCCGACGTCGAACATCGTGACCGCCGCCGAGCTGGCCTGCGGCCTCCTCATCGCCACCGCGCGCAACATCCCGCAGGGCTCGCAGGCCCTCAAGGCCGGCGAGTGGAAGCGCAGCAAGTACACCGGTGTCGAGCTCGCCGAGAAGACCCTCGGTGTCGTCGGCCTCGGCCGCATCGGCGCCCTCGTCGCGCAGCGCATGTCCGCGTTCGGCATGAAGGTCGTCGCGTACGACCCGTACGTGCAGCCCGCGCGCGCCGCGCAGATGGGCGTGAAGGTCCTCACGCTCGACGAGCTGCTCGAGGTCTCCGACTTCATCACCGTGCACCTGCCGAAGACCCCCGAGACCCTCGGTCTCATCGGTGACGAGGCGCTGCACAAGGTCAAGCCGAGCGTCCGCATCGTGAACGCCGCGCGCGGCGGGATCGTCGACGAGGAGGCGCTGTACTCGGCGCTCAAGGAGGGCCGCGTCGCCGGCGCCGGTCTCGACGTGTACGCGAAGGAGCCCTGCACGGACTCCCCGCTGTTCCAGTTCGACCAGGTCGTCTGCACCCCGCACCTCGGCGCCTCCACGGACGAGGCGCAGGAGAAGGCGGGTGTCGCGGTCGCCAAGTCGGTGCGTCTCGCGCTTTCGGGTGAGCTCGTGCCCGACGCGGTGAACGTCCAGGGCGGCGTCATCGCCGAGGACGTCAAGCCGGGTCTGCCGCTCGCCGAGCGCCTGGGCCGGATCTTCACCGCGCTCGCCGGTGAGGTCGCGGTCCGCCTCGACGTGGAGGTGTACGGCGAGATCACCCAGCACGATGTGAAGGTGCTCGAACTCTCCGCGCTCAAGGGCGTGTTCGAGGACGTCGTCGACGAGACGGTGTCGTACGTGAACGCCCCGCTGTTCGCGCAGGAGCGCGGTGTCGAGGTGCGGCTGACGACGTCGTCCGAGTCGCCCGACCACCGCAACGTCGTCACGGTGCGCGGCACCCTCAGCGACGGCCAGGAGGTCTCGGTCTCCGGCACGCTGGCAGGCCCCAAGCACCTGCAGAAGATCGTCGCCGTCGGCGAGTACGACGTGGACCTGGCGCTCGCCGACCACATGGTCGTGCTGCGCTACGAGGACCGTCCCGGCGTCGTGGGCACCGTGGGCCGCGTCCTCGGTGAGGGCGGCATCAACATCGCGGGCATGCAGGTCTCCCGCGCGGACGTCGGTGGCGAGGCCCTCGCGGTCCTCACCGTCGACGACACCGTCCCGCAGTCCGTGCTGACCGAGCTCGCCTCGGAGATCGGCGCCACCTCGGCGCGCTCCGTCAACCTCGTCTGAGATCCGAGACCGGTACAACTGAGGGCCGGGTCACCCGCGGGTGGCCCGGCCCTCAGCCGTTCCCGCCGGTTTCCGCGGGCTCGATCAGGCCCTCGCGGTAGGCGATGCCGACCGCCTCGGTGCGGCTCGCCGCGCCCAGCTTGGCGAGGATGTTGGAGACGTGGACGCTCGCCGTCTTGCCGCTGATGAACAGCTCCTCGCCGATCCTCCGGTTGGTGAGCCCGCGGCCGAGCAGCCGCAGCACGTCGCTCTCCCGCGCGGTCAGTGCGGCGATGCGGTCCCCGTCGGCCGGGGCGGGGGAGAGGCGGCCCCGCCGGACCAGGGCCTCCAGGTCCTCGCGCAGCGGTCCGGCGCCGAGCCGCACGGCGGTCTCCAGGGCCTGGTGGACCTGCTCGGCGGCCTCCTCGCGGCGGTCGGCGGTGAGCAGCGCCTCGGCCAACCGCCTTCGGCAGCGGGCCAGTTCGTACGGATCGCCGTAGCCGAACGCCGTCACGGCCCGCTCCCAGGCCGCCACGTCGGGACCGGTGGCGGCGCGGGTCCGCTCGGCCTCGGCGCGGGCCAGCCAGGCCAGGCCCTCGGGTCCCTGGGGGGTGCCGTCGTCGCCCTGGGCCGCCGTGGTCCTGGCCAGTCCGACCAGCTCGTCGGCGGTCCGCGTCCAGTGCTCGGCGCCCGCCGTGTCACCGGACAGGCGGGCCGCCTCCGCCGCGTCCGCGACCGGCGACAGGGCCAGCGCGGCGAGCCGCACCAGGACGTCGGGCAGTGCGGTGGAGGAGTTCTCCGCGAGGGCGTCGATCGCGGCCCGCACCTGCCGCGCGGAGTCGTCGGCCGCACCGCGCAGGGCTGCCGCGTCGGTCAGCAGGATGCTCGCGGCGAGGGTGGCCATCCAGTCAGCGGGGCCGCTCAGCAGGGTGCGCGCGCCCTCGACGGCGGTGTCCAGGTCGCCGCGCGCCAGGGCGACGTACAGCGCGGGCGCGGTGGTGAACCCGCCCGCGGTCGGGAGCAGTTCGCTGTCTGTCGCGGCCGCCGCCGCGCACTCGTCCCAGCGGCCCAGCGTGTAGAGCAGCAGGGACTGCAAGTAGCGCAGTTCCAGGGCGTACGGGGAGGAGAGCAGACCGGCGCGGCGGGCGCGGTCGATGCCGTCGCCGAGCCAGGTCAGACAGGCGTCCATGTCCCCCGACTCGTAGCAGCCGAGGGCGAGGCTGTAGAGGGCCCGCATCTCGACCGGGAGGTTCCCGGCGGCGCGGGCCAGGTCACGGGCCCGGGCCAGCCGCTCCCGGCCCGGCTCGGTGTGCCGGTTGTCGGGGGACAGGCCGACCAGGGAGACCATCAGGTCGGCCTGGGCGTCGGTCAGCCGCAGTTCCTCGGCGACGGCGAGCGCCTGCCGCGCGATCTGCTCGGCGTCCTCGTCGCGGCCCACGTTCCGGGCGGCCAGGACATGGGTCGCGGCCGCCCACACCCACGTACGGGACGGGGGCTCGGCCGGGATCAGGGCCAGCGCCTCGCTGCTGTACGTGAAGGCGGCTTCCAGGTGGTCGATGCGTATCAGGTTGCCCGCCAGGGTGTAGCGGACCCGGGCCGCGAGTTCGGAGTCGGTGTCGGGTCCGGCCTGGGCGAGCGCGTGGCGGGTGAGCTGGACCGCGCGATGCGGGTCGCCCGCCCGGGCGGCGGCCGCCGAGGCGCGCAGGGTGAGGGCGACCGGGTCGGTGTCCGCGGGGCGGGCGGATGCGTCCACCGCGGCCCACAGGTCGAGGGCGCTCTCCAGGTGGCGCAGCTCCTCGGCGGGCGCGCCGACGCGCTGGGCGTGCTCGGCGGCTTCGAGGGAGGCCGTCAGCGCGTCGGCCAGGTCGTGGCTCTCGCGCGAGTGGTGGGCGCGCTCCGCCGCGCTCTGCGGCGGATGGCCCGGGCGGCCGAGCAGTTCGGCGAACAGGCCGTGCAGCCGGACCCGCTCGCCGGGCAGCAGGTCCGCGTAGACGGCCTCGCGGGTGAGGGCGTGCCGGAACGAGTACGTGCCGTCGTCGTCCGGCAGCAGCAGCTGGTGCCCGACGGCCTCGCGCAGCGCCGACTCCAGCTCGTCCTGCGGCAGTCGGACGGCGTCGCGCAGCAGGTCGTGCCCGACCCGGCGCCCGGCGACGGCCGCCGTGCGCAGCACCTGCTGTGTGGTGTCGGAGAGTTGCTCGATGCGGATCAGCAGGACGTCGCCGAGGCTGCCGAGGCCCTCGTCGCCGGGGAGCGCGGCCAGCAACTCCTCGGCGTAGAAGGCGTTTCCCTCGGCGCGGTCGACGATCCGGCGGACCGTGCTGTCGGGGACGGGACCGGATCCCAGCGCCCGCACGAGCCGCGCCACGTCCGCGTCGGTCAGCGGGCGCAGGTCGAGCCGGTCGACGGCGGGCAGCCGGATCAGCTCGGCGAGCAGCGGTCGCAGGGGGTGGCGGCGGTGCAGGTCGTCGGTGCGGTACGAGGCGAAGACCGCGATGCGGCGGGGCGGGCCGGAGGGGCCCTGCCGCTGGAGGACGCCCCGGCTGAGCAGGAAGCGGAGCAGGTCGCGGGAGGACTGGTCGGCCCAGTGCAGGTCTTCGACGACCAGCAGGAGCGGGGCCAGGTCGGCGAGGTCGGCGAGGAGGCCCGCGATGCCCTCGAAGAGCTGGAGGCGGGAGCCGGGGTCCGGTGCCGCGGTCCCGGCCGAGCCGATCAGGCGGTCCACCGCGGGGTGGGCGGCGAAGGCCGGGGCGAGGCGCTCGTCGGCCGCGGCGGTGCCGAGGATCTCGGTGAAGGGCAGATACGGCAGGCCCACGTCGCCGAGGTCCACACAGTGGCCGGTCAGGACGGTCGTGCCGGTGGCGGCGGCGTGGGCCGCGGCCTCGGTCAGGACGCGGGTCTTGCCGACTCCCGCGTCGCCGGCGAGCAGGACGGCGCGCGGGTCGCCGGCCGCCGTTCGCTCCAGCACGCCGGTGAGTCTTGCGAGTTCGGCCTCGCGGCCGATGAACGGCGTACCGAAAGTCTGTGCCACGCGCCCATCCTGGCATGCGCGCCTCTCGTCGTGGCTGGTCGCGCAGTTCCCCGCGCCCCTGAGATGCGCACTTCGTGCGGCATCTCATCAACAGAGGCTGCGCGCAGCGCATGCCTCAGGGGCGCGGGGAACTGCGCGAGAAGAGGCCACCGGGCCGCAGGTGACAACGGACCAGGTCAGGCGGGGACGTCGGCCGACGTGTTGCGCAGGGCGCGGGCCGCCAGCAGCGCCGCGATCAGCAGCACCGAGATCCCGGCGAACGCCGCCACGTGCATCCCGCTGGTGAACGCCTCCCGCGCGGCGACGAGCAGCGACTGGCCCGACCGGCCGGGCAGCTGCCGGGCGACGGCGAGCGCCCCGCCCAGCGTCTCGCGGGCCTCGTCCGGCGCGCCGACCAGATCGTGCCGGTAGACGGCGGTGCCGATCGAGCCCAGCACCGCCATGCCGAGCGCCCCGCCGAACTCCTGCCCGGTCTCCAGCAGGGACGAGGCCGCGCCCGCCTTCTCGGCCGGAGCCGCGCCGAGCGCCAGATCGGTCAGCTGGGAGCCGACGATGACCGCGCCGCAGGCCAGCACGCCGGCCCCGGCCAGCACGGTCCACAGGGAGTCGGTACCGGTGAGGGCCAGCAGGCCGTAGCCGCAGGCGCTGGTCAGGAAGCCGATCGCCACGACGGTGGAGCGGTGCACCCCGCGCTGGACGAGGACGGTGGCGACGGGCGCCGCGCAGCCGATGAGGACGCTGGGCAGCAGCGCCCACAGGGCCGCCTCCAGCGCGCTCATGCCGAGCACCGCCTGGAGGTACTGCGTGGTGAAGTACGCCGAGCCCAGCATCGCGAACGCCGAGATCAGGTTGAGCAGCACGGCCGGACCGAACCCGCGGTGCCGGAACAGGGCGGGGGAGATCAGCGGCGACGCGGACCGGCGCTGGCGGCGGACGAAGAGGAGGGAGAAGACCAGGCCGACGGCGATCGAGGCGACGTACTGCGGCTCGAAGCCCTCGGACGGGATCTCCTTGACGCCGTAGACGAGGGGGAGCACGGCGGCCATCGACAGCGGGACGCTCAGCAGGTCGAAGCGGCCGGGCTGCGGGTCCTTGAACTCGGGGAGCAGCAGCGGCGCCAGGATCAGCAGCAGCACCATCGCGGGCAGGTTCACCAGGAACACCGAGCCCCACCAGAAGTGCTCGACGAGGATGCCGCTCATCACCGAGCCGAGGGCGATGCCGCCGGTCATCACGCCGGACCAGATGCCGATGGCCTTCGCCCGCTGCCCGGCGTCGCGGAACATGTTGCGCACCAGCGCCATCGTGGACGGCATGAGCGTGGCGCCGCCGATGCCGAGCACGGCGCGGGCCGCGATGAGCATCTCCGCGCTGTTCGCGTACGCCGCGCAGACGGACGCCGCGCCGAAGGCCACCGCGCCGGTCAGCAGCAGCTTGCGGCGCCCGATGCGGTCGCCGAGCGAGCCCATCGTCATCAGCAGCCCGGCGAGCACGAACGCGTAGATGTCGAAGATCCACAGCTGCTGGGTGCCGGTCGGCGCCAGGTCGGCGCTGATCTGGGGGATCGCGAAGTAGAGCACCGAGACGTCCATGGAGACCAGGAGCAGAGGCAGCATCAGGACGACCAGGGCGGTCCATTCCTTGCGCCCCGCACGGGAGTTGGGGGCTGTGGTGGTGCTCGTCGGGTTCGTCATGAGCAGGACTGTACGGGCGTCTTAAACGCTTGTCTAGTACGGATGTATAGGACGAATGTCTAGAACAGTCGTATGGACCGGGGTACGGTGACCGCATGGGACATCGCGATGATCTGCTCGAAGGCGCCAAGCGCTGCCTGATGGAGAAGGGGTTCGCCCGCACCACGGCGCGCGACATCGTCAAGGAGTCGGGGACGAACCTGGCGTCCATCGGCTATCACTACGGATCGAAGGACCTGCTGCTCGCGCAGGCCTACATCGCGCTCGTCGAGGAGCACTCCGACGACTTCGACCGGGGCGGTGAACTGGCCACGCCGGCAGGCTCGTTGGAGCGCTTCCACGAGGTGTGGTCGAACGTCATCGACACCATGGGCAAGCCCGGATCCATCTGGCACCTGGGCATGGAGATGATGGTCATCGGGGACAAGATGCCCGCGGCGCGCGACTTCGTGGCGACGGCCCAGCGGGAGGGCGGGCGCGGGGTGATCCCCATGTTCCTGGGCGGCGAGGAGCCGCCCGCGGACGACCCGAGCGTGGACACGCTCGGCAAGCTCTACATGACCCTCATGGCCGGCGTCATCGCACAGCACATGCTCGACCCGGAGACCGCGCCGACCGCCGACGAACTCACCTCGGGCATGCGGCAGTTGATCGAAGCGGCCCGGGCTTCACAGGCGTGACGCCTTCAGCCCCATGTGCAGCAGCAGCCGGTCCTCGCCCTCGTCCAGGTCGAGGCCGGTGAGCTGCTCCACGCGGGACAGGCGGTAGTAGAGGGTCTGGCGGTGGATGCCGAGGGCCGCCGCCGTGCGGCCCGCCTGGCCCGCGCAGTCGAGGAACACCTCGGCGGTGTGCGCCAGCTGGCGGTGGGCGGGGGAGAGCAGCGCGGTCAGCGTCGGGTCGTGCGCGGAGTCGGCGGGCAGCGCCGTCAGCAGGCGGTACGGGCCGATCGCCGACCACTGGGCGTCGGGGCCGAGCCGCGGGTTGGCCAGCGCGGTGCGGGCGGCGGCCCGCGCCTCGTGCCAGGACGTGGCGAGCTCGGCCAGGTCGGTGCGCGGGGCGCCGATGCCGGCCGCGACGGGTCCCGCACCCGCGCGGGCCCGCAGCTTCTCCGCCGCCGTGAGCGCCGGTGTCAGCACCTCCGAGGAGCGCAGCCGCACCAGCAGCGCCAGGCACTGGCCCGTCGCACCCCAGGGGACGGTGCAC
Source organism: Streptomyces sp. NPDC001904 (assembly GCF_040297005.1). Lineage (NCBI taxonomy): Bacteria > Bacillati > Actinomycetota > Actinomycetes > Kitasatosporales > Streptomycetaceae > Streptomyces > Streptomyces sp. NPDC001904. Next base: position 283,637 of record NZ_JBEOYI010000009.1, on the reverse strand, counting down.
AGCGCGTCCGCCGCCGGAAGGGTGCGGACCGACGGCGCGTCGTCCGGGTCGGCCGAGGGCCAGGGCGCCACGCACACCACCGCGTGCAGCCCGTCCGCCCGGGTGCCGAGGGCCGTCCGCAGCGCGGCCACCGCCATGTCCCGCTGCCAGCCGCGCTCGGCGGTCAGCACCGAGTGGAACTCGCGGGTCAGGTCGGCGCCCGCCTGCGCCTCGTCCGCCAGCAGGGCGCCGATCCGGCCCGCGACCTCCATCGCCGCGTCCAGCTGCTCCTGGGCGGGCCCCGGCTCGTCGTCCAGGAGCCACACGTAGCCGAGCACGAATCCGCGGTGGCGCACCGGCAGACAGATGCGGCCGCGGTAGACGCCCGCCTCGGGGGTGGCCGGGATGCGCACCGGCTCGGTGGCGCGGGCGATGCCGAACCCCTCGAACCAGGCGCGGACCGCGGAGGTCGAACTGCGCGTGAGGATCGAGCGGGTGCGCACCGGGTCGAGGGCCGCCTCGTCGTACTCGTCGGCGCTCACCTGCTGGCCGAACGCGATCAGCCGGAAATCGCGGTTCTCCAGCGTCGCCGGGGCGCCGAGCAGCGCCGAGATCTCGTCGACCAGTTCCTGGTAGTCACCCTTCACCCCACCATTCTCACCCACCTCAGGCGTCCCTTCATACAGATGTCTGAGGTGGCGGCCACAGATGCGTGACAGCTGTCAATGGCACAGGATCGGAGGGATCCTTAGATTTCACGGTGGTTCCACGTGCCGTTCCCGCAATGCCTGCTATCCGTGCTTTACGCGGGTTCGGCCTATCCGCAACTCATGCTCCATGGAGGTGCCCCGTGCTGGCTCCCCTGATCCTCGCCGCGTCGCGCAGCGACAAGATGCGCGCCTTCGTGTCGGCTGCGCCGGGCACCAAGCAGGTCGTCGACCGCTTCATCGCGGGCGAGACCGTCGACGACGTGATCCCGGTCGTTCAGGATGCCGCCGCGAAGGGCCTGGAGGTCACCCTCGACGTCGTCGGTGAGGACATCACCACCGTCGAGCAGTCGCACGCCGCCCGCGACGCCTATCTGGAGCTGATCGAGCACCTCGAGGACCTCGGCCTCGGCGCCAGGGCCGAGATGTCCGTGAAGCTCTCCATGTTCGGCCAGGCGCTGGAGAACGGCCACGAGCTGGCCCTCGCCAACGTCCGCCCGGTCGTCGAGGCCGCCGCCGCCATCGGCACCACGGTCACGCTCGACGCCGAGGACCACACCACCCTCGACTCGATGTTCGCCATCCACGAGGAGCTGCGGAAGGACTTCCCGCAGACCGGCTGCGTCATCCAGTCCTACCTCTTCCGCACCGAGGACGACGCCCGCCGCCTGGCCGCCGCCGGCAGCCGCGTGCGCATCGTGAAGGGCGCCTACAAGGAGCCCGCCGAGGTCGCGTACCAGGACAAGGCCGAGATCGACAAGGCGTACGTCCGGATCATGCGCATCCTCATGGAGGGCGACGGGTACCCGATGATCGGCTCCCACGACCCGCGCCTGATCTCCATCGCGCAGGAGCTGGGCCGCCAGGCCGGGCGCAAGCTGGACGAGTACGAGTTCCAGATGCTCTACGGCATTCGCAGCGAGGAGCACCTGCGGCTCGCCGCCGAGGGCCACCGGATGCGTGTCTACACCGCGTACGGCACCGACTGGTACGGGTACTTCATGCGCCGCCTCGCGGAGAAGCCGGCCAACCTGCTGTTCTTCGGCCGCTCGATCCTCACCAAGGGCTGAGCCCCACCGCTTCCGTAAGACAGAACCCGACTCCCCCGACCCCCCGAAGGAGATACGGACCCATGACGCTGGACGCCGTGACCCAGGTCCCCGCCCCGGTCAACGAGCCGGTGCACGGCTACGCCCCCGGTTCCCCGGAGCGCGCCCGCCTGGAGGCCAAGCTCAAGGAGCTGGCCGAGAACCCGATCGAGCTGCCCTGCACCATCGGCGGCGAGAAGCGGATGGGTGGCGGCGAGCGCTTCGACGTCGTGCAGCCGCACCACCACAAGGCCGTCATCGGCACGTACGCCAACGCCACCACCCAGGACGCCCAGGACGCGATCGACGCCGCCCTGGCCGCCGCCCCGGCCTGGCGCGCGATGGCCTTCGACGACCGCGCCGCGATCATCCTGCGCGCCGCCGAGCTGCTCTCCACGACGTGGCGCGAGACCCTGGCCGCCTCGACCATGCTCGGCCAGTCGAAGACCGCCCAGCAGGCCGAGATCGACACCCCCTGCGAGCTCGTCGACTTCTGGCGCTTCAACGTCCACTACGCCCGCCAGATCCTCGCCGAGCAGCCCCCGGCGAACTCCACCGGCGTGTGGAACCGCATGGACCACCGCCCGCTGGAGGGCTTCGTCTACGCGATCACGCCGTTCAACTTCACGGCCATCGCGGGCAACCTCCCCACCGCCCCCGCCCTCATGGGCAACGTGGTGGTCTGGAAGCCGTCCCCGACGCAGACGCACGCCGCCGTCCTGCTGCTCCAGCTCCTGGAGGAGGCCGGCCTGCCCAAGGGCGTCATCAACCTTGTGACCGGCGACGGCATCGCCGTCTCCGACGTGGCCCTGAACCACCGCGACCTCGCGGGCATCCACTTCACCGGTTCGACCAAGACCTTCCAGCACCTGTGGAAGACGGTCGGCACCAACATCGAGAAGTACCGCACCTACCCGCGCCTCGTCGGCGAGACCGGCGGCAAGGACTTCGTCGTCGCCCACCCGAGCGCCGACCGCGCCGTCCTCAAGACGGCCCTGACCCGCGGCTCGTTCGAGTACCAGGGCCAGAAGTGCTCCGCGTCCTCGCGCGCCTACATCCCGGCCTCCATCTGGAACGACGGGTTCAAGGAGGAGTTCGCGGCCGAGGTCGACGGCATCACCATGGGTGACGTCACCGACCTGTCGCACTTCATCGGCGCCGTCATCGACGACCGCTCGTTCGCCAAGAACAAGGCCGCGATCGACCGTGCCAAGGCCGACGACTCCTGCACGATCGTCGCCGGTGGCACCTACGACGACTCCGTCGGCTACTTCGTGCGCCCGACCGTCATCGAGTGCACCGACCCGGCCAACGAGGTCTTCACGACCGAGTACTTCGGCCCGATCCTCGCCGTGCACGTCTACGAGGACGACCAGTACGACGCCGTCCTGGAGCAGATGGAGTCGGTCTCCGACTACGCGCTCACCGGTTCGGTCATCGCCAACGACCGTGCCGCGGCCGCGTACACGATGGAGAAGCTGCGCTACGCCGCCGGCAACTTCTACATCAACGACAAGTCGACCGGTGCCGTCGTCGGCCAGCAGCCCTTCGGTGGCGGTCGTGCCTCCGGTACGAACGACAAGGCCGGTGCGCCCCAGAACCTGATGCGCTGGACGCTGACCCGCGCCATCAAGGAGACCCTGGTCCCGCCGACCGACTACACGTACCCGCACATGGGCTGACACCCTCCGCAGGTCCCCGCCCCCTGGCCAGATCCCCCCTCCGGCCGGGGGGCGGTGTTTTTTGCCGTTCGGCCGCAGCCCCCACCGGGCCGCGCTCAGCCGACCCCTTCCACCAGCGTCAGCACGACCTTGCCCTGGGTGCGGCCGGTTTCATTGAGTTCGTGGGCCTCGCCCGCCCCCTCCAGCGGCAACCGGGCCGAGACGTGCGACCGGATCCGGCCGGCGGCCATCAGCGCCGCCACCTTCCCCAGCGTCACCCCCGACGGCCGCACCGACACCGGTACGAACGTGACCCCGCGGGCCTGCGCGTCCTGCGCCGTCACCCCCGGGTCGGACAGCACCACCGAGGCGAGCAGACCGCCGGGCCGCACGGTCGCCAGGGTGCGCGGCCCGTACGCGCCGCCGACGAGATCGAGGGCCACGTCGACGTCGCGGACCGTACGGGCGAAGTCCGTCGTCGTGTAGTCGAGGGGCTCGTCCACCCCGAGCCCGCGCAGGAACTCGTGCTTGTCGGCGCGGGCGGTCCCGATCACGTACGCGCCCTCGGCCTTGGCGATCTGCACGGCGATGTGCCCGACCCCGCCCGCCGCCGCGTGCACCAGCACCCGCCGTCCCGGCGCCATGTGGCCGGTGTCGACCAGGGCCTGCCAGGCGGTGAGCGCGGCGGCCGGAACCGCGGCGGCGTGCACATGGTCGACCGTCGCCGGTTTCGGGGCGAGGTGGTCGGCGCGGGCGACGACACAGTCGGCGTAGGCCCCGCCCGGGACCATGCCGAACACCTCGTCGCCGGGCCGCAGCCCGGTCACGTCCGGGCCGACCTCCTCCACCACCCCGGACAGGTCCCGGCCGAGTGTGAACGGCGGGTCGCCGAAGAGCGGTGCCTCCCCGCTGCGGGCCATCCGGTCCACCGGGTTCACCCCGGCCGCGTGCACCCGGACCCGTACCTCTCCCGTGCCCGGCACGGGCCGTTCCACCTCGACCAACTCCAGTACGTCGGGTCCGCCGAGCCGCCGCTGAGTGATCACACGCATGGTGGGACTCCTCCCCAGGAGTCCGGCCGGGCCACCGCGGCCCGGCCGGTTGTGGGGTCCATCGTGGGGGGCGGCCGCGCGCCGCGCCATGGGCCCGGTTCGGCCGTCGGCCGGTGTGCCGTCCGTCTCAGATAGTAGGAAGTCCGAGTAATTGTGGAGACAGAAGCAGAGACCTGCCCTAGCTTTGTAGGAGCCGAACGACTCGCCCGATCCGGCGAATGGCGGCCGTGAGCCGAGCACGTGGCAGGCAACCCCTGCAGCTCGGGTTCCCCGCCCCTTCCGGCGCCTCGAAATCCCCGTGGGTCAGTGCTTCCCGCGCGACCTCATGCGATCTCAAGGAGTCGATCTCCATGGCCACTGCGACGCCCTCCCGCCGCCGAGTCCGCCACGTCTCTCCCTCCACCGAAGCCGACCGCAGGGCGGCGAAGAGCGCCGCCGCCGCCCTCCAGCGCTCCTTCGACCGCAGGGACAACGGCGGAGAGACCGGTCACTGAGACCGCTCAGGCTCCCCGTTTCACCTCGAAGTGATCGATGCGCCTGCCGTCATGGGCCAGCGCCGACACTTTCAGGCGCGGGTGCGCCCCGGACTCCGCCTCGACCTTGAGCAGCGAGAATCCGCGATAGCGCACCCGTGACCAGTCCACGGTCTCGTTCCTGGCCTGCCCCGACCGCGTAGCCCAGACGAAGCTGTCGACGGGCCGGTGCGCCCGCTCGTGCCCCTCGTAGGTCTCCTTGCTGCCGGGCCGGAAGCCGTACAGATCACGGCCGCCGCCGCCCGCGGTGACGTACACGATGCCGTCGCGCACGGGGTCGGCCGTGCCGCCGATCGGGACGGCCCGGCCGACGGCCCCGCCGCGCAGCGCGTCGGTGCGCTCGTAGACGTGGTTGTGCCCGTTGATCACCAGGTCCACCCGGTGGTCGTCGAACAGCGGCAGCCACTCCTTGCGCACCCCGCCGTCGGAGGCGTGCGCCGAGGTCGAGTAGGCGCAGTGGTGGAAGAAGACCACGACGAAGTCGATGTGGTCCGTGGCCCGCAGCTTCTTCAGCGTGCGCTCCAGCCAGGCCGTCTGGCGTCCGCCGCTGTGCCCCAGATTCGCCGTGATCTCGTAGCTGACGTCGTTGGCGTCCAGCGCCACCACGCCCACGTTGCCGTACGTGAACGTGTACGCGCCCGGCGTCGACTTCGCGTCGAAGCCGCTGTCCGGCAGGGACCAGCGGGCCAGTTGGCCGCCGTAGCCCTCGGGGGAGTACCAGGCCTCCATGTCGTGGTTGCCGGTCGTCACCATCCAGGGGACGGTGCGGGCCACGGGGTCGTTCTGCTTGAGGAACAGGTCCCAGAACCCGGGGTCGTAGCCGTCCGTCTTCTTGCCGTGCCCGGTGCCGTCCGCGTAGCAGAGGTCGCCGGCGTGCAGATGGAAGGCCGGATCCTGCCGCAGCATCAGATGGTCGCTGGACGCCGCCGTCTCGCCGACGCCCTGGTCGCCGAAGGCGGTGAAGGTGAACACCGAGGACGCCGAGGGCGCCGCGGGGGCCGTGCGGAAGTGCGCGATCGTCGAGCGGTGCGCGGCGGCGGCCGGGTCGTGGCCGTCGTGGCCGACGCCGTAGTAGTACGTCGTGCCCGGCGTCAGCCGGTCCAGCGCCGCGTGCACGTAGAACTGGTCGAGGGCGAGCCGGACCCCGCTCACCCCGGGGGTGTGCAGCGCGCGCACCTCGGCCGCGATCTTCCGGCCCAGGTCGTCGGGGCGCAGACCGATCCGCACGTACGGCCCGCGGACCGCGGCCGGCACCTGCCAGGAGATCCGCATCTGGGTGCGCGGGTCCGCGCCGAACGCGAGGTGGCGGCCGAAGGGCGGCAGTGCCGAGCCCCGCGTCGCGGACGCCGAGGGCGAGGCCTTCGTCGTCCCGGCCGCCGGGCCGTCGCCCGCGCAGCCGCCGGTGAGCAGCCCGCTCGCGACCGCGCCCGCCGTCACCAGCGCGCGCCGCCTGCCGAACCGCGTCCGCAGGTACTCGTACTGCTCCGGCATGCTCATCCGCCGCGCGAGCCGCGGCGGGATGCCGACGTCGGGGGTCTCCATGGGGGTCAACTTCCCAGCGGTCCCCAACTCCCGTCACACCAGGGGGTGAACAGTCGGCGACCGCACGACGGCATGTCCGAATGATGGACAGCGAATGTCATCCCATGGGACAGCGAGTACCGTGGCGGCCATGTCGGCAAGCTCTCGCATCCTGAATCTCGCAGTGATCCCCGGTGACGGTATCGGCCAGGAGGTCGTGGCCCAGGGTCTCAAGGTCCTCTCCGCCGTCCTTCCGCAGGATGTGAAGCTGGAGACCGAGGAGTACGACTTCGGCGCCAAGCGCTACCACGCGACCGGTGAGACCCTCACCGACGCCGACCTCGACTCCCTCAAGAAGCACGACGCCATCCTGCTCGGCGCCATCGGCGACCCGTCGGTGCCGTCCGGCGTCCTGGAGCGCGGCTTCCTGCTCAAGCTCCGCTTCGCCTTCGACCACCACGTGAACCTGCGCCCGTCGAAGCTGCTGCCCGGCGTCTCCACCCCGCTCGCCGGCCAGCCCGAGATCGACTTCGTCGTCGTCCGCGAGGGCACCGAGGGCCCCTACACCGGCAACGGCGGAGTGATCCGCAAGGGCACCGAGCACGAGGTCGCCACCGAGGTCTCCGTCAACACCGCGTTCGGTGTGGAGCGTGTGGTGCGGGACGCCTTCGCCCGCGCGCAGGCCCGTCCGCGCAAGAAGCTCACGCTGGTCCACAAGAACAACGTGCTGACCTTCGCCGGTCACCTGTGGACGAACATCTTCAACAAGGTGGCCCAGGAGTTCCCCGAGGTCACCACCGACTACATCCACGTCGATGCCGCGACGATCTACCTGGTCACCGACCCGGCCCGGTTCGACGTGATCGTCACCGACAACCTGTTCGGCGACATCATCACCGACCTCGCCGCGGCCGTCTCCGGCGGCATCGGCGTCGCGGCGTCCGGGAACATCAACCCGGGCCGCGAGTTCCCGTCGATGTTCGAGCCCGTCCACGGCTCGGCCCCGGACATCGCCGGCCAGGGCAAGGCCGACCCGACCGCCACGGTCCTCTCGGTCGCCCTCCTCCTGCGCCACCTCGGCTACGAGCCGCAGGCCGAGCGCATCGAGACCGCCGTCTCCGCCGACCTCGGCGAGCGCGACTCCCTCAATGGGGCAGTCCGCTCGACCGACGAGATCGGTGACGCGCTCGTCGCCCGAGTAGTAGCCGGCTGACCCGGCGCGCATTCAGCAACAGAAGCCGCCGGGTCGCCCACGCGCACCCGGCGGCTTCTCCTGTGCGGTCCCGGGTGCCACCATCGACCCCGGGCCGCATCACCTTCCGCACTCGTCCGGCAGGCACGTTTCGAGCACACCCCTACGCGCGCGATAATCGAACGCGGGGCCGCGATGCACGCGAAAGCTCGGACGTCCTAGTACAAGGAGTGCAGACGTGAGCGCGGTCCGTCACAACCAACGGTGAAGGACACGCAACCATGACGACGCCCACGATCGAGCTCAAGCCCTCTTCGACCCCGCTGTCCGCCGCGGAGCGCGAGGCGATCCTGGAGAGCCCCGGATTCGGCCGCCACTTCACCGACCACATGGTGACGATCCGGTGGACCGAGGGCCGCGGCTGGCACGACGGACAGCTCGTGCCGTACGGGCCGCTCTCCCTCGACCCGGCGACGAACGTCCTGCACTACGCGCAGGAGATCTTCGAGGGCCTCAAGGCCTACCGCCAGCCCGACGGCACCGTCGCCACGTTCCGCCCCGACATGAACGCCAAGCGCTTCCAGCACTCCGCCTGGCGCCTGGGCATGCCCGAGCTGCCCGTCGAGACCTTCGTCGAAGCCTGTGACCTGCTCGTCCAGCAGGACAAGGACTGGGTCCCGGCGCACGGCGGCGAGGAGTCCCTCTACCTGCGCCCGTTCATGATCGCGACCGAGGTCGGTCTCGGGGTGAAGCCGGCGTCCGAGTACCTGTTCATCGTCATCGCCTCGCCGGCCGGCGCGTACTTCTCCGGCGGTGTGAAGCCCGTCTCCATCTGGCTCTCCGAGGACCGCGTGCGCGCCGTCCCCGGCGGCGTCGGCGACGCCAAGACCGGCGGCAACTACGCCGCGTCCCTGCTCGCGCAGGCCGAGGCCGCCGCCAAGGGCTGCGACCAGGTCGCCTACCTCGACGCCGTCGAGCACAAGTGGGTCGAGGAACTGGGCGGCATGAACCTGTACTTCGTGTACGGGGACCGGATCGTCACGCCGACCCTGACCGGCTCGCTGCTCGCGGGCGTCACCCGTGACTCGCTCCTCCAGGTCGCCCGCGACCTCGGCTACTCGGCGCACGAGGACCGCGTCTCCATCGAGCAGTGGCAGGCCGACGCCGCGTCCGGCGAGCTGACCGAGGTCTTCGCCTGCGGCACCGCGGCCGTCATCACACCCGTCGGCACCGTCAAGCGCGCGGGCGCCGAGTGGCAGCAGTCCGGCGGCGAGGCCGGCGAGGTCACGATGAAGCTGCGCGAGGCGCTCCTGGACATCCAGCGCGGCAAGAAGCAGGACGAGCACGGCTGGATGCACCGGCTGGGCTGAGCACACCACGCCGAACGGCCCCCGTACCGCGCACGCGGTACGGGGGCCGTTCGCCGCTCTCAGGCCTGCTCGGGGCCGAATCCCGCGAACAGGTCGAGCAAACGCCGCTGGGCGTCCGGGCCGAACATCATCGTGAGGTTGGCCGCCGACTCGGCCGCCGTCTCCGCGCTGCGCGGGAAGAGCTCCTTCTCGTACGCGGCCAGCGCGGCCTCCGCGTCGCCCGGGTGCTCGACGATCGCGCGGGCCAGCTCGGCGCCGTCGAACATGGCGAGGTTCGCGCCCTCGCCGGCGAACGGCGACATCAGGTGCGCCGCGTCGCCGAGCAGCGTGACGCCGGGCACGCGCTCCCAGGAGAGGCCGACCGGCAGGGCGTGGATCGGGCGCGGCACCAGAGCCCCGTCGGCCTCCGCGACCAGGGCGCGCAGCCGCTCGTCCCAGCCGTCGAACCGGGCGAGCACCGCGGCGCGCGCGGCCTCGGTGTCCGCGAAGTCGATCGAGCCGAGCCAGTCCTCGGGCGCCTTCACCGCGACGTAGGTGTGCACGCGGCCGTCGCTCTCGCGGTGGGTGAGCAGGGCGCGCTCGTCACCGAGGACGAAGGCGCTGCCGCCGCCGTTGAACGCGGCGATCTCCGCGTGCCGAGGATTGCCCGGCAGCACATCGGCCTCCACGAACGAGATGCCGGTGTACGCGGGCCGGGCGTCGGTCAGCAGCGGGCGGATCCGGGACCAGGCTCCGTCGGCGCCGATCAGCAGGTCCGTGGTGAGGCGGCGGCCGTCGGTGAGGGTGACCAGATGGCGGCCCGGGACGCCGGCGGGCCCGGCGCCGGTGACCTTGGCGCCCCACTGGACGGTGCCGTCGGGCAGTGAGTCCAGCAGGAGGCGGCGCAGCTCGGCGCGGTTGACCTCCGGGCGGCCACCGTGGCCGGTGTCCGGTTCGTGCTGGATCAGGGTGCCGTCCGGGGCGATGACCCGGGTCTCCTCGCCGCCGGACAGGACGATCGCGCGGAACGCGTCGAACAGCCCGGCCGCGCGCAGGGCCGCCTGCGCGGTCTCCTCGTGCAGGTCGAGCATGCCGCCCTGGGTGCGGGCGTCGGCCGATGCGTCCAGGTCGAGGACGGTGCAGGCGATGCCGTTCACGTGCAGGACGCGGGCGAGCACGAGGCCGCCGAGTCCCGCGCCGACGACGGCGACCGGGTGGTGCGGGATGGTGGTCGTGGCGTTCATGGTGGCCTCCTCGGGTGCCGCAGCGGGTGGTCCGGTGCTTCCCTTCCACAGTAACGAACATGTTCGTAACGAACAAGTTCGTTGTGGGGCATACGGCAGCCGGAGGGCGGCGGAGCGCCGGTTACAGGGGCGGTTCGGGGGCGGCCTCGATACCGGCGATCAGCGCGGCGATGCCCCAGTCGAGGCGCCCCGGGGCGCCCGCGACGAGCACCCCGGCGAGCCGGACGATCTCCGGGTGCCGGGCGGCGGACGCCTCGTTGATCGCGGTGAACGTGGCGTCCATCGTGTCCGGGCCGTCGTCGCCCGCGTGCTCGGCGGCCGTCGCGGTCGCGTACTGCAGCAGCAGGTCCACGCCCCAGGCGGCGCGGGCGTCCGGCACCCCGCCCTCGCGCAGCAGGACGAGCACGGCCTCGACCAGGTCCAGGTAGTGCTCGCCCGAGGGGTGCACGGTCAGCGCGGAGCGGGCCAGTGACGGGTGGCGGAACAGCATGTCGCGGTACGAGACGAGCAGCCGGGTCAGCCGTGCGCGCCAGTCGCCCGCGGTGTCCCGGGCGGGTCCGAGGTCCACCTCGGCGAGCAGCGCGTCGAGCACGGCCGCGTGCAGCTCGTCGGTGTTGCGGACGTAGACGTACAGCGAGGCGGGCCCGGTGTCGAGTTCGGCGGCGAGGCGCCGCATCGTCACCTTGCCGAGCCCCTCGGCGCGCAGGACGCGCACGGCGGCGGCGACGATGCCGCTCCTGCTCAGGGCGGGCTTGGCGGGCCGCTCGCGGCGGCTGCGCGGAGTGCTGGTCCGGTCGGTGCCGGTCCGGTCGCTGCTGGTCACGGGCCCACGGTAGTCGCCCCGCCGGGAAGCTCCACGATTTAGACCGCCGCTCAATATGCTGAATGCCCTGCCCGCCATATCAGGGTTCCCCTCCGCCGGGACAGCATTTAGAGTGGCATTCAAATCTTGAGGAGGTACGACGGCGTGCGACTCACCCCCACCGAGCGCGACCGGCTGCTGCTGTTCGGTGCCGCGGAGCTGGCCCGCTCCCGCAAGGCCCGCGGGCTGCGGCTCAATGTGCCCGAGGCGACCGCGCTGATCGCGGACACCGTCTGCGAGGCGGCCCGCGACGGCAAGCGGCTCGCCGAGGCGATCGAGGCGGCCCGGTCCGTGCTCGGGCCCGGCGACGTACTGCCGGGCGTCGCCGACGTCGTCACCGAGGTGCACGTCGAGGCCGTCTTCGACGACGGATCGCGGCTCGCGATCGTGAGCGGCCCGATCGCGGGGGACGGGCTCGGCGACGAGGCCCCAGGCGCCCTGCTGCCCGGCCCCGACCACGCCGACCCGGAGCCCGAGGTGACGCTGACCGTCACCAACACGGCGTCCGTCCCGGTCTCGGTGACGTCCCACTTCCACTTCTTCGAGGCGAACCCGCGCCTGGACTTCGCGCGGGCGCGGGCCTACGGCATGCGGCTCGCGGTGCCCGCGGGCTCGTCCGTGCGGTTCGGGCCCGGCGAGTCCGCCGACGTGCCCCTCGTGCCGATCGGCGGCGCGCGCGTCGCCATCGGTTTCGCGGGTCTCGTGGACGGGCCGCTCGACGCGCCCGGCGCCCGCGAGGAGGCGCTGCGCCGCGCGGCCGCCTGCGGATATCTCGGAGTCGACACAGAGGAGGCGGGCCGATGAGCCGCCCCGGAGGCCACCCCGCCGAAGCCCGCCGGCTGACCCCGCACGAGTACGCGGCCACGCACGGCCCGCGCGCCGGTGACCGGATCCGCCTCGGCGACTCCGGGCTGACGATCAAGGTCGAGTCGGACTCGCAGGCGTACGGCGACGAGTTCCTGGCCGGATTCGGCAAGACCGCCCGCGACGGACTGCACTTGAAGGCCGCCGCCGTCCGCGAGACCTGCGACGTCGTCATCTCGAACGTCGTCGTGATCGACGCCGCGCTCGGGATCCGCAAGGTCTCCATCGGCATCCGCGAGGGCCGCATCCACGCCATCGGCCGGGCCGGCAACCCGGACACCCTCGACGGCGTCGACGTCGTCGTCGGCACGGGGACCTCGATCGTGTCGGGGGAGGGGCTGATCGCCACCGCCGGAGCCGTCGACACCCACGTCCACCTGCTCTCCCCGCGCATCATGGAGGCCTCCCTCGCCTCCGGCGTGACCACGATCATCGGGCAGGAGTTCGGCCCGGTCTGGGGCGTCGGCGTCAACTCGCCGTGGGCGCTCAAGCACGCCTTCTCCGCCTTCGACGCCTGGCCCGTCAACATCGGCTTCCTGGGCCGCGGTTCGTCCTCGCACGACGCCCCGCTGGTGGAGGCGCTCGCGGAGGGCGGCGCCTGCGGGTTCAAGGTGCACGAGGACATGGGCGCACACACCCGCGCGCTCGACACCGCGCTGCGCGTCGCCGAGGAGCACGACGTCCAGGTCGCCCTGCACAGCGACGGACTGAACGAGTGCCTGTCGGTCGAGGACACCCTGAAGGTGCTCGAGGGCCGGACCATCCACGCCTTCCACATCGAGGGCTGCGGCGGCGGCCACGTACCGAACGTGCTGAAGATGGCGGGCGTCCCGAACGTCATCGGGTCCTCCACCAACCCGACCCTGCCCTTCGGCCGGGACGCCGTCGCCGAGCACTACGGCATGATCGTCTCCGTCCACGACCTCAAGCCCGACCTGCCCGGCGACGCCGCCATGGCCCGCGACCGGATCCGCGCCGGGACCATGGGCGCCGAGGACGTGCTGCACGACCTGGGCGCCATCGGCATCACCTCGTCCGACGCACAGGGCATGGGCCGGGCGGGCGAGACCGTCCGCCGTACGTTCGCCATGGCGGGCAAGATGAAGGGCGAGCTGGGCGACCCCGGCGTCGGCCACGACAACGACCGCGTCCTGCGCTACATGGCGAAGCTGACCATCAACCCCGCCATCGCCCACGGCCTTTCCCACGAGATCGGGTCCATCGAGCCCGGCAAGATGGCCGACATCGTGCTGTGGCGCCCCGAGTACTTCGGCGCGAAGCCGCAGCTGGTCCTGAAGTCCGGCTTCCCGGCCTTCGGCGTCGTCGGCGACCCGAACGCGGCCACCGACACCTGCGAACCCCTGGTCCTCGGGCCGCAGTTCGGCGCGCACGGCGCGACCGCCGCAGAGCTGTCCGTCGCCTTCGTCGCCCAGGCCGCCGTCGACGACGGGCACGACACCATGCCCACCCGTAGGCGCCGGGTCGCCGTGCGCGGCACCCGTGGCATCGGCCCCGCCGACCTGCGGTTCAACTCCCGCACCGGCGCGGTCGACGTCGACCAGCGCACCGGACTCGTCACTCTCGACGGCGAACCGCTGCGCTCCGAGCCGGCCGACTCCGTCTCCCTCAACCGTCTCTACTTCCTCTGAGGTTCCCGTCATGACCTATGTGATGCCGCCCGAGTGGGCCCCGCACGAGCGCACCTGGATGGCGTGGCCGAGCCCCAACCCGACCTTCGCCGACGACCGGGAGCTGGCCGAGGCGCGGACCGCGTGGGCGTCGGTCGCCAACGCCGTGCGCGCGTACGAGCCGGTGACGATGGTCGTCGGGCCGGGCCAGCACGCGTCCGCCCGCGAACTCCTCGACCCGGCGGTCGAGTTGGTCGAGCGCGACCTGGACGACGCCTGGATGCGCGACATCGGTCCTACGTTCGTGAAGCACGCGGAGTCCGGTGAACTCGCGGCCGTGGACTGGACGTTCAACGGCTGGGGCGCCCAGGACTGGGCCCGCTGGGAGCACGACGCGAAGATCGCCCGGCACGTCGCCGACCTCACCGGCGTCCCCGTCCACTCCTCGGTCCTCGTCAACGAGGGGGGCGGCATCCACGTCGACGGCGAGGGCACCGTGCTCCTCACCGAGACCGTCCAGCTCGACCCGGACCGCAACAACGGCTGGACCAAGGAGCGCGTCGAGGCCGAGATCCACGCCCGGCTCGGCACGACGAAGGCCATCTGGCTGCCGCGCGGACTCACCGGGGACTACGGCCAGTTCGGCACGCGCGGCCACGTCGACATCGTCGCCGCCTTCGCCGCTCCGGGCGTCGTCCTCGTCCACTCCCAGCAGGACCCGGCCCACCCGGACTTCGAGGTGAGCCGCGAGATCATCGGCGTACTGGCCGGGCAGACGGACGCCCAGGGCCGCCCGCTGCGGATCGTCGAGGTCCCCGCCCCCACCGTCCTCACCGACGACGACGGCTGGGTCGACTACTCGTACATCAACCACTACCTCTGCAACGGCGGCGTGGTCCTGTGCGGCTTCGACGACCCGAACGACGAGAAGGCCGCGGCGATCTTCCGCGAGCTGTTCCCGTCCCGCACGGTCACGCTCGTCGACGCCCGGACCGTCTTCGCGGCCGGGGGCGGCATCCACTGCATCACCCAGCAGCAGCCCGCGACATGACCCGTCGTCACCAGCCGGCACCGCCCCGCGAGGACGTGCTCGCCGCGACCATGGTGATGATCGCCGAGAGCGGCCTGGAGAAGCTGACGATGGCCGCGCTCGGCCGTGAGGTCGGCATGAGCAGCGGGCATCTCGCGTACCACTTCGGGTCCAAGGACGAGCTGCTGCTGCGCACGCTGGAGTGGAGCGAGGGGCGGCTCGGCGCGCAGCGGCGGGAGCTGCTGGTGGGTGACGGCAGTGCCCGGGAGCGCGTCGACGGCTACGTCGACCTGTACGTGCCCGGCGGCTACCGCGACCCGCACTGGTCGCTGTGGCTGGAGGTGTGGAACCGCTCGAAGCGGGCCGCCGCCGACACCTCCGCCCGTGCCCGGCAGGCCGCCATCGAGGGTGCCTGGCACCGCGACCTGGTGGCGCTGCTCGCCGAGGGGATCTCGCGGGGCGAGTTCCGGGCCGTGGACCCCGACCGGTTCGCGGCCCGCCTGCGGGCACTGCTCGACGGGTTCTCGATCCAGGTCGTGGTCGGCCTGCGCGGCGCCGACCGCGGCGAAGTCCTCGCCCACGTCCGGGAGTTCGTGGACGACGGGCTCGCGCTCAGCGGCCCGGTGTGAACCGGACCGGGATCCCCGGCGCCGCCTGCGCCGCGGCGGCCAGGGCCTCCGGCGCCACCACGGCGATCACCGGATAGCCGCCGGTCGTCGGATGGTCGTGCAGGAACACCACCGGGCGGCCGTCCGGCGGCACCTGCACCGCGCCCAGGAGCATGCCCTCGCTGGGCAGTTCGCCCTCCGCCACCCGCTCGACGGCCGGGCCCTCGGTGCGCAGGCCGATGCGGTTGCTGCGCGCCGACACGGTGAACGCGGCCGTCAGGAACGTCCGCACGCCCGCCGGGTTGAACCAGTCGGCGCGCGGACCGAGCCGCACCGGCAGCACCAGCTCGGCGGGCGGCGCGGGCCAGGGCGCCGCCGCGGGAAGCGGCGGGGCGGGCTGCGCCCGGCCCACGGGCAGCACCGCGCCCTCGGTGAGCGGGTCGGGGCCCAGGCCCGACAGCAGGTCGGTCGCGCGGCTGCCGAGCACCGGGTCGACGGCGATGCCGCCGGACACGGCGAGGTAGGAGCGCAGGCCGCCGGTGGCCGGGCCCGCGTCGAGGACGGCCCCGGCGGGGACCCGCACCGGGGCGCCCCACGGCGCCGGGCGGCCGTCGACGGTGACCGGACAGGGGGCGCCGCCGACCACGATCGTGACCGGCCGGTCGGGGCGCACGGCGCAGCCGGTCAGGGTCGTCTCCAGGACGGCGGTGCCCTCCGGGTTGCCGGCCAGCCTGTTGGCCAGGCGCATCGCGGGGGCGTCCAGGGCGCCGCTGCGGGGGACTCCCAGGTGGGCATGGCCGGTGCGGCCGGCGTCCTGAATCGTGGTGAGGGCGCCGGGGCGGGTCACTGTCAGCTTGGTGGTCATCGCTTCTCGCCGTCGCTGCTTCTTCCGGACGGGGCGCCTGCCGGTCCGTGCTTTTCAGGCCCCTCCGGCGATTGAGGAGCGGAGTCCCGTGACAGGGGCACATAGTGCACCCGCGTCCCGGGCGACAGCAGCGCCGCCCGCTCCTGCGACGGGTCCCACAGCGGAGTCGGATCCGGCATGGTGCCGATGATCTGCCAGCCTCCCGGAGTCGCCCTCGGATACACCGCCGAGTACGGCCCGGCGAGGGCCACCGCACCGGCCGGCACCCGCGTGCGCGGCGTCGCGCGGCGCGGCACGTGCAACTCCTCGGGCAGACCGGTGAGATAGCCGAAGCCCGGCGCGAAACCGCAGAACGCGACGCGGTACGTGAACGAGGAGTGCAGCGCGCCCACCTCGTCCTCGGCGACACCCCACAGCGCGGCCACGTCGGCCAGGTCCGGCCCGTCGTAGACCACGGGGACCGTGACGACGTCGCCGTCCGCCGGGGGTGCCGACGGCACCTGCCACTCGGCGAGCCGGCGGGCCAGCCCTTCGGGGTCCGGCACACCGTCGAGGAGGACCGTGCGCGCGCCGGGCACGATCTCGGCGACCGGCGGCAGCGAGCCGGCCGCACGGCGGCTCAGCAGTTCGGCGTGCAGGGCGCCGGTGCGCTCGGCGTCCGGCAGCTCGACGAGCAGGGCGTGCCGCCCGGCGGGGCGCACCACCAGGCCGCCGCTCACGCGAACGCACCCACCGTGACCCCGGCCTCCTCCAGAGCCGTCCGCACCCTGGCCGCGATCCGGGCCGCGCCCGGGGTGTCGCCGTGCACGCACAGCGAACGGGCGGCGACCGCGACCCGGCTGCCGTCCGTCGTCTCGACCCCGCCGTCCACGGCGAACCCGACGGAGCGGCGCACCACGGCGTCCGCGTCCTCGACCACGGCGCCGGGCTCGCGGCGCGGGACGAGGGTGGCCTCCGGTGTGTAGGCGCGGTCGGCGAAGGCCTCGCGGACCGGGGCGAGTCCCGCCTCCTCGGCGGCGGCCAGGAGCCGCGACCCGGGCAGGCCGAGGACGGGCAGCCCGCCGCCGGCCAGCAGCACGCCCGCGACGACCGCGCGGGCCTGCTCGGCGTCGCGCACCGTCCGGTTGTACAGCGCGCCGTGCGGCTTCACGTACGCGACCGTGGACCCGGCCGCCTCCGCGAAGACCCGCAACGCACCGATCTGGTACGCCACTTCGGCCGCCAGCTCGTCCGCGGGTACGTCCATCGCGCGGCGCCCGAACCCGGCGAGGTCGCGGTAGGACACCTGGGCGCCGATCCGCACCCCGCGCTCGGCCGCGAGCGCGCAGACCCGCCGCATCACGCTGGGATCGCCCGCATGGAACCCACAGGCGACGTTGGCACTGGTGACGACGGAGAGCAGGGCCTCGTCGTCGGTGAGGGTCCAGCGGCCGAAGCCTTCGCCGAGGTCTGCGTTGAGGTCCATCACGTCCTGGATCACCTGCTCAACGTTAGGGATTGTTGAACGATTCGACAAGAGCGCGACAAGCCGCGCCGGCCGGTCCCGTGAACACAATGAACACAAGTAGGCGGGATCGTTGCCCGGTGCACCCTTGTCAGGGGCCGACAAGATCACCCATGGTGGCCGGTCATGGGACGAGAGCAATGGAAGAAGATCCTGGTCGGATCGGCCGGGAACATGGTCGAGTGGTTCGACTGGTTCGTGTACGCGAGCTTCGCCACCTACTTCGCGGGAGCCTTCTTCCCCGACGGCAACCCGACCGCCCAGCTGATGAACACGGCCGGCATCTTCGCGGTCGGCTTCTTCATGCGCCCGGTGGGCGGCTGGCTGCTCGGCCGGGTCGGCGACCGCAAGGGCCGCAAGGCGGCCCTGACGCTCACGGTCACCCTCATGTCCGCGTCGGCGGTGCTCATCGCGATCGCGCCGACCTACGCCGTCGCCGGATACGGCGGCGCCGTCGTCCTGCTCGTCGCGCGCCTGCTCCAGGGACTCTCGGTCGGCGGTGAGTACGCGGCCAGCGCCACCTATCTCACCGAGGCCTCCGACCCGAAGCGGCGCGGCTTCGCCTCCAGCTTCCAGTACGTGTCGATGACGGCCGGACAGATCGTCGGGCTCGGACTCCTGATCGTCCTCCAGCGCACCCTGAGCGACGACGCGCTGCACGGCTGGGGCTGGCGCATCCCGTTCGTCATCGGCGCGCTCGGTGCGGCGATCATCTTCTACCTGCGGCGCAACATGCTGGAGACCGAGGTCTACGAGGAGTCGGCCGACGCCGACGCCACCGTGGGCGGCGACGACAAGGGCACGATGAAGGCCCTGTGGGCGCACAGGCGCGAGGCGTTCCTCGTCGTCGCGCTCACCATGGGCGGCACCGTGGCGTACTACACGTACACCACCTACCTCACCAAGTACCTGTCCAACTCGGCCGGCCTGAGCAAGGAGACCGCCACCCTCGTCTCCTTCTGCGCGCTCGTCGTCTTCGCCTGCATCCAGCCGCTCGCGGGCGCGCTCTCCGACCGCATCGGGCGCCGCCCCCTCCTGATCACCTTCGCCGTCGGCTCCACCTTCCTGACGGTCCCGATCATGACGCTGCTCCAGCACGCGGGCTCCTTCTGGCCGGCCCTCGGCCTCTCCCTGCTGGCGCTGGTCGTCGTCACCGGCTACACGTCGATCAACGCGTGCGTGAAGGCCGAGCTGTTCCCGACCGGCATCCGCGCCCTCGGCGTCGCCCTCCCGTACGCCCTGGCCAACGCGCTGTTCGGCGGCACCGCCGAATACGTCGCCCTGTGGTTCAAGGACGGCGGCATCGAATCGGGCTTCTACTGGTACGTCGCAGGCTGCGCGGCCGTGTCGCTGATCGTCTACCTGACCATGCGCGAGACCCGCGACATCGACCTGGGCCGGGTCCAGCGGGCCGGGGCCGCACAGGAACAGCCCGCCTGACCGCATCGTGAGACCACAGTCCGGGACGGGCCCGGGCTGTGGCAGACTGCGGCCGTGCTCTCGTTCGCCATGATTATTGGCAGCAGGCGCGCCGGTCCGCAGTGACCGCCTCGTACGACCCGGTACGGGCGGACACCGTCGTCCTCGACCCGCGCGCACACCTCTCGCACCCGCGAGGGGTTTTTCTGTTTCTCGGCCCACCCGAAGCCGGGAGGAGAGCGCGGGGGATCATAGATGGACGGTGGAGCCGGTCATTCCGGTACGACGACCGAGATTCCCAACAGGAGCCAGATCAGCATGAGCAGCAGCCCGAGCGAACACACCGGCAGTACCACCGGCGAACTCGACGATTCCTTTCACGTCTTCGACACCACGCTGCGCGACGGAGCGCAGCGCGAGGGCATCAACCTCACCGTCGCGGACAAGCTGACCATCGCCCGGCACCTGGACGACTTCGGCGTGGGCTTCATCGAGGGCGGCTGGCCCGGTGCCAACCCCCGCGACACCGAGTTCTTCGCCCGCGCGCAGGACGAGATCGAGTTCAAGAACGCCCAGTTGGTCGCCTTCGGCGCCACCCGCAGGGCCGGCGCGAAGGCCAGTGAGGACCCGCAGGTCAAGGCACTGCTCGACTCGGGTGCCCCGGTGATCACGCTGGTCGCCAAGTCCCACGACCGGCACGTCGAGCTGGCACTGCGCACCACCCTCGACGAGAACCTGGAGATGGTCCGCGACACCGTCTCCCACCTGGTCGCCCAGGGCCGCCGCGTCTTCGTCGACTGCGAGCACTTCTTCGACGGCTACCGCGCCAACCCCGCGTACGCCAAGGCCGTCGTCCGCGCCGCGCACGAAGCCGGAGCCTCGGTCGTCGTGCTCTGCGACACCAACGGCGGGATGCTCCCCGCGCAGGTCCAGGCGATCACGCACACCGTCCTGGACGACACCGGCGCCCGGCTCGGCATCCACGCCCAGGACGACACCGGCTGCGCCGTGGCCAACACCCTCGCTGCCGTCGACGCGGGCGCCACCCACGTCCAGTGCACGGCCAACGGCTACGGCGAGCGCGTCGGCAACTCCAACCTGTTCCCGGTCGTCGCCGCCCTGGAGCTGAAGTACGGCAAGAAGGTGCTGCCCGAGGGCGCGCTGCGGGAGATGACCCGCATCTCGCACGCCATCGCCGAGGTCGTGAACCTCACCCCGTCCACGCACCAGCCCTACGTCGGCGTCTCGGCGTTCGCCCACAAGGCGGGCCTGCACGCCTCCGCCATCAAGGTCGACCCGGACCTCTACCAGCACATCGACCCCGAGCTGGTCGGCAACCGCATCCGGATGCTGGTCTCCGACATGGCGGGCCGCGCCTCCATCGAGCTCAAGGGCAAGGAGCTCGGCGTCGACCTCGGCGGCGACCGCGAGCTCGTCGGCCGGGTCGTGGAGCGGGTCAAGGAACGCGAGCTGAAGGGCTACACGTACGAGGCCGCCGACGCCTCCTTCGAGCTGCTGCTCCGGGAGGAGGCCGAGGGCCGGGCCCGGCGCTACTTCCGCGTCGAGTCCTGGCGGGCCATCGTCGAGGACCGCCCCGACGGCACCCACGCCAACGAGGCCACCGTGAAGCTCTGGGCCAAGGGCGAGCGCATCGTCGCGACGGCGGAGGGCAACGGCCCGGTCAACGCCCTGGACCGCGCCCTGCGCGTCGGCCTGGAGCGGATCTACCCGCAGCTCGCCAACCTGGAACTGGTCGACTACAAGGTCCGCATCCTGGAGGGCAAGCACGGTACGTCCTCCACGACCCGGGTCCTGATCTCGACGAGCGACGGCTCGGGCGAGGAGTGGTCGACGGTCGGGGTCGCGGAGAACGTCATCGCGGCGTCGTGGGGCGCCCTGGAGGACGCCTACACGTACGGTCTGCTGCGCGCCGGGGTGGAGCCGGTCGAGTAGGGCAGCCCTTCAATCGCCGGAGAGGGACGACCAAGCCCCTCCGGCGATTGAGGAGCGGGGCCCGGGGCGGAGCCCCGTGACCTGGGCTACGACAGGGCCCACTTCTGATTACCGGCCCCCGTGCACGACCAGATCTGCGTGCCGACTCCGTCCGCCGACGAATTCCCGGTCACATCAAGGCACTTGTCCGCCGCCGCGTTCACCAGGTCGCCGGACGATTCGAGCCGCCACTGCTGCGCACCCGAGCCGTTGCAGTCGTAGAGCTGCACCTTCGCGCCGTTCGCCGTCGAACCCGACGCCACGTCCAGGCACTTGCCGAGCGCGCGTACCGTGCCGTCGGCCTTGAGGGTCCACGTCTGGTTCTGCGAACCGGTGTAGCAGGTCCAGATCTGGGCGGCCGTCCCGTTGGCCG
The DNA here is from genome assembly GCF_040297005.1 of Streptomyces sp. NPDC001904. Lineage (NCBI taxonomy): Bacteria > Bacillati > Actinomycetota > Actinomycetes > Kitasatosporales > Streptomycetaceae > Streptomyces > Streptomyces sp. NPDC001904. The sequence continues at coordinate 262,166 of NZ_JBEOYI010000009.1, read as the reverse complement.
TGGAGCCGTCCTTCACGTCGAGGCACTTGCCGCCGAGGCCGTGCAGCGCGCCGGTGCGGTCGGCGGCGCCGGACTGCGTGCCGCTCCAGGTGAACGTCGCCGACGTCTTGCCCGGCAGCGAGTAAGTGACGTGCTGGCCGCCCCAGTTGATCGTGACGTCCTTCGCGGTGGAGGCGTCGTTGTAGGCGATCAGCGCCTTCGAGCCGTCGGTGTTGCGCCAGGCGACGTTCGGCACCGTGGACGACGCCGTCGAGGCGATCCGTGAGGCTCCCGGGCGGACGAACTTCGTCAGGTGGCCCATCGTGTAGTACTCGATGTTGTAGTCGACCTTGCCGCTGCTCGCGTCGCCGTTGTGGACGGTGATCAGCCCGTCGCAGGTGCCGCAGCCGCCGTTGTGCGGGCCGCGGTTCTGGTCCACGGCCAGCGACCACTTCGTCACCGACTTCGCCCAGTTGCGGGTGTAGTCGATGATGTTCAGCATGTCCTCGCGCTGCTGGTTCGCGATCCAGGTGCCGCCGGAGTGCTCGGTCTGGAAGGCGTCCAGGGACGGGTACTTGTTGTGGATCTCGGTCTGCTTGGCGACGTCACCGCCGTAGCCGTGCCAGGCGATGCCGCCGAAGTTCGGGTGGCTGCGCACCGCCGCGTCGTCGACGGTCGGGGCGGCGTAGGAGTCGTACGTGTCCCAGTTCCAGTCGTGCGCGAGCACCTTGGTCTTCACGCCCGCGCCCGCCAGCTTCGGCAGCAGCTCGCTCTTGGTGAAGTAGGCGAGTCCGGAGCCGTTCCAGCTCATCGACGGATAGCCCGAGCAGCAGGTCGGCTCGTTCTGCACGGTGACGTAGTCGATCGGCACCCCGGCCGCCTGGTAGCCCTGGATGTACTTCACGAAGTACGAGGCGTACGTGCCGTAGTTCTCGGCCTTCAGCCAGCCGCCGTTGAGCTGCCCGCTGTCCTTCATCCAGGCCGGGGCGGTCCACGGCGACGCCATCACGGTCGCGGCCGGATTGAGCTGCTTGGCCTGCTTGGTCAGCGGCAGCACGTCGGCCTGGTCGTGCGCGAGGGAGAACTTCGCCAGCGAGGGGTCCGTCTGCCCGGCGGCGACGTCGTCGTACGTGTAGCCGAAGCGGGCCAGGTCCGAGCCGCCCATGGGGTTGCGGATGAACGAGAGCCCGATGCCGTCGGTCGGCGAGAACAGCTTCTTCATCGTCGCGTCCCGGGTGGCCTGGGGCAGGGCGCCGCTGCTGTTCATCAGCCAGGCCGCGGTGTCGGTGAAGGACGCGCCGCCGCCGGTGAACGTCTGGTAGCGGGTGTTCTCGTCGACGGTGATCGTCGTGCCGGCCGAGCCCGTGCCCGACTGGAACGCCGTCGGGGTCTGCTGCGCCAGGCCGCGCGTGACGTGCCGGCCGCCGCTGTCGTCGGTGGTGGTCAGCCAGACGGCGACCGGTTCGCCTGCGGCCCGGGCCGTACCGGCCGACGCTCCGAGGAGCCCGGCTGCGGTGAGGATCCCGGCCAGTAGTACCCGGGCCGACCGGCCCGCTCGTGCCGATCTGAGTGATCGCGTGGGGGTGTGCACGATGCCTCCTGTGTCCCGTGAAGCTCAACAGTCCACTTTCATGGCTTAGTTCAAGACGTGAGTTAAAGGGCGTTCCATGTGCGCGTCAAGACTTCACGTCACGAATGCTCCGACCCGCCATTCACACCCCGACTGGGTTAGCGTCGGAGTATGAGGCCCACTCTTGCGGCCCTCGCCGCGACCCTCCTCGCGTTCGGCGCCCCGGTGGCCATGGCGCCCGGCGCCGCCGCCGCGACGGACGTCTCCACGGTCGCGGACGCCCTGGAGAAGAACCCCGTCTATGTCGATCCGGCCGCCCGTACCGCGCTGACCTCGGCCGACGTCGACTCCCTGACCAAGACGATCAAGGATGCGGACAAGCCGGTGATGGTCGCGGTCCTGCCCGCGGACTTCCCCAAGAACGACCTCTTCACCGACCTGCGGACCAAGACCGGGATCGTCGGCGTCTACGGCGTCCGGCTCGGCGACGCCTTCGACGCGCGCGCCGACAGCGCCGTGATGTCCACCGCGGCCGTTCACAACCTGACCACGAGCGTGCGCGGCGAACCGGCCGCGCGGCAGCTCGACGACTTCGTCGCCACCGCCGTACGGACCGCCAGGGGCTCGGCGCCGTCCTCCTGGGGCGCGGGCGGCGACTCCGGCGGGGGCCCCGTCGGCGCGCTCGCGGGCCTCGGCGCCGTCGTGGTCGTCGGCGGCGCGGGCGCCTACTACCTCGTCCGGCGCGGCCGGCGCAGGCGCGAGGAGGAGCAGCGGGCCGCCCTCGACCGGCTCCGGGTCGTCGTCGACGAGGACATCACGGCCTTCGGCGAGGAGCTGGACCGGCTCGACTTCCACCCGGCCGAGGCGGGCGCCGACGACGCGATGCGGGCGGACTACGAGCGCGCGCTGGACGCCTACGAGAAGGCCAAGCAGTTCATGGCGGCCGCGCGGCGGCCCGAGGACGTGCGCGGGGTGACCGAGGCGATCGAGGACGGCCGTTTCTCGCTCGCCCTGCTGGCCGCCCGCCGCGAGGGCCGCCCGCTGCCCGAGCGCCGCGCCCCCTGCTTCTTCGACCCGCGGCACGGCCCTTCCGTCGAGGACGCCGAGTGGGCGCCGCCCGGGGGCGCGCCGCGCGAGGTCCCGGTGTGCGCGGCGGACGCGGCACGGCTGCGCGACGGTGCCGAGCCGCTGGTGCGGACGGTCGACACGGGTGCGGGGGAGCGGCGCCCGTACTACGACGCGGGCCCGGCCTACGGGCCCTGGGCCGGAGGCTATTTCGGCGGCGGCATCCTGCCGGGCCTGCTGTTCGGCACGGTCCTCGGCTCGATGATGGCGAGCCCGGCGTACGCGGCGGACTACGGCTCCGGGTACGGCGACTTCGGCGGCGGCTACGAGGGCGGCGACATCTCCGGGGCCGACTTCGACACCTCGGACTTCGGTGACTTCGGCGGGGGCGGTGACTTCGGCGGAGGCGGGGGCGGCGGGGACTTCGGCGGCGGCTTCTGAGGGACACCGGCCGACTCGGTCCGGCGCGGCCCCGTCGACCGTGCGGCGCTACGGTGGCGGCCATGACCGGTGACATGCGCGACGCGTGGGCGCGGCAGGGGGACATCGAGGCCCGGCAGGTCGACGACGCCTGGCAGCGCATCGAGACCTGGCTGCGCCGCAACGCCCCCGCGACCGCGGCCGTGCTCCGCCCCGGCGCCCCGGACGACGAGCTCGCGGCCTTCGAACGGGACCTCGGCGTCCGCATCCCCGCCGGGCTGACGGCGCTGTGGCGGCGGTGCGCGGGGATGACCGCCGGGCCCGGTGAGGGGACCTCCTTCCTGCTCGGGGAGTGGGCGCCGATGACCCTCGACGCGGTGCTCCGCACCTACCGGCTGCAGATGAGCATCCTCGTCACCCTGGACGACTACGTGTCCTGGCGGCCCTCCTGGATCCCGTTCGCCGCCTTCGGCCCGCACGACGCCCTCTCCGGACTGTGCCTGGACGCCGAGACGGGCAGGATCTGGCGCTGGACCGAGTACGCCGAGCGCACCCTCGCCCACGAGTCGCTCACCGTGTACCTGGAGGACATGGCGGACGCCCTCGACGTACCCGAGCTGTCGCCCGGAGCCGCGCCCCGGGTGCGCGAGGGCGCGCTCGTGTGGGGCTGAGCAACAGGCCTTCGGGGAGCGCTAGTTGCGGCTCAGGGTGCGGGTCACACCGGCCACCACCGCCGTGGTCAGCACCCAGCCGACCACCACGAGCGCGTACGCGAGCGACTGGGGCCCGACGTCCGCCCAGTGCCAGGCGTCGCGCTGTCCGAACCCGCCGATCGGGACGAGCAGATCGAGGGTGTAGACGAGGGCGTGGAACGGCGGCCCCTCGCCCGCCTTGTTCGGCACCGGACGGTGGGTGCGGAAGACGACCCAGCCCGCGACCGTGAGCAGCGCCAGCCAGAGCCCGGCGAGCCAGGGCCGGTAGCCGTAGCCGACGGTCGCGTCGAGGAGGTAGCCCCACAGCCGGCCCGCCGGGCCGAGCGTCGCGCGGCGGTGCCGCTGCCGGTGCAGCAGCACCCGGCGCGCCTCGTCGTCGTGGCCCAGCCGGCGGTAGTTGACGCCGAGTTGCTCGTACGGCTGCGGGCAGTAGCCCTCGTCGCGGCGCAGCCACGCCAGCCGGTTCGTCACGTCGTCGCGGCGCCGGGGCGCGGTGGACTCCAGCCAGTCGTACGTCAGCCCGTCCAGGCCGAGCGACGGGGGCCAGGTCCCCGGGGTGTCCTGGATGCGGGCGAAGTGGGCGTTGCGCAGGTTCACCCGGCCGCGCGGGGCGGTCGCGAAGCGCAGGTCGAGCGCCTCGGCCCGGGCGCCGACGCACATCAACGAGCGGTCGGTGCCGATGAGTTCGGCGCCGTTGAAGGTCAGCAGGTCCTCTATCTGGGCGCCGCGCAGCCGTATCCGCCCGTCGGTGCGGAAGCCCTGCGACAGCCGTACCGTCGAGGCCGTCAGACCGTCCCCGTTGAACGCGATGGCGTCCGGCTCGCCGACCGTGATCCGCGCCCCGCGCATCCACAGCCCGCCCGGCAGCTGTGCTCCGGGGAACCCGACGAGCCCTTCGGCCTCGAACCCGCCGTCGCAGAACACCCCGCCCTCCATCACCAGGCCGCCGGCCTCCAGCGCGACGCCGTCCGGGTGGATCAGGCGGGCCCCGTCGAGCCGCAGTCCGCCCCCGATGTGCGCGTGCACGAGATTCAGCGCGCCGTCGACCGTGGTCCCGCGCAGATCGACCCGCCCGCCGAAATGGGCCGTCGGCGCCCGCAGCCCCGGCACCCGGCTGTGGGTGAGGGACAGCGCGAGGGTGGACGCCGCCTCCAGACTGACCGGCCCGTCGAACTCGCACTCCTCGAACCGCACGAGCGCCTTGATCTCGGTGCCGTCGAGGTTCAACGGGCCGGTGATACGGGCCCGTCGGATCCGTACGGTGCCGGTCGCCTCCAGCAGTCTGTCCCGCAGGACATCCGGATCAAGCCGCATGACGGCCGGCGGGGCAGGTGCTTCCGGGTCTGTGGTGGTGCCGTGCCGCGGTGGTCATGCGCCCCATCCTTCCAGCAGCTTCGCCGGCCGTCGGTCCCGCCGGTTCCGGGCGGACGACGAGAACCAGCAGCACCTCGTGTTCGCCGCCGAACACACCCGGGCGGCCAGGCGTGTCCCGCCGGTCAGCGGATGTCGTGGTCGGGGTGCTCGCTGTCGTAGGTCTCACGGGCCCGGGCGATGGGGGCCCGGTGCTGGAGCGACCAGTCGGCGAGCGCCTTGACGAGGTGGGTCAGGCTCGCGCCCGTCTCGGTGAGCCGGTAGTCGACCTGGGCCGGCACGGTCGCGTACACGGTCCGCAGGACCAGACCGTCCCGCTCCAGCCTGCGCACCGTGAGGGTCAGCATGCGTTGGGAGATGCCGTCGACGGCGCGCTGGAGTTCCCGGAAGCGACGTGGCCCGCCCGCGAGTTCGACGATGACGAGGACCGACCACTTGTCCCCGACACGGTCGAGGACGTCCCGGATGCCGCAGTCGGGGTGGTCCTGCCGGCCGCAGGGTTCGAGCTCGGCAGGTCCGGTGGTTACTTCCGTGTGCGTCACTGACACGAAACTGCCTCCTTGTGGGCCGACCTGGACCGATCGAGGATCTCACCGTAGTTACCGAAGAGAACCACGGCAGGAGCCAGAACCGAAATGATCATGGTGACCGGTGCGAACGGACAGCTCGCCTCTCTCACTCTCCGGGAGTTGGCCGATCGCCACGTGCCCGCCACGGGCGGCACGCGATCGCCCTCGTCCGGGCAGCGGCGACTCGACTTCGACGACCCCACGAGCCTCGACCTCACCGGCATCTCGACGCTGGTCCTCGTCTCGGCGGGGTACGCCGAGGACGACCGGGTCGTCGCCCGCCACCAGGCGGTGCTGGAGGCAGCGGTGCGCGACGGCGTGGGCCACGTCGTGTACACCAGCCTGACCGGTGCCGGCGATCACCTCGGCTTCGCGCTCGCCCACCGGGTCACCGAGCAGCTGCTCAAAGGCAGTGGGCTCGGGTGGACGATCCTGCGCAACGGCCTCTACGCCGAACTCTTCGGAGCCCTCATGACCTGGACCGACCACGGCGTCGAATCGGCGTTCGGCGACGGAGCGCTCGCCGCGGTGGCCCGGGCGGACCTGGCCGCGGCCGCGGCCGTCGTGGCCGGCGCCCCCACCGCGCACGCCGACCGGACCTACGACCTGGTCGGCGAACCGGTCAAGGCCGCCGACATCGCCGATTCCCTCGGAGTCGCCCACCGGACCATCGGACTCGGGGAGTACCGCACCCGGCTCCTCGCCGACGAGACGCTGCTGCCGTTCCAGCCGCCGATGCTCACCTCGATCGCGACCTGCGTTCGCCACGGACTGCTCGACGCCACCGCCCCCGACCTCGCCCGGCTGCTCGGCAGGCCGCTCACAGCCCCGCTCGCCGTGGCCGCGGACACCGCGGCCGCCCTGCGTCCCGACGTGCTCCGCCGCTGATACCGCCCGGCGTGGCGACCGTCCCCGGTGGTACGGCCTACTCGCCGGCCCGGGAGCCGACTCCGGGACGCGCGTCTGCGTCGTCCGTGTCGTCCGTGTCGTCCGCACCGAGACTCGCGAGCAGGCGCAACGCGTCCTCGGCGGCGCTGCCGGGAGCCGCTGAGAGCACCAACATCTCGGTGCCCGAGGCATCGGGCAGGGCGAAGTTCTCCTGGTGCAGCTCCAGGCGGCCGACCAGCGGGTGCTGGTAGACCTTGCGCCCGTGCGTGCGGGCGCGTACGTCCGCGCGAGCCCAGAGACGCCGGAAGCGCTCGCTGCCCATCGCCAGCTCTCCGATGAGCGCTGCCAGGCGTGCGTCCTCGGGGTGTTTGCCCGCGGCCAGGCGCAGGTGTCCGACCACGTCCAGGGTGCAGGACTCCCACTCCGCGTAGAGGCCGCGCTCGGCTTCCTCCAGGAAGATGTGCCGGGCGGTGTTCAGGCCCGGCAGCGGCCGGCCGAAGAGGGATCGGGCGAGGCGGTTCCCGGCGAGCACGTTCAGGCGGCAGTCCATGAGCAGGGCGGGCGCGTCGACGACCAGGTCCAGCACACGCAGCAGCTCCGGCCGCGGCCTGCCCGACGGGGCGTTGACGCGGCGGCGGCGCTGGCGCGCGAGCCGCCCCATGTGCTCCCGCTCGGTCTCGTCGAGAGCCAGGACACGGGCGAGAGCGTCGAGGACCTGCTCCGAGGGCTGGGTGGCCCTGCCCTGCTCCAGCCGTACGTAGTAGTCGACGCTGACACCGGACAGGTGGGCGACCTCCTCACGGCGCAGCCCGCTCACCCTCCGGCGGCTGTCGACGGCGATCCCGGAGGCTGCCGGGTCGGCCAGCGCACGCCGGGCCTGCAGGTATCCGGCCAAGTCATCCATGCCGTCAGTATCGCCCGGGCGCGGTGTCATCAGGGTGGCCCTGCGAGTACCAGGAAGTCCGCTCCGACGGACGAGGCGGCCCTGAACACGCGAGGCCGCAGCGGCCAGGATCGGAGGCACCACCGGCCAAGGAGTCCGCATGAAGACGCTGATCGTCTACGCCCACCCCGAACCCACGTCCCTCAACGCCACGTTGAAGGAGCTCGCGGTCACCACACTGGAGGGTGCCGGTCACGAGGTGCGGGTGAGCGACCTGTACGCCATGGGCTGGAAGGCGGTGGTGGAGGCGGCGGACTACGGCCCCCATGCCTCCAGCCCGCTGAAGGTCGCCCGGGACTCCGGACGGGCCTTCGACGCCGGGGCCCTCACTCCTGACGTCCGTGCCGAACAGGAGAAGCTGCTGTGGGCGGACACGATCATCTTCCAGTTCCCGCTGTGGTGGTACTCGATGCCCGCGATCCTCAAGGGCTGGGTGGACCGGGTGTTCACCTTCCACTTCGCCTACGGCGTCGGGGAGCACAGCGACACCAAGTACGGCGAGCGCTTCGGCGAGGGCACCCTCGCCGGCCGCAGGGCCCTGCTCTCGGTGACCGCAGGCGGTCCGCAGTCCCACTACTCGTCCCGTGGCATCAACGGCCCCATCGAGGACCTGCTGTTCCCGATCCACCACGGCATCCTCTACTACCCGGGCATCGAGGTGCTCCCCCCGTTCGTGCTCTACGGGACCGACCGGATGACCGACCAGGACTACCCCGAGGTCGCCAAGGCGTGGGAGCACCGTCTGCTCAGCCTCGCGACGACCGAACCGATCGCCTTCCGGCGGCAGAACTTCGGCGACTACGAGATCCCCTCACTGCGGTTGAAGGAGGGGCTGGAGCCCGCGGGCCGTACCGGGTTCGGTCTGCACGTGCGCGGCTGACCGGCCGGGCGGCGACGGCGAGCTGTCCGGTCACGGCCGCAGCGAAGGGCGCCGCGGTTCCCCCTCCGTCTCCGGTGGCCGGGCTTTCGGCACCTGGGACCCCGCCCCGAACATCCACCGCGACAGCGCCACCCGCAGCCGCCGCGCGGCCGGCACCCGGCGGCGTACCCCGTGCTCGTCGGAGTCGGGGAGGGCCTCCAGCGCGGCGGGCTGCTCGTGCTGTGTCAGGCGGTGCAACTCGCCCTGCGACAGCGGTTCGTGGATCTCGACGTACTCCCCGTGCGGCAGCCGCTTGATCCGGCCCGTCTCACGGCCGTGCAGCACCTTGTCCCGGTCCCGCCGCTGGAGTCCGAGACAGATCCGCCGGGTCACGACGAACGCGAGGACCGGACCGGCGAACAGCGCCACCCGCGCGGTCCAGGTGATGGCGTTCACCGAGAGATGGAAGTGCGTGGCCCACAGGTCGTTGCCGCCGGCCGCCATCGCGACGAGGAAACCGGTCAGCCAGGCCACCCCGAGCGCGGTGCGCACCGGGCGGTTGCGCGGCCGGTCCAGCAGATGGTGCTCGCGCCGGTCGCCCGTGATCCACGCCTCCACGAACGGATACACCCCGATGAGCACCAGCCACAGCGGGAACGCCAGGAACGGCACGAGGACGCCGAGGGCGAGGGTGTGCCCGTCGAGCACGATCTCCCACCCGGGCATCACGCGCACCAGCCCCTCGGCGAACCCCAGGTACCAGTCGGGCTGCGCGCCCGTGGACACCTGGTCGGGGCGGTAGGGCCCGTACACCCAGACCGGGTTGACGGTCGCGACGGCGGCCATGGCCGCCACCACGCCGAAGACGAGGAAGAAGAAGCCGCCCGCCTTGGCCATGTAGACCGGGAAGAAGGGCTGGCCCACCACGTTGTCCTCGGTCTTTCCGGGGCCGGGGAACTGGGTGTGCTTGTGGTGGAAGACCAGGATCAGGTGGGTGACCACGAGCGCCGCCATGATGCCCGGCAGCAGCAGGACGTGGATCGAGTAGAAGCGGGCCACGATGTCGTGGCCCGGGAACTCGCCGCCGAAGAGGAAGAACGACAGGTACGTCCCGACGACCGGGACGGCCAGGGTCATCCCCTCGATGAGCCGCATCCCGGCGCCGGAGAGCAGATCGTCGGGCAGCGAGTAGCCCAGCAGCCCCTCGAACAGGGCGAGGAACAGCAGCAGCCAGCCGAACAGCCAGTTCAGCTCGCGCGGCTTGCGGAACGACCCCGTGAAGAAGTGCCGCATCATGTGCACGAACATCGCCGCCACGAAGATCAGCGCGGCCCAGTGGTGGATCTGGCGGATCAGCAGCCCGCCGCGCACGTCGAAGCTGATGTCGAGCGTCGAGGCGTACGCCTCCGACATCCGCACACCGCTCAGGGGCAGGTAACTGCCGTGGTACTCCACCTCGTTCATCGACGGATGGAAGAACAGCGTCAGATAGACGCCGGTCAGAATGAGAATGACGAAGGTGTAGAGGCAGATCTCGCCCAGCAGGAACGACCAGTGGTCGGGGAAGACCTTGCGCAGATACTTGCGGCCGAGTCCGTGGATCCCGAGCCGGCCGTCGGCCCAGTCCGCGACCCGCTCGCCCGCCGTCGCGTCCGTGCTCCCGCTCATCGTGAACCTCCCATGGGTGCTCACGAGAACGACGGGACGGCCGCCCCGTTCGTGACATCGGGAGGCCCCCTGTGACGTGTCACACAGGAAGCCGCCCGACGGCACGAACGACGCGGCCGCCCCGGCTCAACGCGCTGAGAGAGTGGTTCAGGCGCTCTTGATGGCGGAGATGTCGAAGTTCAGCTTGATCTTGTCGGAGACGAGTACGCCACCGGTCTCCAGCGCTGCGTTCCAGGTCAGGCCCCACTCCGAGCGCAGGATCTCGGCCTTGCCCTCGAAGCCGACGCGCTCGTTGCCGAACGGGTCCTTCGCCGAGCCGTTGAACTCCAGGTCGATGGAGAGCGGCTTCGTGGTGCCGAGGATCGTCAGGTCACCGGTGATGCGGTAGTCGTCGCCGCCCAGCGACTCGGCGGACGTCGAGCGGAACGTCATCGTCGGGAACTCGTCGATCTTGAAGAAGTCGGCGCTCTTCAGGTGGCCGTCACGGTCGGCGTTGCCGGTGTCGATGCTGGCCATTTGGACGTCGAAGTTCGCGGTGGACTTGGCCGGGTCCGAGCCGTCGAGGTGCAGTTCGCCGGTGAAGTCGGTGAAGCTGCCCTTCACGTTGGTCACCATCGCGTGCCGGGCGACGAAGCCGAGCGTGGTGTGCGCGGGGTCGACGGTGTAGTCGCCCGTGACGGCGCTCAGGTCCGGGCCGGCGGGCGCGGCGGCGGTGGTGGTCTCGGTGGTCTCGTTCTTGCGGCCGAAGATGCCCATGACGTGCTCCTTGGGGACGGGCGGCACGGGGTGCCGACGTGATGTTGAAGGTTGAACTTTCAACTGAGGACGACTCTAGCGCGGTGATGTTCAACTTTCAACATCAAACGCTGTGTGTCGCTCCGGTGACGTACGGGTGGGTGACCGATAGGAAAGTCCCGTTGACTCCATGTAGACATAAACGTCTCTATTGTGCGAGAAAGGCCGGTTTGGCGCGTGCTGCGGACGGGCGAGGTGGTGGAGCTCCGGGGCGGGCCGGAGGGCAGGCCGGTCTCCGCGGGGAGGTGGCGCGGCGGCAGGCCGCCGGGCGTGCTGCGCGCCCTCGCCGTCTTCGCGGCGGTCCGCGCCGTCGGCGTCGTCCTGGTGGCCCTCACCGACCTGCACGGCGGGCACCCGGCCACCCGGACGCTCACCCACGCCTGGGACGCCGTCTGGTACCTGCACATCGCCGAGCACGGCTACGGCGCCCGCGAGTACCTCTCCTCGTTCGGGACCGTGCAGACCGACTACGCGTTCTTCCCGCTCTTCCCCCTGCTGGCCCGAGGGGCCGACGCCGTCCTGCCGGGCGGCGCGGGACCGGCCGCGCTGCTCGTCGCGTGGGCCGCCGCCCTGGCCGCGGCCTGGGGCGTCTACGCCGTCGGCCACCGCCTGTACGGCACGGCGACGGCCACCTTCCTCGTCGTCCTGTGGGCGCTGCTGCCCCAGGCGGTCGTCCTCACCCTCGCCTACAGCGAGTCGCTGTTCGCCGCGCTCGCCGCCTGGGCGCTGTACGCGCTGCTCCGCAGGAACTGGCTGCTCGCCGGCGCCCTGGCCGCCCTCGCGGGCCTGACCCGGCCCACCGGCCTCGCCGTCGCCGCCGCGGTCGTCGTCACCGCCGGACGGGAACTCGTCCGGCGCCGTGGACGCGGCGCCGGGCCCTGGTGCGCGGTGCTGCTCGCCCCCGCGGGCTGGCTCGGCTACGTGCTGTGGGTCGGGGCGCGCACCGGGGACCTCCTGCACGGCTACTTCACCGTGCAGGACGCCTGGAAGTCGGGGCTCGACTTCGGCGCGAGTTCGCTGCGCTTCCTGCGGGTGCTGTTCCTGTACGGAGGCAAGGTCGTCTATCCGGTGTCCGTGCTGCTCGTCGCCGCCGCCGTGGTGCTGTTCTGCCTGCTCTGCCTGGAGCGCTCGCCCCGGACGGCCCTGCCGCTGCTGGTCTTCAGCGGGGTGCTGGTCCTGATGGTGCTGCTGCTCGGCGGCCCCTTCGCCTCCAAGCCGCGCTTCGTCCTGCCCGCCTTCCCGCTGCTCGTCCCGGTGGCCCGCACCATGGCGCGCGGCTGGCTGCGGAGCCGGGCCCGGGTGCTGGTGGTGACGGGGGCGCTGGCCTGTCTGGCGCTGCCGTACGGGGTGTGGGTGGCAGCGGTGGTGAAGACACCGCTGTGAGCGCGGCTCCGGTGGGGGCTGGTCGCGCAGTTCCCCGCGCCCCTGAGATGCGCACTGCGTGCGCCATCTCATCAAGAGAGGCGCGGCGAAGCCGCAGCCTCAAGGGGAAGGCTGCGCGCAGCGCATGCCTTCAGGGGCGCGGGGAACTGCGCGAGAAGCGGCCACCGGCCCGCACCCGAAGAACGACCCAACAGGGGGCGCGGGGAACTGCGCGACCGACCACGACGCGAGCCGCACTCGGCAGCAGGTCAGCGCCCGGCGAGACGCTCCATCAGCGCGGCCCCCCGAGACAACAACTCCCGCTCATCGGAGCTGAGTTCGACCTCGATCGCCTGCGCGAGCCAACCCGCCCGACGCCCCCGCTCCGCGTCCAGCGCGGCACGCCCGGCCTCGGTCAGCTCCACCAGCGACTTGCGTCCGTCGGTGGGATGCGCGCGGCGGGTGACGAGGCCCTGCTCCGTGAGCAGGCCGACGGCGCGGGCCATCGACTGCGGCCTGACCCGCTGATCGGCGGCGAGATCGCTGGTGGTCATGGCGCCGTCGCGGTCCAGCACGCCGAGCACGGCGACCTGGCCGTGCGGAATCAGGTCCTCGTGCTTCACGCGCCGGGTGAGCCGGCCCATCGCGGTACGCAGATCGGCGGCGACGGCAGCGGATTCCGGGGCAGACATGAGCGCACTTTACCCGGCGGTATCCAGTGAAACTGCGCACCTGACCTGCGCAGCACCACTGTTCAGCCAAGCTGTTCAGTAAAACTGCTCAGCTGAACTGTTCAGTCACGCTGTATAGTTTCGCCCTGTCGCGGCACGCGCCACCGTCGTCGCAGTAGGGCCGCGGCACGCAGCAACGGGAAGGACCTCCCATGCCCGAGATCGTCTCCGTCACCGCCCTCGCCGTCCTCGACAGCCGCGGCAACCCCACCGTCGAGGCCGACGTCACCCTGGCCGACGGATCGCAGGGCCGCGCGACCGTCCCCTCCGGCGCCTCCACCGGCGCCCGCGAAGCCGTCGAACTGCGCGACGGCGACCCCCGCCGCTGGCACGGCAAGGGCGTCGACCGAGCCGTGTCCCACGTCGAGGGCGAGATCGCCCGGGCCGTCATCGGCCGCGACGCCGACGACCAGGCGGGCCTGGACGCCGCCCTGATCGCCCTCGACGGCACCCCCGCCAAGTCCCGGCTCGGTGCCAACGCCCTGCTCGGCGTCTCCCTGGCCACCGCCAAGGCGGCCGCCGCCGCGCACGGGCTGCCGCTCTACCGTCACCTCGGCGGCCCCGACGCCCGCCTCCTCCCGATGCCGATGATGAACATCGTCAACGGCGGTGCCCACGCCGACAATCCGCTGGACTTCCAGGAGTTCATGATCGCGCCGATCGGCGCCCCGACCTTCGCCGAGGCCGTCCGGATGGGCTCCGAGGTCTTCCACACCCTGCGCCGCGACCTGCTCGCCGCCGGGCACTCCACGGGCGTCGGCGACGAAGGCGGCTTCGCGCCCGCGCTGCGCACCGCCGAGGAGGCGCTCGACTTCGTCATGGCGGCGATCGAGCGCGCCGGGTACCGGCCCGGCACGGACCTCGGCCTGATCATGGACCCCGCGTCGTCCGAGTTCCACCGCGACGGCGTCTACGCCTACCGGGGCGAGGGCGTCGAGCGCACCACGGCCCAGCAGGTCGACTACCTGGCCAAGCTGATCGACGCCTACCCGATCCTGTCCGTCGAGGACCCGATGGCGGAGGACGACCTCGACGGCTGGCGCGAGCTGACCGCCCGGGTGGGCGACCGCTGCCAGCTCACCGGCGACGACGTGTTCTGCACGGCCCCGGAACTGCTGCGCGAGGGCATCCGCACGGGCGTCGGCAACGCGGTACTGGTCAAGGTCAACCAGATCGGTACGTTGACGGAGGCGCTGGAGACGGTGGACATCGCCCACCGCGCGGGCTGGAAGGCCGTGATGTCGCACCGCTCGGGCGAGACCGAGGACACGACCATCGCCGATCTGGCGGTGGCGACCGGCTGCGGCCAGATCAAGACCGGCTCCCTCTCCCGCTCCGACCGCACCGCCAAGTACAACCGCCTGATCCGCATCGAACGCGAACTGGGCAGCGCCGCCGAGTACTGCGCCCCGTAAGGGGCGCGGGGAACTGCGCGAGAAGCCCCACCGAGCCGCAGACGCGTCTGTTCACCAACAGGGCGGACGCGTCCGCGGCTTGGACTAACCGGAACGGACAGTTGGACTCTCAACTCCATTACCGAGGCCACCCGTTGACCCGGAGGGCACCCCGCGGATACCCAGAACGACATGCCCCCAAGATCCCGAGCCCCCTACGTCCTGGCCCTCGCGGCCGTACTCGGAGCCACCCTCACCCCAGCGGCGAGCGCCAACGCGGCGGAGCCGGAAGGCACGGTCCTCACCAGCGCCCGGCTCAAGGTGACGGTCGCCGACGACTTCCCCCGCGTCCTGTCCTACGAGAACCGGGCCGACGGCGCCCGCCTCCTCGGCAGCACCCGGCCCGTCACCGAGGTCACCCTCAACGGCAAGCCGTACGCCACCGAGGTCGAGGCCGCACCGAAGGTCACCGGGTCCACGGCCGCGTACACGCTCACCTTCCCCGACCTGCCCGGCGTGGAGATCGACGCCACCCTCGGGGTCGCCGGCCGGACCACGACCTTCAGGATCACGGCGGTCCGCGACACGGGCGCCTTCCGTGTCGGGACCATCGACATCCCCGGGCAGGACCTCGTCTCGGTCGGCAGCGCGGACGGCGGCGCCGAGACGGCGTTCACCAAGCTCGACCCGGACTCCACCCGCACGGCCGACGTCTTCGGCAAGGTCACCGCCGGCACCCCGGCCGAGACGTCGGCGACCGGCGCCTCGTACGCGATCGTCAACACCGGGAAGCTGGCCGCGGCCGTCGAGTCCAACTCCACGTACGACAAGCCGAGCGGCGCGACCGGCGGCGACGACGCCCGGTTCTGGCACCAGGCCCGCAAGGACGCCGACGGCTCCACCCGCGTCGGCGTGTGGTCGGGACAGTGGACCTACCGCGGCGCCGGATCCCCGGCCCACGCCACCGGCACGGACCTCCCGTGGGCCAAGGTCGTCGTCACCCCCGACGCCAACGGCGACGACACCGTCGACTGGCAGGACGGCGCCGTCGCCTTCCGCACCATCGGCATCGAGCCGCAGGGCGGCGAGGACACCGCGGACCGGGTCGTCACCCACATCCCGTTCAACTTCGCCAGCCAGGCCCAGCACCCGTTCCTGCGCACCCTCGACGACGTCAAGCGGATCTCGCTGGCCACCGACGACCTGGGCCAGTTCGCGCTGCTCAAGGGATACGCGTCCGAGGGCCACGACTCCGCCCATCCCGACTACGGCGGCAACTACAACGAGCGGGCCGGCGGCCTGAAGGACCTCAACAAGCTGCTGAGGACCGGCAAGAAGTACGGCGCCGAGTTCGGCGTCCACGTCAACGCCACCGAGGCGTACCCGGTCGCCAAGCACTTCAACGACGACCTGATCGACCCGAAGTCCCCGGGCTGGAACTGGCTCGACCAGAGCTACTACATCGACCAGCGCCGCGACATCGACAGCGGCGACCTCGCCGCCCGCTTCAAGCAGCTGCGCGACGAGACCGACAAGAACCTCACCACGGTCTACGTCGACGTGTACTACACCCACGGCTGGATCGCCGAGCAGACCGCCAGGGCCATCAACGGCCAGGGCTTCCACCTGGCCACCGAGTGGGCCGACAAGTTCGAGCGGCAGTCCCTGTGGTCGCACTGGGCCAACGACCTCGACTACGGCGGCGCCACCAACAAGGGCCTCAACTCCAAGATCATCCGGTTCATCCGCAACAGCGAGAAGGACGTCTGGAACAACGATCCCGTCCTCGGCCAGAGCGCCCTCGTCGACTTCGAGGGCTGGACCGGCGAGAACGACTGGAACGACTTCTACGCCAACGTCTGGCAGCGCGACCTGCCCGCCAAGTACCTCCAGCACCAGAAGATCACCCGCTGGGACGGCGACGACATCACCTTCACCGGCGGCCTGCGCGGCACCGTCGAGGACGGCCGGCGCACCTTCTACGACCACGGCCGCAAGGTCCTGGACGGCGACCGCTACCTGCTCCCGTGGTCCGCGAAGGACGGCGACCAGAAGCTGTACCACTACAACAAGCAGGGCGGCACCAGCAGTTGGGCCGTGGCTCCCGGTGCGTACAGCGTCTACAAGCTCACCGACAACGGCCGGGTGAAGACCGGCACCGTCCGCACCGGCGCCGACGGCAGGATCACGCTGAAGGCCGCCGCCGGACAGCCCTACGTCCTCTACCCGGCCGGTGACACCCCCCGCGCCGCCGACCCCGCCTGGGGCGAGGGCACCGGCGTCAAGGACCCCGGCTTCAACGACGCCCGCCTCGGGGGCTGGGACAGGACCGGCTCCGTCGCCCGTGACACCGACGGCAACGGCCGCAACAGCGCCGCCCTCACCGGCAAGGGCGCCGCCTCGGTGGCCCAGCGCGTCACCGGGCTCGCGCCCGGCAAGCGCTACACCGCCTCCGCCTGGGTCGAGGTCGAGCCGGGAGCCTCCCGGCACACGACCCTGAGCGCGGGCGGCGCGTCCGCCGCGATCGACCGGTCCACCCTCCCCGACACCATGGCGGCCAGCGACTGGCACGGCACGAACATGCAGCGGATGAAGGTCAACTTCACGGCGGACCGGAAGGGTTCGGCGACCCTGCGCGTCGCGACGGCCGCCGACGACGGCGCCGCCACGGTCCGCGTCGACGACGTACGGATCGTACGCAACGCCCCGGCCACCGAGCCCGGCACCGTCGTGCACGAGGACTTCGAGGACGTCGACCAGGGCTGGGGCCCCTTCGACAAGGGCGACGCGGGCGGCGTCACCGACCCGCGCACCCACATCGCGCAGAAGAACGCCCCGTACACCCAGGCCGGCTGGAACGGGAAGCTGGTCGACGACGTCATCGGCGGCGGCGAGTCCCTGAAGTCGCACGAGGAGAACGACGGCGTCGTCTACCGCACCTCGCCCGCGTCCGTGCCCATGAAGGACGGCCACGCCTACCGGGTCGACTTCGCCTACCAGTCCAGCCACGCCGGTGCCTACCAGTGGATCAGCGGCTACGACCGGGGCGACGACGCCGTGGGGACCGCCGCCGAACCGATCGGACAGCAGCGCACCACCGGCCGCTTCACCACCACCGTCACCGCAGGCTGCGGCGACACCTGGACCGGCCTGCGCAAGCTGCCCGGCGCCCCGGACGGCGCGGACTTCGTGCTCGACGACTTCACCGTGACCGACCTCGGCCCGGCGAAGGAACCGGCCGCCTGCGGCACGCTCGCCCTCAAGGCGGGGGAGACCCTCGAACCGGGCAGGCCCAACAAGGTCGAGGCCACCTTCACCAACTACGAGAAGGACCGGGCCGAGGACGTGTCCGTCACCCTCGACCTGCCGCAGGGGTGGAAGGCCGAGCCCAGCGGCCCGGCCGGCCTCGACCCGGTCGCCCCCGGCGCCCGCGCCACCGCGACCTGGCAGGTCACCCCGCCGGTCGATGCCGCATACGAGTCCTACGACCTGACGGCGAAGGCGGCGTACACGGTCGCGGGCACCGCGCGCACCCTCACCGCGCGCACCACCGCCCGCACCCTCCCGCCGCCGCCCACCACGGACACGTACGCGAGCGACCTGGACTGGACCTCGGCGGAGAACGGCTGGGGCCCGGTCGAGAAGGACCAGTCCGTCGGTGAACAGGGCCAGGGCGACGGCACCCCGCTGAAGATCGGCGGCACCCCGTACGCCAAGGGCCTCGGCACCCACGCCCCCGCCGAGGTGCGCTACTACCTCGGCGGGCGGTGCACCTCCTTCACGGCAGAGGTCGGCGTCGACGACGTCCAGACCAGCCGCGGAAGTGTGCGATTCTCGGTGGCGGCCGACGGCACGGAGAAGACGGCCTCACCCGTCCTCAAGGCCGCCGACCCGGCCTGGTCGCTCTCGGCCGACGTCACCGGCGCCCAGTACGTCGACCTGATCGTCGGGGACGGCGGCGACGGCAACGGCAACGACCACGCCGACTGGGGAGCGGCCCGCTTCCATTGCGGCGGGTGAAAAGCTGAGTGAACAGTTGGATGACGTGACGGGCGTCTCACCGCGCCCCTTTGTATGACCCCCACAACCCGATGGGGCCCTGAGCAGTGACTTTGGCTGCATGTCGGAACCGTTCTGTTCGGGGCTACCAGGAAAACGGGCCGGAGACTGTACAGAGTCGACGGCCCGTTTTCCTTGGTCGGCTTCGTAAGGTCGCTACATGACCGTTTTGGACGACACCGCCTCGAACCCCGGGGACGAGCCCACCGACGCCCGCGGGCGCACGGCCGAGCTGCACGCGATCCGCGCACAGGCCCTGGCCGGTCCCAGCGACAAGGCGACCGAGGCCCAGCACGCCAAGGGCAAGCTCACCGCGCGCGAGCGCATCGAGCTGCTCCTCGACGAGGGGTCGTTCAACGAGGTCGAGCAGCTGCGCCGGCACCGCGCCGTCGGCTTCGGCCTGGAGGCCAAGAAGCCCTACACCGACGGTGTCATCACCGGCTGGGGCACGGTCGAGGGCCGCACGGTCTTCGTCTACGCGCACGACTTCCGGATCTTCGGCGGCGCGCTGGGCGAGGCCCACGCCGCGAAGATCCACAAGATCATGGACATGGCCATCGCGGCCGGTGCCCCGCTGGTGTCGCTGAACGACGGCGCGGGCGCCCGCATCCAGGAGGGCGTCTCGGCGCTCGCCGGGTACGGCGGCATCTTCCAGCGCAACACCAAGGCCTCGGGCGTCATCCCGCAGATCAGCGTGATGCTCGGCCCGTGCGCCGGCGGCGCCGCGTACTCGCCCGCCCTCACGGACTTCGTCTTCATGGTCCGCGAGACCTCGCAGATGTTCATCACCGGCCCGGACGTCGTCAAGGCGGTCACCGGCGAGAACATCACGCAGAACGGGCTGGGCGGCGCCGACGTCCACGCCGAGACCAGCGGTGTCTGCCACTTCGCCTACGACGACGAAGAGACCTGCATCGCCGAGGTCCGCTACCTGATCTCGCTGCTCCCGCAGAACAACCGGGAGAACCCGCCGACGGTGGAGTCCGACGACCCGGCGGACCGCCGCTCGGACGTCCTGCTCGACCTGGTCCCGGCCGACGGCAACCGCCCGTACGACATGACCAAGGTCATCGAGGAGCTCGTCGACGACGGCGACTACCTGGAGGTCCACGAGCGCTGGGCGCGCAACATCATCTGCGCCCTGGCCCGGCTCGACGGCCAGGTCGTGGGCATCGTCGCCAACCAGCCGCAGTCCCTCGCGGGCGTCCTGGACATCGAGGCATCCGAAAAAGCTGCCCGATTCGTGCAGATGTGCGACGCTTTTAATATCCCGATCGTGACCCTCCTCGACGTCCCGGGGTTCCTCCCCGGCGTCGACCAGGAGCACGGCGGGATCATCCGCCACGGCGCGAAGCTGCTGTACGCGTACTGCAACGCCACCGTCCCGCGGATCTCCCTGATTCTCCGCAAGGCGTACGGAGGTGCCTACATCGTCATGGACTCGCAGTCCATCGGCGCCGACCTCACCTACGCCTGGCCCACCAACGAGATCGCGGTGATGGGCGCCGAGGGCGCGGCCAACGTGATCTTCCGCCGGCAGATCGCCGACGCCGAGGACCCCGACGCCATGCGCCAGAAGATGGTCAAGGAGTACAAGGCCGAACTGATGCACCCGTACTACGCGGCCGAGCGCGGCCTGGTCGACGACGTCATCGACCCCGCCGAGACCCGCGAGGTGCTCATCAAGTCCCTGGCCATGCTGCGCACCAAGCACGCCGACCTGCCGTCCCGCAAGCACGGCAACCCGCCGCAGTAGCGGCCCCCAGTCCTAGGAGACCTGCCCCATGTCCATGCCCGACATCCGCGTAGAGAAGGGCAACGCCGAGCCCGAAGAGGTCGCGGCCATCACCGCCCTCCTGGTCGCTCGCGCCGCCGCCCAGCCGTCCGCGCCCGCGGCCGCCCGCCAGTCCCGCGCCGGCTGGCGCCGCCTGGAGCGCCAGCACGGGTTCCGCGCCCCGCACTCCTGGCAGGGCTAGCCCGCCCGGCCCGCACGGCCACCACGACACGACGTGAGCCCCGTCCTTCAGGACGGGGCTCACGTCGTGTCCGTCTTTCAGGGGGTCAGTCGAACTCGCCCTCCAGCGCCCCGAGTTTGAACGCCTCCCACTCGTGTGCGGTGAAGCGCAGGACGGGGGCGTGGGGCGCGGCCGGGTTGCGCATGGCCACCGCTCCGTCGCCGAGCGAGGCGACCTCCACCGGGCTGCCGGAGGCGTCTCCCGGGGCTCTCAGCCATTCGGCACCGGAGAGATCGAGAGCGTAGAGCCGTTCTTTCTCGATGTCCGGATCCATACGTGTACTCATAGCGGAAGAACTCCTGAGTTGACGCTTGAAATGAATGCGTCCCAAGAGGGTGAATCGAAGACGATCGCGCCGAACTCGCGATGTTTCGTGTCCCGGACCGCGCAGCGGTTCCCGGTGAGTTTCGCGTGTTCCACGCAGCCGTTGGACGCGCCACTGAACGTGCTTTTGTGCCAGGCTGCCGACCCGATCTCGCGGAGCGAGGCGGTGGGTGCGGAAGTGGGGGACATCATGATTCGCTCTCTTGCTTGATTCGGTCACTGAGGTACCGGCGTGACTCTGCCGGAGAGAGCGCGGCCGCCGTCAGGTCGTCCCACGCCTTGGTGTAAGTCTCCACGTCAGGTCGCTGCTCAAGGAGCGTGCCGCCGGTCATGTGCTCCAGCCATGCCACTTGTACGGGCGGTTCGCCGCGCATGGTGAAGAGCGTATAGGGAGCGTACTGGGAGAGTGGAAGAGCGATGTCCAATGGCAGGATCTGAATGGTGACATTGGGCAACTCGCCGGTCTCCATGAGGTGCTCGAACTGCTCACGGATCAGGGTCCGCGGACCGGGGATACGGTGCAGTGCGGGCGTGTCGATGACCACTCTCAAACGGAATTCGTTCGTTCCGCCGAGCAGATCCTTGCGTCTCATCCGGGTCTTCACAAGAGGTTCCACGTAATCCGTGTCGGCTCCTGCGGTGAATATCTCGCGCATATATGCCTCGGTCTGCAGAAGACCAGGAAGAACCGAGGGTTCGAAGGAGCGGACGAGCGAGGAATCAGCCTCCAGGGTGAGGTAGTCGCGCAGGTCGTCACTCAATAGGGGGCCCTGGCCGGACCACCAGTCCACCTTGTGGACGTCCCGGGCCAGTCGCTTGAGGTTGGCCCGCTGGCGCTCGTCCGTGACGCCGTAGAGGTTGAGCAGGGTCGTCAGGTCGAGCTGGCGGATGCCGCGTTTGCCGGTCTCGATCTGACTGATCTTCGGCTGCCCGCACTCCAGTGCCAGGGCTGCGTCGTTGACCTTCAGGCCGGCTTCATTGCGCAGCCGCCGCAGTTCTGCTCCGAGCCGGCGGCTGCGCATCGTGGGCATCTCGCTCTGGGACATGGCCACATGATGTCCCGCCCCCTCGGGCCACACAACTGTCATATGCAATCCCTTCGCACCGGCAAGGTACTCGCACGTAATACTTGCCTAGGGCATAGTTTCGGCGCCATGCTGGTGAGGCAACGCCTGTTGTCCGCAAGCGAGTTGACCGCCGATGAACCCCCGGAGGGGTAATGCCGGACCAGCCGACGGATGAGATCGAGCTGTTGGACATGCTCGATCGGCCGTGCGCGATCCGTATGGAGTACAGCCCGCACCGTCTGGAGCAGATCCGCAGAATCGTGGGCGCCTGCCTGCGCTCCTGGGGACTTCACAAGCTCGTGCACGACACGTCGTTCGTGGCCACGGAGCTGTGCAGCAATGTGCGGCACTGCGACGACAGCACCTTCGACTTCGTCATCAGCCGGACCGCCGAGGGCGTGCGCCTCGAGGTGGCGGACACGTCCCCCGAGATGGTCCCCGTGCCCACGGAGCCCCCGGACTTCTTCCAGACCGGCGGACGGGGCCTGTTCCTGGTCGCCGCCCACGCCTCGGCCTTCGGCATGACACCGACCCCCACCGGAAAGGTGGTCTGGGCCGAGCTGGGCCTCGGGGACGCGGAGGCGGACGGCTGCGACTGATGGCGTAGCGGCCGGCTCACCGGCCCCCCGCAGGAGACCGGGTGTCGCCCTGGTCGCCGTCCTCACGGACGGCGGCCAGGGCGACACCCTTCTGCTTCTGTGCGTGGTCATTCGTATCCTCTGTGTGGTCGAGCGCGGACGTGCGTGGGTGCCGCCTCCGGCGCGGACCGCACGGGCGGCCGGGACGGGCAGGCGGGCACGGACGGGCGGGGCCCGTCGAACGGGACCGGAACGGGGCGTGTGCGGCCCGCAGGGCGGGCGGCGCGGGGCCACGAGGCTGTCCCGTACGGGTGGCGGCCGTCGAACGGGCTCCGCTCCGCGGTGAGTTCGCGGCGGCGGGGAGGCCGGCGGCTGCCGTGCTGCGCCGGGGACCTGGGCGCCGGGTCCGCGCGAGGCGGACGTCGCTGAAGGGGCTCGGCGCGCCGGGTGGGCGGCCAGAAGGCCCGAAGGACGGTCAGGGGCGCGTCGCCGGGGCAGGGGCGGCGCGGGACCGGTCGATGCGCGGGCGGGGATCGGGGCCCGGCCGCGCGGGTGGTGCTAGGTGTGCGCGGTCTCCGTCACGAGACCGGAGAGCTTGCGGATGCCGCGGTGGGCGGCGGTGCGGACGGCGCCGACCCGCTTGCCGAGGATCTCGGCCGCGCGCTTGGCGTCGAGTCCGACGACGGCCAGCAGGATGACGGCCTCGGCCTGCTGTCGCGGCAGCTGGGCCACGAGGGCGAGGGCGCGCTCGGTGCCCAGGGTGTCCAGGGCCTGCGTCGGGGTGTCGTCGGGCGCGGGCCGCTCCTGGACCGTGCTCAGGTCGCCCAGGGCCTCGGGCCGGCGCTTGTGCCAGCGGACGTGGTCCAGCGCCCGGTTGCGCACGATCCTGCTGCACCAGCCGTGGAAGCCGGCTCCGTCACCCCGGAACTTGTGGAGATCCCGGGCGATCTGCAGCCAGCTGTCCGACAGGACGTCCTCGGCCTCCGTCGCGCCCACCAGGGCCCGTCCGTAGGCGAGGAGCCGTGGATGCAGCGTCTGGTAGACGGTGCGAAAGGCCCGTTCGTCCCCCTTCTGTGCCTGCTGGACCGCGTCGTGCAGGAGGCAGCACTCCGCCTCGCGGATGGTCGTCTTCGCCGCTCCCTGCCGGGTACTAGGAGGCCGTTCGGATCGCGCGACCACGGCACCGACTCTGGTGACCGTGGCGCCCGAGTAGGACAAGCTCATCGGATGGCTCCGCTTCCTGCTCAGTTCGCCCTGAGGCGGGCGGGCGCGATACATCGTCCCGCCCCCATGAGGTGAGCGCGAGAGCGCGCGAAAACATCACAGCGGCAGGTATGTGTATTCGGTCAGTTCTGCCCGGCGGACATCTCGCCTGAACTCCACCTATAACCAAAGGTGTTACTGCGCGTACTCACTGCTACCAGCGGCGCGACACTTGTGGCAACCGTGCGCAGGGAGGCTGTGAACGCTCGTGCAGCATGGCCGAGAAGCAGAGGAAGGGCCTCCGGAAACCGTCGGGACGCGGGAACGACGACGCCCCGCCGGCAGGAACCGGCGGGGCGAAGGCGGTGGCGGGAGCGGCGTACGGCTAGCGCAGCCGCGCCATGAGCGCGTGCTCGACGAGCGTGATCAGCGTCGACTTGGCGTCCGCGCGGTGCCGGGCGTCCGTCGTGATGATCGGGGTGTCCGGGCCGATCTGCAGCGCCTCGCGCACCTCGTCCGGGTTGTACGGCTGGCTGCCGTCGAAGCCGTTGAGGGCGATGACGAAGGGCAGGCCGGAGTTCTCGAAGTAGTCGACGGCGGGGAAGCAGTCGGCGAGGCGGCGGGTGTCGACGAGGACGACGGCGCCGATGGCGCCGCGGACCAGGTCGTCCCACATGAACCAGAAGCGGTCCTGGCCCGGGGTGCCGAACAGGTACAGGATCAGGTCCTGGTCGAGCGTGATGCGGCCGAAGTCCATGGCGACCGTGGTGGTCGTCTTGTCCCCGGTGTGCGTCAGGTCGTCGATCCCCGCACTGGCCGAGGTCATCACGGCTTCGGTGCGCAGCGGGTTGATCTCCGACACGGCGCCGACGAAGGTCGTCTTGCCGACGCCGAAACCGCCCGCCACCACGATCTTCGCGGACGTGGTGGAACGACTTGGAGTTGCCGGCCCTCCGCTAGAGCTTGCGAAGTCCACTGAGCACCCTTTCGAGCAATGTCACGTCTGGCTGACCGCCGGCGCTCTCGTCGCCGCCGGGCTGATGGATGGCGACCAGGCCCGCCTCCGCGAGGTCCGCGACGAGAATCCTGGCCACGCCGAGAGGGATCGTGAGGAGGGCCGAGATTTCGGCCACCGACTTGATCTCCCGGCACAGGTTGCAGATCCGCTGGTGCTCGGGCAGTTGGCCCTGCAACTGGTGCGGCTGCGCGGTGGTGTGCACCAGCGCCTCGATGGCGAGCTGGTATCGCGGCCTGGTGCGGCCGCCCGTCATGGCATACGGGCGCACCAGGGGATTGTTCTTCGCAGGGGGTGCGGGATTCGCGTCGGGGCGCGGCTGCGGCTGCACGGGCTGGATGCGCGGCGCCGACGGCTGGTCGTAGGGACCGGGCTGCCGGGTCGGCCGGGCGTGGCTCGGCGTGGAGGGGAAGTTGTACCGGTTCTGCGACCCGTCGTCGTGACCGTGACCGCGCGTGCCGGCCTGACCCTGGGCAGGGCCGTAGGGCGGCCAATTGGCCGACGAACCGCTCGGCGGTGTTGCTGAACCAGACACGTACTTCCTCCTCCGACTGCGCTGGGCACCATCACTGTGGAGCCGCGTCCCGAAACCTTACGGCCACGAGGCGCGAAAACGCACCGCCTGTCTGTTAGTTGAGAAGGCTCCCCTGGAGCTCCGCACGCAGGTCGGGCGTGAGAACCGTGCCCGCGCGGTCGACAAGAAGGGCCATTTCGTACCCGACGAGGCCGATGTCCGCCTCCGGGTGTGCGAGGACGGCGAGCGAAGAACCATCGGAAATGGACATGATGAAGAGGAATCCTCGCTCCATCTCCACAACTGTCTGGTTCACCGAGCCACCCTCGAAGATGCGGGACGCGCCCGCGGTCAACGAGGTCAGACCCGACGCGACCGCCGCCAGCTGGTCGGCACGGTCGCGGGGGAACCCTTCGGACATCGCCAGAAGGAGTCCGTCGGCGGAGACCACCACCGTGTGGGACACCCCGGGGGTGTTGTCCACGAAGTTGGTGATCAACCAGTTCAGGTTCTGTGCCGCCTGGCTCATCGGGCTCACACTAACGCTCCTGGTTGTAGGTGCTGTCAGGCCCATCGGGATACCCGCTGACCTGGCCGTTCGTATCACTGTTGCCTTCACTGCGGCCCCGCTGCACACCACGGCGCAGGTTGCTCAGCCTGCCCCGTACGTCCTCGGGGGCGCGGGAGATCTGGGGACCGCCCTGGGGTGTCGCCTCCGCGGTGCCCTCGACCAGGTTGGCCTTGGGCACCCGGCGCGGAAGGCCGGAGGAGGTGACTCCGCCCGCCTTCGGACGCTTCAGCGCCTCCGCGCGCTCCCACCGCTCGTCGTTGGACGAGCGCCAGGTGTCACTGTCGCCGTCACCGGTGGCCGGTGCCGGGGTTTCCTCGCGCTGGGGGGCGCTGGATCCGCGGCGCGGCAGACCGGCGTCGGTCATGTCGTGCGCGACGGAGGGGGAGGGACCGGCCGGGGTCGCGGGAGTGTGCGGGTCGAAGCCTACGCTGTCCCGCTCCGCCGCGGCAGTGTCCTGCGCGGATTCCGCTTCCGGGGCGTAGGAGGAGTGGAAGTCGCCCTGGTAGCCCTCCTGGGCCTGCCAGTCGGACTGCCGCTGCGGCTCCTGGAAGGCGCTGAAGCTGCTCGGCTGCGCCTCCGCATAGCCGCCCTGCGGGGCGTAGTCCGCCTCGTAACCGCCCTGCCGGCCGGGGAAGCCGTCCTGCTGGGCCGGTGCGGAGTAGTCGTAGCCGGACTGCTGCACATCGTCGTAGCCGCCCTGCGGCCGGCTGTCGTAGCCCGACTGCTGCTGTTCGTCGTACGCGACCTGCTGCTGGCTGTCGTACCCGTACTGCTGACCGTCGTACGAGTCGTGTTCGGGATAGCCGGGCTGCCGCTGGTCCTGCTGCGGCTGGACCTCGTCACGGAAGAGCGGCCGGTCGCCCTCTTCGCCGTACTCCGCCCCCTGGGTCTGGGCCTCCAGGGCCGCACGGCGCTCCTCGCGCATCAGCGAGCGGCCGACCGGGTCGAGCTCGCGGGCGTCGTCCGGCACGTCGTAGCGGCTGTCGTCGAAGCCCAGCTCGGCGGCGGTGCGCAGCGGCGCCTTCTCGAAGGACGGCTGCTGCGGGATCATCGTGGAGACGGTGAACTCGCCGCC
This sequence comes from Streptomyces sp. NPDC001904, assembly GCF_040297005.1. Classification (NCBI taxonomy): domain Bacteria; kingdom Bacillati; phylum Actinomycetota; class Actinomycetes; order Kitasatosporales; family Streptomycetaceae; genus Streptomyces; species Streptomyces sp. NPDC001904. The sequence continues at coordinate 235,418 of NZ_JBEOYI010000009.1, read as the reverse complement.
CGCGCTGTGCTGGTGGTCGCCGCCACCGCCGTGCGTGATCACGTCCGGGAGCATCACCAGCGAGGTGGTGCCCGCCTGCTCGCCCGAGGGGCGCAGCTGGACGCGGATGCTGTGCCGGTCGGACAGCCGGCCGACCACGAACAGGCCCATGCGCTGGGAGATCGCGGCGTCCACGGTCGGCGGGTTGGCCAGCTTGTGGTTGATGTCCGCGAAGTCCTCGGCGGTGAGGCCGATGCCCTTGTCGTGGATCTCGATCATGATGCGGCCGTCGGGCAGCCGGGTCGCGGTGACGCGGACCTTGGTCTGCGGCGACGAGAACGAGGTCGCGTTCTCCAGCAGCTCGGCGAGCAGGTGCACGAGGTCGGTGACCGCGCGGCCGTGGATGTCGGCCTCCGGCACGCCCTGCAGCTCGATGCGCTCGTACTGCTCCACCTCGGAGGTGGCGGCGCGCAGCACGTCCACCAGCGGGACCGGCTGGTCCCAGCGGCGGCCGGGCTCCTCGCCGGCGAGGACCAGCAGGTTCTCGCCGTTGCGGCGCATACGGGTCGCGAGGTGGTCCAGGCGGAAGAGGCTCTCCAGCTGGTCCGGGTCGGCCTCGTTGTTCTCCAGGTCGGTGATGAGGGTCAGCTGGCCCTCGATCAGCGACTGGTTGCGGCGCGACAGGTTGGTGAAGATCGCGTTGATGTTGCCGCGCAGCAGGGCCTGCTCGGCGGCGAGCCGGACGGCCTCGCGGTGCACCTGGTCGAAGGCGCGGGCGACCTCGCCGATCTCGTCGGTGGTGGTGATCGGGATCGGCTGGACGCGGGTGTCGACCCGGCCCGGCTCGGTGCGCGAGAGCTGGTCGACGAGGGACGGCAGCCGCTGCTCGGCCACGTCGAAGGCGGCGGAGCGCAGCCGGCGCATCGAGCGGGACATCTGGCGGGCCATGAGCCCGGCGATGAGGAACGCGGCGAGGACGGCGAGCACGGTGGCGCCCGCGGTGATGTACGCGTCGCGCTGGGCGTTGTCCGCGATGCCGGAGGCGTCGGTCACGGCCCGGTCGATCAGCTCGTTCTCGACCTCGGTGTAGCCGTCGAACTTGCTCGTCGTGGCGTACTGCCAGGTCTCGGGCGTCACGCCCTTCGCGGCGAGCGCCGGCGGGGTCTGGCCCTGGGCGACCGCGGCGACCATGCCGTCGTAGACGCTGCCGTCCTTGCTGGGCAGCTTCGTGGGCAGCTTGTTGCCCTTGGCCGCCTCGCTCTGGACGAGGGCCGGGTACTCCTTGACGCCCTCGGCGGCCTTCTGCTTGAAGACCTTCTTGAGGTTGGCGACGTCCGCGGGCTCGGCGCCGGAGACGAACTCCTGCGTCGCGATGCCCTCGAGGTAGGTGTACGAGTTGAAGGAGACGACCTGGCGCTGGAACGTCGCCTTGTCGGTGCTGGGCCGCACCAGCAGGTGCATGCCGATGGAGCGGTTGAGCGACTCGGCGGCCTTGGCCAGCTGGATCGCGTAGACGGTGCGGCCGTACGCGGTCACGTTGCTGTTGCCGAGGTTCAGCTCGTTGGCGACTTCCATGAGGTAGTGCTGGACGGAGACATAGCCCTCCTCCGTCTTCACCGGGTCCATGTCGCGCCCGTACGCCTTCTTGCGCAGGACGGCGAGCTGCGGCTCGGCCTTCTCGATGAGTCCGAGGCGGCGCTGCAGTCCGGCGTTGTCGGGGGCGCCCTTGACCTCCTCGGCGAACGCGGCCTTGGCGTCGTCCGTGGCCGCGTAGAGCTTCTTCACCGCCGCGGAGTCGCGCTCACCCGACAGGATGGGCTGGGCCGACAGGTCGCGCTCGTTGAGCAGCGCCTGCCCGTAGGCGGCGGCGGCCTTGACGATCCGGGCCGTCTTCTCCGCGTCCTGCGCCTCGTTCAGGGTGTCGATCGAGCCCTTCACCTGGAAGCCGCCCATCACGAGCGCGACCAGGACCGGTATGAGCAGGATCGCGTTCAGCTTGGTGGGCACCCGCCAGTTGCGCGGCGACATCCGGCCGCCGGACGGGGCCGGCGCCACGGTCTCGGCCACGGGGGCGGCCGGCGCCGCTGTGCGCGGCGGCGGGGTGAAGTTGCCCCGTGCCCCCGACGCGGGCTCGGGGCTGTTCTTGCTTCGCCTCACTCGACCAACAACCTCTCGGCGTCGGCACCTACGTTGTGCCGCGGTATGTCTCCAGGCCCGTTCTTACTGGGCAGTTCAGCGCATTCCAGCACGTCAGGAGGCGCACTTCCAAACAGTCGGAAGTGGAACCCCCAGGTGATCCATGCCCTAGATAAAACGGTCATAAAGAGCGAGCCCCGCCAAAAGGCGGGGCTCTTGTGAGCGCAGTGGAACCGGGTGTGCGCGACCCGTGGTGGGACCCCTGGAATTCTCTGTCGAAACGTTATGAACACAGGGGCCCCGCGTGTCAAAGGCCACAGGGGCCTCTGAAGGGCCTACGACAACTGCCGTACGGATCCAGCCACTTGGTGGCTGGATTTCAGCCGTCTCCGGCTACTTCAGCCGGGCCATCAGCGCGTGCTCGACCAGCGTGATCAGCGCACTCTTTGCATCCGCACGGTGTCGCGCGTCGGTGGTGATGATCGGCGAGTCGGGCCCGATCTGCAGCGCCTCACGGACCTCGTCGGGCGTGTAGGGCTGGTGTCCGTCGAAGCCGTTGAGGGCGATGACGAAGGGCAGGCCGGAGTTCTCGAAGTAGTCGACGGCGGGGAAGCAGTCGGCGAGGCGGCGGGTGTCGACGAGGACGACGGCGCCGATGGCGCCGCGGACCAGGTCGTCCCACATGAACCAGAAGCGGTCCTGGCCCGGGGTGCCGAACAGGTACAGGATCAGGTCCTGGTCGAGCGTGATGCGGCCGAAGTCCATGGCGACCGTGGTGGTCGTCTTGTCCCCGGTGTGCGTCAGGTCGTCGATCCCGGCGCTGGCCGAGGTCATCACGGCCTCGGTGCGCAGCGGATTGATCTCGGAGACCGCACCCACGAACGTGGTCTTGCCGACGCCGAAGCCGCCCGCCACCACGATCTTCGCCGATGTGGTGGGACGGGGGTCCGCGCCGAGCGCGCCGTCAGAGCTTGCGAAGTCCACTGAGCACCCTTTCGAGCAGAGTCACGTCCGGCGCGCCGCCGTTTGCCTCGTCGCCACCCGGCTGGTGGATGGCGACGAGCCCGGCCTCCGCGAGGTCCGCGACGAGGATCCGGGCCACACCGAGCGGCATCGACAGCAGCGCCGACACCTCGGCCACCGACTTGACCTCGCGGCACAGGTGGCAGATGCGCTGGTGCTCGGGGAGCAGGGTCACCAGCTGCGCCGGGTCGGCGCTGGTGGAGACGAGCGCCTCGATGGCGAGCTGGTAGCGCGGCCTGGTCCGGCCGCCGGTCATCGCGTAGGGGCGGACCAGCGGCTGGTCGCCCTCATGACCGTAACCGGCATGTGCGGCACTGCCGTACGGATCGTGAGGAGCGGTGGGCGGGGTCATGGATCCTCCGGGCGGGACGGCGGGGTCGGGGCCTGCCGTCTGAGGGTGGGCCGGTGGGGGAGTTGTGACGGCCGGACGGGGGTTACGTAAGTGCTGTGGCATTCGGGGCTGTTGGTGCGTAAGACTTGGTGCGTGACCGGGGTTACCGGCCGTCACACGGGCCCTTGGTCCGTCAGTGCAGCAGGGTGCCCTGCAGCTCGGCGCGGAGATCCGGGGTGAGGACGGCGCCCGCGCGGTCGACGAGGAGCGCCATCTCGTACCCGACGAGGCCGATGTCGCACTCGGGATGCGCGAGCACGGCCAGCGACGAGCCGTCCGAGACGGACATGATGAAGAGGAAGCCGCGCTCCATCTCCACGACCGTCTGATTCACAGGACCGCCCTCGAAGATTCTCGAGGCCCCTGCCGTCAGCGAGGTCAACCCCGAGGCGACGGCCGCCAGTTGGTCCGCGCGGTCGCGCGGGAACCCTTCCGACATCGCGAGCAGCAGACCGTCCGCGGACACCACCACCGTGTGTGAGACACCCGGGGTGTTGTCCACGAAGTTGGTGATCAACCAGTTCAGGTTCTGTGCCGCCTGGCTCATCTGGCTCAACTAACGCTCCTGCTGGTGAGTGGGGCGAGGGTGGCTGCCGGTCTGGCCGCTGTTTCCGGCCTGCCGGCCCTGCTGGATGCCCCGACGGAGATTGGTCAGCCGTCCGCGCACGTCGTCGGGCGCGCGAGAGACCTGGGGTCCGGCCTGGTGCTGCTGTTGTTCCTGGGCCGTGCCCGCCACGAGGTTCGCCCGGGGGACACGGCGCGGCAGACCCGAGACGGTGACGCCGCCCGCGGCGGGCTTGCGCACCCGCTCGGCCTGACGCATCAGCTCGTCGTTCGGGGACTGACGCCAGTTCGCCTGGTCCTGCCCGGCGTCGGGCAGGACCGGCGCGGCCTCCGGGGCCCGCGCCCGCAGGCGCTGCGGCTCGGCGGGGGCCTGCGGCTGGGTGGGCGCGGCGGACTGCTGCGGAGCACCGCGCTGCGGGAGCTGCTGCGACTGCCGCGGCTGCTGGTCCTGCGGCCGGCTCTGCTGCTGGGCCGGCTGGGCCGGCTGGGCCTGCTGAGCCTGTTGGGCCTGCTGCTGGCCGTGGAACCAGTTGGTCTCCAGGTTGTCGTACAGCGGCGTGCGACCGTCGCCCGGCTGGTCCGCCGGCGGCAGGTAACCCTGCTGCTGAGCGGGCTGCGCCGGGATGCCCTGGTTGCCCTGGTTGCCGTAGTCCTGGTTTCCGTAGTCGTCGCGCTGGCGCGGGGCGGCCGGGCGCTCGTACTGGCCGGTGCTCGCGGGGTCCTGCGGACGCTCGTACTGGCCGGTGTCGTACTGGCCCGTCTCGTACTGACCGGTCTGGAACTGGCCCGTCTGGTACTGACCCGTCTGGTACTGGCCCGTCGGCGCGGGCTGGTCCTGACGGCCCTGCCGGCCGTTCTCGCGGAAGGCACCGAAGTCCTGGCCGTTGTCGTACGAACCGCCGTTGGACTGCGGGGCGCCGCCGTTCGGGGCGCCGCCGAACACGTCCGAGCGGACGAACTGACCGGTGCCCTGACCCTGACCCTGTCCCTGACCGGGACGCTGGCCCTGCGGCTCGTCCTGGATCCGCGGGAACTGCGCGGTGGAACCGAGGGAGTCCAGGGAGTCGGTCTCCTCGTGGCCACGCGGTACGTCGAGGTTCGGCTGTGCGTTCTCGTCGCTCCAGCTCGGCACGCGCGGCGCCGGGTTGCCACCCGGCAGCTCGGCGCGCGGGCCGCCGCGCGGGGGCAGCACGGGACGTCCGCCCCGGCCCTGACCCTGGCCCTGACCGCGGCCCTGGTCGCCCGGGGCGCTGTGGGTGCGCTGCTGCGGCGGGACGGGAGCCTGCGCGTTGAAGGCTCCGGTGTTCTGCTGGTCGTTCTGCTGGGCGCGCGCGGGCTGCGGGGCCTGGGGCGCCTGCGGGGCCGGGGCACCGCCGTCGCGCGCGGGCAGCGCCGCACGCGGACCGTTCTGGCCCGCGCCGACCTGCGGCCGCGAGGCACCGGGACCGGCACCGAGCCGGCCCGCGGCGCCACCGCCGGGACCACCCGCGCCGGGACCACCGGGACCGGGGCCGCCGGGACCACCCGCACCGGGGCCGCCCGGACCGACACCGCGGCGCGCGGCGGCGGCACCGGCCGCGGCCTGCGCGGCGGCGGGACCGCCGGAGCCGCCCGGGCCACCGGGCTTGCCGGGAAGCTTCTTGCCGCCCTGGGCGACATCGACGGGCAGCATGACCAGCGCGGTCGTACCGCCGGAGTCCGACGGACGGAGCTGGATGCGGATGCCGTGACGCTGCGACAGACGACCGACCACGAACAGACCCATGCGGCGCGAGACCGAGACGTCCACGGTGGGCGGCGACGCGAGCCGCTCGTTGATCGCGGCGAGGTCCTCGGGGGAGAGGCCGATGCCGGTGTCGTGGATCTCGATCAGGACGCGGCCGTCGGGCAGCGCGTGACCGGTGACCTTGACCTTGGTCTGCGGCGACGAGAACGACGTCGCGTTCTCCAGCAGCTCGGCGAGCAGGTGCACGAGGTCGTTGACGACGCGTCCGGCGACGTCCGTGGCGGGCACGGAGGCCAGCTCGATGCGCTCGTACTGCTCCACCTCGGACGCGGCGGCACGCAGCACGTCGACGAGCGGCACGGGCCGCGTCCAGCGGCGGCCGGGCTCCTCACCGGCGAGAACGAGCAGGTTCTCACCGTTACGGCGCATGCGGGTCGCGAGGTGGTCGAGCTTGAACAGCGAGGAGAGCTGGTCGGGGTCGGCCTCGCGGGACTCCAGCTCGGAGATGAGCGAGAGCTGACGCTGGATGAGGCCCTGCGAGCGGCGCGAGAGGTTGGTGAACATCGCGTTGACGTTGCCCCGCAGGAGGGCCTGCTCGGCGGCGAGACGCACGGCCTCGCGGTGCACGTCGTCGAAGGCCGCGGCGACCTGGCCGATCTCGTCCCGGGAGTGCACACCGACCGACTCGACGGAGGTGTCGACGTCCTGCGGGTCCGACTCGGACAGCTGGGCGACCAGCTCGGGCAGCCGCTCCTGGGCCACCTTGGTCGCGGTGTCCTGGAGCCGGCGCAGCGAGCGGATCATGGACCGGGCCACGACGAACGCGCCGACGAGCGAGACGCCGAGCACGAGCAGGATCAGCGCACCGTTGATGATCGCCTGGCGCTCGGAGTCGCTGCGCAGCTCGCGGGCCTGCTGCTCCATCTCGTTGAGCAGCGTCGTCTCGATGGTCGACATCTGCGTGATGCGCGAGGTGTCGGCGTCGTACCAGTCCCGGTACGAGCGCTTGTCCTGCGTCTTGATGCCGTCGGTACGGGTGAAGACCCGGTCCGCGTAGTTGTCGGCCGCCTTGATGGTGGCGTTGTTGTCCGTGACCGGCCTGAGCAGCTCCTCGGCGGCGACTTCGCCGTACACCGAGCGGAACGAGGTGATCGCGTTCGCCTGGTCGCTCATGGCGGCCTGGCCGTAGAGGCGGTCGGTGTCGGACAGCTTGCCGAACGTCTTGCCGTTCTCCGGCAGGGCGGCCGCGATGATGGCGCGCTGCTCGGAGGCGTACTCCTTGGCGTTGGAGAACGCGGCCAGCGAACGCGTGCGGTCGATCATCTCCGGGCTGCTGGTCGCCTGCGCCATGTCGGTGGAGAGCGAGAGCAGGTTGTCGATGATGCGGCTGTACGCCTCGACGGTCTGCGAGGTCGGGTGGCCCTTGGCGTAGGCGTCGGCGCGGATCTGCTTCAGCTCGTTGAGCTGCTTGGCGATCTGCACGGCGTGGTCGCGGACGCCCTTGAGGCTCGACTCGTCGTCGCCGTCGACGGCGTACGTCCCGTCGAGGAAGGCGGTCCTCGACTTGTCGGTCTCCTGACGCGCCTGCTTCACGTCGTAGTTGGTGGCCGCGGCCTTCGGGTCGTTGGCCAGCGGGCCCGCCGACTGGTCGCGCTCGGTCTGCAGCGCCGAGGCCAGGTCGGTGGCCTGCTTCGTCATCTCGGTCAACAACTTCATGTTGTCGAGCTGATCGATGTCGTTCAGGGACTCGGCGATGCGCAGCGCGCCGAGCGAGGTGGCCGCGACGACGGGCAGGGCCAGCAGCGACACCAGGCGGGTCGAGATGCGCCAGTTGCGCAGCGCTATTCGGGAGCCGGGTCCGGTGGGCGTCTTGGGCTTGGGGGCCTGGGGCTCCGCGGGCGCGGCCGGGCCGCCCGTCGTGGCGGAGCGCGTGTCGCGCTCACCGACGTCGACGGACGCCGTGCGTCCCGGGTTCTGGGCGTGCGGGGGCTGGGAACCGCCGGCTATCGGGCCGGTCCCGCCGCGCGGCTCCGGCTCCGCCGCAGCGCTGCCATCCCTGTTCTTACGTCCCTGCACTAGCGTCGCAACCTCTGGACCAGGCGCCTCGCCCGTGAGGACGGACAAGACGGTGTCGGCGTAGTTCGAGGGGCGACCTGAACGCCCCCCAGTTGGTCGTGAGTGACCGGCGCTGGCTCCCCCTCCCCGCCGCAGTCCGGCGCTCTCTCGCGCCCGGTGCGCCGGTTCGATGCCGCGACGGTCCCGGGAATTCCAGCACAGTGCCGGATCTCCAACAAGGCCCGAGGGGCGCGGCACACCCGCCGTGACGGCATGTGCAGGGAGAGTCACAAGACGTAGAAGATGATCTAGTAGATACCGGGCATCACTGGGCGTTTCGCTTACGGCAGGGGGGTGTCCCAGTCGCCATGATCGGCAGCGGAATGGTGCCTTCAGGTACGCAATGTCCGTTTCCCTGGGGAGGATTGACCGGGGGAAGTGTCCCTTTTGCCTGCCTACTCGTGAGCAAACTCACACGGGCCGGATCGCAACTTCCCGGCTTTCGACGGGAATCAGATGTTTAGCCTGACGCTTTACAGGGATGGCCCGCCCGACAACCGAGAAGGTTCCTGAGCACTGTCATGAAGACGACGATGATCTCCCTCAACCTTGCCAACCCGCGCCGTACGACGCTGGCGCACCTCAAGGACGCCGACGAGATCCAGGCCGCGCCGGCCGTCCCGGAGCACTCGGCCACGCTCCCCACGAACACGGCGAACCCCCGGCGCACGATCCTGATGGTCGCCCCGGAGATCACCCCGGCTGCCTGACGCGCCCGGCGGGGCCCCACCGCGTTAGCCTGGAGCGGTCACATCCCACCCGGGCCCAACGCAAGCAAAAGGGGCGCAGCCACCCGTGCGCATCGCCAGATTCTCCATCGACGGGAACGTCGCCTTCGGCGCGGTCGAAGGCGACAGTCCACCCGGGACGACCGAGGGGCTCGTCCTCGACATCATCAAGGGCATCCCGTTCGCGGACTTCGAACTCTCCGGTACGAAGGTCCCGCTCAACAAGGTCCGGCTGCTGCCCCCGGTGCTCCCGAACAAGGTGATCGCCTTCGGCCGCAACTACGCGGAGCACGCGAAGGAGCTGGGCAACGAGGTCCCGGACGCCCCCTTCGCCTTCTTCAAGCCGTCGACCTCGGTCATCGGCCCGGGCGACGAGATCCAGTACCCGGGCTTCTCCGAGGAACTGCACCACGAGGCCGAGCTGGCCGTGGTCATCGGCCGCATGTGCCGCGAGGTGCCCCGCGAGCGCGTCAAGGACGTCATCTTCGGCTACACGGCCGCCAACGACGTGACCGCCCGCGACGTCCAGAAGCGCGAGAAGCAGTGGGCCCGCGCCAAGGGATTCGACACCTCCTGCCCGCTGGGCCCCTGGGTCGAGACGGACCTCACGCTCGCCCAGGCCTCGGACCTCACGATCCAGTGCACGGTCAACGGCACGCAGCGCCAGCTCGGACGGACGTCGGACATGATCACGTCCATCGAGGACCTGATCGTCAACATCTCCGAGGCCATGACGCTCCTGCCGGGCGACGTCATCCTCACGGGCACCCCGGAAGGGGTCGGCCCCCTGAACGTCGGCGACGAGGTCGCCGTCACCATCGAAGGCATCGGCACTCTCACCAACAAGGTTGTCAAGCGTGGCTAGCGCAGCAGCGTCTCCCGTTCGTGTCCGTTTCTGTCCCTCGCCCACCGGTAACCCCCACGTGGGCCTGGTGCGCACCGCCCTGTTCAACTGGGCCTTCGCGCGCCACAACCAGGGCACCCTGGTCTTCCGCATCGAGGACACCGACGCGGCCCGCGACAGCGAGGAGTCGTACGACCAGCTCCTCGACGCGATGCGCTGGCTCGGCTTCGACTGGGACGAGGGCCCCGAGGTGGGCGGCCCGCACGCCCCGTACCGGCAGTCGCAGCGCATGGACATCTACAAGGATGTCGCGGACAAGCTGCTCGCCGCCGGCAAGGCCTACCCCTGCTACTGCTCCACGGAGGAGCTGGACGCCCGCCGCGACGCCGCCCGCGCCGCCGGCAAGCCGTCCGGCTACGACGGCCACTGCCGCGACCTGTCCGCCGAGCAGAAGCAGGCGTACGAGGCCGAGGGCCGCAAGCCGATCGTCCGCTTCCGGATGCCCGACAAGACGATCACGTTTACGGACCTGGTCCGCGGCGACATCTCGTACGAGCCGGAGAACGTCCCGGACTACGGCATCGTCCGCGCGAACGGCGCCCCGCTGTACACGCTCGTCAACCCGGTCGACGACGCCCTGATGGAGATCACCCACGTCCTGCGCGGCGAGGACCTGCTCTCCTCCACCCCGCGCCAGATCGCCCTCTACGAGGCACTGACCGAGCTGGGCCTGGCGAAGTCCACGCCCCTCTTCGGCCACCTCCCGTACGTCATGGGCGAGGGCAACAAGAAGCTGTCGAAGCGCGACCCGCAGAGCAGCCTCAACCTCTACCGCGAGCGCGGCTTCCTCCCCGAGGGCCTGCTCAACTACCTCTCGCTGCTCGGCTGGTCCCTCTCGGCGGACCGCGACATCTTCTCGATCGACGAGATGGTCGCGGCCTTCGACGTGACGGACGTCCAGCCGAACCCGGCCCGCTTCGACCTCAAGAAGTGCGAGTCGATCAACGGCGACCACATCCGCCTGCTCGACCCGAAGGACTTCGCGTCCCGCTGTGAGCCGTGGCTGAGGGCCCCCTTCGCACCCTGGGCCCCGGAGGACTTCGACGAGGCGAAGTGGGCGGCGATCGCCCCCCACGCCCAGACCCGCCTCAAGGTCCTCTCCGAGATCACGGACAACGTCGACTTCCTCTTCCTGCCCGCGCCCGTCTTCGACGAGCCGAGCTGGACGAAGGCCATGAAGGAAGGCAGCGACGCCCTCCTCACCACGGCCCGCGAAAAGCTGGAAGCGGCCGACTGGACGTCCCCGGAGTCCCTCAAGGAAGCGGTCCTGGCCGCCGGCGAGGCCCACGGCCTCAAGCTCGGCAAGGCCCAGGCCCCGGTCCGTGTCGCCGTCACCGGCCGCACGATCGGCCTCCCGCTCTTCGAGTCCCTGGAGATCCTGGGCAAGGACGAGACGCTGACCCGCATCGACGCGGCCCTGGCGAAGCTCGCCGCGTAAGCGGTTCCCGTACGCCCGAGGGGCGGCTCCCGGTCGATCCGGGGCCGCCCCTCGGGCGTTGTCCGCGCCGGGCACTACGGTGCAGTCGTCACCCGCCACCTCCCGCCCCGCCACTTCCGGAGAGCCACCGCCATGCCCATGCCCGCCCGTGACTACGCGCGCTACTTCACCCCCGGCCACACCTTCACCTTCGAGACGGGCACGATCGGCGTCATCACGGTCCGCCCCGCCGGGGACCTGTGGCTGCCCTCGGGGCGCGTCGTCGCCTCCGACCCGTTCCTCACCCTGGGCGGCGGCGAGTGCGAGCCGTTCACGGTCGGCGTCGAGCCCGGCCGCTACCGCGTCGACGCCGCCGTCGCGACCCTGACCAACCCTGCCGAGCCGCCGTCCGACACCCCGCACGAGCGCGTCGCGGCCGCCCGGCTGGTCATACGCGACGAACCCGTCACGAGCTGGGAACAGGCCCTCCAGGCCGGACAGGACGCGAGCGAGCTCGGCGACGACGAGTACTTCGGCTACGGCGTGGACGCCGGCACCGGCTGCTTCTACGACGCCGAGTCCGACGAATCCTTCCCCGAGTGCGAGGGCGACGAGGGCCCGCTCTGGGACGCCTTCGAGGAGCACGACCACGCGCCCGGCCCCTATCTGGTCACGTCCCCGTCCACCGGCCACACGGTGGCGGCGTTCGGCTCCGGCTGGGGCGACGGCGCCTACCCGACCTGGATCGGCCGTACCGCCACCGGCGAGGTCGCCTGTTTCGTCACGGACTTCTTCGTGATCCAGGACCCCGAAGGCGACTGATCGACGTACGTTCGTGTCATGCCCATCCGCGCCGTCGTCTGGGACATCGACGACACGATCTTCGACTACGCGACCGCCGACACCGCCGGCATGGCCGCCCACCTGGCCACCGAGGGCCTGCTCGACACCTACGGCGGCGCCGAGCCCGCACTCGCCCGCTGGAAGGCCCTGACGCGCGAGCACTGGGCGCGCTTCGAGGCGGGCGAGACGGACTGGGAGAGCCAGCGCAGGGACCGGGTGCGCGCCTTCGTGGGGAGCGAGCTGACGGACCCGGAGGCGGACGCCTGGTTCACCCGTTATCTGGGCCACTACGAGGCGGCCTGGGCGCTCTTTCCGGACACCGTGCCGGCCCTCGACGCCCTCGCCGGCACCCATCGCCACGCGGTGCTCTCCAACTCCTCGCTGCACAACCAGGACCGCAAGCTCCGCGTCCTCGGCGTGCGCGACCGTTTCGAGACGGTGGTCTGCGCGGCCGAACTGGGCGTCGCCAAACCGGAGGCCGCCGCCTTCCACGCCGTCTGCGCCGAACTGTCCCTGGCTCCGCACGAGGTCGCGTACGTCGGCGACCAGCCGGACACCGACGCCAGGGGAGCGGTCGAGGCGGGCCTGACCGGCATCTGGCTCGACCGCGGCGGGCAGGGCGGGCGGCCTGAACTCACCCGCATCACCGGCCTTGACCAGCTGCCTCCGCTGCTGGCCGGGTAACCCGTTTTGGAGCGCCGGACACCTTCGGGTAATGTTCTTCCTGCGCCGAGGGGAGCGGGCCGAAAGCCCCGGACCCGGAAGCGCAAGCCGAGCAAAGTCCCCCAGGGGATGGCGTCACGGTGGCCTATGGTGTAATTGGCAGCACGACGGTTTCTGGTTCCGTTAGTCTAGGTTCGAGTCCTGGTAGGCCAGCTCGCAGAGCTCATCTGCAACCGTGGATTCCAGATCCACAAAGCCCCCGTTGTGTAGCGGCCTAGCACGCTGCCCTCTCAAGGCAGTAGCGCCGGTTCGAATCCGGTCGGGGGTACAGATCCTTCCCGCGAGGACGGTACGGGTAGCTCCCGCCGACTTTGATGCAGGATCGCTAGGGCCCCCGTTGTGTAGCGGCCTAGCACGCCGCCCTCTCAAGGCGGTAGCGCCGGTTCGAATCCGGTCGGGGGTACTGGTCTAAACCAATATGGTCTAAACCACCATGGCCTATGGTGTAATTGGCAACACTACGGTTTCTGGTACCGTCATTCTAGGTTCGAGTCCTGGTAGGCCAGCTCGCAGAGCTCATCTGCAACCGCGGATCTGATCCGCAAGGCCCCCGTTGTGTAGCGGCCTAGCACGCCGCCCTCTCAAGGCGGTAGCGCCGGTTCGAATCCGGTCGGGGGTACCACATGAAGAGGCCCTTCCCGAATGCGGGAAGGGCCTCTTTCGTATGGCTGTGGGGTCATGGGCCCGGTCGGGGAGTGCGGATACAACTCCGGCCGGTCGCTGCGGCGTTGAAGCGACCGGCCGGGAACTGGCAGGGACGTGGAGGAAGTTGTGGATCAGCCCGTGCGGCGCAGCGCCTCGGAGAGGCGGCCCGCGGCGTCGATGACGGCCTGGGCGTGCATCCGGCCCGGGTGGCGCGTCAGGCGCTCGATCGGACCGGAGACCGACACGGCGGCCACCACCCGGTTCGACGGGCCGCGCACCGGCGCCGAGACGGACGCGACGCCCGGCTCGCGCTCGCCGATCGACTGGGCCCAGCCGCGGCGTCGTACGCCCGACAGGGCCGTCGCCGTGAAGCGGGCGCCCTGAAGCCCGCGGTGCAGGCGCTCCGGCTCCTCCCAGGCCATCAGGATCTGCGCGGACGAGCCGGCCTTCATCGTGAGCGTCGAGCCGACCGGCACCGTGTCCCGCAGTCCGGACAGCCGCTCCGCCGCGGCGACGCAGATGCGCATGTCGCCCTGACGGCGATAGAGCTGGGCGCTCTCGCCCGTCACGTCCCGCAGGTGCGTGAGCACCGGGCCCGCGGTCGCGAGCAGGCGGTCCTCGCCGGCCGCCGCCGCGAGCTCCGCGAGGCGCGGCCCGAGAATGAAGCGGCCCTGCATGTCGCGGGCCACCATGCGGTGGTGCTCCAGGGCCACCGCCAGGCGATGAGCTGTGGGTCTTGCCAATCCGGTGGCCGCGACAAGGCCAGCTAGGGTCGCGGGTCCGGACTCCAGGGCGCCCAGGACAAGGGCTGCCTTGTCCAGAACGCCGACGCCGCTACTGTTGTCCATGCGTCGATACTCCCGTCTCACTCTGTGAAACGCAAGTTCAATTTCCCGTGGAACTTGCCACTCTGGATGTCACACCGGCCCGCTGACCGAACGGGCCCGGCCGCTGACGTCCGGCACGGGGGATACGGACGTCGGCGATCCCGAAATCTCTAGTTGGGCCGGCTCACAACTCGCCGGCCGGAGGGAAAGCGATGGGTAGGACACTCGCGGAGAAGGTCTGGGACGACCACGTCGTCCGGCGCGCCGAGGGCGAGCCCGACCTCCTCTTCATCGATCTGCACCTGCTGCACGAGGTGACCAGCCCGCAGGCCTTCGACGGTCTGCGCAAGACCGGTCGCCAGGTGCGGCGGCTCGACCTCACCATCGCCACCGAGGACCACAACACCCCGACCCTCGACATCGACAAGCCGATCGCCGACCCGGTCTCGCGGGTGCAGCTCGAGACGCTGCGCAAGAACGCCGCCGAGTTCGGGGTGCGCCTGCACTCCCTGGGCGACGTCGAGCAGGGCGTCGTGCACGTCGTGGGCCCGCAGCTGGGCCTGACGCAGCCGGGTATGACGGTCGTCTGCGGCGACTCGCACACGTCCACGCACGGCGCCTTCGGCGGTCTGGCGTTCGGCATCGGCACCTCGCAGGTCGAGCACGTGCTCGCCACGCAGACGCTGCCGATGACCCGCCCGAAGACCATGGCCATCACGGTTGACGGCGAACTGCCCGAGGGCGTCACCGCCAAGGACCTGATCCTCGCCATCATCGCGAAGATCGGCACGGGCGGCGGCCAGGGCTACGTCCTGGAGTACCGCGGCTCCGCCATCGAGAAGCTGTCGATGGAAGCCCGCATGACCATCTGCAACATGTCGATCGAGGCCGGCGCCCGCGCGGGCATGATCGCCCCGGACGCGACCACGTTCGCCTATCTGGAGGGCCGCGACCACGCCCCCAAGGGCGAGGACTGGGACGCCGCCGTCGCGTACTGGAAGACGCTGCGCACGGACGACGACGCGGTCTTCGACGCCGAGGTCTTCATCAAGGCCGACGAGCTGTCGCCGTTCGTCACCTGGGGCACCAACCCCGGTCAGGGCGCGCCCCTTTCCGCGAACGTCCCCGCCCCGGCTTCGTACGAAGACGCTTCGGAGCGCCTCGCCGCCGAAAAGGCGCTGGAGTACATGGGGTTGGAGGCCGGTCAGGCGCTGCGCGACGTCAAGGTCGACACCGTCTTCGTAGGCTCGTGCACCAATGGCCGTATCGAGGACCTGCGGGCCGTCGCCGACATCGTCAAGGGCCGCAAAGTCGCCGACGGCGTACGGATGCTGGTCGTGCCGGGTTCGGCACGGGTCGGTCTCGAGGCCGCCGCCGAGGGCCTGGACCAGGTCTTCAAGGACGCCGGCGCCGAATGGCGGTACGCGGGCTGTTCGATGTGCCTGGGCATGAACCCGGACCAACTCGCTCCCGGTGAGCGCTCCGCGTCCACCTCCAACCGCAACTTCGAGGGCCGGCAGGGCAAGGGCGGCCGCACCCACCTGGTCTCGCCCCAGGTCGCCGCCGCCACCGCCGTGCTGGGCCACCTGGCCTCCCCGGCGGACCTCTCGGATGCGCCCGCCGACCGTACGCCCGCTGGAGTCTGATCAGTCATGGAAGCATTCACCAAGCACACCGGCCGGGCCGTCCCGCTGCGCCGTTCGAACGTGGACACCGACCAGATCATCCCTGCTCACTGGCTCAAGAAGGTGACGCGGGACGGGTTCGAGGACGGGCTGTTCGAGGCCTGGCGCAAGGACCCGGAGTTCGTGCTCAACAAACCCGAGCGCGAGGGTGCCACGGTGCTGGTCGCCGGTCCCGACTTCGGTACGGGTTCGTCGCGCGAGCACGCCGTGTGGGCGCTGCAGAACTACGGCTTCAAGACCGTGATCTCCGCCCGGTTCGCGGACATCTTCCGCGGCAACTCCCTCAAGAACGGTCTGCTGACCGTCGTTCTGGACCAGAAGGTCGTGGACGCGCTGTGGGAGCTCGTGGAGAGCGACCCGCAGGCCGAGATCACGGTCGACCTGGAGGCGCGGGAAGTTCGGGCCGAGGGCATCACCGCCTCCTTCGAGCTCGATGAGAATTCCCGCTGGCGTCTGCTGAACGGGCTCGACGACATCAGCATCACCCTGCAGAACGAGTCGGACATCGCCACTTACGAGGCGAAGCGTCCCTCTTTCAAGCCGCAGACCATCCAGGTCTGACCCGTCCCTGGGCAAGTCTTATTCAGGCCACTTCAACAGGCCTCGTACCCCCAATCGTGCACCGGTTGGGGGTACTTCTGTATGCGGCCCCAGGAGGCCCCGCCGGGCCTGAACGAGTGATCTCCGGGCCACCCCAACTCCCGCGAATGCCAAGGCTGTTCCCGGGGTAAGCGGGTCTCGGCACCGCTTCCGGCGGGCGCGTCGCCGAAGGGCTCAGGAGGCCCTCGTGGGGCGGGAGTTACACCCTGCGGAGGCGACAACTCGCCCCAGATGGCACAATCTGTGCATGGAACACGACGGCCAACTCCAGCTGTACGCGGCGGTCGCGAACCAACTCAAGGAAGCGCACGCCCGAGTGCGCGCACTGCAAGTCCCGGAGGGCGTACGGATGGCGCTGACCCGGAAGCTGCTGGCCATTACGGCCGCGGCCAAACACGATCTCGCTGCCGCGGCAAGGCGTCTGGAGCGATTCAAGGCGGACCTCGACGACTTCGACGAGGGCTCCGGCTCTGAAGAGGAACTCTGAGACAGCCCAGTTCGTTGCGGCACAAGGGTGATTAGCCCGTTTCGCGTTTGATTTGCGGTATATATCTGCCTAACGTGCGAAAAAGCCGGGTCGAAAGAGATTCGTTCCGGCAATGTCTCCGAAGGGGAAGACGTGAACAAGGCGCAGCTCGTAGAAGCGATTGCCGACAAGGTCGGCGGCCGTCAGCAGGCCGCGGAGGCCGTTGACGCGGTCCTCGACGCCATCGTCCGTGCCGTGGTCAGTGGCGACCGCGTCTCGGTCACCGGCTTCGGTTCGTTCGAGAAGGTCGACCGTCCGGCCCGTTACGCCCGTAACCCGCAGACGGGTGAGCGCGTGCGGGTCAAGAAGACCTCGGTGCCGCGATTCCGTGCGGGCCAGGGCTTCAAGGACCTCGTCGCGGGTTCGAAGAAGCTCCCGAAGAACGATGTCGCGGTCAAGAAGGCGCCCAAGGGCAGCCTGACCGGTGGCGCCTCGGCGACCGTCAAGAAGGCCGCGGCCAAGAAGACGACGGCCAAGAAGGCCGCCGCCAAGAAGGCCACCCCGGCGAAGAAGACCACCGCCACGAAGAAGACCACGGCGGCCGCCGCGAAGAAGGCCACCGCGAAGAAGGCCACCGCCACCGCCAAGAAGACCTCGGCCGCGGCGAAGAAGACCACGGCCACGGCGAAGAAGGCGGCTCCGGCCAAGAAGGCGGCCACCGCCAAGAAGGCCACCGCGAAGAAGACGGCGCCCGCCAAGAAGGCCACGGCCAAGAAGGCGCCCGCCAAGAAGTCGACTGCGCGCAAGACCACCGCCAAGAAGGCCACCGCTCGCAAGAAGTAGGACCTCCTCTTCGAGGTCGCCTTCTTGGGCGTACGCCACAAGGCTGCTCACGCGCCGGGCCGGGCTCCCCTCGGGGAGCCCGGCCCGCGGTGTGTCAGAACGTCTGCAGGGTGATGAGCGTGATGGCCGGTGCGTCCGCCGCGGCTCCGGTGCCGGGGGAGCCCTGCACCTCGATGCGGACCCGCTGGCCGGGGCGGAGTAGGCGCAGCCCGCCCGCGTCGAAGGCCTCGGCGCCGAAGGGGACCGGGGTGCCGTCGTCCAGAAGGACGCTGCCGGAGCGGGTCTCGGGGTCGTACGTGTACGCGGTGGCCTGCATGCAGGCAGCGTACTCAGTCGGCGTACTCACCCGGCGTACTCAGTCGACGAGGACGAGTCCCGCCGTGGCCTTCATCGTGTGCGGGCCGACCCCCAGAGCCAGTGCCGTCCGCAGGTCGTCGCCGGTGTCCACGTCCTGGCGGACCGAAGTGACACCGTCGAGAGGAAGTTCCACGGCCCCTGTCGCCCGGTGCCGGGCACGGGACGCCGCGCCGAAAGCGGGGAGCAATTCCGTGCCGGGAGCGGCGGACAGCAGGGTGGTGCCGATTCCCGCCGCATCGGGCAGAAAGGCCCGGGGAAATGCGGCGGCCGCGGTGAGAACGCGGGCCAATTCCGCGGGGCGCAGGGACGGCAGATCGGCGTTCAGGGCCGCCAGGGGCGCCCGGGGACGCGTGGCCCGTACAACCGTCTCTCCGTGCGCGAGAGCGGCATTGAGGCCCGCCTGTGGCGTGTCGGGCACGACCAGGGCGCCGAGGTCCGCCAGTTCGCGCCCCGCGCGGGCGTCGTCCGTGACGACCACCACATCGCGCACCGCCGTACAGGCCGTTGCGGCGGCCACGGTGTCCTGGGCGAATGCCAGGGCGAGACCGGGCCGCAGGGCGTCGCCGGCCGCGGGCGCGAGCCTGCTTTTGGCCCGCACCAACGGTTTCAGCGGTATCACCAGGGTCCACTGCACGCGCCTATTGTGACCTGTGCATGAGGTGCGCCCGTTCGGGCGGGCGTACGGTGTTCTCGACAGACCAGTGGCCCGGGGCGACACTTGTGCGGCTCCGCCAGGCCCTGCCTGCATGGTCCTAGAGGAAGGTGTCCGAGTGTCCCGCCGCAGAATCGGCTTCTGGTACCGCTTCGCTGCGGTCCTCTGCAAACCGCCGCTGGTGGTTCTGTTCAAGCGGGACTGGCGCGGAATGGAGAACATTCCTGCCGACGGCGGATTTATCACCGCGGTGAACCACAATTCACATCTGGACCCGTTCCTCTACGCGCACTTTCAGTACAACACGGGACGAGTCCCGCGTTTCCTCGCCAAGCACGGCCTCTTCAAGAAGGGGTTCGTGGGCGCCGCGATGCGGGGCACCGGACAGATTCCCGTCTATCGCGAGTCCACGAACGCGCTCAGCGCGTTCCGTGCCGCGATCGACGCGGTGGAGCGCGGGGAGTGCGTCGCCTTCTATCCCGAGGGAACGCTCACCCGCGATCCCGAACTGTGGCCGATGACCGGTAAGACCGGTGTCGCCCGGGTGGCCCTGCAGACGAAATGCCCGGTGATTCCCGTCGGCCAGTGGGGGGCCACCGACGCACTGGCGCCCTATGCGAAGAAGCCGCACTTCTTCCCCCGTAAGACGCACCATGTCCTCGCGGGCGAGCCCGTCGATCTGGCGGCTTTCTACGACAAGGAGATCACGCCGGATCTGCTCAAGGAGGCGACCGAGGTCATCATGACCGCGATCACCGCCGAGGTGGAGCAGCTGCGCGGCGAGAAGGCTCCGGCGAAGCGGTACGACCCGCGTGAGGCGCGCATCGCGCAGCGTCGCAAGCTGCAGGGCAGCGACCGGTCGCAGGGCGGCGACGCCGTGCAGGAGCGCGACAAGTCGCAGGCGGGCAGCGGGAGTTCGGCATCAGGCGGTACGACGGAGGAGAGCAGCAAGTGACCCGACCCGTGAAGGCCGCCGTCTTCGGGACCGGTTCCTGGGGCACGGCGTTCGGCATGGTGCTGGCGGACGCGGGGTGCGATGTCACGCTGTGGGGCCGCCGCGCCGAGCTCGCCGAGGCCATCAACTCCACCCGCACGAACCCGGATTACCTGCCCGGCGTGGAGCTCCCGGAGAACATCCGGGCGACGGCGGACGCCGCCGAGGCCGCCGCCGGCGCCGACTTCACGGTGCTCGCGGTGCCCTCGCAGACCCTGCGCGAGAACCTCGCGGACTGGGCGCCGCTGCTCGCCCCCGACACCGTGCTCGTCTCGCTGATGAAGGGCGTCGAGCTGGGTTCGGCGATGCGCATGAGCGAGGTCATCGCCGACGTCGCGAAGGTGCCGCAGGAGCGGATCGCGATCGTGACCGGGCCGAACCTCGCCCGTGAGATCGCCGCCCGGCAGCCCGCCGCCGCCGTGGTCGCGTGTCGGGACGAGGCCGTCGCCCAGCGCCTCCAAGTCGCCTGCCACACCCCGTACTTCAGGCCCTACACCAACACCGACGTGGTCGGCTGCGAACTCGGCGGCGCGGTCAAGAACGTGATCGGGCTCGCCGTCGGCATCGCGGACGGCATGGGTCTCGGGGACAACACCAAGGGGTCGCTCATCACGCGCGGGCTCGCCGAGACGACCCGGCTCGGCCTGGCCATGGGCGCCGACCCGCTCACCTTCTCCGGTCTCGCCGGACTCGGCGACCTGGTGGCCACCTGCTCCTCCCCACTGTCGCGCAACCACACCTTCGGCACCAACCTCGGCAAGGGCATGACGCTGGAGGAGACCATCGCGGTCACCAAGCAGACCGCCGAGGGCGTCAAGTCCTGCGAGTCCGTGCTGGAACTCGCGCGCCGTCACGGTGTCGACATGCCGATCACGGAGACCGTCGTCGCGATCGTCCACGAGGGCAAGCCGCCGGTGGTCGCCGTGAAGGAGCTGATGTCGCGCTCCGCCAAGCCCGAACGACGCTGAGCGACGGCCCGCGGGCCGCGGCGCGACGTGGCTTCCGGGGGCGCTGACTCTCGTACTACCAGCAGGTACCCTCAACGCGATATGAGCAGCGAGAACCTTCCCCAGAGCCCTGCGTCCGCCGCGTCCTCGGGCGCCTCGTCGGACGCTTCGTCGACCGGGCAGAAGCCGCGGGTGGCCGTGGTCTTCGGCGGCCGCAGCTCCGAGCACGGGGTCTCCGTCGTCACGGCGGGCGCCGTGCTCCGTGCGATCGACCGCTCCAAGTACGACGTCCTGCCGATCGGCATCACGCGCGAGGGCCGTTGGGCCCTGACCGCGGACGCCCCCGAGCGGATGGCGATCAGCGACCGCCGGGTCCCGGACGTCGCGGACCTCGCCGAGTCGCCCGAGGGCGGCGTGGTGCTCCCGGTCGACCCGTCGTCGCGCGAGGTCGTCTACACCGAGCCCGGCTCCGTGCCCAAGGCGCTCGGTGACGTGGACGTGGTCTTCCCGGTGCTGCACGGCCCGTACGGCGAGGACGGCACGATCCAGGGACTCCTGGACCTGTCCGGGACGCCCTACGTCGGCTGCGGTGTGCTCTCCTCGGCCGTCGGCCAGGACAAGGAGTACATGAAGCGGATCTTCACCTCCTTCGGGCTGAAGGTCGGTCCGTACCTGGTGATCCGGCCGCGCGAGTGGGAGCGCGAGCAGGAGGGCGCCCGCCGCCGCGTCGCCGACTTCGTGGGCGAGCACGGGTGGCCGCTGTTCGTGAAGCCCGCGCGGGCCGGCTCGTCGTTCGGCATCACCAAGGTCGAGTCCTTCGACGGTCTCGACGAGGCGATGGAGACGGCGCGCGCCCACGACCCGAAGGTCATCATCGAGGCGGGCATCGTCGGGCGCGAGATCGAGTGCGGTGTCCTGGAGTTCGAGGACGGGCCGCGCGCCTCGGTGCCGGCCGAGATCCCGCCGGTGCAGGCGCACGACTTCTACGACTTCGAGGCCAAGTACATCGACTCCGCGGCCGGGATCGTGCCCGCCCCGCTGACCGACGAGGAGACCGCCGAAGTGCGGCGGCTGGCCGTCGAGGCGTTCGAGGCGGTGTCCTGCGAGGGCATCGTGCGCGCGGACTTCTTCCTCACGGAGGACGGGGAGTTCGTGATCAACGAGATCAACACCCTGCCCGGCTTCACCCCGATCTCCATGTACCCGCGCATGTGGCAGGAGACCGGCGTCAGCTACCCGGAACTGGTGGACCGCCTCCTCCAGGCCGCGCTGCGCCGCTCGACGGGCCTGCGGTAACCGGATCCGCCCGGACCGGCTCTAGTCGGCGATCCCCTTGGGGATCGCCTTCTTGATGGGCCCGGCCAGGTCGACCAGTGGGCCCGCTCCGACGGCGGCCACCTGGTCCTCGGGGATCGTCACCTCTACATAGGCGAGGCGGCTGCCCGTCGTCATCCGCTGGGCGCCGCTGTCGAGTTTCTGGACGATCCACTCCACGCCGTTGACGGTCGCGGGGTTGCTGTCGGCGTCGGCCGCCGCGTCGGGCCAGGGGACACCGCAGCGCAGTATGATCGCGGGGCTTCCCCACGCGGCGGTGAGCTCGGAACTCGGGTCGGGATCGTTGCGTTCGGATCCGTCGAGCTTCTGCGGCAGCACCTTGTCCAGGTTCCGGCACAGCTTCGCGACCGACGTCTCCGGCGTGGGAACCGCGGCCTTCGGAGCGGCGTCCGTCGCGGAGCAGCCCGCGACGGAGGCGACCAGCAACGACAGTGCGGGCGCCCCGACAAGAACGCGGTGGACGCGGCCAATACGGCGCCGGTGACGGAAAGAGTTCACCGGCACAGGGTAGACGGGGGCTACAGGTGGACGACCGGGCAGGTCAGGGTGCGAGTGATGCCGTCCACCTGCTGGACCTTGGCTACCACCATGCGACCCAGTTCGTCGACGGTGTCCGCTTGCGCGCGCACGATCACGTCGTAGGGGCCGGTGACGTCCTCGGCCTGGATGACTCCTGGAATCTTGCCGATCAGCTCGGCGACGGTCGACGCCTTGCCGACTTCGGTCTGGATCAGGATGTACGCCTGTACCACGGAACCTCCAGGGCGGCCACGAGGATCATGTGGGGAGAAGGGACGCCACGGTATCGCGTCACCGCTCGTCACGGGGAGACCCGGGGCGGCTGTGGCGCACTCGCCGGTCTCGGGCCGGGAGAACGCGGGGTCGCAGCCGGGCTCCGGGGCGGCTCCTCGGGAAGAACGAAGGATGCGTACGGCATGGCCGTACCGGCCTCTGCGGGCGTGACCGTGGGTGCCGCGGCGGACGCCGCCCCGGTCGGCGGGGCCGCGGATACGCCCGCGGGCGTGCCCCTGCTGTCCACGGTACCCAGGGCGCGGACGCCCCGCGACCGCGCGCCGGGGACGGGTACGGCGGTGACGAGGGCCGGGCGCGGCGTACGAATGGTCGTCCCCGGGATGGTTCGGGATCGTGAGTGGGTCGGGGCGGAGCCGGCAGCGGGTCGGGAACCGGTCGGAACAGAAAGGGCAGCACGCACATGAAGGGCACCGTCGGCGAGCTGGGGGAGTTCGGCCTCATCAGAGAGCTGACCTCACGGCTCACCACCACTCCGGCCGTACGGATCGGCCCCGGCGACGACGCCGCCGTGGTCGCGGCACCGGACCGCCGAGTCGTCGCCAGCACCGACGTCCTGCTGGAGAACCGGCACTTCAGGCGCGACTGGTCCACGGCGTACGACGTCGGCCGCAAGGCCGCCGCCCAGAACCTCGCCGACATCGCCGCCATGGGCGCCGTGCCCACGGCGCTGCTCCTCGGCCTGGTGGTCCCCGCCGAACTGCCGGCGTCCTGGCCGTCGGAGCTGATGGACGGACTGCGCGACGAGTGCCAGGTGGCCGGCGCCGCCGTCGTCGGCGGTGACGTGGTGCGCGGCGACACCATCACCATCGCCATCACCGCCCTCGGCGATCTGCGCAACCACGACCCGGTGACCCGGGCCGGGGCCCAGCCCGGCGACGTCGTCGCCGTCACCGGCTGGCTCGGCTGGTCCGCGGCCGGATACGCCGTGCTCTCCCGGGGCTTCCGCTCCCCACGCGCCTTCGTCGAGGCGCACCGCAGGCCCGAACCTCCGTACGACGCCGGACCCGCCGCGGCCGGGCTCGGCGCCACCGCCATGTGCGACGTGAGCGACGGGCTCATCGCCGACCTGGGCCACATCGCCGAGGCCAGCAAGTGCCGCATCGACATCAGGTCCGGCAGCGTGGACGTGCCGTCCCAGATGAAGGACATCGGCCAGGCCGTCGGCGTGGACCCGCTGCAGTGGGTGCTCACCGGGGGAGAGGACCACGCGATCGTGGCCACCTTCCCGCAGGACGTGAAGCTGCCGGCCCGCTGGAAGGTGATCGGTGAGGTCCTCAACCCCTCGGCGCTGCCCCAGGTGACCGTCGACGGTGCGCCCTGGACCAGCACGGGTGGCTGGGACCACTTCGGGGACGGTCTCTCCGGCGGCTTCGGCGGGGAGATCGAGTCATGAGCGCCGATGTCACGGGGCCCGTGCGGGTGTTGACCGTCGCCGGGTCCGACTCCGGGGGCGGCGCCGGGATCCAGGCCGACCTCAAGACCATGCTGGCGCTCGGCACCCACGGCATGAGCGTCATCGCCGCCGTCACCGCACAGAACTCCCTCGGTGTGCAAGGAGCCTGGGAGCTCCCGGTGGAAGCGGTGCGTGCCCAGTACCGCAGTGTCGTCGACGACATCGGTGTGCAGGCCGTCAAGACCGGGATGCTCGCCTCTCCCGAACTCGTCGAGTGCGTCGCCGAGCTGCTGGCCGGCACCGATGCCCCGGTCGTGATCGACCCGGTGGGCGTGTCCAAGCACGGGGACGCGCTGCTCGCCGCCTCGGCGCTCGACGCCGTCCGCACCGAGCTGCTGCCGACCGCCACCGTGGCGACGCCCAATCTCGACGAGGTCGCCCAGCTCACGGGTGTCCAGGTGGAGTCGGAGGCGGACATGCGCACAGCCGCCGCGGCGGTGCTCTCCTTCGGGCCGCGATGGGTGGTCATCAAGGGAGGTCACCTGGGCTCCGGTGGGCCGGGGGGCGGCTCCGCGGAAGCGGTGGACCTGCTGACGGACGGGGCCGAGGAGCACTGGCTGCGCGCTCCGCGCCACGACAACCGCCACACGCACGGCACGGGCTGCACCCTCGCCTCCGCGATCGCGGCCCAGCTGGCCAAGGGGCAGTCGGTGCCCGAGGCCGTGCGCGCGGCCAAGGAGTTCGTGACCGGGGCGATCGCCGCCGGGTTCGCGCTGGGCGGCGGCATCGGGCCCGTGGATCACGGCTGGCGGTTCAAGCCGGCGGAGGCCGATTATCCGGCGAGGCCGTAGTCCTTCAGGGCCAGAGCGCCGGCGGCCTTCTCCGTCAGACGCTTGAAGAAGCCCGCCAGGAAGCGTGAGCTGAGCATGCGGTACGCCCGGTCACGGTTGCGGTTCTTCTTCTCGGTCGGCGGCGCGAAGAACGGGCCCGCGTTGCCGGATATCTTCTGGCAGCCCTTCGCGTACTTCGTGATCTCCGCCTCGAAAGCGGCGAACGCGGTGCGGTGATCGGTCCAGGAGCAGCAGGGTCAGCAGGGCACGAGGCCGTGGCCCGCCGGGGTCCAGGGGGCTGCCGTCAGTGGCCCGTACGTCGAGAGGGGCCGAGGACGCCGAACCGCATGCGCCGAGTCTCGCAGCCGCCACTGACAGTCGTGGCGCGATCACGGATCCCCCGGCGGCGTGCGGGGAAAACGAAGAAGCCGGTCCCCGAGGGGACCGGCTTCTTCAAGCAACCAGCGAGGTGGCCGCGCTACGCGTAACGTCAGCGCGAGACCTTGCCGGCCTTGATGCACGAGGTGCAGACGTTGAGCCGCTTCGGCGTCCGCCCGACCACTGCACGCACACGCTGGATGTTCGGGTTCCAGCGGCGAGACGTACGGCGGTGCGAGTGCGAAATGTTGTTGCCGAAGCCCGGCCCCTTGCCGCAGACGTCGCAGTTGGCAGCCACGGGTCACTCCAAAGACTTCAGATGCACTTACGGTTAATCCCGGCATGCCGGGATCGAGATCGAAAAGGATCTGAGTGGCGGTGCCAGGGGGATGGCCCGATGGTTATCGGGCAACCGGAGCAGCATACAACGGCTGCTTCGATACAACGAAACTACCATGGTTGCCCGGGCCGCTGTCCCCGGGCCCCGGATCAGGCCCTCTTCCCGGGCGGCTCCGCGCCGGGGTCTACTCTGCGTGCCAGTCCCGCCGCTCGAAGGAGGCGTAGGTGCCGCAGGTGCCGCATGTGCGACACGTACTCGACGCAGCCGCGGTACGCGCCTGGTGCTCACTCGCTCTCGAGGCGCTCGGCAGAGAGCGCGCGGAGATCGACGCCATCAATGTGTACCCCGTCGCGGACGGGGACACCGGCACCAACCTGTATCTGACCGTGGAGTCCGCCCATCAGGCGGTCGAGGCGGTCTTCACCGGGCTCGAACCCGCCGCTCCCGCACTGCCCGACGTGATGCGCGCCATGGCCCACGGCGCCCTCATCGGCGCCCGCGGCAACTCGGGGACGATCCTCGCCCAGCTGCTGCGCGGCATGTCCCAGGTGCTCGCCGACGGGCACCTGCGTGAGGGAGATCACGGCGCTCCGGCCGACGGGACGGCGCTGCGGCTGGCCCTGTTGCGGGCCGCGGAGTCCGCGCGGGAGGCGGTCGCCCACCCCGTGGAAGGCACGGTCCTCACCGTCGCGACGGCGGCCGCGGACGCGGCGACCGGCACGGACGGCGACTGCGGTGCCGTGGCGCGGGCCGCCTACGCAGGCGCGTGCGCGGCGCTCGACGCGACGCCGGGGCAGCTCGCGGTCCTCGGCAGCGCCGGGGTCGTGGACGCCGGGGGGAGAGGACTCGTCGCCGTACTGGGAGCACTGAGCCAGGCCGTCACCGGCAACGCGGTGCCGATGTGGCGGCAGCGGCACAGGGACGGGCACGCGCGCGTGGACGCCGTTTCCGTCGACGCCGAACTGGAGTGCCCCGACGAGCACGACGTCACCGGGCCCGCCTTCGAGGTCATCTACCTCCTGGAGGCCGACGACCGGGCCGTGGCCCGGCTGCGGGCCCGGCTCGACACCCTCGGCGACTCCCTGGTCGTCGTCGGCGGCGAAGGGCTGTGGAACGTGCACGTGCACGTCGACGACGCGGGCGCGGCCGTGGAGGCGGGCGTCGAGGCCGGGCGGCCGTACCGCATCCGCATCACGCACTTCGGCCTCGGTGACGCGCACGCCGGCCGCGCCGCCGCTCCGCCCCGCGAGCGTGCGCAGCGGGCCGTCGTCGCCGTCGTGCCGGGGGACGGGCTGGCGGGGCTGTACGCGGAGGCCGGCGCGACCACGGTGCCCGACCGGCCCGGCGAGCCGCCCGCCAGCGGTGAGCTGGTCGACGCGATCCGGCGCGCCCACGCGCGCGAGGTGGTGCTGCTGCCCAACGACGCCGAACTGCGGCACACCGCCGCCGCGGCCGCCGAGCAGGCCCGCTCCGAAGGCGTACGGGTCGCCCTGATCCCCACCCGCTCCGCGGTCCAGGGCATCGCCGCGCTGGCCGTGCACGAGCCCGACCGGCGCTTCGACGAGGACGTCGTCGCCATGACCTCGGCCGCGGGCGCCACCCGCTACGCCGAACTGGCCGTCGCCGAGCGGCAGTCCTGGACCATGGCCGGCATCTGCCAGGCCGGGGACGTCCTGGGACTCATCGACGGCGACGTGGCCGTCATCGGCCACGAGGTCCCGGCGACCGCCCGCACCGTGCTCGACCGGATGCTCGCCGCGGGCGGCGAACTCGTCACGCTCGTCCTGGGCGACGACGTGCCCGACGAGGTCGCGGACGCGCTGGAACGGCACGTCCGCGAGGCTCACCTGGCCGTCGACACCGTGGTCTACCGGGGCGGGCGGCAGTCGGCGCTGCTGCTGATCGGGGTCGAGTAGGCCCCGCTCAGCGCGCCCGCAGCGCGACCAGGGCCTCCTCCGCCTCGGCCCGGCGCTCCTCGTCACCGGCGTCGCCGAACGCCACGGAGGCGGACTCCAGGTGCGCCGCGGTGTCCGCGCTCTCGCCGCGCCGCTCGAGCAGTTCCGCGAACTGCCGGTGCGTGTGGCCCAGGTCGGAGAGCACGGAGAGCCGGACGTCCCCGTCGGACGACGGCAGCGCGTCCTCACCGGCACGGATCGCCGCGCCCATCAGCTCCCGCTCGTCGTCCGCGGACGCGGAGTCCAGCCAGGCACGCGCGCGCAGGCACCGCACCACGGCGGACACCTGCCCCAAGGAGGCCCACAGGTCGCCCGCGCGCACATAGGCCCGGTCCGCCTCCTCCGGACGGCCCGCCCGGTCCAGGGCGTCCGCCGCCAGGTTCGCGAGCATCGCGTGGTCCCGCTGCTCGGGCCAGTGCTGGGCGATCTCCGCGGCTCTCAGCCAGGCCTGCGCGGCCTGCACGTGCTCGCCGAGCGCGCGGGCACAGTCGCCGAGCCACCAGTGGGCCTGCACGATCGTTCCGTCGCCGTGGTCGTCGGCGGACAGGTCGAGCAGCGCCGACTCCAGGACCTCCGCGGCCTCGGCCGTGCGCTCCGCCCGCAGCAGATGACCACCCAGCTGGAACCGGGCCCAGGCGCCGAGCCCCGCGCTCCCACCGGCCTCGTCGGCCCAGTGCGTGGCCTCCAGGGCGTGGTCGGACGCGGACGCGAACTGCCCGGTCGCCGCGAGGACATCGGCCAGCTGGAGGTGGAGCTGGGCCGCCCCCACCGGTTCCAGGTACCCGGCCCCGTGCTCCAGAGCGGCCCGCAGCGCCCGCTCGGCCGCCGGGGCGTCCTCCCGGTCCCGGGCGAGCCCCGCGAGGCGCACCTCGCCGTCGACGGCCAGCCAGGGCCGTCCCGTCGCCACGTGTTCGGCGGTCGCCCGCTCGTACAGCTCCGTGGCGGCTTCCGTGTCACCCCGGTGCAGTGCGATGTCCCCGAGCATCGACCGGGCCGCCGCGGCCTGCGAGGCGAGCCGCGGCACGTCCGTGAACGGCTCGACGAGCGCCAGCAGCTGATGGACGCATGCCTCCGCCGCACCGATCTCGGCGTCCTCAGCGTCCTTGGCGTTCTCAGCGTCCTTGGCGTCCTCAGCGTCCTTGGCGTTCTCTGCGTTCTCGGAGTGTGCCTGGAGCAGGATGCGCGCCCGGCACGCGAGGACGGCCGCCGCCGGGCGGGCCGTCGTGGCGTCCAGACCGGGGAGGGCCGCGAGCACCTGCTCGTACGGTTCCCGGACCGCGGTCAGCGCCTCGTCCGTACGGCCCGCGCGGGACAGCGCGTACGCACCCCGCGCGCGGGCCGCCCTCGCCTCCTCCGGATCACCGCTCGCCTCGTACAGCTCGGCCGCGCGGGCGAACTCCTCGACACCGCCGTCGGACGAGCCCATCGCGCCGTAGTCGGCCACCTCGGCCCGGTCGTGGACGGTGAGTTCCAGTCCCTCCGTCTCTGCGGCACGCGCCGCCCGCTCCCAGGCGAGACCGGCGTCCGGGCCGCCCTGCTCGGCGGAGAGCCGGCGGGCCTCGGCGACCAGCGCCGAGGCGTCGGCGGGCTGCTCGGCGGGCGCGGCCACCGCCGGCACAGGGCGCGCCTGCCGTACGACCCGTACGCCCAGCGGGAGTCGGTCGAGCAGCGGCCGCTGGTCCATGCGCTCGCGCACCCGGCGGCCCACCCGGTCGGTGCCGTTGCGCTCGTCGAACCGGGACGCGAGTGCCTGTGCCTCCCCGCGCGCGTGCACCGCCAGTTCGGCCGCGGTCCAGGCCCGCCCCGAGGGCCCGGGAACGCTCTGCTCGCCCAGGCCCAGTTCGACCAGCCGGTCCATCACCAGAGCCGTCACGGCCAGGAAGTCCATCAGGCCGTCCGGGTTGCCGCTGTCGGTGAAGTACGCGGGGCGTTCGGTGAGCAGTTCGATGGCACGGGCCTCGTTGCCGGTCAGGGCACAGAACTCCACGTGCGAGGCGAACGCGCCCCGCATGGACTCCATCTGCCGGACCAGGCGGTAGCCGCGCAGATGGTGGGCGCGGGCCTCCTCGGGGCGGCCCAGACGCAGCAGGGGCAGCAGCGAGGCCGCCAGCGTGGCGTGCGGCTCGTGGGCGCACGTGTGCTCGCCCTCCAGGACGGGCCGCCACAGCTCCAGGGCCCGCTCGTCGTCGCGCAGGTCCGACTGGCGGGCGCCCTGGCCGTTCAGCTCACAGGCGTGGCAGTCCGCCATCTCGTCGCGGTCGGCGGCCAGCCATGCCTCGTACGCGCGCGTGGCCCGCTCCTCGTCGCCCACGTGGTCGGCGACGTAGAACTCGCTCATCCGCACGGCCCGCTCGGAGTGCCCGGCCACCCGGTAGCGGTGCTCCATCTCGCCGAGCCACTTCTCCATGGAGGCCAGCGGGATGTGCGGCTGGTTGAGCATGCCGCCCGACATCCACTTGAAGACCCAGTGCAGCGAGTGCGTCTCGTAGGCGTCGAACTCCTCGGGGTGCTCGTCCCACATGCGCAGCAGGCGCGCGAAGGGGACGAACATCTTGTCCTTCTCGGAGCTGTAGTTGTACATCTGCAGCTGATGGCCGAGCGCCTCGATGACCGCGAGGGGCTCGGCGAGCTTCTCCGCCCCGGTGAGCAGCAGCTCCGCGCGGGCGCCGCGGGCCGGGCCCTCGGGCTGCGCGGCGTTCTCCGCCATCGCGCGCCGCAGGGAGTCCAGGTCGATGATCTCGTCGGTCCCGTTCATCGGGTGTCGTCCTTTCCGGTGCCGGGGTGCGTGGCCCACTCCAGGAGGCCGATGAACGAGCGGTTGAGGAGCGCCGAGTCGGCGGGGCGCAGCGGGCGCTGAGCCATCAGCAGGGCCTGCCCGTAGAGGGCTTCGGCGGCCGTTCCGATCAGCTCCGCGTCGGCCAGGGAACTCACCCTGCGGATCAGTGGGTTGAGGTGGTTGAGCACGAGACGCGCGCGTGGGGCGCTGCCGCGCAGCGAGCCCAGGATGCCCGCCCACAGATCGTCGGCCTGCGCCTCGGCGTCCGCCCGTGCCTGCTCGTGGCGGGCCGCCCGGTCGTCCAGGTGCAGGGCGGGCACCGTCAGCGGATGGAAGGCCCGCAGGACGACGTCGCAGCCCAGCGGGTCGAGCCGGGTCCGGGCCGCCGCGAGGAACGCCGCGAGGGCCAGCTCCTCGGCCGGGTCGATCGAGTCCAGGTGCGCGGTCACGGTGTCCGCGTCCAGCTCCGCCACCGGCGTGCCCGGGCGGACCGAGGGCAGCGCCTCGACGAGATCGGCGTCGTACGTGTAGCCGCCGTTGACGACACCGATGCCCTGCGCCGACGCGATCGGCGCGACCTGCCGGAACTCCTCGACGGTCCGCGTGAAGTGCACGACGGGATGGCGCTGCGCGAACTCCTCCAGGGAGAGCCGCCCGTCCGTCGTCTCGAACGGCAGCCAGGGAAGCATCGTGCGCAGCATCTCCTTGTCGTGCCGCGCAAGGGACTTCACGCCGAGGTGGTGCACCGACAAGAACGCGGCGAGCCGTTCCGGATCGCCCGCCGCGAGTGTCGTCAGCCACTCCCGGATGCGCTCGCCCAGGGCCTCCCGGACGGCGGCCAGGGTCTCGTCCTCGTACAGGGACTCGCGCGAGGCGGTGGGCCGCAGGCTGTCGGTGTCGATCACACAGCGTACGAAGAACGCCCAGTCGGGCAGCAGCTGCTCGGCCCGCTCCGTCAGCAGCATGCCCTTCAGGTGCACCCGGTGGCCCGCGCGCTGGGCCGGGCTTACCGCCTGCGGCAGGACGTGCGCGACACCCCGGACGCCCGCGAGCGGCACGTCCAGGTCGATGGAGTCCAGCGGCGTGAAGCCGAACAGGTCGTGGCAGTGGCGGGCCAGCGCCACCCGACGGCCGGCGGGCGTCGGATACGCGCGGTTCCAGACGGCCGGAAGATCCGTCACCGGCTCCTCGCCCACCCGCACGTCGTACGGCAGCAGCGAACCGAAGTCCCGCGCGAGCGACAGCACCCGCTCCTCGGACAGCCAGTCGCCCGCACCCGCGCGAGCCTCCAGGAGCACGGTCGTACCCGGCTCTGCGCGGGCCGCGTCCGGGAGCGTACGGACCGTGTACGAGCCGTCGTCGCGGGCCGTCCACTCGACGGGCGGCGCGTCCGGCGTACGCGCACTGCGGCTGACCACCCTGATCCGCTCGGCGACCACGAAGCACGCGAGCAGCCCGATGCCGAACTGGCCCAGGAAGTCGGCGCGGGCCGACTCCAGGCCGTCGCCGCGCTTGGAGCTGCGGCCGATCGTCGCGAGCAGGCTGTGCACGTCCGACTCGGTCAGACCGATGCCGGAGTCCTCGACCCGCAGCGCGCCGCCCTCGGCGAACAGCCGCACGGTGGCCGGGGCGTCGGGCTGTTCGGCGCGGCGGGCGGTGATGGCGTCCACCGCGTTCTGCAGCAGCTCGCGCAGGTAGACCTTCGGACTGGAGTACAGGTGGTGGGAGAGCAGATCGACGAGACCGCGCAGGTCGACCTGGAACGTGTGCGGCGCCTGGGCGCGCTGGGCATCGTGAGAAGTCTGGGAATCCATCGTCGCTGCGCCGGTGGGGGGACAGGCGACGGCGCGGGTCGGGCGGCCCTGCGTGAGGTGACCGCGAAAGGGGCGGAAGGCGGTCATCCTAGGGCCGGGAGGCCCCTTCCGACCAGCGGTTTTCAGGGATCCCGGGTCGCGGGTCCCGGGGACCTGCCGAGGATTGTCAGTGACGTGGTGTGCAATGGATCTCGTGCCTGTGCTCGAAGAACCGCTGAAGAAGGTGCTCGGCCCCGCCACCGCGAAGGTGATGGCCGAGCACCTGGACCTGCACACCGTCGGTGATCTGCTCCATCACTACCCGCGCAGATACGCCGAGCGCGGCGAGCTGACGCGTCTCGCGGAGCTGCCGCTGGACGAGCACGTCACCGTCGTCGCCCAGGTCGCGACCGCCCGCGTCCTGCGGTTCAACGGCGGCAGCGGACAGCGCCTCGAGGTCACCATCACCGACGGCAGCGGCCAGATCCAGCTCGTCTTCTTCGGCAAGGGCATCCACAAGCCGCACAAGGAACTGCTGCCGGGCACGCGCGCGATGTTCGCCGGCAAGGTCTCGGTGTTCAACCGCAAGATGCAACTGGCGCACCCCGCGTACCAGTTGCTGCGCGCCGACACCGCTGACGGAACAGCGGATTCCGCCGAGGTCGCCGAGGCCGTCGGCTCCTGGGCCGGCGCTCTGCTCCCGATCTACCCGGCCACCGCCAAGCTGGAGTCCTGGAAGATCGCCAAGGCCGTCGACCTGGTGCTGCCCCGCGCGCCGGAGGCGATCGACCCGCTCCCGGAGTCGCTGCGCGAGGGCCGCGGCCTGGTGCCGCTCCCCGAGGCGCTGCTCAAGATCCACCGGCCGCACACGAAGGCGGACATCGCCGACGCCCGCGCCCGCCTCAAGTGGGACGAGGCGTTCGTCCTCCAGGTCGCCCTCGCCAGACGCCGGTTCGCGGACACCCAGCTGACCGCCGTCGCCCGCGAGCCGAAGCCGGACGGACTGCTGACGGCCTTCGACGCCAAGCTGCCGTTCACGCTCACCGACGGCCAGCAGAAGGTCTCCAAGGAGATCTTCGACGACCTGGCCACCGAGCACCCGATGCACCGGCTGCTCCAGGGCGAGGTCGGCTCCGGCAAGACGATGGTCGCCCTGCGCGCCATGCTCGCCGTCGTCGACGCGGGTGGCCAGGCCGCCATGCTGGCGCCCACCGAGGTCCTCGCCCAGCAGCACCACCGCTCGATCACCGAGATGATGGGCGAGCTGGCCGAGGGCGGCATGCTCGGCGGGTCCGAGCACTCCACCAAGGTGGTGCTGCTCACCGGCTCCATGGGCACCGCCGCACGCAAGCAGGCGCTGCTCGACCTCGTCACGGGCGAGGCAGGCATCGTCATCGGCACGCACGCGCTGATCGAGGACAAGGTGCAGTTCCTCGACCTGGGCCTGGTCGTGGTGGACGAGCAGCACCGGTTCGGCGTCGAGCAGCGCGACGCCCTGCGCTCCAAGGGCAAGCAGCCCCCGCACCTGCTCGTCATGACGGCGACACCGATCCCGCGCACGGTCGCCATGACCGTCTTCGGCGACCTGGAGACCTCGGTCCTCGACCAGCTGCCCGCCGGACGCTCGCCCATCGCCAGCCATGTCGTCCCCGCCGCCGACAAGCCGCACTTCCTGGCCCGCGCGTGGGAGCGCGTGCGAGAGGAAGTGGGCAACGGGCATCAGGCGTACGTCGTCTGCCCGCGCATCGGCGACGACGAGGACGACAAGCCCAAGAAGGGCAAGAAGAAGTCCGCCGAGGACGAGGCGGAGAAGCGGCCGCCGCTCGCGGTGCTCGACATCGCCGAGGAGCTGGCGCACGGCCCGCTCCAGGGCCTCAAGGTCGAGGTGCTGCACGGAAGGATGCACCCCGACGACAAGGACGCGGTGATGCGCCGGTTCGCCGCGGGGGAGACCGACGTCCTGGTCGCCACGACCGTCATCGAGGTCGGGGTGAACGTGCCGAACGCCACAGCGATGGTGATCATGGACGCCGATCGCTTCGGCGTCTCCCAGCTCCACCAGCTGCGCGGCCGCGTCGGGCGTGGCTCGGCGGCCGGGCTGTGCCTGCTGGTCACCGAGATGCCCGAGGCGAGCCCCGCGCGCACCCGGCTCGGCGCCGTCGCCTCCACGCTGGACGGGTTCGAGCTGTCCCGGATCGACCTGGAGCAGCGGCGGGAGGGCGATGTGCTCGGACAGGCCCAGTCCGGAGTGCGGTCGTCGCTGCGCATGCTCACCGTCATCGAGGACGAGGAGGTCATCGCCGAGGCGCGGGAGGAGGCGACGAAGGTGGTCGCCGCCGATCCGGAGCTGGAGGGGCTGCCGGGGCTGCGCACGGCGCTGGACGCGCTGCTGGACGCCGAGCGGGAGCGGTACCTGGACAAGGGGTGAAGCGCGACCCCGCGTCGGGCGGGCAAGCCCGCGGCGCCCGCCCGGGAAGCGGCGCCCGGCCCTGCCCTGACACACTGGACCCGCACTGACCAGCAGGACGAACGACAACGAACGACGACGAACCACGACGACGGACAAGGACCGGGAACCGAGATGACCCGCGTGATTGCCGGGCGCGCAGGCGGACGCCGGCTGGCCGTGCCGCCGGGGAACGGCACCCGCCCCACCTCCGACCGGGCGCGCGAGGGCCTCTTCTCCACCTGGCAGGCCCTGCTGGGCACCCTCGACGGCACCCGCATCGCCGACCTCTACGCGGGCTCCGGGGCCGTCGGCCTGGAGGCGCTCTCCCGCGGCGCAGCGCACGCGCTGCTCGTCGAGGCCGACGCCAGGGCCGCCCGCACCGTCCGCGAGAACATCAGGGCGCTCGGCCTGCCGGGAGCCGAGGCACGTACCGGAAAAGCGGAACAAGTCGTCGCGGGTCCGCCGCCGGCCACACCCTACGACCTGGTCTTTCTCGACCCGCCGTACGCCGTCTCCGACGACGATCTTGGGGAGATCCTGCTCACACTCCGGACTCAGGGGTGGCTCGCGGACGAAGCGCTCGTCACCGTTGAACGCAGCACCAGAGGCGGCGAATTCCGGTGGCCGGACGGGTTCGAGGGGCTGAGGTCCCGTCGATACGGCGAGGGCACGTTTTGGTACGGTCGCGCCGCCTTGAACACCACCCTCACGTGCGACGACGCACGATGACCGGACCGGAGAGCGAGGGACTTCCCGTGCGCCGCGCAGTCTGTCCCGGGTCGTTCGACCCCATCACCAACGGCCACCTCGACATCATCGCCCGCGCCTCGAAGCTGTACGACGTGGTGCATGTCGCGGTGATGATCAACAAGTCCAAGCAGGGACTTTTCACCGTCGACGAGCGCATCGAGCTGATCCGCGAGGTCACCGGCGAGTTCGGCAACGTCGAGGTGGAGGCGTTCCACGGCCTCCTCGTCGACTTCTGCAAGCAGCGCGACATCCCCGCCATCGTGAAGGGGCTGCGGGCCGTCAGCGACTTCGACTACGAGCTGCAGATGGCCCAGATGAACATCGGCCTCTCCGGCGTGGAGACGCTCTTCGTCCCCACCAACCCCACCTACAGCTTCCTGTCCTCCTCGCTCGTCAAGGAGGTCGCGGCCTGGGGCGGCGACGTGTCGCACCTGGTCCCGCCGGTGGTGCACGCGTCACTGACCGAGCGCCTCCCCAAGAAGTGACACGCACACACCAGTTGGGCATACAGTCGTCCCGTCCGTCTCCAACACCCCTCACATTCCTGTGAGCAGACGAGAGAGTGGCGAGCACACGGTGGACGTGCAGAAGAAGCTCGACGAGATCGTCGCCGCGGTCGGGAACGCCCGCTCCATGCCCATGTCGGCCTCCTGCGTGGTCAACCGCGCCGACCTTCTCTCGATGCTCGAAGAAGTGCGCCAGGCGCTGCCCGGCTCCCTGGCGCAGGCCCAGGAGCTCATCGGCGGCCGCGAGCAGATGGTCGAGCAGGCCCGCGCCGAGGCCGACCGGATCATCGAGACCGCGCACGCCGAGCGCGGCACCCTGATCTCGGACACCGAGATCGCCCGCCGCTCGCAGAACGAGGCGGACCGGATCCTCGGCGAGGCCCGGCAGGAGGCCGAGGAGGTGCGCGCGGAGGCCGACGACTACGTCGACTCCAAGCTGGCCAACTTCGAGGTCGTCCTCACCAAGACCCTCGGCTCGGTCGGCCGCGGCCGAGAGAAGCTGCTCGGCACCGGCCCGGGGGCCGACGAGCAGGGCTACGTGGACCCCGAACTGGACGACGCTCCCGAGCGCAGCCACGACCCCGAGACGCTGCGCCGCGACGCCGACGCCTACGTGGACGTGAAGCTCGGCGCCTTCGAGGCGGTGCTCGCCAAGACCCTGGAGGCCGTCGGCAAGGGCCGCCAGAAGCTGCACGGCCGGATCGCCAGCGACGACCTGGGCGCGCTGCACACGGACGGCGAGGGCGGTGCGCAGGCACACACCAGCGACGCCGACTACCTCGCGGGCCTCGCGGAGATCGGCGGCCAGGACCTCCAGCCCGCCGCGCAGGAACCCCCGGCACCGCAGACTCCGCAGATCCCGGCACAGCAGCCCGCGTACGCACAGGACGTGCAGCAGGATCCGTACGGATACCAGCAGCAGGACCCGTACGCGGCGCAGGCCCAGCAGGACCCCTACGCCGTGTACCAGCAGCAGGATCCGTATGGGTACCAGCAGCAGGACCCGTACGCGGCGCAGGCCCAGCAGGACCAGTACCAGTACGGCTACCACCAGGAAGCCCAGCAGCCCCAGGCCGCCGCCCTCGACGAGACCAGCCTCTTCGACACCAGCATGATCAGCATGGATCAGGTGCGGGAGTACGAGCGGCAGTACGACCAGGGCCGCTGAAGCCGGTCGGATCCCGGTCGTGCCAAGGTGGCCGGGACCGGATTGGGCCGTGAGCGAATGGTCCAGTATCCTGGCTGTTCGGTCGCGCGTACACGTGCGTTCCGAGCTGCCCGGATTGATTCTCCGGAGCTTCTTCACGAACCTCGAAGATCGAAAGCAGGACCAGCCCTGAATACCCACCTCGACCACCGCAACCCTCTCGTGTTCGACACACACGAGCTGGGCCGGCGTCCTGGTGCCATGCAGCGGCTGTCCCGCACGGTCGACGCTCCCAAGGACCTCGGTATCCAGGGAGTCATCGCGGTGCCGGAAGGCGCCCCGGTGGAGATCGAGCTCCGCCTGGAGTCGGTCATGGACGGTGTGCTTGTCACAGGTACCGCCCGTGCATCGGCCGAGGGGGAGTGCGTAAGGTGTCTGGAGCCGCTCGGCCTCGAGGTCGACGCGGACTTCCAGGAGATGTTCTCGTACCCTGACGCCGACGACCGGGGCCGCGTAAAGGCGGAACCGGGCGACGACGCCGAGGACGACGAGGACAGGCTCTTTCTCGAGGACGGCCTGTTCGACCTCGAGCCTGTGCTGCGTGATGCGGTGGTGCTCGCACTGCCGATGCAGCCGGTGTGCCAGGAAGACTGCGAGGGTCTGTGCTCCGAGTGCGGAGTGCGGCTTTCGGACGAGCCGGGCCACCACCACGACGCCGTCGACATCCGTTGGGCGGCATTGCAGGGACTCGCTGGCACCATCCAGGACGGCGAGAAGGACGAGATGAGCGGCGCCGAAGCACAAGCGGGCGTCGACGAGAAGCAGGAGAAGTAGCCGTGGCTGTTCCGAAGCGGAAGATGTCGCGCAGCAACACGCGCCACCGCCGGTCGCAGTGGAAGGCTGCGGTCCCCACCCTGGTTTCGTGTGAGCGTTGCCAGGAGCCCAAGCTGCAGCACATCGCGTGCCCCGCTTGCGGCACCTACAACAAGCGCCAGGTCCTCGAGGTCTGAGCGGCTGGTGAGAGGCACAGTGGCTAGCCATAAATCGGCGGATGACGCCAAGAAAAAGGCGGACACCACAGCCTCGTCCCACACGCTTCTGGAAGGGCGGCTCGGGTACAAACTCGAGTCCGCCCTTCTGGTGCGTGCCCTGACACATCGCTCGTACGCGTACGAGAACGGTGGCCTGCCGACCAATGAGCGGCTGGAGTTCCTCGGGGACTCCGTGCTCGGCCTGGTCGTCACGGACACCCTGTACCGAACCCACCCCGACCTGCCCGAGGGCCAGCTGGCCAAGCTGCGGGCCGCGGTGGTCAATTCGCGTGCGCTTGCGGAGGTCAGCCGTGGGCTCGACCTGGGTTCCTTCATCCGGCTCGGCCGGGGCGAAGAGGGCACGGGCGGCCGGGACAAGGCGTCCATCCTTGCCGACACCCTTGAAGCGGTGATCGGCGCCGTCTATCTGGACCAGGGTCTGGACGCGGCGGGTGAGCTGGTGCACCGGCTCTTCGACCCGCTGATCGAGAAGTCCTCGAATCTGGGTGCCGGCCTGGACTGGAAGACCAGTCTCCAGGAACTCACGGCGACCGAGGGGCTCGGCGTTCCCGAGTACCTCGTCTCCGAGACCGGACCGGATCACGAGAAGACCTTCACTGCTGCCGCCCGCGTCGGAGGCGTCTCGTACGGCACCGGCACCGGCCGCAGCAAGAAGGAAGCGGAGCAGCAGGCAGCGGAGTCCGCCTGGCGGGCCATCCGGGCCGCCGCGGACGAGCGGGCCAAGGCCGCCGCGTCCGAGGGGGCGGGTGCCGACAGCGCCCCCGGGGCGTAGCTCTTCGTTTCCTGGAGCGCCCGTTCCCACCGGTTTCCGCCGGTGGGGGCGGGCGTTTTTTCTATCGTTGTCGTCTGCGGGCCGGTGGGGGCTGGTCGCGCAGTTCCCCGCGCCCCTTCGGGGCGCAGTACGCCATGGAGGATTTGTGCCGGAACTTCCCGAAGTCGAAGTGGTGCGGCGGGGGCTCGCGCGGTGGGTGGCGCGGCGGACCGTGGCCGACGCCGAGGTGCTGCACCCGCGTGCCGTGCGGCGGCACATCGCGGGCGGTGACGACTTCGCGCACCGCCTCAAGGGGCAGCGGATCGGCGAGCCGAGCCGGCGCGGCAAGTACCTCTGGCTGCCGCTGGAGACGACCCGCACGTCCGTGCTCGCACACCTCGGCATGAGCGGGCAACTGCTGGTGCAGCCGCACGACGCCCCGGACGAGAAGCACCTGCGGATCCGGGTCCGGTTCGACGACGACCTCGGCACCGAACTGCGCTTCGTCGACCAGCGCACCTTCGGCGGCCTGTCCCTGCACGACACCACCCCCGACGGGCTGCCCGACGTCATCGCGCACATCGCCCGCGACCCGCTCGACCCGCTCTTCGACGACGCCGCGTTCCACGACTCCCTGCGCCGCAAGCGCACCACCATCAAGCGCGCGCTGCTCGACCAGTCGCTCATCAGCGGAGTCGGCAACATCTACGCGGACGAGGCACTCTGGCGCGCGAAGCTGCACTACGAGCGCCCCACCGCCACCTTCACGCGCCCCCGCACGACCGAACTCCTCGGCCACATCCGGGACGTGATGAACGCGGCGCTCTCGGTCGGCGGGACCAGCTTCGACTCCCTCTACGTCAACGTGAACGGGGAGTCGGGCTACTTCGACCGGTCCCTCGACGCGTACGGCCGGGAGGGACTGCCCTGCCGGCGGTGTGCCACGCCGATGCGGCGCCGCCCGTGGATGAACCGGTCCAGCTACTTCTGCCCGCGCTGTCAGCGGCCGCCGCGCGACGCGTCGTAGCGCTCGCGCGCCACCAGCACGTCGTCCATGCGGCCCTCGACGAACTCGATGAGGGCCAGCAGCCTGCCGGCCACCTCGTGGCCCAGCGGGGTGAGTTCGTAGTCGACGCGCGGCGGGTTCGTCGGCTGGGCCTCGCGGTGCACCAGACCGTCGCGCTCCAGCGCCTGCAGCGTCTGGGACAGCATCTTCTCGCTCACGCCATCGACCCGGCGGCGCAGCTCGTTGAACCGGAACGAGCCCTCGTGCAGCGCCCCGAGCGTGAGGGCGCCCCAGCGGCCGGTGACGTGCTCCAGCGTGCCGCGCGACGGGCAGGCCCTGGCGAACACGTCGTAGGCACTCTCCGGGACGCTGACGGTGGCGCTGTCGGTCGAGGTCATACGCGCAGCATACTCCCGGTTAGCGCCTTCCCGGGGGGTGCGCTAACCGGGAGTAAGTGGGGTGGGCCCCATGCCCTAAGGGCTGTCCTAGTACCCGAAGTCCTGCGTCCACCACGGGCCGCCGGAGCCGAAGTGCACTCCGACGCCGAGGGTCTTGAAGTCGCAGTTGAGGATGTTGGCCTTGTGGCCCTCGCTGTTCATCCAGGCATCCATCACGGACTGGGCGTTGGCCTGTCCGCGGGCGATGTTCTCGCCGCCCAGATTGGTGATGCCGGCCTTCTTGGCACGGTCCCACGGCGTCGCGCCGTCCGGGTCCGTGTGGTCGAAGAAGTTCCGCGCGGCCATGTCCTCGCTGAAGTCGCTCGCCAGCGCGGCGAGGCTGCTGTCCGCGGTCACCGGGGAGCAGCCGACCTTGGCGCGCTCCTGGTTGACGAGCGTGAGCACTTGGGCCGCGGCCGCCGCCTCGTCGGAGGTGGTCGTGGCCGCCCTCGCGACGGGGGCCGAGGTCTTCGCCGGGGCCGGCGCCGACGGGCTCGCGCTCCGCGGCTTCGTGGCGGTGTCGGAGGTCTTGGTCTCGGCCGGGGCCTTCGACGGCTTCGCGGACGGCTCGGCCGACTCGGCGGACTTCGAGGGAGCGGCGGACGGGGAGGCCGAGCGCTGGTCGTCCCGGCTCGCGGCGGACTCCGAGGCGCGGTCCTCGACCGTGCCGTCGGTGCCGCCCTGCGCCTCGACGCCGGGAGAGCCCGCGGACTGCACCTTGGTGCCGCCGTGGTCGCCGCCGAGCTTGAAGGTGTCGGCGCCCGGGATCAGCCCCGAGGCCACCGCGACCGCACCCATCGCCACGCACGCCGAGGCGCCGAGCAGGCCGGTGCGCAGCGGGACGCCGTCGCGCTTCTTGCGGCGGCGGTGGGCGTGCCCGCGCGGCGGGTCGTCGGACCCGCCGGCCGCGGACACGGTGCCGTACGCGGCCGTGACGGTCTCGTCCTGCGGCGCGTAGGGCGACGTGGCGTACGAGGACGGCGCCGAGGCGTACGCGGAGTGCCCGGGATGTGAGGGGTACGAGAAGGTCTGCTCCTCGTGCGCCCCAGCGTGATCAACGCCGTACGTCCCGCCGTATGCTTCGGTGTACCAGCCCTCGGAGTGCTGCTCCTCCGGAGTGCCCGCGGCGCGGCCCGTGGCGGCGCGGCCGGCGTCGGAGCGTCGGTGGCGTCCCATGATTGTGGCCTTCCTCGATCCTCGCGGTCGTCGATGTAGCTCACCCGTACGGGTGAGACTCATCGGTCCGCGACGGTACCCCAGAACGCAAGGGGAGGAAGTGCTCAGAGAGCAATTGCCCGGTTAGCGTGCAGCCATGAATGAAGATGTGCGCCTGGTCGCGTGGGTGCGAGGACGCGTCCAACGTGTGGGTTTCCGCTGGTTCACGCGGGCGCGGGCTCTGGAGATCGGCGGTCTGAGTGGTTTTGCTCTCAATTTGGACGACGGTCGTGTGCAAGTGGTCGCCGAAGGACCGCGCACGGAATGTCAGCAACTGCTCGACTGGCTCGACGGCGACGACACACCCGGCCGCGTCGACGGTGTCACCGAGATCTGGGACACACCCCGCGGCGGCTACGACGGATTTGCCATTCGCTGAACCGTCCCCGCAGGCAGCCGGAAGACGGGCGCCGCGGAGGTGCCGTGGGCAACTGCTCCGGGCAGAAACGCCCTGGTGGTTGCCAACGCGGGGGAGTCGTGGCAGGCTCCGGAAGAACGGATGATCTCCACGCCCCCAGGGCCCCGACGGTCCGGCCGCGCCGCACGATCCACGGCGCAGAGCCCCCGGGATGCCCGCCAATACGGGGTGTGATCGTGTTGACCGTCAAACTTTTTGGTGAGACTCTGGAATCCCCGCGCACCTTAGCTGTTTGGCATGTGAGAACAGCCAGCAAGACAAGAAGTGCCAAGCACCGCGGGTGCGTTTTCCCTCTCGACCCTCACGACCCACCATCGCTACGGTCGGTCACTCAGTGTGGAGGACCACTCATCATGGCAAAGGCGCTTCTCGGTTACGTCGGCGGCAGCGACCCGCGACTTCTCGCCGAGATGCGACGGCTCCAGCAGCGTGTCCAGGACCTGGAATCCGAGCTCGGTCGGATCCAGGCGGAGAACGACGCGCTCGCGGCTGCCGCTTCTCACGACGCTCTCATCGAGGTCGACGTACCCCAGGCGGAGCCCGCGCTCACCTGACCGCATTCAACGGCGCACGCGGTCCGGCTGCTCGTAACCACCGCTTGACAGAGCAACGCAACAGATATGCAAGGGACGCTTCGGCGTCCCTTCTTTCTTCCTCCCGGGCCTGCTCCGGTCTGTGAACCCCCGCGCACCGAAGCGCTTTCTTAACGTCTGATGTGCCCTGCACTTTCATCCGTGAAACCGTGGGTTCATGGAGTGAGACAGGGGTGCCCGGTAAAGTCCGACGGCGTGCACCTCAAGGCTCTGACCCTGCGCGGGTTCAAATCGTTCGCCTCGGCCACCACGCTGCGGTTCGAGCCGGGCATCACCTGTGTCGTGGGGCCCAACGGCTCGGGCAAGTCCAATGTCGTGGACGCCCTGAGCTGGGTCATGGGCGAGCAGGGTGCCAAGTCACTGCGCGGCGGCAAGATGGAGGACGTCATCTTCGCCGGCACCACCGGCAGGCCGCCGCTCGGCCGCGCCGAGGTGTCGCTGACCATCGACAACTCCGACGGGGCACTGCCCATCGAGTACGCCGAGGTCACCATCACGCGGATCATGTTCCGCAACGGCGGCAGCGAGTACCAGATCAACGGTGACACCTGCCGCCTCCTCGACATCCAGGACCTGCTGTCCGACTCCGGCATCGGCCGCGAGATGCACGTCATCGTCGGGCAGGGACAGCTCGACTCCGTGCTGCACGCCGACCCCATGGGCCGCCGCGCCTTCATCGAGGAGGCCGCCGGCGTCCTCAAGCACCGCAAGCGCAAGGAGAAGGCGCTGCGGAAGCTGGACGCGATGCAGGCCAACCTCTCCCGCGTCCAGGACCTCACCGACGAACTGCGGCGGCAGCTCAAACCGCTCGGCCGGCAGGCGGCCGTCGCCCGGCGGGCCGCTGTCATCCAGGCCGATCTGCGCGACGCGCGGCTGCGGCTGCTCGCCGACGATCTCGTACGGCTGCGGGAGGCGCTCAGCGCCGAGGTAGCCGACGAGGCCGAGCTGATGCGGCGCAAGGGGGCCGCGGAGGACGAGCTGAAGAAGGCCCTGCTGCGCGAGGGGCACCTGGAGGACGAGGTCCGGCAGCTGACCCCGCGGCTGCAGCGCGCGCAGGAGACCTGGGTGGAGCTGTCGCAGCTGGCCGAGCGGGTGCGCGGAACCGTCTCGCTGGCCGACGCGCGGGTGAAGAGCGCGCGGTCCGCACCCGCCGAGGAGCGGCGCGGCCGCGACCCCGAGGACCTGGAGCGCGAGGCCGCCCGGGTGCGGGAGCAGGAGGCCGAGCTGGAAGCCGCGCTGGAAGCGGCGCAGACCGCCCTCGACGAGACGGTCTCCCACCGGGCCGACCTGGAGCGCGACCTGGCGGTCGAGGAGCGCCGGCTCAAGGACGTCGCCCGCGCCATCGCCGACCGCCGCGAGGGCCTGGCCCGCTTGCAGGGGCAGGTCAACGCGGCGCGCTCACGGGCCGCCTCCGCCCAGGCCGAGATCGACCGGCTCGCCGCCGCGCGCGACGAGGCCGAGCAGCGGTCCGTCGCGGCGCAGGAGGAGTACGAGCAGCTCAAGGCCGAGGTCGACGGGCTCGACGCGGGCGACGAAGAGCTGGGGGCGCGTCTGGAGGAGGCGAAGACCGGGCTCGCCGACGCCGAGTCCGCGCTGTCCGCGGCCCGGGAGGCCGCCACCTCCGCCGAGCGCAAGCGGGCCGCCGTCGCCGCCCGCCGCGAGGCACTGGCGCTCGGGCTGCGCAGGAAGGACGGGACGGGGGCGCTGCTCGGGGCGAAGGAACGGCTGAGCGGGCTGCTCGGACCCGCCGCCGAACTGCTCTCCGTGACACCCGGCTTCGAGGTACCCGTGGCGGCGGCCTTCGGGGCCGCGGCCGACGCCGTCGCCGTGACCTCGCCGACCGCCGCTGCCGAAGCGATTCGCCTCCTGCGCAAGCAGGACGCGGGACGCGCCGCCCTGCTGCTCGCGGGGGACGCCTCCTCCGGTGAGCAGGAGGACGGGAGGGCCCCCGGGCAGGAGGGCGGGCCGGACGGCCCGCCGTCCGCCGCCGAACTCGTCCGTGGCCCTGCCGAGTTGCTGCCCGCGGTGCGCCGGCTGCTGCGTGGCATCGTCGTCGTCGGGACCCTGGAGGACGCCGAGGACCTGGTCTACGCCCGGCCCGAGCTGACCGCGGTGACCGCCGAGGGCGATCTGCTCGGCGCGCACTTCGCGCACGGCGGGTCCGCCGGAGCGCCCAGCCTCCTTGAGGTCCAGGCGTCCGTCGACGAGGCCGCCGCCGAGCTGGAGCAGCTGGCCGCCCGGTGCGAGGAACTGGCCGAGGTCCAGCACGCGGCGGGGGAGCGGCGCAGGGGGTGCGCCGCGCTCGTCGAGGAGCTGGGGCAGCGGCAGCGGGCCACGGAGCGGGAGCGCTCCGGCCGGGCGCAGCAGCTCGGGCGGCTCGCCGGACA
Source organism: Streptomyces sp. NPDC001904 (assembly GCF_040297005.1). Lineage (NCBI taxonomy): Bacteria > Bacillati > Actinomycetota > Actinomycetes > Kitasatosporales > Streptomycetaceae > Streptomyces > Streptomyces sp. NPDC001904. Next base: position 190,529 of record NZ_JBEOYI010000009.1, on the reverse strand, counting down.
AGCGCGGGGTGCCGCGGGCGAGGCCGAGCGCAGTGCGGCCGCGGCGGCCAAGGCGCAGGACGCGCTGGAGAAGGCCGCCATGGACGCGGAGGAGCTGGCCGAGCGGCTCGCCGTGGCCGAGGAGCAGTCCGCCTACGGCGACGGGGACGAGGAGCCGGACACGTCCGTCCGCGACCGGCTCTCCGCCGACGGGGCCAATGCCCGGCAGACGGAGATGGAGGCCCGCCTCCAGGTGCGGACGCACGAGGAGCGGGTCAAGGGGCTCGCCGGGCGCGCCGACTCCCTCGACCGGGCCGCCCGCGCCGAACGTGAGGCACGCGCGCGTTCCGAGCGGCAGCGGGCCCGGCTGCGGCACGAGGCCGTGGTCGCCGAGGCCGTCGCCTCCGGCGCCCGGCAGCTGCTGGCGCACGTCGAGGTCTCCATCGCCCGGGCCGACGCGGAGCGCACGCTCGCCGAGCGGGCCAAGGCCGTACGGGAGCAGGAGCTCGTCGCCGAGCGGGGGCGCGGCCGGGATCTCAAGGCGGAACTCGACAAACTCACGGATTCAGTTCACCGCGGCGAGGTACTAGGAGCGGAGAAGCGGCTGCGGATCGAGCAGCTGGAGACCAAGGCGCTGGAGGAACTGGGTGTCGAACCGGCCGGACTCGTCGCGGACTACGGTCCCGACAAGCTCGTGCCGCCCTCGCTCCCCGCCGAGGGCGAGGAACTGCCGGAGGACCCGGAGCATCCGCGCAACAAGCCGCGGCCGTTCGTCCGTTCGGAGCAGGAGAAACGGCTCAAGTCCGCCGAGCGCGCCTATCAGCAGCTGGGCAAGGTCAACCCCCTTGCGCTGGAGGAGTTCGCGGCGCTCGAAGAGCGTCACAAGTTCCTCAGTGAGCAGCTGGAGGACCTGAAGAAGACCCGTACCGACCTCCTTCAAGTGGTGAAGGAGGTGGACGAGCGCGTCGAGCAGGTCTTCACCGAGGCGTACCGGGACACGGCCCGGGAGTTCGAGGGCGTCTTCAGCCGGCTGTTCCCGGGCGGTGAGGGACGGCTGATCCTGACCGACCCCGACAACATGCTCACCACGGGCGTGGACGTCGAGGCCCGCCCGCCGGGCAAGAAGGTCAAGCGGCTGAGCCTGCTCTCCGGCGGTGAGCGTTCGCTGACCGCCGTGGCGATGCTGGTCTCCATCTTCAAGGCGCGGCCCAGCCCGTTCTACGTGATGGACGAGGTCGAGGCCGCTCTCGACGACACCAATCTGCAGCGTCTGATCCGCATCATGCAGGAGTTGCAGGAGGCTTCGCAGCTCATCGTGATCACGCACCAGAAGCGCACGATGGAGGTCGCCGACGCGCTGTACGGCGTCTCCATGCAGGGCGACGGGGTGTCGAAGGTGATCAGCCAGCGGCTGCGGTAGACCCCCGGCCGGCGGTGGCTCTCAGAGTCTTCACGGACGTTCAAGACTTGAACGCAATCGGTCCTCAGCGTGCGCAGAAATTCACAGGACCCCAGGTATTGACTTCGAAACTTGAACACATAGTCTCTGCAACGTTGCTTTTACCTTCAGGTGGTGGGCCGCGTCATGGTGTGCGCCACTGGAAGGGCTCGCCCCCACCCCCGGCAGTGAGGCCGGTGGCCCGAGGAGTACACGTGACCGACACAGCGGCACCCACGTCCGGGGCCCGGGACGCTCAACCCGAGCATCTGGGCCATGTCATCTTCATCGCGGCAGCGGCCGCGATGGGCGGTTTCCTGTTCGGCTACGACAGTTCCGTGATCAACGGCGCCGTCGAGGCCATCCGCGACCGGTACGACATCGGCTCGGCCGGGCTCGCACAGGTGATCGCCATCGCCCTGATCGGCTGTGCCATCGGCGCCGCCACCGCGGGCCGGATCGCCGACCGGATCGGGCGCATCCGCTGCATGCAGATCGCGGCGGTCCTGTTCACCATCAGCGCCGTCGGTTCGGCGCTGCCGTTCGCGCTGTGGGACCTGGCGTTCTGGCGGATCATCGGCGGCTTCGCCATCGGCATGGCGTCGGTCATCGGCCCGGCCTACATCGCCGAGGTCGCGCCGCCCGCCTACCGCGGTCGGCTGGGCTCGTTCCAGCAGGCGGCGATCGTCATCGGCATCGCGATCTCGCAGCTCGTCAACTGGGGTCTGCTGAACGCGGCGGGCGGTGACCAACGCGGCAAGCTCATGGGCCTGGAGGCCTGGCAGGTCATGCTCGGCGTCATGGTGATCCCGGCCGTGCTCTACGGGCTGCTGTCGTTCGCGATCCCCGAGTCGCCGCGCTTCCTGATCTCGGTGGGCAAGACCGACCGGGCCAAGAAGGTCCTGGAAGAGGTCGAGGGTGACAAGATCGACCTGGACGCGCGCGTGAGCGAGATCGAGAACGCCATGCGCAGCGAGCACAAGTCGAGCTTCAAGGACCTGCTCGGCGGCAGCTTCTTCTTCAAGCCGATCGTCTGGATCGGTATCGGCCTCTCCGTCTTCCAGCAGTTCGTCGGCATCAACGTCGCGTTCTACTACTCCTCGACGCTGTGGCAGTCGGTCGGCATCGACCCGTCGGACTCGTTCTTCTACTCCTTCACGACGTCGATCATCAACATCGTCGGTACGGTCATCGCGATGATCTTCGTGGACCGGATCGGCCGCAAACCGCTGGCCCTGATCGGTTCGGTCGGCATGGTCATCGGTCTCGGCCTCGAGGCGTGGGCGTTCTCCTACGACCTGGTGGACGGCAAGCTGCCCGCCACGCAGGGCTGGGTGGCCCTGGTCGCCGCCCACGTGTTCGTCCTCTTCTTCGCCCTGTCGTGGGGTGTGGTCGTCTGGGTCTTCCTCGGCGAGATGTTCCCGAACCGGATCCGCGCCGCCGCGCTCGGTGTGGCCGCCTCCGCGCAGTGGATCGCCAACTGGGCGATCACCGCAAGCTTCCCGTCGCTGGCCGACTGGAACCTCTCCGCGACGTACATCATCTACACGGTGTTCGCCGCGCTCTCCATCCCCTTCGTCCTCAAGTTCGTCAAGGAGACCAAGGGCAAGGCTCTGGAGGAGATGGGCTGACCGCCCGCTCCCCGTGCGACCCGGGGAGACGGCTCTCATCCCCCGCCGCCGTCTCCTCGCCGACTCCGCCGCCTCCGGTCTCCCGGAGGCGGCGCCGTCGTTCCGGGGGCCGGCGCCGTGCGGCAGCTTTCCTCGATGATGTGCTGCCGCTCTTCCGCCGGGCAGGACTCCGCGGAGGCCCGGGCGGGACTCGCAGCCTCCGGACCGGTACGCATCCCGCCGTCCGGATCACGGACGAAGACCGCCACGGGCAGGCTCGTACCCGCAGCGCACCGCCTGCGTCGGCCGCTCAGCCACCGGATATCTCCGGCAGCACCTCCTCCGCGAACAGCCGCAGGCTGCGCCAGCCCTCGTCGAGCGGCATGCCGCCCGACAGGGGGTGCAGTACGTAGTTGTCGAGGCCCTGCGCCACACACTCGGCGGGCGTGAGGATCCGGTAGACGCCCTCGGCCCGCAGCTCCTCGACGGTCGAGGCCGCCGACTTCACCGCCGACTTGATGTCGCCCGACTGCCAGGACGCGTACGTGCGCGCCTCGTGCAGGAAGTGCGCGCCGTACTCGGCCCAGCTGCGGTCCGGGTCCTCCGAGAGGTGCAGCAGCGGGGTGGTCTCCGTGGGCATCATGGTCCAGCCCTCGGTCCCGTACTCGACGAGCTTCTCCTTGTAGTACGTCTCCAGCTCCGGCAGATGCGCGCTCGGGAAGAGCGGCAGCCCGAGCCGGGCCGCCCTGCGCGCGGCCGCCTGCGAGGAACCGCCGACCAGGAGCAGCGGATGCGGCTGGGTGAACGGCCGGGGCGTGACCCGGACCCGGCGCCCGCGGAAGATGAACTCCTCGCCGGACCAGGCCTTCAGCAGCGTCTCCAGGAGTTCGTCCTGGAGCTTGCCGCGCCGCTTCCACTCGACGTCGAACTGCGCGTACTCCTCGGGCCGGTAGCCGATCCCGGCGACCGTCACCAGGCGGCCGCCGCTGAGCAGGTCCAGGACGGCGATGTCCTCCGCGAGGCGCAGCGGATCGTGCAGCGGGCCGATGATCGCGGAGACCGTGACCGCGATCCGGCGGGTGGCGCCGAGGACCGCGCCGGCGAAGGTGAACGGCGAGGACAGCCAGTTGTTGGCGACGCCGTGGTGCTCCTCGGTCTGCACGGTGTCGATGCCCCGCTCGTCGGCGTACACCGCCATCTCCACGGCCGCCTGATAGCGGGCGCTGAGCGACTCCGGCGTGCCGTCGGGGTCGACCAGGTTGAACCGTACGACGGAGACGGGCATGGAAAAGTCCCCCTTCAGCGGGCTCGGGGCTCGGGTGAAGGGGGACGGTAGCTGACAGTACGTCAGATAGCCATGGTCTCGGGCTCCCGAGGTGCCTCGTCGGCGGTGTCGGGGGCCGTGGTGGTGTCCACCGGCTTCGGCAGCGCCAGGTAGAGCAGGCCCGAGACGACGATCGTGACGATCCAGCCCAGCCCGTACTCGCCGATGAAGTTGTTGCCGGCCAGCGGGCCGGAGAACCAGTCCGACGAGGTGAACAGCAGCCCTGCCGCAAGGCCCGCCGCCCAGGAGGCGACGGCGGCGGGGGAGAAGCCGCCCTTGTACCAGTAGGCGCTGGTGCGGGTGGTGTCGAGCATGGCCGCCGCGTCGTAGTGCCTGCGCGTGAACATGTCCGCGCCGAAGACGCCCACCCAGGCGGAGAACGCGACCGCGAGCAGCGACAGGAAGGCGATGAACGAGCCCATGAAGCTCGTGGCGACCAGCATCAGGACGGCGCCGAAGACCAGCGAGATGACCGCGTTCACCGAGACGGCCCAGTGGCGCGGGATCTTGAAGCCGAGGGTCTGCGCGGTGAAGCCGGCCGAGTACATCGACATGGCGTTGATCAGCAGCATGCCGACCAGGGAGATCAGCAGGTACGGCACCGCGATCCAGGTCGGCAGCAGCTCGCCGAGGAAGGAGACCGGGTCGGAGGCCGAGGCGAGGTCGGGCGTGGAGACCGCCATGACGGCGCCCATCAGGACCATGGGCAGTACGACGATGCCCGCGCCGCCGATGGAGGTGCCGACGATTCCCCGGGAGGAGGCGGTGCGCGGCAGGTACCGGGTGAAGTCGGGGGAGGACGGGATCCAGCTGACGCCACCCGCGGCGATCATGCCGATGCCCGCGACCATCAGGGAGGTCTGCCCGGCGGGCCGGCCGAAGACCGCGGACCAGTCGGTGTCGACGATCAGATAGACCAGCACCAGGACCGAGAAGAGGCCGAAGAGGTACGTCGCGTACTTGTTGCACTTCTGTACGGCGTTGATCCCGAGTCCGGAGATCACGAACGTGGCGACCACGAAGGCGAGCAGGGTCACGATCACCAGGACGTTGTTCTTCTTGATGTCGAACAGGATGCTCAGGATCGTCAGGACGGCGTAGGCGCCCGTCACCGCGTTGATCGTCTCCCAGCCCCAGCGCGCGATCCAGATCAGTGAACCGGGCAGCAGATTGCCGCGCTGGCCGAAGACCGCGCGGGACAGCGCCATGCCGGGAGCGCCGCCGCGCTTGCCCGCGATGCCGATCAGGCCGACCAGGCCGTACGAGACGATCGGCGCCGCGATCGCGACGACGAGGGCCTGCCAGAAGTTGAGCCTGTACGCCACGACGAGGCTCGCGCCCATCGTGAGCAGCAGCACGCTGATGTTGGCGCCGACCCAGGTCGGGAAGAGGTCGCGGGTCTTGGCGGTGCGCTCGGAATCGGGGACGGGCTCGAGGCCGCGCGTTTCCAGGGCGCCTTCGGATGCGGCGGTCTTGCTCATGGCGGTGGGGTTCCGTGCCTCTCGCTCGGCTCCGACGTGGGGGACAGGAGAGCCGGTGGGGGTGGGGGCGAATCGATCCCGATGGACTCTACGCGCGTTGACGCGACCTCTTCCATCGTACTTTAGTCCGAGTCATACCCTCCAGAGCACTTTGTCCTTTGGAGGAAGCAACGAGAACAGCTCCGGCCGGGGCCCATGACTGATACTGGACGAGTTATGGAAATCGTCATCCTTGCTGTAGTCATCGCCGTGGTCGTGATCGGCGCCGTCAGCGGGCTGGTGGTCAGCGGTCGCAAGAAGAAGCAGCTGCCGCCTCCTCCCCCGTCGGCCCCCGACATCACCGCCGCCCCGCCCGCCGAGCCGCACGTAGGCGACGAGGCAGAGACGCCGCGCGACGAAGCGCGGCGCACGATCGAGGAGGTGGACCTTCCGGTCACCGAGGAGCCTGCCGCTCCTGTGGTGGTCGAGGAGCCCGCCGCTCCCGAGGTCGAGGTACCGGAGCCGACCGCGGGCCGCCTGGTGCGGCTGCGCGCCCGGCTGTCGCGCTCGCAGAACGCGCTCGGCAAGGGGCTGCTCACGCTCCTGTCGCGCGAGCACCTCGACGAGGACACCTGGGAGGAGATCGAGGACACCCTGCTCACCGCCGACGTCGGTGTGCAGCCCACCCAGGAGCTGGTCGAGAACCTGCGCGAGCGCGTGAAGGTCCTCGGCACCCGTACCCCCGAGGAGCTGCGCGGCCTGCTGCGCGAAGAGCTCCTCAAGCTGCTCGTCCCTGAGTTCGATCGCGCCGTGAAGACGGACTCGAACCTGGACACGCCGGGCATCGTGATGGTCGTCGGGGTCAACGGCACCGGCAAGACCACCACCACCGGCAAGCTCGCGCGCGTGCTCGTCGCCGACGGCAAGAACGTCGTGCTCGGCGCCGCAGATACGTTCCGCGCCGCCGCCGCCGATCAGCTGCAGACCTGGGGCGAGCGCGTCGGTGCCCGCACCGTGCGCGGCCCCGAGGGCGGCGACCCGGCGTCCATCGCCTTCGACGCCGTGAAGGAGGGCATCGAGGCGGGCGCGGACGTCGTCCTCATCGACACCGCGGGCCGGCTGCACACCAAGACCGGTCTGATGGACGAGCTCGGCAAGGTCAAGCGCGTCGTGGAGAAGCACGCGCCGCTCGACGAGGTGCTGCTCGTGCTCGACGCGACGACGGGGCAGAACGGGCTGGTCCAGGCCCGCGTCTTCGCCGAGGTCGTCGACATCAGCGGCATCGTGCTGACCAAGCTGGACGGCACCGCCAAGGGCGGCATCGTGATCGCGGTCCAGCGCGAACTGGGCGTGCCGGTCAAGCTGATCGGTCTCGGCGAGGGGCCGGACGATCTGGCGCCGTTCGAGGCCGAGGCGTTCGTGGACGCGCTGATCGGGGAGTAATCGATTCGGCGCCACTGAACGAAAGAATCCTCGGCCCGCACTCTTCGGTGCGGGCCGAGGATTCTTTGTGTACGGACGCGGCCCAGGACTTCCGACACACGCCCTAGGCGCAGGGCGACCGGTGTGCCACGTACGCCAGGGCGCCCAGCAGCAGGCGGGCGTGCGGCGGCTGTGTCGCCGTGTCCAGGGACGGGGCCCGCAGCCACGTCGCGGGTCCCAGGTCCGCGCGGTCCGACGGCGGGGCCGTGATGTACTCACCGGCGCCGAGCGCGTGCAGGTCGAGGGAGGCGCCGTCCCAGCCCATCCGGTAGAGGAGCGTCGGCAGTTCGGCCGCGGCGCCGGGGGCGACGAAGAAGTGGGCGCGGCCCTCCGGGGTGGCGACGACCGGGCCGAGGGGCACGCCCATGCGCTCCAGCCGGATCAGCGCGCGACGGCCGGCCGCCTCGGGCACGTCCAGGATGTCGAAGGCGCGCCCCACGGGGAGCAGCACCGCGGCGCCGGGGAACTGCCCCCAGGCGGCGGTCACCTCGTCGAGGGTGGCGCCGGCCGGGACCAGGGCGGCCGGGTCGAGGGGGTGGGCGCCGGGGGCCGGGCAGTCCGCCTTGCCGCACGAGCAGGCGCCGCCCGCGGCCCGCGCGCCGGGCACGACGTCCCAGCCCCAGAGTCCGGTGTACTCCGCCACGGTGGTGCAGTCCGAAGCGCGGCCGGACGCGCGGCCCCGGCGTCGTGTGCCGGAACGCATCTCGCGAATGCCGCCGATCGTGAAGCCCATGCCCCCTCCAACAGGTCCCGTGCGTCAGTGGTTACGCGGCGGATACGGATCGTGACCCAACGCACTCGCCGATCGGTCAGGACGGCGGTGAGCCGCATCCGGGGTGGTGTGCCGTGGGGTCACGCGCCCCGGCGCACTACGCTCCGCCCATCTCCGGCTGTCCTATGTCAAGTGAATCGTGTGTGAGCGCAAGTGAGTTCATTCGAAGGGGTGGCGAATGGTGGCGTTTCCGGGTTCGCCCTCGCGGGAGGGGTGATCGTAGGATTACTTTCAGTGCACGAACCCTCGGGGTACATGCACCCGTGGGTATGCCGGAGGCAAGCCGGATTCCTGTTCGAGGAGTGACAACTGGCGGACGGGAAGCCGTAGTTGACGGCATCCTGGTAGGGCTTGCAGAGAACTTGCTGACAATGAGTGGCCGACAGGGCTTTGGCGTTGGGCGCCTCGGACGGCACGGATCGCTCGACGACAGAGATCGCGTAGATGGCTTCAGGGAATGGGGGCGTTCCAGTGGGCGGCAGCGGCGGCAGCGTGGCGAACGCGGAGAAGCGCCCGAACGAACTGCTCAGCTCGTGGTTCCTCCGCAGTGGCTGGTCGAAGGGTGAGCTGGCCCGCCAAGTGAACCGTCGGGCGCGCCAGTTGGGCGCGAACCACATCTCGACCGACACCTCGCGGGTGCGGCGCTGGCTCGACGGGGAGAACCCGCGCGAGCCGATCCCCAGGATCCTCAGCGAGCTGTTCTCCGAGCGTTTCGGCTGCGTCGTCGCCGTCGAGGACCTCGGTCTGCGCGCCGCGCACCAGGCTCCCTCCGTCTCCGGTGTCGACCTGCCGTGGACCGGACCGCAGACCGTCGCGCTCATCGGCGAGTTCTCGCGCAGCGACCTGATGCTCGCGCGCCGGGGCTTCCTCGGCAGTTCGCTCGCGCTCGCCGCCGGCCCCGCCCTCATCGAGCCGATGCAGCGCTGGCTGGTGCCCACCCCCGGCGCCGGGGCGAGCCGTTCGGACCAGGAGGCCGGCGCGCACCGCCGGGCGAACCGGCTCTCGAAGCCGGAGCTGGACCTCCTGGAGTCCACCACCGTCATGTTCCGCCAGTGGGACGCCCAGTGCGGCGGCGGGCTGCGCCGCAAGGCAGTCGTCGGCCAATTGCACGAGGTGACCGACCTCCTCCAGGAGCCGCAGCCCGAGACCACCACCAGGCGCCTGTTCAAGGTCGCCGCCGAACTGGCGGAACTGGCCGGCTGGATGAGCTACGACGTCGGGCTCCAGCCCACCGCGCAGAAGTACTTCGTGCTCGCTCTGCACGCCGCAAAAGAAGCGGGCGACAAGCCCCTGGGCTCCTACATTCTCAGCAGCATGAGCCGTCAGATGATCCATCTCGGCCGCCCCGACGACGCGTTGGAACTCATCCACCTCGCCCAGTACGGCAGCCGTGACTGCGCCAGTCCGCGCACCCAGGCCATGCTGTATGCGATGGAGGCCCGCGCCTACGCGAACATGGGACAGCCCGGCAAGTGCAAGCGGGCCGTCCGCATGGCCGAGGACACCTTCACCGACGCCGACGACTGGGACGAGCCGGACCCCGACTGGATCCGCTTCTTCTCCGCCGCCGAGCTGCACGGGGAGAACAGCCACTCGTTCCGCGACCTCGCCTACGTCGCCGGACGCAGCCCCGCCTACGCGTCGATGTCCGAGCCGCTGATGCAGCGGGCCGTCGACCTGTTCGGCCAGGATGCCGAGCACCAGCGTTCGTACGCGCTGAATCTGATCGGGATGGCCACCGTGCACCTGCTCCAGAAGGAGCCGGAGCAGGCGACCGTGATGGCCAAGCAGGCGCTCGGCATCGCCCGCAAGGTCCGCTCGGAGCGGGTCAACACCCGTATCCGCAAGACCGTGGACACCGCGGTCCGCGACTTCGGCGACCTCGCCGAGGTCATCGACCTCACCGACCTGCTCGCCGCACAACTGCCCGAGACCGCCGAAGCGGCGGTCTGAGCACCTCCAGAACCCCGGCCGCGACCGGCCCGTCCCGAAACAGCTCGACTCGGCTCCCCCGCGCCAGGTCATCGAGGACGGCGGCCGCGGCCGGTCCATGTCCGTGCCGCGAGCATCGCCCGGCTGCGCCGTGACAACGACCGGCAAACCCGTCATCCGACAGTTCATGGACGCGTAACACCCACGACCTCTTCGTCACTGCGGCGAAACATCGAGGGGCACCCACGGAAACCGGCCTGCGCCAATCTCATGGCTCATAACCGGCCCACCCCTCATGTGACCGCTCAGGCTTCGCCCGCACGGGGCCGTACCAACGACGAGGAGACGCCGATGGCACCAGCCGCCATCACGCTCGCCGCAGAGGCGCCCAAGCTCTCTGCCGCGAACACAGGCTTCATGCTGATCTGTTCCGCCCTGGTGATGCTCATGACCCCGGGCCTGGCCTTCTTCTACGGAGGCATGGTCCGCGTCAAGAGCACCCTCAACATGCTGATGATGAGCTTCATCAGCCTCGGGATCATCACGATCCTCTGGGTGCTGTACGGCTTCTCCGTCGCGTTCGGCACGGACAAGGGGTCGCTCTTCGGCTGGGACGGCGACTACGTCGGGCTCAGCGGGATCGGGCTGACCCAGCTCTGGGACGGCTACACCATTCCGATCTACGTCTTCGCCGTCTTCCAGCTGATGTTCGCCATCATCACGCCCGCCCTGATAAGCGGCGCCCTGGCCGACCGCGTCAAGTTCACCGCCTGGTCGCTGTTCATCGCGCTGTGGGCCACGATCGTCTACTTCCCGGTCGCGCACTGGGTGTGGGGGACCGGCGGCTGGGCCTTCGATCTCGGTGTCATCGACTTCGCCGGCGGTACGGCCGTGCACATCAACGCCGGTGCCGCCGCGCTCGGCGTGATCCTGGTCATCGGCAAGCGGGTCGGCTTCAAGAAGGACCCGATGCGGCCGCACTCGCTGCCGTGGACGATGCTCGGCGCCGGTCTGCTGTGGTTCGGCTGGTTCGGATTCAATGCCGGCTCGTGGCTCGGCAACGACGACGGCGTCGGCGCGCTGATGTTCGTCAACACGCAGGTCGCCACCGCCGCCGCGATGCTCGCCTGGCTGATCTACGAGAAGCTGCGGCACGGCGCGTTCACCTCGCTCGGCGCCGCCTCCGGTGCCGTCGCCGGCCTCGTCGCGATCACCCCGTCCGGTGGTGCGGTCTCGCCGCTCGGCGCGATCGCCGTCGGCGCGGTCGCCGGTGTGCTGTGCGCCATGGCCGTGGGCCTCAAGTACAAGTTCGGCTACGACGACTCGCTCGACGTCGTCGGTGTCCACCTGGTCGGCGGCATCGTCGGCTCGCTCCTGATCGGCTTCTTCGCCACCGGCGGCGGCCAGTCCGACGCGCAGGGCCTGTTCTACGGCGGCGGCCTCACCCAGTTCTGGAAGCAGTGCGCCGGTGTCGGCGGTGTCCTCGCCTACTCGCTGATCGCCTCCGCCATCCTCGCCTTCCTCATCGACAAGACCATCGGTATGCGGGTCAGTGAGGACGACGAGGTCACGGGCATCGACCAGACCGAGCACGCCGAGACCGCGTACGACTTCAGCGGAGCGGGCGGCGGCGCCGCGGCCCGTACGGCCGTGCCGTCCCCGGTGGCCCAGGAATCGAAGAAGGTGGACGCATGAAGCTCATCACCGCGGTCGTCAAGCCGCACCGGCTCGACGAGATCAAGGAAGCCCTCCAGGCCTTCGGCGTCCAGGGGCTGACCGTGACCGAGGCCAGCGGCTACGGCCGTCAGCGCGGACACACCGAGGTCTACCGTGGGGCCGAGTACACCGTCGACCTGGTGCCCAAGATCAGGGTCGAGGTCCTCGTCGAGGACGACGACGCCGACCAGCTGATCGACGTCGTGGTGAAGGCGGCGCGGACCGGCAAGATCGGTGACGGCAAGGTCTGGGCGGTCCCCGTCGAGACGGCCGTGAGGGTCAGGACCGGCGAGCGCGGACCGGACGCGCTGTAAGAGCCGAACGGCGTGCAGAGGACGGGAGTCGCTGGGTGACGAGTGTGAACGACGTACGGACCGAAAGCTCGGACGACCGACCCAGCGGCTATGCGGCGGCCCGGCTGCGTCTCCTCCAAGGAGGAGCGCAGTCCGGGCCGCCGCGCCGTTCGGCCCTCGCCGAGCTGACCGACGACTGGCTGACCGAACTGTTCGGCCAGGGCGCCCAGGGAGTCGCCCTGGTGGCCGTCGGCGGCTACGGACGGGGTGAGCTGTCCCCGCGCAGCGACCTCGACCTGCTCCTGCTGCACGACGGAACCGCCGACCCCGGCGAGATCGCGGCCCTCGCCGACCGCGTCTGGTACCCGGTGTGGGACCTGGGCCTCGCCCTCGACCACTCGGTGCGCACCCCCGCCGAGGCCCGCAAGACCGCGGGCGACGACCTCAAGGTGCAGCTGGGCCTGCTCGACGCCCGGCACATCGCGGGAGACCTGGGGCTGACGGCCGGCCTGCGCACGGCGATCCTCGCCGACTGGCGCAACCAGGCGCCCAAGCGGCTCCCGGAGCTGCGCGAGATGTGCGAGGAGCGCGCCGAACGTCAGGGCGAACTGCAGTACCTGCTCGAACCCGACCTGAAGGAGGCGCGCGGCGGTCTGCGCGACGCGACGGCGCTGCGGGCCGTCGCCGCGTCCTGGCTGGCGGACGCGCCGCGCGAGGGGCTCGACGACGCACGGCGCCGGCTGCTCGACGTACGGGACGCGCTGCACCTGACCACCGGCCGCGCGACCGACCGGCTCGCTCTCCAGGAGCAGGACCAGGTCGCCGCCGAACTGGGCCTCCTGGACGCCGACACCCTGCTCAGACAGGTGTACGAGGCCGCGCGCACCATCTCGTACGCCAGTGACGTCACCTGGCGCGAGGTCGGCCGGGTCCTCCAGTCGCGTGCCGTACGACCCCGGCTGCGCGCCATGCTCGGCGGCGGGAAGCAGGCGCCGGTGGAGCGTTCGCCGCTCGCCGAGGGCGTCGTCGAGATGGACGGCGAGGCCGTGCTCGCGCGGGCCGCGAAACCCGATCGCGACCCGGTCCTGCCGCTGCGCGCCGCCGCGGCCGCGGCCCAGGCGGGGCTGCCGCTGTCGCTGCACGCGGTGCGCCGGATGGCGGCCGCCGCCCGGCCGCTGCCCACCCCCTGGCCCGCCGAGGCCCGCGAACAACTCGTGACGCTGCTCGGCGCCGGGCGCTCGACCGTCGACGTCTGGGAGGCGCTGGAGGCCGAAGGGCTGATCACCCGGCTGCTCCCGGACTGGGAGCGGGTGCGGTGCCGGCCGCAGCGCAACGCCGTGCACACCTGGACCGTCGACCGGCACCTGGTCGAGACGGCCGTCCGCGCGAGCGAGCTGACCCGCCGGGTCGGCCGCCCCGACCTGCTCCTCGTGGCGGCCCTGCTGCACGACATCGGCAAGGGATGGCCGGGCGACCACTCGGTCGCGGGCGAGATCATCACCCGGGACGTGGCCGCGCGGATCGGCTTCGACCGTGCCGACGTGGCCGTACTGGCCTCGCTCGTCCGGCACCACCTGCTGCTCATCGAGACCGCGACGCGCAGGGACCTGGAGGACCCGGCTACCGTGCGGGCCGTCGCCGACGCGGTCGGCTCGGTCGGCACCCTCGAACTGCTGCACGCACTCACCGAGGCGGACGCCCTCGCGACGGGTCCGGCCGCCTGGTCGTCCTGGCGCGGATCCCTCGTCGCCGACCTGGTCAAGCGGGTCTCCGCGGTGCTGGCCGGGGACGAGCCCCTCGACCCGGACGCGGCCGATCCCACGGCCGAGCAGGAACGGCTGGCGGTGGAGGCGTTCCGCACCGGCGGGCCCGTGCTCTCCCTGCGCGCGCAGACCGAGGCGGCCGGTGACCCGTCCGACGGACCCGAGCCGCTCGGCGTCGAACTGCTGATCGCCGTACCGGACCAGCCGGGCGTGCTGCCCGCCGTGGCCGGGGTGCTCGCCGTGCACCGGCTGACCGTGCGGACGGCCGAGCTGCGGTCCCTGACGCTGCCGGCAGGCGTCGAGGGGGCCGTGCTGCTGCTGAACTGGCGGGTCGCCGCCGAGTACGGCTCCCTGCCGCAGGCCGCCCGGCTCCGCGCCGATCTCGTACGTGCCCTCGACGGGTCCCTCGACGTCGCGTCCCGGCTCGCCGAGCGGGACGCCGCCTATCCGCGGCGCCGGGGCGTGGTGGCGCCGCCGGCCCGGGTCGCCGTGGCATCGGCCGGATCCCGGCTCGCGACCGTGATCGAGGTGCGGGCCCAGGACGCGCCGGGGCTGCTGTACCGGATCGGGCGGGCGCTGGAGGCAGCCGGGGTCCAGGTGCGCTCCGCCCACGTGTCGACCCTGGGCGCCAACGCGGTGGACGCCTTCTATGTCACCGGGGGCGATGGGGCGCCGTTGCCGTCGGAGGAGGCTGCGTCGGTGGCGAAGGGGCTGGAGGGGGCGCTCCGGGTTTAGGGGCGCCGTCCGGGGACGAGGCCGCGGAGTTCGGCGTGTGCGGCTTGTGGTGGGTTGCTCGCGCAGTTCCCCGCGCCCCTGGCGGGGCGCTCGGATCAAGCCCCTGCGGCGATTGAGGAGCAGGGCCCGGGGCGGCGCCCCGGACCCCGCGCCGCACTCGCGTGACCGGGCCGCAGACCAAGCTCCCTCGGCCCGATACCCTGGAGGGCGACCTGTCCGTACAGCCCACCGACCCGAGGATTCGCGACCGCCGTGTTCGACACTCTTTCCGATCGCCTCGCAGCGACATTCAAGAACCTCCGCGGCAAAGGCCGGCTGAGCGAAGCGGACATCGACGCCACGGCCCGCGAGATCCGCATCGCGCTGCTCGAGGCCGACGTCGCCCTGCCCGTCGTCCGCGCCTTCATCAAGCAGGTCAAGGAGCGCGCGGCCGGCGCCGAGGTCTCCCAGGCGCTCAACCCCGCCCAGCAGGTCATCAAGATCGTCAACGAGGAGCTCATCGGCATCCTCGGCGGCGAGACCCGCCGGCTGCGCTTCGCCAAGACCGGCCCGACCGTGATCATGCTCGCGGGTCTGCAGGGTGCCGGTAAGACGACCCTCGCGGGCAAGCTGGGCCTCTGGCTGAAGTCCCAGGGCCACTCGCCGCTGCTCGTCGCCTGCGACCTCCAGCGCCCGAACGCCGTGAACCAGCTGAGCGTCGTCGCCGAGCGGGCCGGGGTGGGCATCTACGCCCCGCAGCCGGGCAACGGCGTGGGCGACCCCGTCCAGGTCGCCAAGGACTCCGTCGAGTACGCCAAGTCCAAGGTGTACGACGTGGTCGTCGTCGACACCGCCGGCCGCCTCGGCATCGACCAGGAGCTGATGCAGCAGGCCGCGGACATCCGCGACGCCGTCAGCCCCGACGAGGTCCTGTTCGTCGTCGACGCCATGATCGGTCAGGACGCGGTCAACACGGCCGAGGCGTTCCGCGACGGCGTCGGCTTCGACGGCGTGGTGCTCTCCAAGCTCGACGGTGACGCCCGTGGTGGTGCGGCGCTCTCGATCGCCCACGTCACCGGCAAGCAGATCATGTTCGCCTCGAACGGCGAGAAGCTGGACGAGTTCGACGCGTTCCACCCGGACCGCATGGCGTCCCGCATCCTCGGCATGGGCGACATGCTCACGCTGATCGAGAAGGCCGAGCAGACCTTCTCGCAGCAAGAGGCCGAGAAGATGGCCTCCAAGCTGGCCTCCAAGAAGGGCCAGGACTTCACGCTTGACGACTTCCTGGCGCAGATGGAGCAGGTCAGGAAGATGGGCTCCATCTCCAAGCTGCTCGGCATGCTGCCCGGCATGGCGCAGGTGAAGGACCAGATCAACAACCTCGACGAGCGCGACGTCGACCGCACGGCGGCCATCATCAAGTCGATGACCCCGGCCGAGCGTGCCGACGCCACGATCATCAACGGCTCGCGGCGGGCCCGTATCGCCCGCGGTTCCGGCGTCGAGGTCAGCGCGGTGAAGAACCTGGTCGAGCGGTTCTTCGAGGCCCGCAAGATGATGTCGCGCATGGCCCAGGGCGGCGGCATGCCGGGCATGCCCGGCATGCCGGGCATGGGCGGCGGCGCCGGCCGGACGAAGAAGCAGCCGAAGAAGGCCAAGGGCAAGCAGCGTTCCGGCAACCCGATGAAGCGCAAGCAGCAGGAGCAGGAGGAGGCCGCCCGCCGCGCGGCCGCCGCCGAGTCCGGCGGCGCGCTCGGTCTGCCCGGCGCCGGCCAGCAGGGCGGCAAGGACTTCGAGCTCCCCGACGAGTTCAAGAAGTTCATGGGCTGACCTGCCCCCACACGCGCGACGAGGGCCCGGAACCGGATCGGTTCCGGGCCCTTCGCGCTGCTTCTCCCCGGTGGCGGCCGGTCCTGATCTGTGCGCTGATGGGCCCAAGAAACAAGGGTCAAGGACCAGGGCAGCCGGCAGGAGGGACCAGGCGTGGCGAACCCCGTACCCCCGCGCGATCGCACCGATCAGCCCTGGCGTTCGGAGGGCGCGCCGCCACCGCCCCCGCAGCCGCCTCCCAAGCGCAAGATGCCCGGCGGCTGGGGCGGCCTCATCCTGACGGCCCTGATCGTCTACCTCATCGCCAACCTGGTCCTGTCCTTCTTCAACCAGGGCGACGAGCCGACCATCTCGTACACCGAGTTCAGCAAACAGGTCGCCAACGACAACGTCACCAAGATCTACGCCAAGGGCGACGCGATCCAGGGGCAGCTCAAGAAGGAGCAGCCCACCCCGGACGACAGCGACAGCCGGGCCAAGAACTACACGAAGTTCACGACGCAGCGGCCCTCCTTCGCCGACGACGACCTCTGGGCCAACCTGGAGAAGCACGACGTCACGGTGACCGCCGAACCGGTCGTCCAGGAACGCAGCTTCCTGTCCAACCTGCTGATCTCCCTCGCCCCGATGCTGCTCCTCGTCGTCCTGTGGATCTTCATCGCGCGGCGGATGAGCCAGGGCATGGGCGGCGGCGCGGGCGGCATGCTCGGCCGCAAACAGCCGCCGAAACCGGTCGAGCTGGAGCCCGGCAAGAAGCGCACCACCTTCGACGACGTCGCCGGGATCGACGAGGTCGAGGGCGAGCTCAACGACGTCGTCGACTTCCTCAAGAACCCTGACGCGTACCGCGCCATGGGCGCCAAGATGCCGCGCGGCGTGCTCCTCGCGGGCCCGCCGGGAACCGGCAAGACGCTGCTCGCGCGAGCGGTCGCGGGGGAGGCGGGCGTCCCGTTCTTCTCGGCCTCGGCCTCCGAGTTCATCGAGATGATCGTCGGCGTCGGCGCCTCCCGGGTCCGGGAACTGTTCGCCGAGGCCCGCAAGGTCGCGCCCTCGATCATCTTCATCGACGAGATCGACACCATCGGCCGCGCGCGCGGCGGCGGCAGCGGCATGGGCGGCCACGACGAGCGCGAGCAGACCCTGAACCAGATCCTCACCGAGATGGACGGCTTCTCCGGCTCCGAGGGCGTCATCGTCATCGCCGCCACCAACCGCTCCGACGTCCTGGACCCGGCCCTGACCCGGCCGGGCCGCTTCGACCGCATCGTCACCGTCTCGCCGCCCGACCGCGATGGCCGCGAGTCCATCCTCAAGATCCACACGCGGCAGATCCCGCTCGCCGAGGACGTGGACCTCGCCCAGGTGGCCCGTACGACACCGGGCATGACCGGCGCCGAACTGTCCAACCTGGCCAACGAGGCGGCTCTCCTCGCGGTCAAGCGCAAGCAGAAGCAGGTCACCCGGACCGACCTCTCGGAGGCCCTGGAGAAGGTCCAGCTGGGCGCCGAGCGGCCGCTGGTGATGCCCGAAGAGGAGCGCCGCCGCACCGCGTACCACGAGAGCGGCCATGCCCTGCTCGGCATGCTGCAGCCCGGCGCCGACCCCGTCCGCAAGATCACGATCGTGCCGCGCGGCCGCGCCCTGGGCGTCACCCTGTCCACGCCCGACTCCGACAAATACGCGTACACGGAGGAGTACCTCCGGGGCCGCATCATCGGCGCGCTCGGCGGTATGGCTGCCGAGCAGGTCGTCTACGGGGTCGTCACGACCGGTGCGGAGAACGACCTGGAGCAGGTCACCAACATCGCCCGCGGCATGGTCGCCCGCTGGGGCATGAGCGAGAAGGTCGGCCGCCTCTCCGCGCTGCCGAACGACGCCCAGCAGGCGTACGGACTCGCCGCGGCACCCGACACCCTGGACACGATCGACGGCGAGATGCGCCGCATCGTGGACGAGTGCTACGAGGAGGCGTGCCGCAAACTGCGCGACCACCGCGACCAGCTGGACGCCCTGGCGGCGGCGCTCCTGGAGAACGAGACCCTGGAGGAGGCCGACGCCTACCGGGTCGCCGGCGTCACCCGGCTCACCAAGGACTGACCCGCCCGCGCGCCTCAGACGGTACGGGCGATCAGGTACCGGAAGACATTGGGCATCCACACCGTGCCGTCCCTGCGCACGTACGGCTGGAGCGCCTCGGTCACCTCCTTGTCGACCTGGGTCGGATCCGTCGCTCCCACGGCGGCGTCGAACAGACCGGTGGACAGCAGCCCCTTGAGCGCGCTCTCCGTGTCCGCGTAGCCGAAGGGGCACGCGACCCGGCCGGATCCGTCGGGCCGCAGTCCGGCCCGCTGGGCGACCTCCTCCAGGTCGTCCCGGAGGGCGGGGCGCCAGCTGACCGTGGTGCGCAGCGGGTCGGCCAGTTTCGTCGCCACCCGGAGCACGGACGACGCGGTGCAGCGCTCCGGAGGGCCCCAGCCGACCAGTACGACGGCGGAACCCCTCGCCGCCAGCGGCGCCGCGCTCTCCAGGAGCGCCGAGAGTCCTTCCGAGTCGTCGGCCGTGCAGCCGATCGGTTCGAAGGCGGTGATGATGTCGTACGGCTTGTCGTCGGGCGCCGCAACGACGCTGTCGTCGCTGCCGTCCGTGAGCCGGGTCCTCGGTCCGCGGCGTCCCGCCCAGGCCTCGGGCAGCAGCCGCTCGCGGGCGAGCGCGAGCCGCTCCGGTTCGCCCGACTCCACGCCGGTCACGGCCGCGCCGCGGGACGCGGCCATGAGGAGGGCGAGACCGGAACCGCAGCCGAGCCCGAGAAGGCGGGTGCCGGAGCCGACCTCAAGCCGCTCGTACACCGCTTCGTAGAGCGGGACCAGCATTCGTTCCTGGATCTCCGCCCAGTCACGCGCGCGTGCGCACAGGTCCGCGCGCGGCACGGACGCCGCGTGGGGCAGGTGCCGCTGCACGAGCGTAGGTGTCATGGAAAGTTCCCCAATTCGCCGAGAGATGCCGAGAGTTGTCGCCGATGCGTATCGATGTAGCGCCCTGCTCGGGCTCCCCCCGTATGCCAGAAAACTCCGCATCGTCCGCCACGTCTAGGGGGTGTCGCGCAGGCGTATGGACAATGCGCGCGTGCTCCGTCGTGCGCCCCCCGAAGGTCATATGACGGGTGCACGCCGGGGCATACGGGCGAAAAGGATTCCCGTGCTCCGCAGTCTCCCCGTAGCATGCGCGCCATGCCCAAAGCACCCGTTCTCACGCCCCAGGCGGAAGACTTTCCGCGCTGGTACCAGGACATCGTCGCCAAGGCCGAACTGGCCGACAACGGACCGGTGCGCGGCACGATGGTCATCCGACCGTACGGCTACGGCCTGTGGGAGCGGATGCAGCAGGACATGGACGCGCGCATCAAGGAGACCGGCACGCAGAACGCGTACTTCCCGCTCCTGATCCCGCAGTCCTACCTCACCAAGGAGGCCGACCACGTCGAGGGCTTCGCGCCCGAACTGGCGGTGGTCACCCATGGCGGCGGCAAGGAGCTGGAAGAGCCCGCCGTCGTCCGCCCCACGTCCGAGATGATCGTCAACGACTACTTCGCCAAGTGGATCCAGAGCTACCGCGACCTGCCCCTGCTCATCAACCAGTGGGCCAACGTGGTCCGCTGGGAGCTGCGGCCCCGGCTCTTCCTGCGGACCACGGAATTCCTCTGGCAGGAGGGCCACACGGCGCACGCCACCTATGAGGAGGCGCGCGACTTCGCGGCACGCATCCACCGGCACGTGTACGCCGACTTCATGGAGAACGTGCTCGCCATGGACGTCGTCCTGGGCCGCAAGACCCCGAAGGAACGCTTCGCGGGCGCCGTCAACACCCTGACCCTCGAAGGGATGATGGGCGACGGCAAGGCCCTCCAGATGGGCACCAGTCACGAACTCGGTCAGAACTTCGCCAAGGCGTTCCACACGCAGTACCTCTCCAAGGAGGGCAGGCAGGAACTCGTCTGGCAGACCTCCTGGGGCTCGACGACCCGCATGATCGGCGCCCTGGTGATGATGCACGGCGACGACCACGGCCTGCGCGTCCCGCCGCGCCTCGCACCCACCCAGGTCGTCGTCCTCGCTGTCAAGGACGACGCGGCGGTGCTCGCCAAGGTGCACGAGATCGGTACGTCGCTCAGGGCGGCCGGCATCCGTGTCCACGTCGACGACCGCACGGACACCCCCTTCGGGCGCCGCGCCGTCGACTGGGAGCTGAAGGGCGTGCCGGTCCGCGTCGAGGTCGGCCCGCGCGACCTGGAGAACGGGACCGCGATGCTGGCCCGTCGCATCCCCGGCGGCAAGGAACCGGTCGCGATCGACGGGCTCGCCGCCCTCCTGCCCGACGTGCTCGAAGCCGACCAGGCACTCCTGCTGAGGCAGTCGCGCGAGCGCCGCGAGTCCCGGACCAGCGACGTCACCACGGTCGGCGAGGCCGTCGAGGCGGTGACGTCCGGCGGCTGGGCCCGCATCCCGTGGGCCACCCTCGGCGAGGAGGGCGAGGCGAAGCTCGCCGAACACGCGATCTCCGTACGGTGTCTGCTCGCCGCGGACGGGGCGGTGCCGGACGCGGACGACGCACCCGGTAACGTCGCGGTCGTGGCGCGCGCCTACTGAGGGCGACCGCACTCTGTTGAGGCCGAAACCGCCTCTTGCGCATCCGGCGCCCGGCGCGTAGATCCGACTACGCGCCGGGGCGTACGTGACACTACGCACCACCTTGGTGCGGGCTGTGCTTCTTCTCCGCAGATCAGCGCACCCGCCCTCGTCAGGACGCATCAGCGGCAACTGACTGGTACGTGCAAATTATTTGGGATGCCCCGGAATAGGAACACGGAGGCACCCCGGCTCGTTGTCACGACGTGAGCACGACACCACCTGTTCTCGCCGCAGAGCTGGCAGGGGCGTGGGCCGACATTCAGCGGCACCACCCCGAACTGCCGGATCTTGCCGCGCCCGAATCCCTGATCGGGGAGTCGTCGTCCGCCTGCGGACACGAGCTCTCCTTCGAGCGACTGCTTCACGAGGCAGTCCATGGCATCGCAGCCGCGCGCGGAATCCGCGACACCTCACGCGCCGGCCGGTACCACAACCGCAGATTCCTGGCCATCGCCGAGGAGCTGGGCCTCGACCACCCCGAGGAACCGCACCCGAGCAGTGGCTTCTCGCTGGTCACGCTCAACCCGGAGGCGAAGCAGCGGTACCGCCAGACGATCGAGCGGCTCCAGCGCGCCCTGAAGGCCCACACGGTGGCCACGGCCGCGGACACCAAGCGCAGCTTCCGCGGACCGGCCGCACGGCACGGCTCCTCCGGGGGCGGGGTCCGCGTCAAGGCCGTCTGCGACTGCGGCCGCAATGTCCGCGTCGTACCGTCGGTGCTCGCCCAGGCGCCGATCGTGTGCGGGGGCTGCGGCAAGCCGTTCCGCATCCCGGAAGTGGTGGGTGCGGCCGCCGGGTGACCGGTGGGTTTCCCCTCCTGGTGGGGCGATGCGGGGCGACCGTACTCCGGTTCGGTCGCCCCCTCGGCATATGGCACAATGGCTAGCTGTACTCGACAGTCGCACAGGACCCCTCTCTCCTCCGGCTGACGCGTCCATCGGGCACTCGGGTACCGCAACCCCACGCGGCAATCTCGCCGTGCCCACCCACGTCAAGACCAGGAGACACCACTCCCGTGGCAGTCAAGATCAAGCTGAAGCGTCTGGGCAAGATCCGTTCGCCTCACTACCGCATCGTCGTCGCCGACTCCCGTACCCGCCGTGACGGCCGGGCCATCGAGGAGATCGGTCTGTACCACCCGGTGCAGAACCCGTCGCGCATCGAGGTCGACTCGGAGCGCGCGCAGTACTGGCTGGGTGTCGGCGCGCAGCCGACCGAGCCCGTCATGGCCATCCTGAAGCTCACCGGTGACTGGCAGAAGCACAAGGGTCTGCCCGCCCCGGAGCCGCTGAAGGTCGCCGAGCCGAAGTCCGCTCGCCCCTCCTTCGAGGCGCTGGCCACGGCCGACGAGCCCAAGGGTGAGGCCATCACCCAGAAGAAGAAGGCTGAGAAGAAGGACGAGGCTGCTGAGGCTGCGTCCGAGTCGACCGAGGCCTGAGCATGCTCGAGGAGGCTCTTGAGCACCTCGTGAAGGGCATCGTCGACAACCCCGACGATGTGCAGGTCGCCTCGCGCAACCTGCGCCGTGGGCGCGTGCTGGAGGTCCGGGTCCACCCCGACGACCTCGGCAAGGTGATCGGCCGCAACGGCCGCACCGCCCGCGCTCTGCGTACCGTCGTGGGCGCCATCGGCGGCCGCGGTATCCGCGTCGACCTCGTCGACGTGGACCAGGTCCGCTGACAAAGTTGAACACCGGCTCGGGCCGGGGAGGGCTTACGGGCCGTCCCCGGCCCTAGTCGTATGACAGGAGAGTTTCCGACGTGCAGTTGGTAGTCGGGCGCATCGGCCGCGCCCACGGCATCAAGGGTGAAGTCACCGTCGAGGTGCGCACCGACGAGCCTGAGCTGCGGCTCGGCCCCGGTGCGGTGCTCGCCACCGACCCCGCCTCCACCGGGCCGCTCACCATCGAGTCCGGCCGGGTGCACTCCGGCCGGCTGATGCTGCGCTTCGCGGGCGTACGCGACCGGACCGCGGCGGAGGCGCTGCGCAACACCATCCTGATCGCCGAGGTCGACCCGGAGGAGCTGCCGGAGGACGAGGACGAGTTCTACGACCACCAGCTCATGGACCTCGACGTCGTCACGGTCGACGGCACCGAGGTCGGCCGGATCACCGAGATCTCGCACCTGCCCTCGCAGGACCTGTTCATCGTGGAGCGGCCCGACGGCACCGAGGTCATGATCCCGTTCGTCGAGGAGATCGTCACCGAGATCGACCTGGAGGAGCAGAAGGCGGTCATCGACCCGCCGCCGGGCCTGATCGACGACCGCGCCGAGATCGTGTCGTCCCGGGAGGACTCCGCGGAGGAAGGGTCCGCATGAGGCTCGACGTCGTCACGATCTTCCCCGAGTACCTGGAACCGCTGAACGTCTCCCTCGTCGGCAAGGCCCGCGCGCGCGGCCAACTCGACGTCCACACGCACGACTTGCGGCAGTGGACGTACGACCGCCACAACACGGTCGACGACACCCCCTACGGCGGCGGCCCCGGCATGGTCATGAAGACCGAGCCGTGGGGCGACTGCCTCGACGAGGTGCTCGCCGACGGGTACGAGAGCGGGGCCCACGGGCCCGTCCTGGTCGTTCCCACGCCCTCGGGGCGCCCCTTCACCCAGGAACTCGCCGTCGAGCTCTCCGAGCGCCCCTGGCTGGTCTTCACGCCCGCCCGCTACGAGGGCATCGACCGCCGCGTCATCGACGAGTACGCGACCCGTGTGCCGGTCTACGAGGTCTCCATCGGCGACTACGTCCTCGCGGGCGGGGAAGCGGCCGTCCTGGTCGTCACGGAGGCCGTGGCGCGCCTGCTGCCCGGCGTCCTCGGCAACGCCGCCTCGCACCAGGACGACTCCTTCGCCCCCGGCGACATGGCCAACCTCCTCGAAGGGCCCGTGTACACCAAGCCGCCGGAGTGGCGCGGCCGGGACATCCCCGACGTGCTGCTCAGCGGCCACCACGGCAAGATCGCCCGCTGGCGGCGGGACGAGGCGCTGCGCCGCACCACGCGCAACCGCCCCGACCTCATCGAGCGCACGGACCCCAAGGCCTTCGACAAGAAGGACCGCGAGATGCTCTCCATCCTGGGCTGGGGCCCGGGCCCCGACGGGCGATTTGGGCCAACGCCCGGGGCCGTGGAAGAATAGGCCGCTGCTGTACGTCCAGCCTGCGCCCCTGCCACAGGGGGAACGACGCAAGGCCCGACGCGATCAGCTACCGAAACTCATCGCATACCTCCCGCCGATGACCTGTGGCATCGGCGAAGAAAGCAGACGATCATGTCTCACCTGCTCGACTCCGTCGACGCCGCGTCGCTGCGCAGCGACGTCCCCGCCTTCCGCCCGGGCGACACCGTCAACGTCCACGTCCGCGTCATCGAGGGCAACCGCTCCCGTGTGCAGCAGTTCAAGGGCGTAGTCATCCGCCGTCAGGGCGCCGGTGTCCGCGAGACCTTCACGGTCCGCAAGGTCTCCTTCTCCGTCGGCGTCGAGCGCACCTTCCCGGTGCACACGCCGATCGTCGAGAAGATCGAGCTCGTCACCAAGGGTGACGTCCGTCGCGCCAAGCTGTACTACCTGCGCGAGCTGCGCGGCAAGGCCGCGAAGATCAAGGAGAAGCGCGAGAACTGATCTCGCGTTCGGGGCCGTCACGTCGCCGGATAACATCTGGCCTCGATGGACACCGAAGCACAGCACGTGGAGCGCGACCGCTCCTCCCAGCCCGCGGAAGACACCCCGGAGGGCGAGGAGGACCGGTCGCGCTCCTCTTTGCGTTCCCGGAGCGTCCTGTCCCGGGGCATCGACGCGGCCGCGGCCTGGCTGCCCGGCGGCCGCGTGACGCTCGCGCTGCTCAGCTGCCTGGCGCTGCTGCTCGCCTTCACCGTTCTGGTGATGCAGCCCTTCCAGATCCCCAGCGGCTCCATGGAGTCCACATTGAGGGTCGGGGACCGCGTTCTCGTAAATAAGTTGGCGTACCGTTTCGGTGCCGAGCCGAAGCGGGGCGACGTGGTCGTCTTCGACGGCGACGGGTACTTCGGTGAGGCCGACTACATCAAGCGGGTCGTGGGTGTGGGGGGAGACCACGTGGTCTGCTGCGACAGCAGGGGGAGGATCGAGGTGAACGGGCAGCCCGTGGACGAACGCTCCCTGCTGTACGCCGGTGACGCGCCCTCCGAGGTGCCGTTCGACATCGAGGTGCCCGACGGGACTCTCTTCCTGCTCGGCGACCACCGCAGCGACTCCCGGGACTCCCGGGAACTCATGGGGGCGCCCGGCGGCGGCTTCCTCCCCCTCGACCATGTGATCGGCAAGGCCGAATGGGTCGCCTGGCCGACCGGACACTGGCGCTCCCTGGCCCGGCCGGACGTCTACGCGCGCGTGCCCGCACCCGGCGGCTCCCATGGGTAGGCGGGGCAGGGCGCGCGTCGGCGAGGGCGACGACCGGCTGCCCACCGGGAGCCGGCCCACCAGTGGGCCCGCGCACCCTGGGCGCGCGGAGCGGCGCAAGCTCGCGCGCAAGGTGAAGCGCAAGCGCAGGCGCTCGGCCATCAAGGAGATACCGCTCCTCATAGGCGTGGCCCTGCTCATAGCCCTGGTCCTGAAGACTTTCCTCGTCCAGGCCTTCGTGATCCCGTCCGGCTCCATGGAGCAGACGATCAAGATCGGCGACCGGGTCGTGGTGGACAAGCTCACCCCGTGGTTCGGTGCCGAGACGCACCGCGGTGATGTCGTCGTCTTCAAGGACCCCGGCAAGTGGCTGACGGCCGAGACGGGCCAGAAGAAGGACCCCCCGGTCGGCGTCAAGCAGATCAAGGAGGGCCTGACCTGGATCGGGCTGCTGCCCTCCGACAACGACCGCGATCTGATCAAGCGGGTCGTCGGTGTCGGCGGTGACACCGTGAAGTGCTGTGACAAGCAGGGCCGCGTCACCGTGAACGGGACGCCGCTGAACGAGACTTCGTACATCCACCCCGGCAACACCCCCTCCAAGTTCGATTTTTCGGTGAAGGTTCCCGAGGGCCGGCTGTTCGTCATGGGGGATCACCGCGCCAACTCGGCGGACTCCCGCTACCACCTCACCGAGGCCTACCACGGCACGGTCTCGGAGGATTCGGTGGTCGGCCGGGCCCGCGCCATCGTCTGGCCGATCGGCAACTGGACCACCCTGGGAGAGCCCGGGACGTTCTCGGCCGTGGCCGACGCGCAAGACGACGGATCGACCGCAGCGTCCGGCGCGTCGCATAAGGTGGCCACCACGAACAGCGCCGTCACGAGTTCGAACGCATCGGATTCGGACGGAATGATCCCCCTCCCGACCCCTGCGGAACTCCCGCTCGTTATGGGAGTGGTGGGCCTGCATCGCGTAGGGATCAGGCAGCGGCACGGAGTGAGGAGTGGATGTGGGGGACTTGGCGGTCGGCGCACGGTCAGGGCAGGGGCCCGAAGAACAGCCCGGGCGATCCGACGACGCGGCGAACGCGGCCGTGACGGACCAGGGGCCCGCAGCCGGTGAAGGTGTGCAGGCGGATGGCGGAGGCGGTGACGACACCGGCCGGCAGCAGAAGAAGCCCCGCTCCTTCTGGAAGGAGTTGCCGCTGCTCATCGGCATCGCGCTCGTTCTCGCCCTGCTGATCAAGACGTTCCTGGTCCAGGCGTTCTCGATCCCGTCGGCGTCGATGGAGAACACGCTGAAGATCGGCGACCGGGTGCTCGTCGACAAGCTCACGCCCTGGTTCGGCTCGAAGCCGGAGCGCGGCGAGGTCATCGTCTTCCACGACCCGGCGGACTGGCTGGAGGGCGAGCCCACCGCGGATCCGAACGCGATCCAGCAGGTCCTCAGCTGGGTCGGCCTGATGCCGTCGGCCGACGAGAAGGACCTCATCAAGCGCGTCATCGGCGTCGGGGGCGACACCGTCGAGTGCTCGGGCACGGGCCCGCTCAAGGTGAACGGCAAGGCGCTGAACGAGCCGTACGTGTACGCGGGCAACACCCCGTGCAGCGCGGACAATGCGGGCGGAACGTTCAAGGTGAAGGTACCCGCGGGCAAAGTTTGGGTCATGGGTGACCACCGCCAGGACTCCATGGACTCCCGCTACCACCAGAACGACAAGAACAGCGGCTTCGTCCCGGTGGACAACGTCGTGGGCCGTGCGATCGTCGTCGCCTGGCCGCCCACGCACTGGTCCACGCTGCCCGTGCCGGACACCTTCGACCAGTCCGGGATCAACGCGGCGGCGAGCGCGGCTCCGGGCGCCCTCGGTCTCGCGGGCGCGGTGCCGCTGGTGATCTGGCGCAGGCGCAAGATCACCAAGGGCCTTACCGACGGGAACACCAGGGTTTCTGGCACCGGTACCGCCGGGTAGGGTGCCGTCCCAGATCGCCGATCTTCCGTGGTCCGCGCCATTGCGGGGCCGGGCCGCGAGGTCGATTTCTCCGACGCGGGGGAGCAACTGGGATGAGCAGGACACGTCGTACGGACGAGGGCCGCGGCAAGGCCGGCAGCGTGCTGTCGGGCATAGCCGTGGCCCTCGGCTGTGTGCTGTTCCTCGGCGGATTCGTGTGGGGCGCCTTTGTGTACCAGCCGTACACGGTGCCCACCGATTCGATGACGCCGACGATCGGCGCGGGCGACCGGGTCCTCGCGCAGCGGATCGACGGCAGCGTGGTCAAGCGCGGTGACGTCGTCGTCTTCCAGGAGGCGACCTGGGGCGACCTGCCGATGGTGAAGCGGGTCGTGGGGATCGGCGGCGACAAGATCGCCTGCTGCACCGACGGCAAGCTGACCGTCAACGGCAAGAAGATCGACGAACCGTATCTGCCGGCCGGCAAGAGCGCCTCGCTCACCGGCATCAAGACGACGACGGTGCCCAAGGGCAGGCTGTTCCTGCTCGGTGACGAGCGCAGCGGCTCCCTGGACTCCACCGTCCACCTCGGCGACTCGGAGCACGGCTCGGTGGAGCGCGGCGCCGTGCAGGCCCGCGTGGACGCGGTGGCCTGGCCCCTGAACGGCATGCTGGCCAAGCCCACCGGCTTCGAGACGATGCCCGGCGGGATCTCGCACCCCGGACCGCTCAAGTGGATCGTGTACGCGGTGGTGGGCGGCGCCGTGCTGGTGCTGGGCGGGGCCGCGTACGGCCCGATCGCGAAGCGCTCGCGGCGCTCACGGCCCCGGACGGAGCCGGTCCGTGCCTGAGTCGGGCGACGAGCTGCGCAGGGTGGCCCGGGTCGTGCTGCTCGACCCGGAGAACCGCATCCTGCTGCTGCACGGGCACGAGCCGGACGACCCGGCGAACGACTGGTGGTTCACCCCGGGCGGCGGTCTGGAGGGCGACGAGACGCGTGAGCAGGCCGCGCTGAGGGAACTGGCCGAGGAGACCGGCCTCACGGACGTCGAGCTGGGCCCGGTGCTGTGGGAGCGCACATGCTCCTTCCCGTTCGACGGGCGGCGCTGGGACCAGGACGAGTGGTATTTCCTGGCCCGCACCCGGAGTCGGGTGTCCTCGGACGCAGGGCCGATGATCAATGAAACGGGCCTCACCGACCTGGAACGACGCAGCGTCGTCGGAGCACGCTGGTGGACGTACCGGGAACTGGCCGAAGCGCATGAGACGGTGTATCCGACCAGACTCGCCGAACTGCTGAACCGGCTGTTCGACGAAGGTCCCCCGAGCCGGCCGCTGGTCCTCGACACGGAAATCGTCTAGAGGCCCCAGAGACTGGCGCACAATAGGGGGACGCACGGCTGAAGGGGAACATGCCATGAGCGCCGAGGACCTCGAGAAGTACGAGACCGAGATGGAGCTGAAGCTCTACCGGGAGTACCGCGACGTCGTCGGTCTGTTCAAATATGTGATCGAGACCGAGCGGCGTTTTTACCTCACCAACGACTACGAGATGCAGGTGCACTCGGTTCAGGGTGAGGTGTTCTTCGAGGTGTCGATGGCGGACGCCTGGGTGTGGGACATGTACCGGCCCGCCAGGTTCGTGAAGCAGGTTCGCGTTCTCACGTTCAAGGACGTGAATATCGAGGAACTGAACAAGAGCGACCTGGAGCTTCCGGGGAGCTGAGCCCGGTGCGCTGAGCCTCCGGTGCGCTGATTTTCCGGTGGGTGGCGCCCATTTCGGTGGGTGACCCTCACTTCGGTGGGTGGCGGGGTTTTCCACAACCTGCCGGTAGTTCACCAAGATCCACTTCCTGGTCGCCGCTGCGTCAGCGTGGGCGTCGGAGGTGGTGCCGACGTGAACGCACAGAGCGCACTGGGAAAGTACGGCGAGGACCTGGCCGCGAGGCGGCTGGCCGAGGCCGGGATGACGGTGCTGGCGCGCAATTGGCGCGCGGGCCGGTCGGGCGAGATCGACATCGTGGCGCGGGACGGCGACGCGGTCGTCGTGTGCGAGGTCAAGACCCGCCGGGCCGTGGGCGGCGCGGGCCGGGGCAAGGCCTTCGAGGACCCGATGGCCTCCATCACGCCGGTCAAGGCACGGCGGCTGCGCGACCTCGCCGAGCGATGGGTGCAGGAGCACGGCGGGGCGCCACCCGGCGGAGTGCGCATCGATCTCGTCGGCGTCCTGCTGCCGGAGCGCGGCGCGCCCCGCGTCGAGCATGTGCGGGGGGTGTCCTGATGGGATTCGCACGCACGTGTTCCGTGGCCCTGGTGGGTGTCGAGGGCGTCGTCGTCGAGGTGCAGGCCGACCTGGAGCCGGGAGTCGCCGCGTTCACGCTCGTGGGGCTGCCCGACAAGAGCCTGGTGGAGAGCCGGGACCGGGTCAGGGCCGCCGTGGTCAACTCGGGCGCGGACTGGCCGCAGAAGAAGCTCACCGTGGGGCTCAGCCCGGCGTCCGTGCCCAAGAGCGGTTCGGGTTTCGATCTCGCTGTCGCGTGCGCCGTACTGGGCGCGGCCGAGCGGATCGACCCGAGGATCCTCGCCGACATCGTGATGATCGGGGAGCTGGGGCTCGACGGCCGGGTGCGGCCGGTGCGCGGGGTGCTCCCGGCCGTGCTCGCCGCGGCCGACGCGGGCTATGAGCAGGTGGTGGTCCCGGAGTCCACGGCGGGCGAGGCCGCGCTCGTGCCGGGGATCTCCGTCCTCGGCGTGCGCAGCCTGCGCCAGCTCATCGCGGTGCTGGCGGATGAGCCGGTGCCGGACGAGGAGCCGGAGACGCACGGCCGCCCCGATCCGATGCTGGCCGGACTGAGCATGCCCGGCAGCGGGGCGGGTGCCGGGATCGGCGGCCTGCCGCACGACGGGCCGGGGCTGGACCTCGCCGATGTCGTCGGACAACTGTCGGCCCGCACCGCGATCGAGGTCGCCGCCGCGGGCGGCCACCACGTGATGCTGTCGGGGCCGCCGGGCGCGGGCAAGACCATGCTCGCCGAGCGACTGCCCGCGATCCTGCCCCGGCTCACCCGCGAGGAGTCACTGGAGGTCACCGCGATCCACTCGGTGGCGGGCATGCTGCCGCCGGGCAAGTCGATGATCGACATCGCGCCGTACTGCGCGCCCCACCACTCGGCGACCATGCAGTCCCTCGTCGGCGGCGGACCGGGGACGGCGCGGCCGGGGGCCGTCTCGCTGTCCCACCGCGGTGTGCTTTTCCTCGACGAGGCGCCGGAGTTCAGCGGACAGGCGCTCGACGCCCTGCGACAGCCGCTGGAGGCGGGCCATGTCGTCATCGCCCGCAGCGCCGGAGTGGTGCGGTTGCCCGCCCGCTTTCTGATGGCGCTCGCCGCGAACCCCTGTCCCTGCGGGATGTTCCGGGTCCACGGAGGCGAGTGCGACTGCCCGCCGGCCGCGGTCCGGCGCTATCAGGCCCGGCTCTCCGGACCGCTGCTCGACCGGGTCGACCTGCGCGTCGAGGTGGACCCCGTCACGCGCAACGAACTGGCCGGGTACGGCCCGCGCGGCGACTCCACCCAGGTCGTCGCCGACCGGGTGCGCGAGGCCAGGGAGCGGGCGGCGGCCCGGTTCGCGGAGTCCCCGTGGCGGACCAACAGCGAAGTCCCCGGGCACGCGCTGCGCACCCGGTGGCCGGCCGCCCCGGGCGCCCTGGACGAGGCCGAACTGGACCTGGAGCGCGGCTTCCTGACCGCACGCGGGCTCGACCGGGTGCTGCGGGTGGCCTGGACCGTGGCCGACCTCGGTGGCCGCGACCGGCCCTGCGCCCAGGACGTGGCGCTCGCCCTGCAACTGCGGACCGGGATCTCGCGCGGGGCGCCCATGACGATCGGGTCCGGCGCGTGACCGGGCGGGGCGTCCCGGACGAGGTGCGGCTCGCGCGGGCCCGGCTGACCCGGATCGTCGAGCCGGGTTGGGAGCCGGTCGGCCGCTGGTTGCGGGAGTTCGGGGCGGTGGAGACGGTCCGGCGCATCGACGAGGCCGACGAGGGGGTGACGGATCCGGCGCTGCCCGGGGTGCGCGAGGCGCGCTGGGCGGGGCTGGTCGCGCGGGCCAGGGAGGCGCCGCCCGCGGAGCTCGATCTGACGCGGTCCGACCGGCTCGGGGCACGTTTCGTGTGCCCGGGGGATCCCGAGTGGCCGGGACAGCTGGACGACCTGGGGGACGCGCGGCCCCTCGGGCTGTGGGTGCGCGGCGGCCCTTCCCTGCGGATGTGGGCCCTGCGCTCGGTGGCCCTCGTGGGCGCGCGGGCCTGCACGGACTACGGGGTGCGGATGGGCGCGAGCCTCGGCGCCGGGCTCGCCGAGCGCGGCTGGGTGGTCGTCTCGGGCGGCGCGTACGGGATCGACGCCGCGGCCCATCGCGGTGCCCTCGGTGCCACCGGGGCCACGGTGGCCGTCCTCGCCTGCGGCATCGATCGCTCCTATCCGCGCGGGCACGAGCAGTTGATCGACCGGGTCGCGGAACAGGGTCTCGTGGTGGGTGAGTTGCCACCCGGGGCCCATCCCACGCCCAGCCGCTTCATTCTGCGGAACCGGGTGATCGCCGCACTCACCCGCGGCACGGTCGTCGTCGAAGCGGCCTACCGCAGCGGCGCGCTCGGCACGGCCCGCTGGGCGCTGCGTCTCGGGCGGCACGTGATGGGCGTACCGGGCCCCGCGACCAGCGCCGTCTCCGCCGGGGTCCACGAACTGTTGCGCAAGGAGGGGGTGCTGGTGACGGACGCCGAGGAGGTCGTCGAGCTGGTCGGCGAGATGGGGGAGCTCGCCCCGGAGCGGCGCGGCCCCGTGGTGCCGCGCGACCTGCTGGCCGCGGCCACCGCGCGTGTGCTGGCGGCGCTGCCGGCGCGGGGGACCCGGACGCTCGCCGAGATCGCTCGGGAGGCCGGTGCGACCGACGACGACACGACCGGTCGGTTGTACGAACTGCGCTCGTTGGGGTTCGTCGAACGACACGGCGACGGCTGGAAGTTGACACGCCAGGCGATTCGGTCGGTCTTGACGGACGGAGGCGAATCCTGATCCACGGGGTTGCGCCGTCCGGATGACCCCTCGATGACCTTGGCAATTCCGGCAGTTGACGTTCCGTCCCGATCGCGTTCGGAACCGGAACCGTCGGCGCAAGTCGCC
Source organism: Streptomyces sp. NPDC001904 (assembly GCF_040297005.1). Taxonomy (NCBI): domain Bacteria; kingdom Bacillati; phylum Actinomycetota; class Actinomycetes; order Kitasatosporales; family Streptomycetaceae; genus Streptomyces; species Streptomyces sp. NPDC001904. Next base: position 158,012 of record NZ_JBEOYI010000009.1, on the reverse strand, counting down.
CAGGGGAACGTATCTGCGCGCATATGACCCCCTACCCTTCGCACACTGCGACGCCGCAGTCACGCTACGCTCACCAGGATTCGGGTTCGTCACCTCAATCCGTAATCAGGCAGGCAGCTCGGTACCAGTCATCACTAGACGGGCAACACTCCATCTTCACCAGCAAAAAGATCCCAGCGGCTCCCACGACCCGGACCACGGGCACTCAGGTCCAGGCTCCGGCCCAGACCCGGGGCACCCTCTCCGACTCACTCGGCAAGCAGCAGAACGGCACAAGGCGGCGCATGCCACAGCACACCTCTGGATCCGACCGGGCGGCGGTTCCCCCTGCAGCCCGCGGCTCCAGCGTGCGGCCACCGGCCCCCTCCTCGCTCGAGGAGCTGTGGAGGTCGTACAAGGCGACGGGCGACGAGCGTCTGCGGGAGCAGTTGATCCTGCACTACTCGCCGCTGGTGAAGTACGTCGCGGGCCGGGTGAGCGTCGGGCTGCCGCCCAATGTCGAGCAGGCCGACTTCGTCTCGTCCGGGGTGTTCGGGCTGATCGACGCGATCGAGAAGTTCGACATCGAGCGGGAGATCAAGTTCGAGACGTACGCGATCACCCGGATCCGCGGCGCCATGATCGACGAACTGCGCGCCCTGGACTGGATTCCCCGTTCCGTGCGGCAGAAGGCGCGCAACGTGGAGCGGGCCTACGCCACGCTGGAGGCCAAGCTGCGACGCTCTCCCTCGGAGAGCGAGGTGGCCGAGGAAATGGGCGTCGCGCTGGAGGAACTGCACGCCGTTTTCAGCCAGTTGTCGTTGGCGAACGTGGTGGCGCTCGAGGAGCTGCTGCACGTCGGGGGCGAGGGCGGCGACCGGCTCAGCCTCATGGACACCCTGGAGGACCAGGCCGCCGACAATCCGGTGGAGGTCGCCGAGGACCGTGAGCTGCGGCGGCTGCTGGCGCGGGCGATCAACACGTTGCCCGAGCGGGAGAAGACGGTCGTCACGCTCTACTACTACGAGGGGCTGACCCTCGCCGAGATCGGCAACGTGCTGGGCGTGACGGAGAGCCGGGTCAGCCAGATCCACACGAAGTCGGTGTTGCAGCTGCGCGCGAAGCTGGCGAGTTTCGGACGCTGAGGGTGTTCGGGCGGCAGGTGCTGGTGAATCGTCCCTGCCGCGATGTGCCGGCCCAGGTCGCCTGACTGTGACCGGTGGCCCGCGGCGGGTGGGTGGCGGGTCGCCATGTCCGCTGAGGCTCCCGTAGTGGGCGGCGCGTCCGTACAGTGGATGTGTGCCAAGGATTCGAGCGGCCTCTGTGGCCGAGCACCGGTCGATGCAGCGCGCGGCTCTTCTGGATGCCGCGCGTTCCCTGCTGTCCGAGGGTGGGACGGACGCACTGACGTTCCCCGCGCTCGCGGAGCGGACGGGGCTCGCGCGGTCGTCCGTGTACGAGTACTTCAAGTCCCGCGCGGCCGTGGTCGAGGAGCTGTGCGCCGTCGACTTCCCGGTGTGGGCCGCCGAGGTCGAGGCCGGCATGGCGCGGGCCGCGACGCCCCAGGGCAAGGTCGAGGCGTATGTGCGCGAGCAGCTCGCGCTGGTCGGTGACCGGCGGCACCGCGCGGTCGTCGCCATCTCCGCGAGCGAGCTGGACGCGGGGGCCCGGGAGAAGATCCGGGCCGCGCACGGCGGGCTCGTCGCGATGATCGTCGAGGCGCTCGGGGAGATCGGGCACGGGCAGCCGCGGCTGGCGGCGATGCTGGTGCAGGGGGTCGTCGACGCGGCGGTGCGGCGGATCGAGCTCGGGGCCGCCGAGGAGCCGGACGTGATCGTGGATGCGGCCGTGGCCATGGTGTTGCGGGGCGTTCAGGGCTGAGGCCCGCTGCGCGCTCCGGAGCCGGGTCGGCCGTGGTCGGACCCCTTCGGAGCCCTCGCCCCGCGCCGGGCCGACTCTGGCCAGGCCCTTCCGTGGGGCTCATCCTGCACAGGGTCCGTCGTCGCCGAGCCGCTCTGTAGGGCTCATCCCGCTCCGGGCCGGCCGTGCCTGGACCTTGCCCGGAGCGCTCACCCCGCGGCGGGATACCGCCTTGCCCATGGTGGCGGGAAGCCCGAGCCGGGCGGGCCGAGCAGAACTGTCGGCGGCAGATCGTTCACGGTGACGGGGCCGAGCCGGGTTGTCGGTGGCGGGCGGCCGAGCCACGTGGACAGACCCGGCGGGGGAGTCGTCGGCAGGTCGTCGCTCCAGAGTGCCGCGGGGCCGATGTCCCACACGGGCAGCAGGCGGGCCGGGCCGCGCCGGGTCGCGGACGGAGCCAGCAGGGACAGGGGGTCCAGGTACGTGTCGCCCCTGATCAGGCCCCAGTGCAGGCACGACGGGGCTGCCGGTGGGCAGTGGCCCGTCGGGAGTTCCACGGTGCCGAGCACGGTGCCGGGGGCGACCTCGTCGCCCTTGCGTACCGTCGCCGCCACCGGCTCGTATGTCGTACGCAGAGGTGGGTCCCCGGTGCCCGTCAGTTCCACGGACACCACGCCCCGGCCCGCCACCCGGCCCGCGAAGGCGATCCGGCCGGCGGCCTGTGCCCGCACCGGGGCGCCGATCGGGGTCGCGAGGTCCACACCGCGGTGGCCCGGGCCGTAGGGTGATGCCGGCGGGGACCAGGCGCGTACCACCGCGGGGCGGTCGCCCACCGGCCAGAGATCGGCCGCGTGCACCGGTGTCCCGACGGACAGCGCCGCCAGCAAAAACATCACGCACAGTAGTCGTCGCATGGCCGGAATGATCCGCGACCACGCTCGTCCCGGGGGATCTTGGCCGGGAAACGTGGACTACCGGGCGGTTGTGGACAGCGGCGTCACCCGGTACCTCCAGGGTCCCGTACACTTCATGTGGCGATCCGGGCCACCGGATCGACTTCGCACGCCCCGACACCGAGCCTTCCGGGTTCGTGTCAGCGCCTTTCGGTCCCGTGCTCACGCACGAGGCAGGCGCGCTCGGGACGTCAGGAAACAACCGAGAACACTCAGAGGAGTACGGCCATGGCCGTCGTCACGATGCGGGAGCTGCTGGAGAGCGGCGTCCACTTCGGTCACCAGACCCGTCGTTGGAACCCGAAGATGAAGCGCTTCATCTTCACGGAGCGCAACGGCATCTACATCATCGACCTGCTCCAGTCGCTGTCGTACATCGACCGCGCCTACGAGTTCGTCAAGGAGACCGTCGCCCACGGCGGCACGGTCATGTTCGTCGGTACGAAGAAGCAGGCGCAGGAGGCCATCGCCGAGCAGGCGACCCGCGTCGGCATGCCCTACGTGAACCAGCGCTGGCTGGGCGGCATGCTCACCAACTTCTCGACCGTCTACAAGCGTCTGCAGCGCCTCAAGGAGCTCGAGCAGATCGACTTCGAGGACGTCGCCGCGTCCGGTCTCACCAAGAAGGAGCTTCTCGTGCTCTCGCGCGAGAAGGCCAAGCTGGAGAAGACCCTCGGCGGTATCCGCGAGATGTCCAAGGTTCCCAGCGCCGTCTGGATCGTGGACACCAAGAAGGAGCACATCGCTGTCGGCGAGGCCCGGAAGCTCAACATCCCGGTCGTCGCGATCCTCGACACGAACTGTGACCCCGACGAGGTCGACTACAAGATCCCGGGCAACGACGACGCGATCCGCTCCGTCACCCTGCTCACCCGCGTGATCGCCGACGCCGTCGCCGAGGGCCTCATCGCCCGTTCCGGCGTCGCCACCGGCGACTCGAAGCCGGGCGAGAAGGCCCAGGGCGAGCCGCTCGCCGAGTGGGAGCGCGACCTGCTCGAGGGTGAGAAGAAGGCCGACGAGAAGACCGAGGAGAAGGCTGAGGAGGCCGCTCCGGCCGCCGACGCCGCTGCCGAGGCGCCCGCCGCCGAGGCCCCTGCTGCTGAGGCCCCCGCTGCCGAGGCTCCGGCTGCCGAGCAGGCCTGACCCGCACGGAATTCGGTTTCATGAGTGACACGGCGGGGGCCTTCTTCGGCCCCCGCCGTTCACCCGTGGCCGTCCGTGCGTGACCTTCCGTCGTCAGACACTTCAGACTTCGTAGAGAGAAAACCAGGATCATGGCGAACTACACCGCCGCTGACGTCAAGAAGCTCCGTGAGCTCACGGGCGCCGGCATGATGGACTGCAAGAAGGCGCTCGACGAGGCCGAGGGCAACGTCGACAAGGCCGTCGAGGCGCTGCGCATCAAGGGCCAGAAGGGCGTCGCCAAGCGCGAGGGCCGCTCCGCCGAGAACGGCGCTGTCGTCTCCCTCATCGCCGACGACAACTCCACCGGCGTCATCGTCGAGCTGAAGTGCGAGACGGACTTCGTCGCCAAGGGCGAGAAGTTCCAGGCCGTCGCCAACGAGCTGGCCGCGCACATCGCCAAGACGTCGCCCGCCGACATCGACGCCCTGCTCGCCTCCGAGATCGAGGCCGGCAAGACCGTCCAGGCGTACGTCGACGAGGCCAACGCCACCCTGGGCGAGAAGATCGTCCTGGAGCGCTTCGCCCAGTTCTCCGGCGCGTACGTCACCGCCTACATGCACCGCACCATGCCCGACCTGCCCCCGCAGATCGGTGTTCTGGTCGAGCTGGACAAGGCCGACGCCGACCTCGCCAAGGGTGTCGCGCAGCACATCGCCGCCTTCGCGCCGAAGTACCTCACCAAGGACGACGTCCCGGCCGAGGTCGTCGAGTCCGAGCGCCGCGTCGCCGAGGAGACCACCCGCGCCGAGGGCAAGCCCGAGGCCGCGCTCCCGAAGATCGTCGAGGGTCGCGTCAACGGCTTCTTCAAGGAGGCCACCCTCCTCGGTCAGCCGTACGCGCTCGACAACAAGAAGTCGGTCGAGAAGGTCCTCCAGGAGGCCGGTGTCACCCTGAAGCGCTTCTCGCGCATCAAGGTCGGCATCTGAGTCCGTACCGCGCCCGACGCGAGACCCCTATAGGGTCGACAGCAGTCGCCCGGGTACGCACCGGACGACCGCAGATGTGACGAGGAGGCCATTGCCGCATATGGGATGCGAAACACCCCATCGGCAATGGCCTTCTTCGTATGTGTGCCAAGCAAGAAGAGGCGAGAATCCATGACCAGCACCCAGGCAGCAGACAAGGGCGACAAGAGCGACGACGGCAAAGGCGCGGGGCGCTTTCTGCTGAAGCTCTCCGGTGAGGCGTTCGCCGGGGGCGGAGGTCTGGGTGTCGACCCCGACGTGGTGCACGCCATCGCCCGTGAGATCGCGGCCGTCGTCCGCGACGGGGCGCAGATCGCCGTCGTCATCGGCGGCGGCAACTTCTTCCGCGGTGCCGAGCTCCAGCAGCGCGGCATGGACCGGGCCCGTTCGGACTACATGGGCATGCTCGGTACGGTCATGAACTGCCTGGCCCTCCAGGACTTCCTGGAGAAGGAGGGCATCGACAGCCGCGTCCAGACCGCCATCACCATGGGCCAGGTCGCCGAGCCGTACATCCCGCTGCGCGCCGTGCGCCACCTGGAGAAGGGCCGCGTCGTCATCTTCGGTGCCGGCATGGGCATGCCGTACTTCTCCACCGACACCACCGCCGCGCAGCGCGCCCTCGAGATCGACGCCGAGGCGCTGCTCATGGGCAAGAACGGTGTCGACGGTGTCTACGACTCGGACCCGAAGACCAACCCCGGGGCCGTGAAGTTCGACGCGCTCAGCTACGGCGAGGTCATCACGCGCGACCTGAAGGTCGCCGACATGACCGCCATCACCCTCTGCCGTGACAACAAGCTGCCGATCCTCGTCTTCGAGCTCCTCACGTCGGGCAATATCGCGCGCGCCGTCAAGGGTGAGAAGATCGGGACGCTGGTGGGCGAGCAGGGCACCCGCGCCTGACCCTCAGGTCCGCAACACCCCGCAGGGGATGGACAATGTCCTGCCGGTCGGACACCGTGCAAGGACAGCGCAGGACACCGCAGGAAGCCGCGCGGGCACACCGTGCGGGAGAAGCAACAGACGCGACGCAGCCGGCCGCCCCGTGCACGCCGGGCCTCACTCAAGACACGCAGGAGCAAGTGGTGATCGAAGAGACCCTCCTCGAGGCCGAGGAGAAGATGGAGAAGGCGGTCGTGGTCGCCAAGGAGGACTTCGCCGCGATCCGCACCGGCCGTGCGCACCCGGCGATGTTCAACAAGATCGTGGCCGACTACTACGGCGCGCTGACGCCGATCAACCAGCTGGCCTCCTTCTCGGTGCCGGAGCCGCGCATGGCCGTGGTGACCCCGTTCGACAAGAGCGCGCTGCGCAACATCGAGCAGGCGATCCGTGACTCGGACCTCGGCGTCAACCCGAGCAACGACGGCAACATCATTCGTGTGACGTTCCCCGAGCTCACCGAGGAGCGCCGCCGCGACTACATCAAGGTCGCCAAGGGCAAGGCGGAGGACAGCAAGGTGTCCATCCGCTCCGTCCGCCGCAAGGCCAAGGAAGCCATCGACAAGGCGATCAAGGACGGCGAGATCGGCGAGGACGAGGGGCGTCGCGGCGAGAAGGAGCTGGACGACACCACCGCCAAGTACGTGGCCCAGGTGGACGAGCTGCTCAAGCACAAGGAAGCCGAGCTGCTCGAAGTCTGAAGCCGAGCGGAACATCGAGGTTCGAGGAATCCGTGAACGACTCTTCCTGGGGGGCGCCGCAGACCGGGCCCGGGTACTGGGGGCCCGCTGATCAGAACCGCGGCCCGGCAGGTCCCGCGTACGGTCAGGGCCCCTCGTACGACCAGGGACGCGCTCCGGCGGGTCCCGCGTACGAACGGCACGCGGTTGAGGAGACTCGGCCCATGCCCATCGTGCCCGATATGCCCGACGTGCCCGCCGGTGGCGGTGACAACCAGGACGACCGGGGGGCTGCTCGGCTGAGCGGTCCCCTGTTCCGCGACGAGGCGACCCCGCAGGCCGAGCGGCCGGCGCCGTCGTCGCAGACCCCGCAGGAGCCCATGACCGGCGCAGCACCTCACTCCCAGCCCGAGCCGCAGCCCCAGCCTCAGCCTCGGCAGAAGAAGAGCGCGGGGCGGGATCTCGGCGCGGCCATAGGGGTCGGTGTCGGGCTCGGTGCCGTGATCATCGCGTCGCTGTTCATCGTCAAAGCGGTGTTCGTCGGCGTGATAGCGGTCGCCGTCGTCGTGGGTCTGTGGGAGCTCACCTCGCGACTCGACGAGCGCAAGGGCATCAAGGCGCCGCTCGTGCCGCTGGCCGTCGGTGGCGCGGCGATGGTCGTCGCCGGTTACGTCCGCGGGCCCGAGGGCGCGTGGGTGGCCATGGCGCTGACCGCGCTCGCCGTCCTGGTGTGGCGGATGACCGAGCCGCCCGACGGCTACTTGAAGGACGTGACGGCCGGGGTCTTCGCCGCCTTCTACGTCCCGTTCCTCGCGACGTTCGTGGCGATGATGCTCACCGCGGACGACGGGGCCTGGCGGGTCCTGACCTTCCTGATCCTGACGGTGGTCAGCGACACCGGCGCGTACGCGATCGGCTGGCGCTTCGGCAAGCACAAGCTGGCGCCGCGCATCAGCCCCGGAAAGACCCGCGAGGGCCTCTTCGGCGCGGTGCTGTTCGCGATGGTGGCGGGCGTTCTGTGCATGCAGTTCCTGATCGACGACGGAACGTGGTGGCAGGGCCTGGTGATCGGCGCCTGCGTCGCGGCCAGCGCGACCCTGGGCGACCTCGGCGAGTCCATGATCAAGCGCGACCTCGGCATCAAGGACATGGGAACCCTGCTCCCGGGCCACGGCGGCATCATGGACCGCCTGGACTCCCTGCTGCCGACGGCGCCGGTGGTGTGGCTGCTGCTGGTGCTGTTCGTCGGATCGGCCTGAGCCGAACGAACCTGATGAGGGGCGGGCGCCTGCGGGCGCCCGCCCCTCGTTGCTGCGGTGACGGCGCCGAGCGGGACGATCCGGTGAGCATGTCGCTGGTGGCGGCGGTGACGACCGAGTCGGGGCGGTCCCGGGCGTGCACGAGATGATGCGCCGGTCCACAGGATCGCCCTCGTCGCCGGCTCTTCGCGCAGCGGATCATGAGGTGCTCACCGGCTCTACGATCTCGCGATGAGCTACGACATCTACTTTTTGCGGCGAGACGCGCGTCAGTCATGGGACGACGTCCTGGAAGCCGCCGAGGCCGCGGCCGAGGCCGCAGCCGGGGACAGCGCGCCGATCCCCGCCGAGCTCCTCGAAGCGTGGCAGCGGATAGTGCCGCAGGCTCGTGCGCTGCTCGGAGATGTGGACATCACCGAGTACGAACAGGAATCACGTGACCTCAGCCACTCCGGCACCGGCATCGACCTCTCCGTGTTCGGCGACGAGCTCACCATCACGGTGCCCTACTGGCACGCCGGGGACGCTGCTGGAACAGTCCTGGGGACGCTCTTTGCCCTCTCCGCGCTCGTGGAGAAGGAGACCGGTCTGACGGCCTATGACCCCCAGGTCGAGATGCCGCTTCGAGAGACCTCCCCGCAGCAGGCGGCAAGCATCATGTCGGGCGTCACGACCGACCTGCGGAACCGCTACGGAGGCTGAGGCCGGGTTCGAGCGCTGAGAGAGAGCCGGTGCTCCTCAGTGGCCGCCAGGAGAACTCGCGGATATCCAGCGTCGCAAGGTCTCTGACTGTGCGTTTGGCCGTTATCGGCGCCCTGGTTGCAGTGGAGCGGATTGAGTCAGGGCCGGACGTCCGTCCGGTATCTGCGCTGGTCCGACAGACGGTACTGGCCCACTTCGGGGTCTGGGGGGCCGTCCATGCCAAGATCCTTCCGCATGGCCTCACGCAGGTGCGCGTTCTCTCGCCAGAGATCTGCGCGGCAGACTCGGTAGGCGTCACTCCGTATGTCGGGCTCCTCGATGAGTCGGTCGCGCATCGTCGCCAGGGCGTCGCATGTCTTCTCTGCGAGCATGATGATCTCGGCTGAGGCGGTGAGTGAGAGGTTCTGTCTCAGGCGCCAGATGCCGGCGCTGTCGAGCGCTTGGTGGAGCGCGCCGTAGAGGGCATCGCCACACGGGCGGTCGGGCTGCAGAACCACGCTCCGCAAGTTCGAGTGGCCGCTGCTCAGCGCCATCAGGAAATCCGAATACACGGTTCTACGGGTCTGTGCCGCTTCTCGCACCTGGTCGCGACGCCATCGGATGCGGTCGGCGATCAGCGCGGACCCCACGCCGACCACAGCACCTGCCAAGGTGCTTACCGGTGATATCCAGTCCATCGATGAGTGTTACCCCGATGTCCGATATCCGCTAACTCGTTTGGCCGGCCGTCCTGTCGCGGGCGCTCGCCGAAGGGCCGGCCGACGTCGGGCGAACCGAAAAGGCCGGCGCGCGGGGCCGACCAAACCGGGTAACGTCCTTGTCATGTTCTTCCAGACGCCGATTTACGAGTGAGAGCGTGACGGGCCCCTGCCGACGTTCTTCGACGTCGCCGCCCGTCCCCCACCGATGAATCCGTAGATCACCTCACATCACCACCGGGAGAACCCGTGACCGACAGCAAGAACATCAACAACCCCGTGGGCCAGGGCGGCGGCCAGCGCAAGAAGCAGTCGCGCGCCGAACGGCAGAACAACGGTCCGCACCGCAACCTCGACCGCCAGCGCGCGGCCGACCAGAAGGCGGAGCTGCTGCGCAAGATGCGCGAGAAGACAGGCGCGGCCGAGGGCACCGGTCAGGCGGGCGACGACACCGCACAGAGCTGACGCACCACCGCCGCAGGGCGGCATTGCACGGGGCAGGGCCCGGACCGCGACGCGTGGTCCGGGCCCTGCTCGATCTGTGGAACAGCGCGATGCCAGCTGGTCAGACCGTGGGTGGGCCGAGAGTTTCGGGCCGTCCCCGGGCCGCCCCAGGCGCTCAGGAGTGACCGGCGGCGACCGACAGTGACAGATGCCCAGAGCGACGGCCTCAGGTCAGCCCCATCCATCTGCGACACTGGTACAGCCATGCCTAAGCCCGGAGAACTCACCTTTGTCGCCCCCCGCGGAGCCAAGAAGCCGCCGCGGCACCTTGCCGATATGACGCCTGCGGAGCGGAAGGAGGCTGTCGCTGCTGTTGGCGAGAAGCCGTTCCGTGCCAAGCAGCTGTCGACGCACTACTTCGCGCGGTACGCGCACGACCCCGAGCAGTGGACCGACATCCCTGCCGGGTCGCGCGAGAAGCTGCGGGAGGCGTTGCTGCCCGAGCTGATGACCGTCGTACGGCATCTGTCGACCGACCAGGACACCACGCGCAAGACGCTGTGGCGGCTGTTCGACGGGACGCTCGTCGAGTCGGTCCTCATGCGGTACCCGGACCGGGTGACGATGTGCATCTCGTCGCAGGCCGGATGCGGGATGAACTGTCCGTTCTGCGCCACCGGGCAGGCCGGGCTCGACCGGAACCTGTCGACCGGCGAGATCGTGCACCAGATCGTCGACGGGATGCGCGCGCTGCGGGACGGGGAGATCCCCGGCGGGCCCGCGCGGCTGTCCAACATCGTGTTCATGGGGATGGGCGAGCCGCTCGCCAACTACAAGCGGGTCGTCGGCGCCATCCGGGCGCTCACCGATCCCGAGCCGGACGGGCTCGGGCTGAGCCAGCGCGGTATCACCGTGTCGACCGTGGGACTCGTGCCCGCCATCCACCGGTTCGCCGACGAGGGCTTCAAGTGCCGCCTCGCGATCTCGCTGCACGCCCCCGACGACGAGCTGCGCGACACCCTCGTACCGGTCAACACCCGGTGGAAGGTGCGCGAGGTGCTCGACGCCGGGTGGGAGTACGCGGCCAAGTCCGGGCGCCGGCTCTCCATCGAGTACGCGCTCATCCGGGACATCAACGACCAGGCGTGGCGCGGTGACCGGCTCGGGCGGCTGCTCCGCGGCAAGCCGGTGCACGTCAATCTCATTCCGCTGAACCCGACGCCCGGGTCGAAGTGGACGGCGTCGCGGCCCGAGGACGAGAAGGCGTTCGTCGAGGCGATCGCCGCGCACGGGGTGCCCGTGACCGTGCGCGACACCCGCGGTCAGGAGATCGACGGGGCGTGTGGTCAGCTCGCGGCGACCGAGCGGTAGCCTGGCACCCGTACCTCGTACATACACTCGTACATACATCTTCATATTCCGACAGGGGAGCGCCACAGCGCTGAGAGTGCGGTAGCCAGACATATGGCGGGCCGCAGACCCTCTGAACCTTGCCCAGGTCATTCTGGGTAGGAAGTTCGGTCACCACTCAAGCTGTTGCGCCCTGCCCTGAGGCCGTCGAGGCCCCGGGGCAGGGCCGCGTCTCTTCCTGGACACCCCCAGGAGGAAAACAAGTGAGCAAGAAGACACACATGGTCGTGGCCGTGTCGGTGGGGCTCGGCCTCGTCACGCTGTCCGCGTGCGGGTCGTCCTCGGACACCGCGGGCGCGGACGGCGGCTCCAAGACCGTCACGCTCGTCAGCCACGACTCGTGGGCCGTCTCCAAGAGCGTGCTCGCAGACTTCGAGAAGACCTCCGGCTACAAGGTGAGGGTCCTCAAGGACGGCGATGCCGGAGAGGCCGTCAACAAGGCCATTCTGTCCAAGGGCAACCCGCAGGGCGACGTCTTCTTCGGCGTCGACAACACCCTGCTCTCCCGCGCCCTCGACAACGGCGTCTTCGCCTCCTACGAGGCCAAGGGCCTGGACCAGGTGAAGAGCCAGTACCAGCTCGACGCCGGCAAGCACCGGGTCACGCCGATCGACACCGGCGACATCTGCGTGAACTACGACAAGAAGTACTTCGTGGATCACCATCTGACTCCGCCGTCCTCCTTCGCCGACCTGGCCGAGCCCGCGTACAAGGACCTCCTCGTCACCGAGAACGCGTCCACCTCGTCGCCCGGGCTCGGCTTCCTGCTCGGCACGGCCGCGCGGTACGGCGACGACGGCTGGCAGGCGTACTGGAAGAAGCTCAAGGCCAACGGCGTGAAGGTCGTCGACGGCTGGGAGCAGGCCTACAACGAGGAGTTCAGCGGCAGCGCCGGCGGCAAGAAGGCGGGCGGTGAGCGGCCGCTCGTCGTGAGTTACGCGTCGTCGCCGCCGGTCGAGGCCATCTACTCCGACCCGCAGCCGAAGACCTCGCCGGTCGGCGTGGCGAAGGGGACCTGCTTCCGGCAGATCGAGTTCGCCGGGCTGCTCGACGGCGTGAAGAACGAGAAGGGCGGTCAGGCGCTCATCGACTTCCTGATCTCCAAGAAGTTCCAGGAGGACATGCCGCTCAACATGTTCGTCGACCCGGTGACGAAGAACGCCACCGCGCCCGCCGAGTACACCAAGTACGCGGTTCCGGTCGACGCCCCCGAGACGATGGCGCCGCGCACGATCGCCGACCACCGTGACGACTGGGTCAAGTCGTGGACCTCGCTCGTACTGAAGTAGCCGCGAAGGCCGACCCGGTCGCGAAGACGCCCGCGGGGAACACGGCCCGGCTCGGCCTCATGGCCCTGCCCGTCGTGTTCTTCGGGGTCTTCTTCGCCTATCCCGTCGTCGCGATCGTCGAGCGCGGGCTGCACGTCGGCGGCGGCTGGCAGTTCGGGCGGATCACCGAGGTGCTCGGGCAGTCCGACATCCGGCACGTGCTGTGGTTCACCGTGTGGCAGGCGCTCGCGTCGACCGCGCTCACGCTGCTGGTCGCGCTGCCCGGCGCCTATGTCTTCGCGCGCCTGGACTTCCCCGGCAAGCAGGTGCTGCGGGCCGTCGTGACCGTGCCCTTCGTGCTGCCGACCGTCGTCGTCGGCACCGCCTTCCTCGCCCTCCTGGGGCAGGGCGGGCTGCTCGACGAGCTGTGGGGGGTGCGGCTCGACACCACCGTGTGGGCGATCCTGCTGGCGCACGTCTTCTTCAACTACGCGGTCGTCGTACGGACCGTGGGCGGCCTGTGGGCCCAGCTCGACCCGCGCCAGGAGGAGGCCGCCCGGATGCTCGGCGCCTCGCGCCTGGCCGCCTGGCGGAAGGTGACGCTGCCCGCGCTCGGACCCGCCGTCGCGGCCGCCGCGCTGATGGTGTTCCTGTTCACCTTCACCTCGTTCGGCGTCGTGCAGATCCTCGGCGGGCCCGGGTTCTCGACGCTGGAGGTCGAGATCTACCGGCAGACCGCGCAGATCTTCGACCTGCAGACCGCCGCCGTGCTCACCCTCGTGCAGTTCGCCGCCGTGGGGCTGATCCTCGCCGTGCACGCCTGGACCGTGCGGCGACGGGAGAGCGCCCTGCGGCTCGTCGACGCCGCGCAGACCGCCCGGCGGCCGCGCGGCGCCGGACAGTGGGCCCTGCTCGGCGGGGTGCTGGCGAGCGTCGTCGTCCTGGTCCTGCTCCCGCTGGGCGTGCTGGTGCTGCGCTCGTTCGACACGGCGGACGGCTTCGGGTTCGGCTACTACCGGGCGCTGCTGTCGTCCGACGGCGGGACCTTCCTCGTCCCGCCGATCGATGCCATCGGGAACTCGCTGGAGTACGCGCTCGCCGCCACCGCCATCGCGCTGCTGATCGGCGGCCTCGCGGCGGCGGCGCTGACCCGCAGGGCCGGGCGGCTCGTGCGCGGGTTCGACGCCCTGCTGATGCTGCCGCTGGGCGTGTCCGCGGTGACCGTCGGCTTCGGGTTCCTCATCACCCTCGACAAGCCGCCGCTCGACCTGCGGGCCTCCTGGATCCTGGTGCCGCTGGCCCAGGCGCTCGTGGGCGTGCCCTTCGTCGTACGGACCATGCTGCCGGTGCTGCGTGCCGTCGACGGGCGGCTGCGCGAGGCCGCCGCCGTGCTCGGCGCCTCACCGCTGCGGGCCTGGCGGGAGGTCGACCTGCCGATGGTGCGGCGGGCGCTGCTCGTCGCCGCCGGCTTCGCCTTCGCCGTCTCGCTCGGCGAGTTCGGGGCGACCGTGTTCATCGCGCGGCCCGACAACCCGACCCTGCCCGTCGCCGTGGCCCGCCTCCTCGGGCGGGCCGGTGACCTCAACTACGGGCAGGCGATGGCCCTCTCGACGATCCTGATGCTCGTCTGCGCCGTCTGCCTGCTGCTGCTCGAACGCATCCGGCCTGCGAAGGCCACGACCGGGGAGTTCTGATGGCGCCCTCGCCGCAATCGCCGCCTCTGCTGGAACTGGGCGACGCCACCGTACGGTTCGGCGGCCGTGCCGTGCTCGACGCGGTCGGTCTGGAGGTCGCCGAGCACGAGATCGTGTGTGTCCTCGGGCCCAGCGGCAGCGGGAAGTCGACGCTGCTGCGGGCCGTCGCGGGGCTTCAGGACCTCGACTCCGGGCGGGTGCTGCTCGCCGGGCGCGATCAGCGCGGCGTGCCCGCGCACAAGCGGGGCGTGGGCCTGATGTTCCAGGACCACCAGCTGTTCCCGCAGCGCGACGTCGGCGGCAACGTCGCCTTCGGGCTGCGCATGCACGGCGCCTCGAAGGCCGAACAGGCCGAACGGGTGGGGGAGTTGCTCGCCCTCGTCGGGCTGCCCGGCGCCGAGCGGCGGGCCGCCGCCGCGCTCTCCGGAGGTGAGCAGCAGCGCGTCGCCCTGGCCAGAGCCCTCGCACCGCGGCCCCGGCTGCTGATGCTGGACGAGCCGCTCGGGCAGCTCGACCGGTCGCTGCGGGAGCGGCTGGTGGTCGAACTGCGGGAGCTGTTCGGCGAGCTGGGGACGACCGTGCTCGCCGTCACCCACGACCAGGGGGAGGCGTTCGCGCTGGCCGACCGGGTCGTGGTGATGCGGGACGGGCGGATCGCCCAGTCCGGTACGCCCCTCGAGGTGTGGCAGCGGCCGGCCGACGAGTTCGTGGCGCGCTTCCTCGGCTTCGACAACGTGGTGGCGGCGACGGTCTCCGGCGAGGTCGCCGACACGCCCTGGGGCAAGGTGCCGGTGCCCGCCGGGACGGCGCAGGGGGCGGGGCACCTCCTCGTGCGGCCCGCCGGCGTGCGGCTGGTGCCCGCGGACGAGGCCCAGGTGACGTGCACCGTCAGTGCCCGCACCTTCCGGGGGACGCACGTCGCGCTGCACCTGCACCCCGTGGACGCGTCCGCGCCCCGGCTGGAGGCGGCCTGCGCGCTGCGGGACGCGCCCGAGGTGGGCGACGAGGTGGGCGTCGCCTTCGACGCGGACGAGATCGTGGCGCTGGCCGGCCCGGACGCATAGAGACCCGGACACGCAGAAGCGGCCGCACCGGGCACCGGTCCTGCGGGTGCCCCGTACGGCCGCTGAAGCGGATCAGGCCTTCGCGCCGCCACGCTTGCGGAGCGCGAACACCACGCCGCCGCCCGCGACGACCAGCGCCGCCGCGATGCCCGCGAACAGGCCGGTGTTGGAGTCGGCTCCGGTCTCCGCCAGGTTCGAGTCGCCCGCCGGGGAGGCCGAGTTGGCCGGGGCCGGGGCCGCCGAGGTGGACGTCGAAGCGCTCGGCTTCGCCGACTCGGCCGGGGTGCTCGGCGCCGGCGAGGTCGGCGTCGCGCTCGGGGTCGGCTTCTCGGTCGGCTTCTCGGTGGCGCACGCCGTGGCGGGCGTGGTGACGCCGCCCTTGATGTCCTCGTCGACGTTGTACTTGTCCGTCTTGACGTGGATGCGGTACGTCGCGTTCGGCGCCCAGTTCTCTTCGAACGTGATGGTGGCGCCCTCGCCGGTGCCCTTGACGACCTGCGAACCGATCTCCTTCTCCGAGCCGTTCGACTGGAGGAAGACGGTGACGGTCGCCGGGGTGCCCGAGCTGTCCTTGTCGGTGACGGTGATGACGCCCTTGTCGCCGGTGCAGCTCGCCGCAGCGGTGAACTCGGAGATGTTGCACGCCGACGCGGTGCCCGCGGCACCGACGGCCAGCACGGTCGCGGCGCACGCGACACCGGCGATACGTCCGGCACGGCCGGATATACGGGAGGAAAGGGAGGGGGGTACGGACACTGTTGTCCTTCACGGGATCTTGTGGAGATGAGGGGGCGCTGTGCGACTGCACTCGGCTCTCGCCACGGGACCCCCACGGTCACCTCACGTTTACAAGTGCACGTGACGCAACGTCAATGCACAAACTGGGCACAGCAGTCAGTCTTGACCCGCCCTTGACCCGGTGATCCGTTTCAATGCCTCGCCGGCTTCCTCGACCGTGTCGACGAGAGCGATCCGCGACTCCATGGAACGGCCCCGCGCGAGCGCCTGGAGCAGCGGCCACGCCGGCAACTCCTCGGTCCAGTGCGCACGTCCGACCAGGATCATCGGCGTGGGCCCGCCCCGCGACTCGTAATAGTTCGGGGTGGCGTTGTCGAAGATCTCCTGGACGGTGCCGGCGGCGCCCGGCAGGAAGATCACGCCGGCGTTGGAGCGGGCGAGCAGCCCGTCCTCGCGGGTGGCGTTCGCGAAGTACTTGGCGAGGTGCGAAGCGAACGGGTTGGGCGGCTCGTGGCCGTAGAACCAGGTGGGGATGCCGACCGAGGAGCCGCCGTCCGGCCAGCGGGTGCGGACCTCGAAGGCCGCCCTGGCCCACTCGGTGACCGACGGCGTGAACGACGGGCATTTCGCTACGAGTTGGAGCGCTTCGGTGAGCATCGGGTCGTCGAACGGGGCCGCGTACGCGCCCAGGTTCGCCGCCTCCATCGCACCCGGGCCGCCGCCGGTCGCCACGGTGAGTCCGGCGCGGGCGAGTGTCCGGCCCAGGCGGGCCGCGCCCTCGTACGCGTCGGTGCCGCGGGCCATCGCGTGGCCGCCCATGACGCCCACGACCCGGGCGCCGATGAGGAGTTCGTCGAGCGCGTCGGAGACCGAGTCGTCGTGCACGGCGCGCAGCATCGAGGCGAAGACGTCACCGTCGGCCTTGGTGCGCTGGAACCAGTCGTAGGCGCGGGCGTCGGGCGTCACCTCGTACCCGTCGTCCGTGTCCAGACCTGCGAAGAGTTCGTCGGGCGCGTAGACATGGCCGCGGTACGGGTCGAAGGGGAGGTCCGGCACGGGCGGGAAGACGAGGGCGCCGCGCTCTCTGACACGCGCGGCGGCCTCCGGCTCCATGGGGCAGCCGAGGAATATGGCGCCCTGGACGTCGGCGTCGAGCAGGACGGGCGTACGGGCCGTCAGGTCGACGGCCTGCACCCGGTGTCCGGTGAGGCCGCCGCCGTCCCCGACGACCCGGTCGAACTCGGCGAGCGTTTCGATCTCGCGGTCGGACGTGGTGCTGGGCGGGGCGGGATCAGTGGGTGTCGGCATCCGCCCAGCTTAAGCACCGCCTTCCGCGGGGGAGTTGGTCAGCTCTCGACCACCGACGGGTCCATCCACGTGATCTCGAAGGTGTGGCCGTCGATGTCGTCGAAGGAGCGGCCGTACATGAATCCGTGGTCCTGCTTCTCGCCGGTCTCGGTGCCGCCCGCGGCGATCGCCTTCTCGACCAGCTCGTCGACCTTCTCGCGGCTCTCGGCGCTCAGGCACAGCAGCACCTCGCTGCCGGTGGTCGAGTCGATGATGGTCTTGTGGGTGAAGCCCGCGTACTTCTCCTTGGTCATCACCATCAGGACGATGGTGTCGCTGACGACCACGGCGGAGGCCGTCTCGTCGGTGAACTGCTGGTTGATCGTGAAGCCCAGCTCCGTGAAGAACTTCTTGGCGGCGTCCAGGTCGCTCACGGCCAGATTCACGAAGATCATCTGCTGGTACATGGGGTGTCCGTCGCCTTCGGTCGGTCGGTTCGTGCCTTGTGCTGGGTTAGACGGGCCACCGGGGCAAAACTCATCGCGGAATCAGCGGAATCGCCGAAAGTTCCGCCACGGCCCAGGTCAGGGGCGCGAAGAGGGCGAACAGCGCGCCCGCCCGCAGGGCCACGGCGCCGCGCAGCATCGTCGCGGGGGCGCCGAGGCGCAGCAGCGCCGACGTCGTGTCCCTGCGGGCCTGGCGGGCCTCGACGGACGCCGTGATCAGCGTGGCGACGGCGCAGCCGACGACCAGCACCGAGCCGAGCGTGGAGAGCGGGCCGAGGTCGGGGCCCGCCCCCGCGTACAGGACCGCCGCCGCGTAGGTGCCGGAGGCCACGGCGCACAGGACGCCGATCGGCGCTCCGACGCGCCGCGCCTCCTCCTGGAGCACGCGCCCCGCGAGCAGCCGCACCGCGCCGGGCCGCACGGCCTGGAGGGCGCGCCCGCAGTGGTAGGTGAGGGCGGGCCCGGCGAGGGCGAGCCCGAACGCGGTCAGCGCCCAGCCGGCCAGCACCCCGGACGAGGAGCCGCCGAGGCCGCCCGGCATGGGGAAGCCGCGGTCGCCGCGGGCGTGCGAGGCGTAGGTCTCCACGGCGAGTCCCGCGGCGAGCAGCGCGATGCCCCAGGGGAGCCCGGTGGGCGCGGGGGACGGTTCGCGCGGCTCCTGCTCGGAGTCGCCGGCCTTCCTGGCCGGCGGGCGCAGGGCGACGGCCGAGGCCGCCGACGCCGCGACCGGCACGAAGGTGAGCAGGGTGAGCGCGGCGGCCAGCGGCAGCGGCTTGCTCGCGGCGAGCAGGTCGCGGGCCGCGCCGTCGAACGGCAGCCCCGTCAGATCGCCCCGCAGGTGCAGGAAGAACAGCAGCGCCAGCATCGAGCCCAGCGTGCAGGCGATCGCGGTGGAGATCGCCGAGAGCAGGGTGAGCCGGGCCGGGCCGAGGCCGACCGCGGACAGGCCCGAGCGCGGCTTCGTACCGGGGTCGGAGCGGGCCACGGCGACCGCGAAGTACACGGTGGCGGCCAGCGGGATCGCGCACCAGGCGAGGCGCAGCAGGGAGCCGCCGGAGGCGTCGGGGTGGCCCATCGCGTGGCCGAGCGTGCACAGCAGCAGGAAACCGGTGCCGCCGGACGCGGCGGCCACCAGCAGTCTGCGCAGCTGGACCAGGGGATGGGCGCCGCGGGCTAGACGGAGACTGAGCACGCGGCCCGGCCCTCCGTGTCGGTGGGGTCCTTCGGGTCCGTGGCCGCGGCCGGCAGGTGGACGGTGGTGACCCGGCGGCCGTCGAGCAGCGACACCGTGCGGTCGGCGAGCGCGCTGACCTCGCTGTCGTGCGTGGCGAGGACGACGGTGATGGCGTGCGAGCGGGCCGCCGCCGTCAGCGTGCGCAGGACGTGCGCGCGGTCGGCGCGGTGCAGGGTCGCCGTCGGCTCGTCGGCGAAGACCACGTCGGGCCCGTGCACCAGGGCGCGGGCGATGGCGACGCGCTGGCGCTCGGCCATGGTCAGGGTGTGCGGGCGCTTGCGGGCGAGCTGGCCGACGTCGAGCCGGTCCAGCCACTCGTGGGCGGCGGTCTTGGCGGGCCGGCGGCCGGTGCCGCGCAGCATCAGCGGGAGGGCGGTGTTCTCCCAGACGTTCAGCTCGGGGACGAGGACCGGCTCCGGGTCGATCCAGCCGAACCGGTCCCGCCGCAGGCGTTCCCGCACGAGGGCGCCCATGGTGTGCACGGGGGCGCTGTTGAACCACACCTCCCCGCCCCTGTCGGGCAGCAGCTGGCCCGACAGGCACTGCAGGAGCGTCGTCTTGCCGGCACCGCGCGGGCCGGTGACGGCGAGGATCTCGCCTTCGCGGACACCGAGGGAGACCCCGGTGAGCGCGGGCGAGCCGCTGTGGGAGAAGTGCAGGGCGCGGGCCCAGAGCACATCGTTGTCCGGCGGGGCCACCATGGCGTACACCTCGGTTCAGATCAGTTGCCTTCCCCCGTACGAGGGAACGAAGGCGAGGCCGATCGGTCACGAGCACGCTAGGTATCTCATCGGGCCGCCGGGGAAAAAGACGCGGCCCGGCCGCGCCCATCTCACTCGGATGGGGCAGCCGGGCCGTTGCGCCGTTGTTTGAAGAGAGATCAGATCTTCGTCCAGGCCTCCGTGAGGACCTGGCGGATGATCCCCTCGATCTCGTCGAACGTGGACTGGTCCGAGATCAGCGGCGGCGAGAGCTGGATGACCGGGTCGCCACGGTCGTCGGCGCGGCAGTACAGGCCGTACTCGAAGAGCTTCTTCGAGACGTAGCCGTAGAGGATCCGCTCCGACTCCTCGTCGGTGAAGGACTCCTTGGTGGCCTTGTCCTTCACGAGCTCGATGCCGTAGAAGAAGCCGTTGCCGCGGACGTCGCCGACGATCGGCAGGTCGTTGAGCTTCTGCAGCGTGCTGAGGAAGTTCGCCTCGTTGTCCAGCACGTGCTGGTTGAGGCCCTCGCGCTCGAAGATGTCGAGGTTGGCGAGGCCCACGGCCGCGGAGACCGGGTGGCCGCCGAAGGTGTAGCCGTGCAGGAACGTGTTGTCGCCCTTGTAGAACGGCTCGGCGATCCGGTCGGAGACGATGGCCGCACCGATCGGCGAGTAGCCGGACGTCATGCCCTTGGCGCAGGTGATGATGTCGGGCACGTAGCCGAACTTGTCGCAGGCGAACATCGTGCCGAGGCGGCCGAAGGCGCAGATGACCTCGTCCGACACGAGCAGCACGTCGTACTGGTCGCAGATCTCGCGCACGCGCTGGAAGTAGCCGGGCGGCGGCGGGAAGCAGCCGCCGGCGTTCTGCACCGGCTCCAGGAAGACGGCCGCGACCGTCTCCGGGCCCTCGAAGAGGATCTCCTGCTCGATCTGGTCGGCGGCCCAGCGGCCGAAGGCCTCCGGGTCGTCGCCGTGGATCGGGGCGCGGTAGATGTTCGTGTTCGGCACCTTGTGCGCGCCCGGGACGAGCGGCTCGAAGGGGGCCTTGAGGGCCGGCAGACCGGTGATGGACAGGGCGCCCTGCGGGGTGCCGTGGTAGGCGACCGCGCGCGAGATGACCTTGTACTTCGTGTGGTTGCCGGTGAGCTTGTGGTACTGCTTCGCCAGCTTCCACGCGGTCTCGACGGCCTCGCCGCCACCGGTGGTGAAGAAGACCTTGTTGAGGTCGCCCGGAGCGTAATGGGCCAGGCGCTCGGCGAGCTCCACGGCCTTGGGGTGGGCGTACGACCAGATCGGGAAGAAGGCCAGCTCGGCGGCCTGCTTGGCGGCGACCTCGGCGAGCTCCTGGCGGCCGTGGCCGGCCTGGACCACGAACAGGCCCGCGAGGCCGTCGAGGTACTTCTTGCCCTTGTCGTCGTAGATGTAGGTGCCCTCGCCACGCACGATGGTGGGAACGGGCGCGTTCTCGTACGACGACATGCGGGTGAAGTGCATCCACAGGTGGTCGTACGCGCTCTGGCTGAGGTCCTTGGTGCTCACGGCTATCGGGTTCCCCACATATAGGTCTGCTTCTTGAGCTTGAGGTAGACGAAGCTCTCGGTGGAGCGCACTCCGGGCAGGGCCCGGATGCGTTTGTTGATGACGTCCAGAAGGTGGTCGTCGTCCTCGCAGACGACCTCCACCATCAGGTCGAACGAGCCCGCGGTCATCACGACGTACTCGCATTCCGGCATGGCCGTCAGCGCATCCGCCACGGGATCCAGGTCGCCCTCGACGTTGATCCCGACCATCGCCTGCCGCCGGAATCCCACGGTGAGCGGGTCGGTGACGGCGACGATCTGCATCACGCCCTGGTCGAGCAGCTTCTGCACGCGCTGGCGCACGGCCGCCTCGGAGAGGCCCACGGCCTTGCCGATCGCGGCGTACGGACGCCTGCCGTCCTCCTGGAGCTGTTCGATGATCGCGAGGGAGACGGAGTCCAGCGACGGGGCGCCGCTGCCGTTCCTCGAACTGGATCCCTTGGGGTCTGCGCTGCGACTGGCCACGACTTCACTGTGCATGAGGACTCGTCGTTTTCGCAACCCTGGATCGATGAAATTCGTTGTTTGCGCCATCGATACTCACGGATTTCGTAGGTCCGGGGTGGCGGGGGGTGTCGAAAACGTCGGTGAACGGATTAGGGTGGGTGTCTCAAGCCTTGGACAAGCTACTCAGGAGGGCCGGCAGTGAGCACCAGTGAGCTGCGTCGTCTGCGGAACTACATCGACGGTGAGTTCCGGGACGCCGCCGACGGACGGACCACCGAGGTGGTCAACCCGGCGACGGGCGAGGCGTACGCGACCGCGCCGCTGTCCGGGCAGGCCGACGTCGACGCCGCCATGGCCGCCGCCGAGGCCGCCTTCCCGGCCTGGCGCGACCTGACCCCGGGCGAGCGCCAGCGTTACCTCCTCAAGATCGCCGACGCGTTCGAGGAGCGGGCCGAGGAGCTCATCGCGGCCGAGGTCGAGAACACGGGCAAGCCGATCGGGCTCACCCGTTCCGAAGAGATCCCGCCCATGGTCGACCAGATCCGCTTCTTCGCGGGCGCCGCGCGCATGCTGGAGGGCCGCTCCGCGGGCGAGTACATGGAGGGTCTGACCTCCATCATCCGCCGCGAGCCGATCGGCGTCTGCGCCCAGGTCGCGCCCTGGAACTACCCGATGATGATGGCCGTGTGGAAGTTCGCCCCGGCCCTCGCCGCGGGCAACACGGTCGTGCTGAAGCCGTCGGACACCACCCCGGCCTCGACCGTCCTGTTCGCCGAGATCATCGGCTCCATCGTCCCCAAGGGCGTCTTCAACGTCGTGTGCGGCGACCGGGACACGGGCCGCCTCATGGTCGAGCACCCGACCCCGGCCATGGCCTCCATCACGGGCTCCGTGCGCGCCGGCATGGCCGTCGCCGAGTCCGCCTCCAAGGACCTCAAGCGGGTCCACCTGGAGCTGGGCGGCAAGGCGCCCGTCGTCGTCTTCGAGGACGCCGACATCGCCAAGGCCGCCGAGGGCATCGCGGAGGCCGGGTACTTCAACGCCGGGCAGGACTGCACCGCCGCCACCCGTGTCCTGGTCCACGCCTCGGTCCACGACGAGTTCGTCACCGCGCTCGCCAAGATCGCCGCCGAGACCAAGACCGGCCAGCCGGACGACGAGGACGTGCTCTACGGCCCGCTGAACAACCCGAACCAGCTCAAGCAGGTCTCCGGGTTCATCGAGCGCCTGCCCGCCCACGCCAAGGTCGAGGCCGGTGGCCACCGGGTCGGCGACAAGGGCTACTTCTACGCGGCGACCGTCGTCTCGGGCCTCAAGCAGGACGACGAGATCATCCAGAACGAGGTCTTCGGCCCGGTCATCACCGTCCAGTCCTTCACGGACGAGGAGCAGGCCGTCTCGTACGCCAACGGCGTGGACTACGCGCTGGCGTCCTCGGTGTGGACCAAGGACCACGGCCGCGCCATGCGCATGTCCAAGGTCCTCGACTTCGGCTGCGTGTGGATCAACACCCACATCCCGCTGGTCGCCGAGATGCCGCACGGCGGCTTCAAGAAGTCCGGCTACGGCAAGGACCTCTCCGGCTACGGCTTCGAGGACTACACCCGCATCAAGCACGTGATGACGTCGCTGGACGCGTGAGTCCTCTTACGTACGAGGAGGTGGGCGCGACCCTGACGGACGGTCGACTGCCGTCGGGGTACGCCCACCTGGACCGCCGTGTCCGTCTCGGCTCGGGCAGTGACTGCTTCGAGCGGGCGGGCGCGGCGGTTCTGTCGTGGGCGGCGCACCGGGGCGCCGGCTTCACCGTGACACCGGGCGGGCCTGCCCGGGAGGGCGTCGACGTGGTCGTCTCGGCGCCGTTCCTCCGGATTCCGTGCCGGGTGGTACGGGTCGTGAACTCGGCGGACCGGACCGGGTTCGCGTACGGGACGCTGCGCGGGCATCCGGAGTGCGGTGAGGAGGCGTTCCTCGTCGAGCGGGACGCCGATGGGACCGTGTGGTTCCGGGTACGGGCGTTCTCGCGGCCCGGGCGGTGGTTCGTGCGGGTCGGGGGGCCTGTGGCTCGCGGGGTGCAGTGGTGGGTGACCCGGCGGTATCTGCGGGCGGTTGTGGCGGCGTGCGCGGATTCGCCGTAGGGGTTCCCGTCCGTGGGCGGGTGCCGCGCCGCCGTGGCTGGTCGCGCAGTTCCCCGCGCCCCCGGAGCGTGCGCTGCGCGCCGCTCATCGACAGGGTGTCGGGCGGGCACCGTCCTGCTTGACGCAGCGTCCATTGTTCCCGGGTGTGCCGTGGCGGCATCCTTCGGTCGTGCGAGCCAACATGACCAGCCCCCGCGTCACTCGTCGATCCCTGCTGCGCGCCCTCGGTGGTGGTGCCACGGCCGCGGCGGTCGGTGCCCTCGCCACCGGCTGCGGGGTGCCGGCCGCCTACGTGGCGCCGGGCGACCGTGGCGCCCGCGATCTGTCCTCCTCCGACAAGCGGCTCACCTGGGCGAACTGGCCGCTGTACATCGACGTGGACGACGACGACACCTCGAAGCGGCCGACCCTGGACGCGTTCGAGAAGCAGAGCGGCATCCAGGTCAAGTACACCGAAGAGATCAACGACAACGACGAGTTCTTCGGCAAGATCAGCCCGTCGCTGATGAACCACCAGAAGACCGGCCGGGACCTCATCGTCATCTCCGACTGGATGTGCGCACGCTTCGTCCGGCTCGGCTGGGTCCAGGAGATGGACCGCGCGCACCAGCCGAACGTCACCAAGTACCTCGACCCGCTGCTGCGCTCCCCGGCCTTCGACCCGGGCCGCAAGTACACCGTGCCGTGGCAGTCCGGGATCACCGGCATCGCGTACAACAAGCGGCGCCTCGGCCGCGAGATCAAGCACGTCTCGGACCTCTGGGCCGACGACCTGGCGGGCCGGGTCACCCTGCTGTCCGGCCTCGACGAGTCCTTCGCGCTGCTCATGCAGGGCAACGGCGTCGACATCACGAAGTGGACCGCCGCCGACTTCGACGAGATCTGCGACCAGGTCGAGAAGCTCGTGAAGACCAAGCACATCCGCCGCTTCACCGGCAACGACTACATCAAGGACCTCTCCAGCGGCGACGTCCTCGCCTGCCAGGCCTACAGCGGCGACATCATCCAGCTCCAGGCCGACGACCCGGACATCGAGTTCGTCGTGCCCGAGGAGGGCGCCGAGCTGTGGGCCGAGTCCCTGATGATCCCCAACCTCGCCGACCACAAGGCCAACGCCGAGCAGCTGATCGACTACTACTACCGGCCCGAGGTCGCCGCCGAGCTGGCCGCGTGGGTCAACTACGTCTGCCCGGTCCCGGCCGCCCGCGACATCCTCGCCGACGCCAAGGACAAGGAGACGGCGGCCCTGGCCGAGGACCCGCTCATCTTCCCGGACGACAAGATGCGCTCCCGGCTCGCCATCGCCCGCGACATCACGTCCGACGAACGCACCGAGTTCGCGAAGCGGTGGAACGCGATCGCGGGGCTGTAAGGCCGCCTCAGGCGAGTTCGGGCTGCGGCTCCGCCGCTTTGGGCTCTCGCTGGCGTGGCAGGGTCGGCTTCGGCTCCCAGGACCGGGTGGTGCGGACGTAGTACGCGATCACCGAGGCCATCGCGAGCAGCAGCAGGGGGCCGAACAGCCAGGGGTGGGCCGCCAGTTCGCGCGGCAGGTAGCGGTACGCGGTCAGCAGCGCGGCGAAGACCACCGTGCCGTAGGAGACCAGGCGGACCGCCGAGACGTCCCAGCCGCGGGCGAAGGCGCGCATCGCCGCCTCGATCGTCAGCGCGAACACCACGCCGGCGACGAGGTCCACGCCGTAGTGGTAGCCGAAACCGAGGGTCGCGCTGAGCGTGGCCACCAGCCAGAACGCGCCCGCGTAGCGCATCGGGCGGGAGCCCTTGCGGGTGTGGATGAACAGGGAGGTGGCCCAGGCCGTGTGCAGGCTGGGCATGCAGTTGCGCGGGGTGATCTCGTCGAACAGGACCGGGTGCGGGGTGCCGATCGCGGGCAGCACGTCGGGCCAGACATGGGAGACGGCCCAGGATCCGCCCTCGGCGCCGTACGCGTAGACCGGGCCGACGACCGGGAAGATCATGTAGATCGCGGGGCCGACGAGGCCGATGACCAGGAACGTCCGCACCAGATGATGGGCCGGGAAGCGGCGGTCCGTCGCCACGTTGCGCAGCTGGTAGAGGCCGACGAGGGCGGCGGCGAGCGGAAGTTGGCCGTAGACGATGTTCAGGAGGTGGCTGCCGGCCGGGCCGATCGCCTCCAGGATCCGTCCCGCCACCCACGACGGGTTGCCGAGCGCGTGGTCGGCGAGGGCCACGTACGGGTCGAGGACCTGCGGGTGCTCCTTGGCGGTGATGAGCAGCCAGGTGTCACCCGTCTTGTGGCCGAAGACCAGGAGCATGCCGAGGCCGCAGCCCTTGAGCAGCAGGGCCCGGTCCGTGCCGGTGCGGCGGGCGACCGCGACGACCGCGAGGCCGAGGATCACCCACAGGGCGCCGTTGCCGAAGTTCATGTCGGCGCCGACCGTCAGGCGCACCAGGAAGAAGACGACGTCGATGCCGACCGCCGTGGCCGCCGCGATCATCCGCTGGCGCCAGGTGAGCACCACCATCGCCAGCGCCAGACCGGCGTACAGCAGCGGACCCGAGTGCGGGGCGAAGACCAGCTCCTGCGCCTCGACGGTCAGCGGCCCCGGCTGCCCGTAGCGGCGTGCCGCGACCTCCAGCGCGATGAGGAACCCGGCGGTCGCCACTCCGGCCGCGGCCCACAGGACGAAGCGCGGGCGGCGCCACGGCGGGCCGGAGGAGTCGGACGGGGATATTCGAGAGGATGTGGTCGTCAATGGTCCGGCTCATCGGTGCGGGCGGCGGGCATGAGTTCTTGGTGAAGAACAGGTGACGCAGGTGGTCGTGACAGCTGGAACATGCTAGCTCCACAGGGTTCCGCCTGACAGGGGCAGTTCGGAACCCGGCCGGGCGGCTCAGCGCGGTGTGCGGCAGGTCACACGGTTCGCGCGGCGGCCATGACGATGCGCGGCGACGGGGCTCGTCCCCTCGCCCTTCGCGTCGGTGGCGTTGACCGCACAGACGAGAGTGCGGGACAGGTCGTCGGAGGCGACGAGCGCCGCGTTGTAGCCGTACCGGGCGCCGGTCTTGCCCCGGTAGACGGCGCCGCCGAACTCCATCCGCTCCAGGCCCGCCGCGAACCGGTCGGCCTGCACCCACTCCGTCACGTCCACGAACGCGCCGTCCACCAGCTGGTAGCCGCGGTTGTGCGGCCCGTGGATCGTGCGGTCGGCGCCCGGGAAGTACGTGTCCCGCATCCCGGCCGGGCGCAGCACCAGCCGCGTGGCGGTCTCCGCTGGTGTGGTTCAGCAACTGCCGTACGGAGACGGGCCGGTGGAAGTCCGTGCCGCGGAAGAGGCGGGGCAGGTACCGCTGCACCGGGGCGTCCAGGTCGACCCGGCGCGCGGCGGCGATGTCCGTACGGTGCCGTCCGTACCGGGTCTGTACGGGCCCTACGGGCTGACCGGCGTCGGTGCCGGTCAGCGTGATCACCCTCGCGCGGCGCGCCCCGCGGAACATCCTGTCCACGGACGAGCCGGACCCTGGCCCGGCGCCCCGGGTTCCCCTAGGGCCTGGGTGGCGCGGGGGAGCCATAGGCTGGGATCGCGGTCGCTCGCACACAGGAATGGCGCAGATCACAGGAACTCCGCTGGGGCGGCGGAGAGGTGTTCGGTGTGAGGGACTCAGAAAACGATCTGCGCGGACGCGTACGCGCCGGGGAGCGCGACGCGTTCGCCGAGCTGTACGAGCAGTACGCACGCCCCGTCTACCAGCATGCCCTGTGGCTGACCGGTGACTGGTCGACGGCCGAGGACATCATGTCGGAGACGTTCCTGACCGCATGGCGGGCACGGGAGCGGCTGCACGCCGAGGGAGGCTCCCTGCGGCCCTGGCTGCTGGGGATCGCCACGCACAAGGCCGAGAACGTCCGGCGCGGCCGGCGCCGCCGCATCGCCTTCCTGGCCCGCCAGCGGGAGCCCGAGGTGGTTGCGGACTTCGCCCCCGAGGTCGCCGGACGCGTCGACGACGCCCGCCGCCTCGACGCCGTCCAGGACTCCCTCGACCGGCTGCGGCGCCCCGAGCGCGAGGTGCTGACCCTGTGCGTCTGGTCGGGCCTCGACTACCAGCAGGCCGCCGAGGCCCTCGGCATCCCCGTCGGCACGGTGCGCTCGCGCCTGTCGCGGGCCCGCGCGAGACTCGCCCGGTTCGCCGACGAGGAACAGCGGAGGGAGAAAGCACGCAAGGGACCGGAACCCCGCGCCGCCCGCGGAGAGATGACGGGTGAAGCCGCACTCGCGGCCCTGCCCGTGAGGGAGGAAACGGCATGAACGACAAGCACGTGGACCACGAACGCACCGACGCCGCGTCGGCGGACCGTGCCGGCGACATCGTGGAGATCGCACGGCTGCTGCCCGCCCCGGCCCGCCAGGACCTCTCGATCGCGCAGCACCTCCGGCACAAGGAACGACTGATGCAGCGCATCGACCAGGACCAGGTCACCGCCCGCCCCCGCACCCCCCGGCGCCTGCTGCGCCCCGCCCTCCTGGTGCCGGTGTCGGCGCTCGCCCTCGGCGCCGTCCTCACCACGGGCATCGTCGTCGCGGGCGGGGACGACGCGCCCGCCACCACGGCGACCGCGCGGCACGACGCCTCCGGCGGCCCGGCCGCGACGGTGCTCCTCGACAGGATCTCCCTCGCCGCGGGCAAGGGCGACTCCCTCAAGGTGCGCGACGACCAGTTCGTCTACCTCCGGTCCAGGTCCACGGGCGCGGACCTGACCAGCGGCAAGGCGGTCGTCGGCCCCCTCCGGGAGACCGAGTCGTGGATCGCGCAGAAGCCGGGCCCGCTCCACAAGCTCGGCGTCACCAGGACGGACGGCGAGACGTCCGACGTCCACGCCGAGCTGGGCGACACCGAGGGCACGCCCGCCGGACTCAGCCGCCCCACCTACAACTGGCTGGCGTCGCTGCCGACCGACCCCGACAAGCTGCTCGCGTACCTGTACGCCAAGACGCCGAAGTTCAAGGACCAGGAGCGCGACCAGGCGGTCTTCGACCAGATCGGCTCCCTGGTCGGCACGGTCATGCCGCCCGGGACGGCCGCCGCGCTCTACCGCGCCGCGGCGAAGATCCCCGGCGTCAGTGAGGCCCCCGGCGCCCATGACGCCATCGGCCGGACGGGCGTCGGCATCTCCCGCGACGACAAGACCTTCGGCACCCGCACCGAATGGGTCTTCGACAAGAAGGACCTCGCCTTCCTGGGCTCCCGCAGCTACCTCGTGAAGGACACGCGGTACGGCAAGGCCGGGACCCTCATGTCCAGCGACGCCGTGATCGCCCAGGCCGTGGTCGACAGGGCGGGCCGGTCGCCGGCCCGGGCGCAACAGAGCTGACCTGCACACGGATCGCCGGGCGCGACGCCGTCCCCGCCCGCCCGGCGCGCCCCGTCCGCCGACCGCGTTTGGACACCACGGATCTCGTCTGGCAACGTCGCCTGTCCGACCCAGATGACACCGGAAGGCGGTGCGGAAGATGACCGAGGTGAGCACGCGCAGCGTCCGGGACGCGGCTGTCGCGACGCGCCTGCGCAGGACGACGGACCTCGACGTGCCGGAGGACTTCGAGACGTGGTCCGTCGCGGACCTGGCGGACTGGCTCCACGACACGGAGGACGATCCGCAGGTGTCCGACGAGGACTTCTACCAGGCCCGAAAGGCCGTACAGATGCTGGGCGTCGAGGACGTCTGACGGGTGCCGCCGGGCCGCGCGGTCAGGCGGCGGCCCGCAGCCCGGCCAGGGCGTCGATGCGGTTCGTCGTGATGGAGTCGACGCCGATGTCCAGGAGCCTGCGCATCGACCTCGTCGTGTCCGGGGTCCAGACCGAGACCAGGTGGCCGTCGCGGTGGATGCGGGCCGCCAGGTCCCGGTCGACCAGGGAGAAGCGGTAGTTGAGCCAGCGCGGGCCGACCGCGGCGAGCAGGGCCGGACGGGGTGGGGCCAGGGTCGTCCAGGTCAACGCGATCTCGGCGGTCGGGTCGGCGGCCCGGACCTTGAGCATCGTCTCGGCGCCCGCGCAGTAGTAGACGCGGTCCGCGGCACCGGCCTCGCGGATGGTGCCGACGATCGTGCGCACCGCCTTCGCGGTGGCGCCGGGCAGGTCGATCATCAGCCGGGCGCCGGTGCCCGCGGTGGCGGCCAGCGCCTCGGTCAGCGTCGGGACACCGCCCGCCGTCACCTCGCGCACCTCCGTGGCGGAGAGCGCCGACAGCGGGCGGTCGTGGTCCCAGAGCCGCTTCAGCGTCGCGTCGTGGAGGAGGACGGGTACGCCGTCGCGCGTCAGGCGTACGTCGATCTCCACGGCGTCCGCGCCGCGGTCCAGCGCGGAACGCAGGGACGGGAGGGTGTTCTCGCGGACGCGGTAGGGGTCGCCTCGGTGGGCGACGGCAGTCACGGTGCGCATGAGCCCATTCTGGCGTCCCGGGAGGTCGTCCTACGCGCCCGCGAGCCAGTCGCGCGTGTACGCGTCGATCTCGTCGGCGATCCGGGCCTTGCCCGCCGGGTCGAGGAACGAGGCGCGCACCGCGTTCTTGGCGAGGTCGGCGACACCCCGCTCGTCGAGGCCGAGGAGGCGGGCGGCGACCTCGTACTCGTGGTTGAGGTCCGTGGCGAACATCGGCGGGTCGTCCGAGTTGATGGTGACGGTCACGCCCGCGTCGACGAACTGCTTCAGCGGGTGCTCGTCGAGGGTGCGCACGGCGCGCGTCGCGATGTTGGAGGTCGGGCAGACCTCCAGCGGGATGCCGTGCTCGGCGAGGTGGGCGAGCAGCTTCGGGTCCCGCGCGGCGGACGTGCCGTGGCCGATGCGCTCGGCGCGCAGTTCGGTCAGGGCGTCCCAGACCGACTCCGGGCCCGTCGTCTCGCCGGAGTGCGGGACCGAGTGCAGGCCGGCCGCGATCGCCCGGTCGAAGTACGGCTTGAACTGCGGGCGCGGGACGCCGATCTCGGGTCCGCCGAGGCCGAACGAGACCAGCCCCTCCGGACGCAGCCGGTCGTCCGTCGCCAGCCGCACCGTCTCCTCGGCCGACTCCAGGCCCGCCTCACCGGGGATGTCGAAGCACCAGCGCAGCACGGTGCCGAACTCGGCCTCGGCCGCCTTGCGGGCGTCCTCGATCGCGTCCATGAACGCGCGGGCGTCGATGCCGCGCCGGGTCGACGAGAACGGGGTGATGGTCAGCTCCGCGTACCGCACGTTCTGCCGGGCCATGTCACGGGCCACCTCGAACGTGAGCAGCCGGACGTCCTCCGGCGTGCGGATCAGGTCGACGACCGACAGGTAGACCTGGATGAAGTGGGCGAAGTCCTTGAAGGTGAAGAACTCCGTGAGCCGTTCGAGGTCCGCCGGGACCTTCGAGTCGGGGTGCCGTGCGGCCAGCTCCGACACGATCCTGGGGGAGGCCGATCCCACGTGGTGGACGTGGAGTTCTGCCTTCGGCAGTCCGGCGACGAAGGTCTGCAGATTCTTGCTCACGGAGCTCACGGATTCCTCCCCAGGAACTTGGGTGATCGGCTGATCGGGGTCCTGGGCATCGTATGCGGACGGCCCGGCGCCGACGGCCGGGCCTCCCGGAGCGGGGGCGGGAACCTGCCCGACCCCGGGGGCGGGGAACGCCCTACCATGGGCCGGGACGCGCAGCAGATCACGGAGGGGGCCGTACATGACCGGCGGCAGCACACCGCAGGACCGCGACCCCTGGGCCCCGCCGCAGGACGTGTCCCTCGCCAAGGCCGGGGACGCGACGCCGGATCTGCACGACCGGCAGACCGTGACGGCGATGCCGTTCGTCCCCGGACCGCAGGCACCGCCGCAGCCCGGCCCGGCACCGTACGCACCCCCGCCCGCACCGCAGGACCACAGCCCGGTGCCGCCGCCCCCGATCTCGCCCGAGGGTCCGGGCCGGCCGCTCTACGACACCCAGCAGGCGGGCCCGCAGTACGGCTACCCGGGGCCGCAGTACGGCTACCCGGGCCCCCAGTACGGCCACCCGGCACCGCAGGCCCCCGCCCCGTACGGCGGTGCCCAGGGCTACGCGTACTGGCCGGGCGCGATGCCCGCGCAGCCGAGCAACGGGCTCGGGGTCGCCGCGATGGTCCTCGGCATCATCTCGGACGTGCTGTTCCTGATGTGGCCCGTCGCCATCGTCTGCGGAGTCCTCGGCATCATCTTCGGAGCCATCGGCCGCGGAAAGGCCAGGCGAGGCCAGGCCACCAACCCGGGGCAGGCGCTCACCGGCATCATCTGCGGCTCGGCCGGGGCGGCTCTGGCCGTCGGCTTCGTCGTGCTGATCGTCGCCACTTTTTAGGCGACCGGCGAGGTCAGCCCCGCAACCGCTCCCGCGCCGCCATCAGCGCGAAGCCCAGCAGATTCGGCCCCCGCCATCTCCTCGGGTCGAGCGCCCCGGGATCGTCCGCCGCGAGCCCGATGCCCCACACCCGGTCCACGGGGCTGGCCTCGACCAGGACCCGGTCACCGGTGCCCAGCAGGAACGCCCGCAGCGCCGGGTCCGAGGCGAACTTGTGCACGCTGCCCTCGGTGACGATGCCGAACCGCTCGCGCTGCCACACCGCCTCGTCGAACCCGCGCACCAGGCGCCCCGCCTTCTTGGCCTGCGCGGGGTGCCCGGCCTCCAGCGCGTGCCGCTCCGCCTCGGCGTCACCGAACAGCCGGGCCTTCGCGGCCATCATCCAGTGCTCGGCCGTCGCGTACTCCACGTCGTCCACCGTGAACGGCGACGGCCACCACTGACTGAGGCAGCTCGCCCCCAGCTCCCCGTCCGCCCGCGGGGCGTGTCCCCAGAAGGGGAGGTACTTCACTAGGGTCCCCACCCCCAGGGCCGCCACCAGCGATTCCCTGCTGTCGATCTCCATACACGGGAGTTTGGCACGCACCACTGACACTCCGTCCTGGGTTTTCCAGGCTGACTCGACACCTGGTCGACAGATTCCGTCGCGTAACCAAAAGGCAACAACGGAATCACTTGTTGGAGTAGTAGGGCTCTGTCAGGATCGGCACTCAAATCGAGCTGGAGCCACGCCGGTGCCCGCGGGACGGGAACCACCGGCGGAGGAGAGCGAGAGCGAGCACTCATGCACAACCCCACCTCGGCCAACCCCCTCTCGGCCACGTCCGTCACCACCTCCGTACAAGAACGATTCGCCGACGGCGCGAACCACATCGCGGGCCGCCTCACCAAGGGCACCTCCGGCCGCACCCACGCGGTCGTCGACCCGGCCACCGGCACGGAGGTCTACACGTACGAGCTGGCGGGAACGGACGACGTGGACGCCGCCGTCGCCGCCGCCCGCGCGGCCTTCCCCGGCTGGTCGGGCCTGACCCCGGGCGAGCGGTCCGACGCGATGCACCGGTTCGCGGCCGTGCTCGACGAGTGGGCCGAGGAGTTCGCCCGGTTCGAGTCGCTGCAGTGCGGCAAGCCGATCAAGCTGAGCCGTGAGTTCGACGTGCCGGGCACCGTCGACAACACCGCGTTCTTCGCGGGCGCCGCCCGCCATCTCCAGGGCCAGTCCGCGGGGGAGTACAGCGGCGACCACACCTCCTACGTACGGCGTGAGCCGATCGGTGTCGTCGGCTCCATCGCGCCCTGGAACTACCCGCTGCAGATGGCCGCGTGGAAGGTCCTGCCGGCCATCGCCGCGGGCAACACCATCGTGCTCAAGCCCGCCGAGCTGACCCCCTTCACCTCGCTGCTGTTCGCCGAGGCCGCCGTCGCGGCCGGGCTGCCCGAGGGCGTCGTCAACGTCGTCACCGGCGCGGGCCGGGACGCGGGCGAGCACCTGGTCGGCCACCCCGACGTCGCCATGACCTCCTTCACCGGCTCGACCGGCGTCGGCAAGCGCGTCGCCGAGATCGCCACCGCGACCGTCAAGCGGCTCCACCTGGAGCTGGGCGGCAAGGCCCCGTTCCTCGTGTTCGACGACGCCGACCTCGACGCGGCCGCGCACGGCGCCGTCGCCGGAGCGCTCATCAACACCGGGCAGGACTGCACCGCCGCCACGCGCGCGTACGTGCAGCGCCCGCTCTACGACGCGTTCGTCGAGAAGACCGCCGCCCTGATGGAGACCGTCCGGCTCGGCGACCCCTTCGCCGAGGACACCGACCTCGGGCCGCTCATCTCGCACGTCCACCGCGACCGCGTCGCCGGGTTCGTCGACCGGGCGCGCGCCTACGCGCGCGTGGTCACCGGCGGCGAGGCCCCCGACCACCCGGGCGCCTACTACAAGCCGACCCTCATCGCCGATGCCCCGCAGGACAGCGAGATCGTCCAGTCGGAGATCTTCGGGCCGGTCCTGGTCGTGCTGCCCTTCGACAGCGACGACGAGGGCATCGCGCTGGCCAACGACACCCCGTACGGGCTCGCCGCCTCCGCCTGGTCGACCAACGTCTTCCGGGCCAACCGCGCCACCCGCGAGATCAAGGCCGGCTGTGTCTGGGTCAACGACCACATCCCGATCCTCAGCGAGATGCCCCACGGCGGCTACAAGGCATCCGGCTTCGGCAAGGACATGTCCGCCTACTCCTTCGAGGAGTACACGCAGCTCAAGCACGTCATGTTCGACAACACCGCGGTGGTCCGCAAGGACTGGCACCGCACCGTCTTCGGGGACCGATAGCCACCTGGCCGCCTGACCCGCGGCCTACTCCACCTTCCCGCAAGGGACTCCCGAAAGGGCAACCACGCGCATGGAGCAGTACGAGCCCGACCGCCCGTCCCCGGCCCAGCTGGCCGCGATGAGGCGCAGTTTCCACCACGGCAGGGCCGCGGCGTCGGCGTGGACGTCGCGCCGCTCCCTGCTGCGCGCCTCGGCGGGCGGCGCGTTCGCCGTCGCCGGGCTCGGCGCGCTCAGCGCCTGTGGCATCCCCGCCGCGAGCAAGTCCTCGGGCGGCGTCTCGTCCGAGGACCACTCGGCCAAGGAGAAGACGGTCAACTTCTCCAACTGGACCGAGTACATCGACCTCAGCAAGGACAAGAAGCACCACCCCAGCCTGGACGCCTTCGCGCGGCGCACCGGGATCAAGGTGAAGTACACCGAGGACATCAACGACAACGTCGAGTTCTTCGGGAAGATCAAGCCGCAGCTCGCGGCGGGCCAGGACACCGGACGCGACATCATCGTCCTCACGGACTGGCTCGCCGCCCGCCTCATCCGCTACGGCTGGGTGCAGAAGCTCGACGCGGCGAACCTGCCGCACGCGTTCACCAACCTGGCCACCCAGTTCCGCGACCCCGACTGGGACCCCGGGCGCGCCTACTCCTACCCCTGGCAGGGCATCGCCACGGTCATCGCGTACAACGTGAAGGCCACCGGCGGCAAGGAGATCACCTCCGTCTCGCAGCTCCTGGACGACCCCAAGCTCAAGGGCAAGGTCGGCCTGCTCTCCGAGATGCGCGACACCATCGGCATGACGCTCCTGGACATGGGCAAGGACCCGCGCGACTTCAGGACCGACGACTTCGACGCGGCCGTCGCCCGCATCCAGAAGGCCGTCGACAACAAGCAGGTCCGCCGCTTCACCGGCAACGACTACATCGCCGACCTCAACCAGGGCGACCTCGCCGCCTGTCTGGCCTGGGCCGGTGACGTCGTCCAGCTCCAGGCCGACAACCCCGACGTACGGTTCGCGATACCGGACGCCGGCTACATCACGTCGACCGACAACATGCTGATCCCCAACAAGGCGCGTCACAAGACGAACGCCGAGAAGCTCATGGACTACTTCTACGAGCCGGCCGTCGGAGCCGAGCTCGCCGACGCGATCAACTACGTCACCCCGCTGGAGAGCACCGTCGTCAAGGCGGAGCTGGCCAAGCTGGACAAGGACGCGGCCGCCGACCCGCTGATCGTCCCCGACAAGGCCATGTCGGCCAAGGCGCACGGCTTCCGGTCGCTCAGCGCCAAGGAAGAGACGTCGTACGAGCAGAAGTTCGCCCAGCTCACCGGCGGCTGACCCGGTGCCCGCTGCCCACCCCCTTCCCCCGGACTCCTTGGACTCACCATGACGACGCACCCTCAGAGCGACCACGGCGGCGACGTACGTCTCACCGGCATCAGCAAGACGTACGACAACGGCTTCACGGCCGTCCAGCCGCTCGACCTCACCGTCCCGCAGGGCTCCTTCTTCGCCCTCCTCGGCGCCTCCGGCTGCGGCAAGACCACGACGCTGCGCATGATCGCGGGCCTGGAGGAGCCGACCACCGGCACCGTGATGCTCGGCGACCAGGACGTCACCGGACTGCCGCCCTACAAGCGCCCGGTGAACACCGTCTTCCAGTCGTACGCGCTCTTCCCGCACCTCGACATCTTCGAGAACGTCGCCTTCGGTCTGCGCCGCCGCGGCATCAAGTCGGTCAAGAAGCAGGTCGAGGACATGCTCGACCTGGTGCAGCTCGGCGAGCACAAGCGCAAGAAGCCGCACCAGCTCTCCGGCGGCCAGCAGCAGCGCGTCGCCGTCGCCCGCGCCCTCATCAACCACCCCAAGGTGCTGCTGCTCGACGAGCCGCTCGGCGCCCTCGACCTCAAGCTGCGCCGCCAGATGCAGCTGGAGCTCAAGCGCATCCAGACCGAGGTCGGCATCACCTTCATCCACGTCACGCACGACCAGGAGGAGGCCATGACCATGGCCGACACCGTCGCCGTGATGAACGCCGGCCGCGTCGAACAGCTCGGCGCCCCCACCGACCTGTACGAGAACCCGGGCTCCACCTTCGTCGCCAACTTCCTCGGCACCTCGAACTTCATCGAGGCCGAGATCGCGGGCCGGGCCGGCGACGACCTCACCCTGCGGGCCGGCGACGGCAAGCTGGTGCTGCCCAGCGCCCGATGTTCCACCGCCTCCACCGCCACCGGCGAGAAGGTCCTGCTCGGCGTGCGCCCCGAGAAGATCTCCCTCACCCACGCCGACGACGCCTCTCGGATCCCCGACGGCCGCAACCGCATCACCGGCCGGATCGCCGACTCGTCGTTCATCGGCGTCTCCACGCAGTACGTCGTCGACAGCCCGCTCTGCGACGCGTTCGAGGTCTACGCCCAGAACATCGAGCGGGACGCCCGGCTCGTGCCCGGCGCCGAGGTCGTCCTGCACTGGAACCCCGCGCACACGTTCGGTCTGGACGCGGACCAGGACGCCGAGGCGGGCGTGGAGAAGGTCTCGGAGGACGCGGCGGCATGAGCACCACTCTCACCGAGGCGCCCGAGACGCCGTCCGAAACACCGGCTCCCCGCAAGCCGAAGCGGCGCGGCCGTCTCGTCCCGTACTGGCTGCTGCTGCCCGGCATGCTCTGGCTGATCGTCTTCTTCGCGCTGCCGATGATCTACCAGGCCTCCACCTCCGTACAGCAGGGGTCGCTGGAGGACGGCTACACCGTCACCTGGCACTTCGCCACCTATTGGGACGCGCTGTCCGAGTACTGGCCGCAGTTCCTGCGGTCCGTGCTGTACGCGGGCCTCGCCACCGTCCTGTGTCTGCTGCTCGGCTACCCGCTGGCCTATCTGATCGCGTTCCGCGCGGGCCGCTGGCGCAACGTGATCATGGTCCTGGTCATCGCGCCGTTCTTCACCAGCTTCCTGATCCGCACGCTCGCCTGGAAGACGATCCTCGCGGACAACGGCGTCGTCGTGAGCACGCTCAACTCGCTGCACCTGCTCGACGTCACCGCCTGGCTCGGCATGACCGACGGCGACCGGGTCCTCGCCACCCCGCTCGCGGTCGTCTGCGGACTCACGTACAACTTCCTGCCGTTCATGGTCCTGCCGCTCTACACCTCGCTGGAGCGGATCGACGGCCGGCTGCACGAGGCGGCGGGCGACCTGTACGCGTCGCCGATCACCACGTTCCGCAAGGTGACCTTCCCGCTGTCGATGCCGGGTGTCGTCTCCGGCACGCTGCTCACCTTCATCCCGGCGACCGGCGACTACGTCAACGCGGACCTGCTCGGCTCCACCGACACCCGGATGGTCGGCAACGTCATCCAGACCCAGTTCCTGCGCATCCTCGACTATCCGACGGCGGCGGCGCTCTCCTTCATCCTCATGGCGGCCATTCTGTTCATGGTCACCTTCTACATTCGCCGTTCCGGAACGGAGGACCTGGTCTGATGCCCTTCGTGCGCTGGATACGCCGCAATCTGGTGGTGCTCGCGGGCCTCTTCACGCTCGCCTATCTCCTCCTGCCGAACGTCGTCGTCACGCTCTTCTCCTTCAACAAGCCGAAGGGCCGCTTCAATTACGAGTGGCAGGAATTCTCGCTCGACGCCTGGAAGAATCCGTGCGGGGTCGCCGACATGTGCGGCTCGCTCTCGCTGAGCCTCCAGATCGCCTTCTGGGCCACGCTCGGCGCGACCGCGCTCGGCACGATGATCGCCTTCGCCCTGGTGCGCTACCGCTTCCGGGCGCGCGGCGCGGTGAACTCGCTGATCTTCCTGCCGATGGCGATGCCCGAGGTCGTGATGGCGGCCTCGCTGCTCACGCTCTTCCTCAACATGGGCGCTCAGCTGGGCTTCTGGACGATCCTGATCGCCCACATCATGTTCTGCCTGAGCTTCGTGGTGACGGCCGTCAAGGCACGCGTGATGTCGATGGACCCGCGCCTGGAACAGGCCGCGCAGGACCTGTACGCCGGTCCGGTGCAGACGTTCCTCCGGGTGACGCTGCCCATCGCCGCACCCGGGATCGCGGCGGGCGCCCTGCTCGCCTTCGCGCTCTCCTTCGACGATTTCATCATCACGAATTTCAACGCGGGCTCGACCGTGACCTTCCCCATGTTCGTCTGGGGATCGGCGCAGCGCGGCACACCCGTTCAGATCAATGTCATCGGTACGGCCATGTTCCTGGTCGCCGTACTGTGTGTGCTTGCCGGAATGATGGTCGGCAGGCGAAAGAACAAGAGCTCCTGAACCACAGGTCCTCTCGAAATTTCTGAGGGAGTTGGAATCATGGCCGCTGGTGCCATGAATCGCTGGACCCAATCACTGGCCGACGCCAAGCCGGTCGCCTACTGGCTCGACGACCCGGGCCGCCCCGAGGCCCGCCCCGCCCTCACCGGCGACGAGCACTGCGACCTGCTGGTCGTGGGCGGCGGCTACAGCGGCCTGTGGACGGCCCTGCTCGCCAAGGAGCGCGACCCGGGCCGGGACGTGGTCCTCGTCGAGGGCCGGGAGATCGGCTGGGCAGCCTCCGGGCGCAACGGCGGCTTCTGCGCCGCCTCCCTCACGCACGGCACGGCCAACGGGCTGACCCGCTGGCCCAAGGAGATCAAGAAGCTGGAGGAGCTGGGCGCCGCCAACCTCGACGCCATCGAGGCGGCGGTCGCCCGCTACTCCATCGACTGCGACTTCGAGCGCACCGGCGAACTCGACGTGGCGACGCAGCCGCACCAGGTCACCGAACTGCGCGAGTTCCACGAGGAGCTGGCCGAGGCCGGTCTCGCCGACGGCCTGGAACTCCTCGACGCGGAGCAGACCCGCGAGCAGGTGAACTCGCCAACCTTCCAGGGCGCCCTGTACGACCGCGACGGCGTCGCCATGCTCCACCCGGCGAAGCTGGCCTGGGGCCTCAAGCAGGCCTGCCTCGACCTCGGCGTCCGCGTCTACGAGAACACGCCGGCCACTCAGCTCGCCTCCAACGCGGGCGGGGTCGCGGTGCGCACCCCGTACGGCCGGGTCTTCGCGCGGCACGCGGCCCTCGGCACGAACGTCTTCCCGTCCCTGGTCAAGCGGGTACGCGCGTACACCGTCCCGGTCTACGACTACGCGCTGATGACCGAGCCGCTGAGCGCGGACCAGCTGGCCTCGATCGGCTGGAAGAACCGCCAGGGCCTCGGCGACTCGGCCAACCAGTTCCACTACTTCCGCCTGTCGGCCGACAACCGGATCCTGTGGGGCGGCTACGACGCCATCTACCCGTACGGGGGCCGGGTCCGGGCCGAGCACGACCACCGCCCGGAGACGTACGCGAAGCTGGCCGGCCACTTCTTCACCTGCTTCCCGCAGCTGGAGGGCGCGCGCTTCACGCACGCGTGGGGCGGCGCGATCGACACCTGCTCGCGCTTCTCGGCGTTCTTCGGCACCGCGCACGCGGGCAAGGTGGCGTACGCGGCCGGGTACACCGGGCTCGGCGTCGGCGCGACCCGCTTCGGCGCGGACGTCATGCTCGACCTGCTGTCGGGGGAGCGCACGGAGCGCACGGAGCTCGAGATGGTCCGCTCCAAGCCGCTGCCGTTCCCACCCGAGCCGTTCGCGTACACCGGCATCGCGCTGACCAAGTGGTCGCTGGCCCGCGCCGACGACAACGGCGGCCGCCGGAACCTGTGGCTGAAGGCGATGGACGCGGTGGGGCTCGGCTTCGACAGCTGAGACCGGCCCGGAGGCCGGTGCCCCGGACGCTCACTCCTCGGTGGGCGTCCCCTGATGGAAGTACAGCCGCCACCCGGCCTCCGGGTGGCGGCGCCACCCGGAGCTGCGCCGCACCCGGCGCCCGCGATCGGCCGAGTGGTACGTCAGATGCACGACGCGCGCTTCGCAGGCGCGCACCTCCGGTTCGAGCAGCCTCGGCTCGCCGTCGATCGCGGCCCGGATCTGCCGCCGCGCGTCCGCGTCGTCCGTCGTCCTGCCGGGAGATTCCGTGACCGGAGACCAGTGAACCGGCGTACGCCCTGATGAGACGTGTGATCCGGTTCACTCCAGGAAAGCGGCCGAACCCGCGTAATGCGCGGGGCGCTGCCCGCTCTCGCTCGTGACCATCGGAATCGAAGCGAGAGGGAGGTCCCGCCATGACCGGCTCAGGCGTGGCTAAGTCGGCGGTCGAGTGGCTGGTGTCGGTGGCGCCGGATCCGGAGGCGTGCCGCTGGGAGTGGGAGCGCAATCCGCTCGGGGTGGCCCTGCTGCCCGCGGGCAAGGAGTGGGACGTGCTGATCCTGCCGGGGGAGCTGGGCTATCCCACGCTCGACGTCCTCACCCGTGTCATCGACCGCCCCGGCCCGGTCCTCGCCGACTTCGGCGACGCCCGGATGGGCTTCTTCGTCCCGGCGGGCACGGTCGCGCGCTGGCTCGGCACGGGGGTGCGGGGCGCGGGTCACGGCACCTGGATCGTGGTCCCCTACCCGGGCCGCGCCACCGGCGGCGTGCGCTGGCTGGTGCCGCCGGACGGCCAGGGCACGCTCACCGATCCGGCGCTGCTCGAACTCGCGATGCACGAGGCGGCTGCCCAACTGGCCCGGGAGTCGGGGGAGTAGGCGGGGCACAAGATGATCTCGGGGTTCCGCGAACTCTTGACAACTCAATTGGTCTGGACCAAGTTGGGCGCACTTCGCTCCACCGTGCCCCTTCCCCCGCCACGCCCGGAGGCAGCCATGGCCCGTACCGGACCACCCCGCAGATTCCTGACCGCCGTGACGGCGGCGGCGCTCGCCGCCGCCGGCCTCACCGCGCTGACCGCCCCCGCCCACGCCGCCGACAGCGAACTGGCCCGCAACGGCGGCTTCGAGTCCGGCCTGGACGGCTGGACGTGCTCGGCGGGCACCGGAAAGATCGTCAGCTCGCCGACGCACAGCGGCACTTCGGCCCTCCAGGGGACCCCGACCGCGGGCGACAACGCCCAGTGCACGCAGACCGTGACGGTGAAGCCGGGCTCCACGTACTCGCTCTCGGGCTACGTCCGCGGCAGTTACGTCTACCTCGGCGCGACCGGCACCGGCACCACGGACGTCTCGACGTGGACCCAGTCGGCGGCCGACTGGCAGAAGCTGACGACGACCTTCACCACCGGCCCGTCCACCACCAAGGTCACGCTCTTCACCCACGGCTGGTACGGCACCCCCGCCTACACCGCGGACGACATCAGCCTGATCGGCCCCGGCGGCGCGGCACCCGTCGTCCCGGCCGCCCCGACGGGTGTCACGGCCGGCTCCGTCACCGCCACGTCCCTCGCCCTGTCCTGGCCCGCCGTCTCCGGCGCGACGAGCTACGCGGTCTACGTCAACGGCACCAAGTCCCGCACCGTGACCGGCACCTCGACGACCCTGACCGGCCTCACGCCCGCCACCGCGTACAGCCTCCAGGTCTCCGCGCTCAACGACGCGGGCGAGTCCTCGAAGTCGACCGCCGTCACGGCGACCACGGCCCAGGGCACCGGCAACCCGGGCGGCGGCTCCGGCAGTCTCCCCGCGCACGCCCTCGTCGGCTACCTCCACGCGAGCTTCGCCAACGGCGCCGGCTACACGCGCCTCGCCGACGTCCCCGACAGCTGGGACGTCATCGACCTCGCCTTCGGTGAACCGACCTCGGTGACCTCGGGCGACATCCGCTTCAACCGCTGCCCGGTCACCGAGTGCCCGAACGTCGAGTCGGACGCCGACTTCAAGGCCGCGATCAAGGCCAAGCAGGCGGCCGGCAAGAAGGTGGTCATCTCGATCGGCGGCCAGAACGGCCAGGTCCAGCTCACCACCACGGCGGCCCGTGACACCTTCGTCTCGTCCGTCTCGAAGATCATCGACACCTACGGCCTCGACGGCCTCGACATCGACTTCGAGGGCCACTCCCTGTCCCTGAACACGGGCGACACGGACTTCAAGAACCCGACCACGCCCGTGATCGTCAACCTGATCTCGGCGCTGAAGACCCTCAAGGCCAAGTACGGCGACAAGTTCGTCCTCACCATGGCCCCGGAGACCTTCTTCGTCCAGAACGGCTACCAGTTCTACGGCAGCGGCAAGTGGGGCGGCCAGGACCCGCGCTGCGGCGCCTACCTCCCGGTCATCTACGCCATGCGCGACGACCTGAGCCTGCTGCACGTCCAGGACTACAACTCGGGCCCGATCATGGGCCTCGACAACCAGTACCACTCCATGGGCGGCGCCGACTTCCACATCGCCATGACCGACATGCTCCTGACGGGCTTCCCGGTCGCGGGCGACGCCAACAACGTCTTCCCGCCGCTGCGCCCCGACCAGGTCGCCATCGGCATGCCCGCCTCGACCAACGCGGGCAACGGCTACGTCGCCCCGGCCGAGACGAACAAGGCCCTGGACTGCCTCACGAAGAAGACCAACTGCGGCTCGTACACGACCCACGGGACGTGGCCGACGCTGCGCGGCCTGATGACGTGGTCGGTGAACTGGGACCGCTTCAACAACTGGGAGTTTCAGAAGAACTTCGACGCGTACTTCGGCGGCTAGCCGCGCCGGGTCGTCTCGGCGAGCAGCCCGGCCAGGAACTCCGCCCGCCGGGGTGAGTCGAGTGCGTCCAGTGCCGCGGGCAGGTCCAGCGGCACCGGGCGCACCCGCGCCGACACGGCTCCGTCCCAGCGCCGCACGGCCACGGCCGCACGGTCTCCCGACGCCCCGCCCGGGTGCAGCAGCACGCAGGTGGGCGGGGCGTCGCCGGGGTCGCGGGCCAGGGCGTGCGCGTACAGGAAGGCCTGGTACAGGTCGGCGGTCGAGACCTTCCGGGTCTCGTACAGCTTGTACTTGACGTCCACCGGGCGCACGAAGGGAAGCGCGTCCGTTCCGCCGCGGATCAGGATGTCGGGGCGTATCTCGCTGTAGGGGCGGGCGGTCCGCTCGTTCCACAGGACGTGGGTGTGCCGGGACTGGCTCTCGACCGTGAGGCCCGTGCCCGTCGCGGCCTCGGCCAGCAGACGGGTCGCGAACAGTTCGAACAGCTCGTTCATGTCGATCAGGAAAGCCCGCGCGGCCAGCGGCCCGGAGCCGAAGAGGTCGTCGAGGCCGCCGCCGGTCAGCAGCAGCGCCGACCAGAAGTGGGCGGGGCGGTAGTGCTCGTTGTACCGGTGGTAGCTCAGCCGTGCCAGGTCCGCGCGCGCGTCGGCCGGACGGGTCGGCGCGTACTGCGCGAAGCGGCCCGCCACCCGGCGGGCGCGCGCCCGGACCGCGAGCGACGAGGTGGTGCGGGCCGCGAGATCGGTCGCGGCCGCGCACACCCGGTTGTCCACGATGTCGGTGTCGAAGTCGTCGTAGCGACAGGCCAGCCGGTCCAGTTGCCCGTAGTGGTGCAGGAGCTGACGGTCCGGCAGGAGCCGCCCGCGGACAGCGGGCAGTGGCGCCTCGCGGCGCACGTAGTCACGACGCACCCCGCGCGCGAGCAGCCGCTCGGCGTGCGCGGTGACCATCAGCGCCACCAGGTCCCGCAGATGCGGGGCGCCGTCGGTGAAGGTGCGCCGCGCGGCCAGGGGCGCGGGGGCGGTGCCGACCGCGTGGTGCAGCATCCGCAGCACGTCCAGGCCGGTGCCCAGGTACTTGGGCTCGACGCGGATCTCGCAGCTGTCCAGGGACACGACGCCGACGTGCGGCCCCGCGCTCACCTCGATCCGCCCGCCGACCAGTTCGCGCACCCGCAGGCGGCGTGCGAACCGCTCGTCGGCGACCGCCCTCCGGTCCGCGGCGCTGAGCCGGATCCCGTCGAACTCCCGGCTCTCGTACTCGCGCAGGGCAAGGACGCGCACGCCTACTCCGCCTGGTCCTTGACCTGGAACTCCTTGTAGAGGGCGGCGATCAGCTTGTCGTCCTCGACCTCGCGCAGGGTGTGGCTGTCGCGGTCCACCAGCTCTTCGCCGAGGAACGCGGCGAGCAGTGTGTAATCGTCGTACGCGTACTCCTGGAGCAGCGGCAGCACCTCGCCGCGCACGATCGCGGCGAGTTCGGCCGCCGTGTCCACCGGGGTGCCGCCCGGCAGGAAGTAGGCGTGGCCGATCTGCTTCTCCCGGTCGAG
Source organism: Streptomyces sp. NPDC001904 (assembly GCF_040297005.1). Lineage (NCBI taxonomy): Bacteria > Bacillati > Actinomycetota > Actinomycetes > Kitasatosporales > Streptomycetaceae > Streptomyces > Streptomyces sp. NPDC001904. The sequence continues at coordinate 113,521 of NZ_JBEOYI010000009.1, read as the reverse complement.
GCGGGTGCGGATGCGCTCGTTGAGGGCGTCCAGCATCTCGGCGAGGTGCAGCTGACCGACGTAACAGCCCTCCAGTGGCGTGGAGTCGGGGAGGAGTTCGAGGAACGCGAAGCGGCGGCGGACGGCGGCGTCGAGCATCCGCACGGAGCGGTCGGCGGTGTTCATCGTGCCGACGAGCCGGACGTTCGGCGGGACGGCGAAGCGCTCGCCGCTCAGTGACAGCGTGACCGTGCGGCCCCGCTTGTCGAGCTCGATCAGGGTGATCAACTCGCCCAGGATCTTGGGGAGATCGCCCCGGTTCAGTTCGTCGACGACGATCAGGTACGGGCGCTCCGGATCCTTGGCCGCGGCCCGGCAGACCCGCTTGAAGACACCGTCGACCCGGTCGAGCGCGAGTCCGGTGCCTCCGGCTCCGGGTATCGGCCGGAATCCCTCGACGAAGTCCTCGTAGCCGTAACCGGGATGGAAGGTGACCACGGTCAGCAGGCCCGCCTCCACCAGCGCGGCGAGAGCGGCCTCGTAGCCGGGGGAGCCGGGCTCGGCGTACGGGTCGAGGCCGGGGAGGCCGCTGACCTCGCCGAGTCCGCGCACCGCGTAGTTCAGGGCGGTGTACGTCTTTCCGGTGCCCGGCGGGCCGAACAGGACGACCTGGCCGCGCCGGTCGAGGCCCTCGGCGATGCGCCGCAGCAGGGGTTCCAGCGGTGGGACGGGGGCTTCCTCGGACTGCCCGGCCGCTTCCGGGGTCTCCGTCCGCCGCAGGTCCTTGATCCGTTTCCAGGTGGCGGGGGGAACGTCCTTCACCGTTACCGTGGCCCAGGAACGCTCCGGTTCGGCGAGCCGGCCCTCGTAGCCGTCGTCCCACTCCACGGAGACGGTGTGCCGGTGGTCCGCCCGCTCGGGACGCCACGCGTAGCCCTCGTCGGTGACCCGGCCCACGGCGAGGATCTGGCTGGCCCCCGTGTTGGCGACGACCAGGTCACCGGCGCGCAGACTCAGCAGCTTCCAGACCTCGTTCGCCTTCGCGGAGACCTTCGACTGGAAGTTGTTGTGCTGGGCGCTGAAGGCCTCGCGGAACGCGGCCGTGTACTCGTCCTTGTCGGCGAACTCGCGCAGATCGCCGATCTCGTCCCAGCCCACCGCGATGTACCCGCCCGCGCGGCACTGCTCCCACAGCGCGCCGTCCCGGCCCGCCGCGATCTTGACGATCTGCTGGATCCGGTTCGGATCCGCCCACCAGTACAGGAACCGCATCACGAGCTGCGGCGGCCAGCCCGCGAACCGCCCGTCGGCGTCGATCACCTGCTTGAGCATCGCCTGGAGTGCGAACCGCTCCAGGCGCGGCGCGGGCCGCCCGGTCAGCCGGTGCAGGAAGTGGCGCACGGACTCGCCCGCGTGGACCGGGAGCGTGGACTGCGGCACGTACACCGACAGGGTCTTGGCGATCAGGGAGGGACCCGAGCGGACCGCGTCGATCGCGTCGATGTCGGACAGTCTCCCGTCGCGGGCCGCCTCCACCGCCTCGACGATCCCGGACCGCACGGCCTGCCACGCCGTCTCGACGTCGGGGTACCGGGGATCGTGCCACCAACTGCCGTCCTTGCGACGGAAGACGAGGTGCTTCATCGCCGAGCCGCCCGCGATGCTGCCGACCGCGCTGCTGCCGAACTCGAGGCGGTAGCAGTAAGGCCGGGTGGTGGCGCTGTCGCCCTGCCCGAGCGCGTAGCGCGCCAGCGACAGGGTGGGCCACCCGGCGAGCGGGAAGGCCTCCCGGATCCCGGCCGCCTGTTCCTCCGCCTCGGCCAGCGTCTTCTCGTGGCCGGCCCGGTCGAACGTGGCGAGGGCGTCGGCGAGCGGCCACGGCCGCATGGTCTCGGCCTGTGCGGAGGTGACCGGTTCGAGGACGCAGCCGCACACACCGGTGACCGGACGCCCCTGAGCGTTCGAAAGCCCCACTTCTCTGGCGAACGCGGCACGTCCCGCGATGTCGTCGGTCGGCGCCGAGTCGATCAGACGCCGCCAGAGCAACCCGTCCGGATCGGGTGCGCGGCGCAGGGTGTGCGCGTCGGTCAGATGCCGGCACGCGGGGTCGTGGTGGATCTTCTGTCCGTGCAGCGGCAGGATCACCGTGCCCGGCGACGGGGTGAGGGCGTACTCCCGGCCCTCGAACGCCACGACCGTCCGCTCCAGCCCGTCCGCCATGCGCAGCCCCCTCCGTCAACCATCGCCGTCCGGCTGTCGACCGTACCGTGCCAGGAGGTGGGCGACTCCGGTGAGCAGCAGGACCGACAGGCACCAGCTGCCGATCACGTCGACCGGCCAGTGATAGCCCTGCCGTACGAGGCCGATCCCGACGCCCACGTTCAACACGACGTATCCGTAGGCCGGTTCACGTCTGCCGAGGAGCAGGGCGCACAACCCGTACGCCACCGCCGCCGTCGCCGCGTGCCCCGACGGGTAGAAGCCCGTCTCCGGAGACATCGGGGGTGGGCCGGGGCGGGCCAGGAGGGACTGGAGGGGGGCCACGACGGCCAGGGTCAGGACCATCGTGAGTGCGGCGGTCGTCGCCGGGAGCCAGTGGCGGGTGCGCCACGTGACGTACGCGAGGACGGCGGCCATGACCGGGAGTGCGATCTGGAGATTGCCGAGGTCGGCGAAGAACTCCGCCGGGCCCGACGGGACGGCGCTGGTGCGGATCGCGGTGCCGAGACGTTCGTCGGGGGCCAGGAGCGGGCCGTCCGCCGCCACCTGCCAGGTGAGGACCGCGAAGAGGAGAGCCGCGAAGGCGGCCAGAAAAGTGGCCGGGCGCCCCGGAGCAGGGGGGGTAGCTCCGAGGCGCCCGATCTGATCGGCGTGCCGCGCGCCCCGGGGGGTTTGGGGCGGGCGACCGTCCGATCGGTGAGGAGTTCCGGAGCCGGAGGCTCCGGGTGTGTGCGCGAGGGCACGACCAGGGCAGGGCTGGGGAGGCTCCGACCCGGAACCGCCCGCAGTCCCCTGCGGGCGGGGTGTTTCTCTCATCTGCGGAAACCGTACGTCAGGGAATGGGGGCCACGACAGCCGGTTCGGCAAGCTGCCATGGGGCCCCCACACCTTCTTCACATGCTCCGACCGCCGTTCCGCTCAGAGCGCGGCGAGAGCGTTCTCGATGATGTCCAGGCCCTCGTTGAGCAGGTCCTGGCCGATGACCAGCGGCGGCAGGAAGCGCAGCACGTTGCCGTAGGTGCCACAGGTGAGGACGAGCAGGCCCTCGGCGTGGCAGGCCTTGGCGATCGCCGCGGTGGACGCCGCGTCCGGCTCCTTGGTCGCCGGGTCCTTGACCAGCTCGATGGCGATCATCGCGCCACGGCCGCGCACGTCGCCGATGACGGAGAACTTCTCCTGCATCGCCGTCAGGCGGGCCTTCATCGTCGCCTCGATCTCCTTCGCCTTCGCGTTGAGGTCGAGCTCCTTCATCGTCTCGATGGCGCCGAGCGCACCGGCACAGGCCACCGGGTTGCCGCCGTAGGTGCCGCCGAGGCCGCCCGCGTGCGCGGCGTCCATGATCTCGGCCCTGCCGGTCACGGCGGCGAGCGGCAGGCCGCCCGCGATGCCCTTGGCGGTCGTGATCAGGTCGGGGACGATGCCCTCGTCCTCGCACGCGAACCACTGGCCGGTGCGGCAGAAGCCGGACTGGATCTCGTCCGCGACGAACACGATGCCGTTGTCGGAGGCGAACTCGCGGATCGCGGGCAGGAAGCCCTTGGCCGGCTCGATGAAGCCGCCCTCGCCGAGTACCGGCTCGATGATGATCGCGGCGACGTTCTCCGCGCCGATCTGCTTGGTGATCTGGTCGATCGCCTGGGCGGAGGCCTCGGCGCCCGCGTTCTCCTCGCCGGTCAGCCAGCGGTAGCCGTAGGCCACCGGTACGCGGTAGACCTCGGGGGCGAACGGTCCGAAGCCGTGCTTGTACGGCATGTTCTTCGAGGTGAGCGCCATCGTCAGGTTCGTACGGCCGTGGTAGCCGTGGTCGAAGACGACGACCGCCTGGCGCTTGGTGTACGCGCGGGCGATCTTGACGGCGTTCTCGACGGCCTCGGCGCCGGAGTTGAACAGGGCCGACTTCTTGGCGTGGTCGCCCGGCGTCAGCTCCGCGAGGGCCTCGGCGACCTCCACATAGCCCTCGTACGGCGTGACCATGAAGCAGGTGTGGGTGAAGTCCTGCAGCTGGGCGGAGGCGCGGCGGACCACGGCCTCGGCGGAGGCGCCGACCGAGGTCACGGCGATGCCGGAACCGAAGTCGATCAGACGGTTGCCGTCGACGTCCTCGATGATGCCGCGGTCCACGCGGGCGGTGAACACCGGCAGCGTGGAGCCCACGCCGGCCGCGACCGCGGCGAGGCGGCGCTCCTGCAGCTCCTGCGACTTCGGGCCGGGGATGGCGGTGACGACGCGGCGCTCCTGCGGGATGTCGCTCATGCGGGGCTCCTTGTGGTGAAGAGGGCGTGTCACCGGGCTCTGGTCCGGTTTCGCCGGGATGTACGGGGGCTTTCCTCGCAGGTTAGGGGCGAAGGAAGGGGCCGGTCATGCTCCATCGGGGTGGGGTCGTCCCGGGCCGTTGTCCGCCGTGGACATATACATACGGAGGTACGTACCTGCCGAAGGCGCGCGTAACGGGGCGCGTAACCGGTGAACTCCCTAGGTACGGGCACTACATTGAGGCCGATTCGCAGAAAAAGATGCGCTGAGCAGGGGGCACGGGCCATGGACACCGAGGGCACGCAGGGCACGAGCGGCGCCGCCGCGGAGCACGGCCGTGCCGCCGTACCGCATCCGGCCCGCCCGGTCGCACCGCCACCGCGTCCCGCGCACGCACCGGGCGTGCGCGACGAGGCGGCCGCCGGGTCGGAGTTCCTGACCTGGCTGCGCACCCCGCGGCCGACCGCCGCACCGGGCATGTGGCGGTTCGGACACCGGCCGCGGCCCGAGGTGGAACCGGCGGTGACCCCGACCAGACAGCTGCTCAGCGGTGCGGTCATCGCGTTCCTGGTGGGCTGGCTGGTCTGGTCGCTGCTGTGGAACGGCTACCTGGGCGGCTGGTGGCTGCTCCCGCTGTACGCGATGATCCCGGACTCCTGGGCGTCCCCGCACTCCTTCACCTCCGTCGTCGTCGTGTACCTCTACTACGGCGTTTTCGCCGTCGGCATCATGGTCGCCGTCGGACGGCTCGGCCGCTGGGGCGAGATCTGGCGCCGCTTCGGCTACCCGGCCTGGCGCAAGGCCGCGGAGCCGGTGCAGGCCGCCCGGCCCGTCGCCCCCGAGAAGGACCCCGTCCAGTGGCCCACCCTGCGCGAGGCCGGTGCCGTCGACGCCGCCGACCGGCTCGGGGCCGACGCCCGCGCCGGGCTGATGCGCGACGTCGACCACGCCCGGATCGCCCGCGCCTGGCAGGGCGTGAAGCGCGGCAAGCACTCGCTCGCCGCCTTCTCCGCCGCCGTGGTCAAGGACGGCGCCGCGGCCTGCCCGCACCCCTCCGGCGTCCGCGACCTGCCCGCCCGAGCGGCCCGCCACGACCTGGGCACCGCGCAGGTCCGGCTCGGCGCCGCCGCCGACGACGAGCGCAACCCGTACGCGTACCGCGGTGTCGGCCTCGGTGTCGGCCCCGACCTGCTCGGCACCTCGCTGCTCGCGGTCGGTCCGCCCGGTGCCGGCAAGACCAGCGCCGTCGTGTGGCCGCTCGCCGAGTCGCTCTGCCTGGGCGCGCTCGCCGGACGGGCCGCCGTGATCGTCGTCGGCGCGGCCGGCGCCGGGCTGGGCCCGCAGGACGCCTACGACGTCGTGGTCCGCGTCGGCCAGTCCGACTCCGTCTACGACCTCGACCTGTACGGCGGCTCCACCGATCCGGACGAGGCCGCGGCCGTGCTCGCCGAGGCGCTCGTCGGCGACCTCGCCGACCCGCACCCCAGCGGCGACAGCCGCCGCTCCACGACCGTCCTCGGCCAGCTGCTCGGCCCGTACCACGCGGTGCACGGCCGCTTCCCGTCCGTCCCCGAACTGCGGCAGCTGCTCGACGGGGCGCCCACCGCCCTCGGCGCGCTGCGCAAGGCGCTCACCGAGGCCGGGCACGAGGCGATGCTGCGCGAGCTGGACGCGCGGGAGCGGCAGCTGAGCCAGTCGGGTGACGTGGGCGCCGTCCTCGCCGACCGGATCGCCCTGCTCGACCGGCCCGCCTTCGCCTCGTTCTTCGACACCTCCGGGCGGACCCGGCCGTTCTCCCTGCGCGCCCTCGACCACCCGGTCCGGGTCCGCATCGACCTGCCCGAGCGCGGGCACGCCGACGCCTCCCGGATCCTGGCCCGGCTCGTGCTCGCCCAGTTCACGGCGAACGTGGCGGTGCGCGAGGACCGCTCCCTGTTCGCCTGCCTCGTCCTCGACGACGCCACCGGGGTCGTCACCCCGCAGGCCGTGCGCGCCGTGCAGCGTCTGCGCTCGGCCAACGCGGGCGCCGTCCTCACCCTGCGCACCCTCGACGACGTGCCGCGCGCCCTGCGCTCCCCGCTGCTCGGCGCGGTCGGCTGCCGGATGGCACTGTCCGGGCTCACCCCGTGGGACGGTCAGGACTTCGCCGAGGTCTGGGGTAAGGAGTGGACCGAGACCCGCGACGTCACCGACCGGCAGATCATCGCCGAGACCCCCGCGGGCAAGGCACTGCACGCGGTGCGCCGGGTGATCACCGGGCGGGCGCCGACCGCCCGCGCGATCACCGTCCGCCAGGTCGAGCGCGAACGCTGGTCCGCCTCCGACCTCGCGCACGCCGTCCCGCCCGGCCACGCCGTGCTCTCCCTCACCACCGTGCGCGGTGAGCACGCGCCGCCGCTCCTGGTCGATCTGCGCGGCTGACGGCGGCCCGGCGGGCGTGCCCGTGGCCCCGGGGGACGCGGGGGCGGGGCCCCGGGAGTACGTACGGTGAGGCAGAATCGGCACGGGGCGTTCATACGGAGAGTCCAAAAGCTTCACAACTCCGCTGTCCGCCCGCCTGTCTGCCCTCCCCCCACAGCACACCTGAAGGCCCCCATGCCGCCCACGCTCGCCTCGCTCGTCCACCACTCGGCGCTCAAACTCACCGTGCGCGCGGGCGAGGCGCACCTGGACACCCCCGTTCGCTGGGCACACGTGAGCGAGCTGGCCGATCCGGTGCCCTACATGGAGGGCGGCGAGCTGCTGCTCATCACCGCCCTCAAGCTGGACGCCGACGACCCGGAGGCCATGCGCCGCTACGTGAAACGGCTCGTCGGCGCGGGCGTCGTCGGCCTCGGTTTCGCGGTCGGGGTCAACTACGACGCCGTGCCCGACGCGCTGGTGCGGGCCGCCCAGGACGAGGGCCTGCCGCTCCTCGAAGTACCGCCCCGCACGCCCTTCATCGCCATCAGCAAGGCCGTCTCCGCCGCCATCGCCGCCGACCAGTACCGGGCCGTCACCTCCGGCTTCGCCGCCCAGCGCGAGTTGACCAAGCAGGCGCTCGGCGAGGGCCCCGAGGGACTGCTCTCCGTGCTCGCCGCCCAGGTCGACGGCTGGGCCGCGCTGTACGACGCCTCGGGCGCCGTCGTCGCCACCGCCCCGGAGTGGGCCGGGCGGCGGGCGGCCCGGCTGACCCCCGACGTCGAACGGCTCCGGGAGCGCCCCGCACCGGCCAGCGCGGTCGTCGCGGGCGGCTCCGACAACGGCACCGACCGCGTCGAACTGCACTCCATCGGCACCGGTCGCAGGCCGCGCGCGGCGCTCGCGGTCGGCACGGCCGCCGCGCTCGGCACCGCCGAGCGGTACGCGCTGCACTCCGCCATCGCCCTGCTGACGCTCACCACCGAACGCTCACGGGCCCTGTACGCCGCCGAGCAGCGGATCGGCGCGGCCGTGCTGCGCATGCTCCTCGCCGGTGAACCCGACCACGCGCGGGCCGTCGCCGGTGATCTGTACGGGGCGCTGCTCGACGCGCCCTTCCGGATGGTGCTCGCGGAGGCCGTGGCGCCGCCGCCCACCGGCGTCGCGCCGAGCGGGGGCCGGCCGGCCGGTACCGCGCTGCTGCTCGCCGAGGCGGTGACCGGAGCGGGCGGTGCGCCCGGCGACCCCGTCCCGGTCCTCATCGACATCGTCGAGTCCGCCGCCGCGCGCTCCGGCGAGGCCGTGCTCGTCGTGCCGGACGGGGAGCGCGTGGTGCTGCTCGTGGTCGACGGGGGAGCGGCGGGCGAGGCCTGCGCGCAGTACGCGGAGGCGCTGGAGGTCACCCGGTCCGCGGCCTCCGGTTCGTCGGGCGGCCCCGACGAGGAACTGGTCATCGGCTTCTCGGCGCCGGCCGGGCCGATCGCGGCGGCCACCGCGTTCAAGCAGGCCGAGCAGGCGCTGTCGGTCGCGCGGCGGCGCGGGCGGGTCCTCGTCGAGCACGAGGACGTCGTCGCCGGGTCGGTCCTTCCGCTGCTCGGGGACGACGCGGTGCGGGCGTTCGCGGACGGGTTGCTGCGGGCGCTGCGCGATCATGACGCGACGGGTCGGGGAGACCTCGTCGCGTCGCTCCGGGCGTGGTTGTCGCGGCACGGCCAGTGGGATGCCGCTGCCGCCGATCTCGGCGTCCACCGCCACACCCTGCGCTATCGCATGCGCCGGGTGGAGGAGATCCTGGGCCGCTCCCTGGACGACCCGGACGTCCGCATGGAGCTCTGGCTGGCCCTGAAGGCGACCGGCGCCTAGCCGGTCGTTCGTCTGCGGCTCCGGTGGGGGCGGGCTGCCGCACGCTGCGCGTCACGCTCGCCACCGTCGTGGCTGGTCGCGCAGTTCCCCGCGCCCCTGAAGGCTGCGCTTTGCGCGCCTTCCCCCCGGCCCCGGGGCGAGCGAAGCTCGCTTCAGGGGCGCGGGGAACTGCGCGGGAAGCGGCCACCGGTCGGCACCCGACGAACCGTCCAACAAAGGTCCCCGAACACTCCAGCCCGGCCAAACCGATCCACCCGGCGCCCCACCTAACGTGGACCCCGCAACAAGCCCACGAACACGGAGAGGCCGGTAGAAGACACATGACCGCCACCCACGCCTTCTGGCTCGCCGGCCGCCAGGCCACCGGGGACGAGACCTTCGACGTCCACAACTCCTACGACGGCCGCCTGGTCGGCACCGTCGCCGTGCCGACCGAGGCCCAGGTCGAAGAGGCCGTCGCGGCGGCCCACGCCGTGGTCGACGAGTTCGCGGCGACCCCGGCCCACGTCCGCGCCAAGGCCCTGAACCACGTCGCCGACCGCCTCACCGAGCGCACCGAGGAGATCGCCCAGCTGATCTCCGCCGAGAACGGCAAGCCGATCAAGTGGGCCCGCGGCGAGGTAGGCCGCGCGGTCTCCGTGTTCCGGTTCGCCGCCGAGGAGGCCCGCCGCTGGAACAGCGGTGACGCCCAGCGCCTCGACACCGACGCCGGCGGCCAGGGCCGCCTCGCCCTGACCCGCCGCATCCCGAAGGGCGTCGTCCTCGGCATCGCGCCGTTCAACTTCCCGCTGAACCTCAGCGCCCACAAGGTCGCCCCGGCCATCGCGGTCGGCGCCCCGATCATCCTGAAGCCGGCGCCCGCGACCCCGATCTCCTCCCTCGTCCTGGGCGAGCTGCTCGCGGAGACGGACCTCCCGGCCGGTTCGTGGTCGGTCCTCACCGTCCCGAACGACAAGATGCCCGCCCTGGTCCAGGACGAGCGCCTCCCGGTCATCTCCTTCACCGGCTCGGGCCCGGTCGGCTACGCGATCATGGACAGCGTCCCGCGCAAGCACTGCACCCTGGAGCTCGGCGGCAACGGCGCGGCGGTCGTCCTCGCCGACTACGCCTCCGAGAAGGACCTCGACTGGGCCGCGACCCGCATCGCGACCTTCTCCAACTACCAGGGCGGCCAGTCCTGCATCTCGGTGCAGCGCGTCATCGCCGACGCCGCCGTCTACGACCGGCTGCTCCCGAAGATCGTCGCCGCCGTCGAGGCGCAGGTCACCGGCGACCCGGCCGACGAGGCCACCGACGTGGGCCCGCTGGTCAGCGAGGACGCCGCCAAGCGCGTGGAGACCTGGGTGACCGAGGCCGTCGACGCCGGCGCCACCCTCCTCGCGGGCGGCAAGCGCGACGGCGCCACGTACGCGCCGACCGTCCTGGCCGACGTACCGGCCGACGTCACGATCTCCTGCGAGGAGGTCTTCGGCCCCGTCCTCACGGTGAAGAAGGTCGACGGCGAGGCCGAGGCGTTCGCCGCCGTCAACGACTCCAAGTACGGCCTCCAGGCGGGCGTGTTCACGCACGACCTCCAGACCGCCTTCCGCGCCCACCGCGCCCTCGAGGTCGGCGGCGTCGTCGTCGGTGACGTCCCCTCCTACCGCGCCGACCAGATGCCGTACGGCGGCGCCAAGCAGTCCGGCGTCGGCCGCGAGGGCGTCCGCTACGCGATGGACGACTACACCTACGAGCGCGTCCTGGTCCTGACCGGCCTCGCCCTGTAGGTCCCTGACAGAACGGCGGCCCGAACCCACTGTGCGGGGGTTCGGGCCGCCGTTCCGCATGCGCGCCGGCCCCGTTGTCAGTGCCGCCCCCTACATTCCCCCCATGGCCACCTTCACCGACCTCAACTTCAAGCTCGTCGTCGTCGAGCAGCTCATGTACACCGACGGGACCCTCGCGCCGGCGTTCCGGATCGCCGATCTGCTCAAGGAGCGCGGGCTCGGGGACGATCCGTGGACGTACGCGTACGACCACGATCTGGCGTACAAGATCGTGCCGGAGGCGCGGGAGTACTTCGAGGCACTGGAGATAGGTGACGAACTCCTCGCCTCCGTGGAGGAGTTGGTGATGGACGGCGGGCTGCGGGTGTACCAGGAGTGCGCGCCGGTGTGGGACGGGGAGGACGACCTGTTCGACATCCGGGTGCTCGACGACCTGGCGCTGCTGCCCAACCTGCGGCGCGTCACCGGATCGGAGTTCCTCGGCCCCGAGCTGCGGGCCGCCCTCACCACGCGCGGCATCGACGCCGACTAGAGCCAACCGGGTCCGAGGACTGGTCGACATGCCTGTTTTCGGGTACATACGATCGGGTAGCACCGGCCGGTAACGGGACCGGGCCGGTGGACCCGAAGCGGCGAGGTGAACCTCATGTCCGCAACACCCCAGCATCAGGCGAAGGTCTCCGAACGGGAGGCCCGGCAGGTCGCCGAGGCCGCACGCGAACAGGACTGGCGCAAGCCCAGTTTCGCGAAGGAGCTGTTCCTCGGCCGGTTCCGGATCGACCTCATCCACCCCCACCCGCTGCCCGCCGACGAGGACGCGCAGCGCGGCGAGGAGTTCCTGGCCAAGCTGCGCGACTTCTGCGAGACGGAGATCGACTCGGCCCGCATCGAGCGCGAGGCGAAGATCCCCGACGAGACGGTCAACGCGCTCAAGGAACTCGGCGCGCTCGGCATGAAGATCGACACGAAGTACGGCGGGCTCGGCCTCACCCAGGTGTACTACAACAAATCGCTCGCCCTGGTCGGCTCCGCGTCCCCGGCGATCGGCGCCCTGCTCTCCGCGCACCAGTCCATCGGCGTACCGCAGCCGCTGAAGCTGTTCGGGACGCAGGAGCAGAAGGACACCTTCCTGCCGCGCTGCGCCCGTACCGACATCAGCGCGTTCCTGCTGACCGAGCCGGACGTCGGCTCCGACCCGGCCCGGCTCGCCACCACCGCCGTCCCCGACGGCGACTCGTACATCCTCGACGGCGTCAAGCTGTGGACGACGAACGGCGTCGTTGCCGATCTGCTCGTCGTCATGGCGCGCGTCCCGAAGTCCGAGGGGCACAAGGGCGGCATCACCGCGTTCGTGGTCGAGGCCGCATCCGAGGGCATCACGGTCGAGAACCGCAACGCGTTCATGGGCCTGCGCGGCCTGGAGAACGGCGTCACCCGCCTCGACCGGGTCCGGGTGCCGGCGGCGAACCGGATCGGGCCCGAGGGCGCCGGACTGAAGATCGCGCTCACCACCCTCAACACCGGACGGCTCTCGCTGCCCGCGATGTGCGTCGGCGCCGGCAAGTGGTGTCTGAAGATCGCCCGCGAGTGGTCGGCGGCGCGCGAGCAGTGGGGCAAGCCGGTCGCGTTCCACGAGGCGGTCGGCGCGAAGATCAGCTTCATCGCGGCGACCACGTTCGCCCTGGAGGCCGTCGTCGACCTCTCCTCGCAGATGGCCGACGAGGACCGCAACGACATCCGCATCGAGGCCGCCCTCGCCAAGCTGTACGGCTCCGAGATGGGCTGCCTGATGGCGGACGAGCTGGTGCAGATCCGCGGCGGCCGCGGCTTCGAGACCGCCGAGTCGCTCGCCGAGCGGGGCGAACGCGCGGTCCCCGCCGAGCAGATCCTCCGCGACCTGCGCATCAACCGCATCTTCGAGGGCTCCACCGAGATCATGCATCTGCTGATCGCCCGTGAGGCGGTCGACGCGCACCTCTCCGTCGCCGGCGACCTCATCGACCCCGACAAGTCCCTGTCCGACAAGGCGAGGGCGGGCGCGAAGGCGGGCGGCTTCTACGCCCGCTGGCTGCCCAAGCTGGTCACCGGCCCCGGTCAGCTCCCGCGCTCGTACGGCGAGTTCCACCCGGCGGGCCACCGCGACCTGTCCGGCCATCTGCGCTACGTGGAGCGCTCGGCCCGCAAGCTGGCCCGCTCCACCTTCTACGCCATGTCCCGCTGGCAGGGCCGCATGGAGACCAAGCAGGGCTTCCTCGGCCGCATCGTCGACATCGGCGCCGAACTGTTCGCGATGAGCGCGGCCTGCGTGCGCGCCGAACTCCTGCGCACCACCGAGGAGTACGGCCGCGAGGCGTACCAGCTCGCCGACGTCTTCTGCGGCCAGGCCCGCATCCGCGTCGACGAACTCTTCGACCGGCTGTGGACCAACACCGACGAGCTGGACCGCAAGGTCGTCAAGGGCGTGCTCGGCGGTACGTACACCTGGCTGGAGCAGGGTGTCGTCGACCCGAGCGGCGACGGACCGTGGATCGCGGACGCCAAGAAGGGTGAGGCTCCCCGGCCGAATCTGCGCCGGGTGATCGAGAAGGGGTGACCTCCGGCCCACGGCCCCCACCGCCCGAGGCGGCGGGGGCCGGTCGTTCGAGGTCGAGCCGGGAGGGAGCACGCGCCCCGCCTGTTCCGGCCCGGCAGCTTCCGGAATCCCACCCCATATGTGCGCTCGACGACCCCTTGAGGACGAACTGCCGGGGCACCCTGTCGGCCGCGCGGCCCGCGCGCGCAAGAATGGGGCAATGACCGACAGCCCCGACAGCTCCGTCAGCCCGTCCCCGCTCGCGGACCCCCACCTCGTCTTCGATCCGGCCCCCACCGACACCCCGCGGGACATCGCCGTCCTGGGCTCGACGGGCTCGATCGGCACCCAGGCCATCGACCTGGTCCTGCGCAACCCGGACCGTTTCCGCGTCACCGCCCTGAGCGCGGCGGGCGGCAGGGTCGAACTCCTCGCCGAACAGGCCCGCCGCCTGGGCGTGCGCACGGTCGCCGTGGCCCGCGAGGACGCCGTGCCGGCGCTGCGCGAGGCCCTGGCCGCCCAGTACGGCGCCGGCGAGCCGCTGCCGGAGATCCTGGCCGGCCCCGACGCCGCCACCGAGATCGCGGGCCGCGGCGACTGCCACACCGTGCTCAACGGCATCACCGGCTCCATCGGCCTGGCCCCGACGCTCGCCGCACTCGGAGCGGGCCGCACCCTCGCCCTGGCCAACAAGGAGTCGCTGATCGTCGGCGGCCCGCTGGTCAAGAACATCGCGAAGCCCGGCCAGATCATCCCGGTCGACTCGGAGCACGCGGCGCTCTTCCAGGCGGTCGCCGCGGGGACCCGCGCCGACGTGCGCAAGCTGGTCGTGACGGCGTCGGGCGGCCCGTTCCGCGGCCGCACCCGGGCCGATCTGGAGCAGGTCACCGTCGAGGACGCCCTCGCGCACCCCACCTGGGCGATGGGCCCGGTCATCACCGTCAACTCGGCGACCCTGGTCAACAAGGGGCTGGAGGTCATCGAGGCACACCTGCTCTACGACATTCCGTTCGACCGCATCGAGGTCGTCGTCCACCCCCAGTCCTACGTGCACTCCATGGTCGAGTTCACCGACGGCTCCACGCTCGCCCAGGCCACCCCGCCCGACATGCGCGGTCCGATCGCCGTCGGCATCGGCTGGCCCGAGCGGATCCCCGACGCGGCCCCCGCCTTCGACTGGACCAAGGCCTCCACCTGGGAGTTCTTCCCGCTCGACAACGACGCGTTTCCGTCGGTGGGGCTCGCCCGGCACGTGGGGGAGCTCGCGGGGACGGCCCCGGCGGTGTTCAATGCCGCCAATGAGGAGTGCGTGGACGCGTTCCTGAAGGGCGCCCTGCCGTTCAACGGGATCATGGACACGGTGACGAAGGTCGTCGAGGAACACGGCACACCGGAAACGGGAACTTCGCTCACCGTCGCGGACGTCCTCGAAGCGGAGACCTGGGCACGCGCCCGGGCCCGTGAACTGACGCTGACGGACAAGACGGCCGCGGAGGCTCGTGCATGACGACCTTGATGATGATCCTCGGCATAGTCATCTTCGTGGTGGGTCTGCTCGTCTCCATCGCGTGGCACGAGCTGGGCCACCTGTCGACGGCGAAGCTCTTCGGCATCCGCGTGCCGCAGTACATGGTCGGCTTCGGCCCCACCCTCTTCTCGCGGAAGAAGGGCGACACCGAGTACGGCGTCAAGGCGATCCCGCTCGGCGGCTACATCCGGATGATCGGCATGTTCCCGCCCGGCCCGGACGGCAAGATCGAGGCCCGCTCCACCTCACCCTTCCGGTCGATGGTGGAGGACGCGCGGGCGGCGGCCTTCGAGGAACTGCAGCCCGGCGACGAGACCCGGCTCTTCTACACGCGCAAGCCGTGGAAGAGGGTGATCGTGATGTTCGCGGGCCCGTTCATGAACCTGATCCTGGCGGTCGGACTCTTCTTCACGGTCCTGATGGGCTTCGGCGTCACCCAGCAGACGAACGTGGTCTCGTCGGTCTCCGCCTGCGTCATCAAGGCCAGCGCCGAACGTGACACCTGCAAGGCGTCCGACCCGGCGTCCCCGGCGAAGGCGGCGGGACTCCAGGCGAAGGACAAGATCGTCTCGTTCAACGGGATCGCGACGGACAAGTGGAACACGCTGTCCGACGAGATCCGCGAGAGCGCGGGCAAGACCGTCCCGATCGTCGTCGAGCGCGACGGGCAGCGGAAGACCCTGACCGCGAAGATCGCCACCAACCAGGTGGCGAAGAAGGACTCCAGCGGCCAGATCACCGACGGCTACGTGAAGGCCGGGTTCCTCGGCTTCACCGCCGCCACCGGCGTCGTCCACCAGGACTTCGGCGACTCGGTGTCCTGGATGACCGACCGGGTCGGCGACGCCGTCGACTCCATCGTCGCGCTGCCCGCGAAGATCCCCGCACTCTGGGACGCCGCGTTCGGCGACGGCCCGCGCGAGGCGGACTCCCCGATGGGCGTGGTCGGCGCGGCCCGGGTCGGCGGTGAGATCTTCACCATCGACATCCCGGCGACCCAGCAGCTGGCCATGTTCCTGATGCTGGTGGCCGGCTTCAACCTGTCCCTGTTCCTCTTCAACATGCTCCCGCTGCTGCCGCTGGACGGCGGACACATCGCGGGCGCGCTCTGGGAGGCACTGCGGCGCAACGTCGCGCGGGTGTTCCGGCGTCCCGACCCGGGCCCGTTCGATGTCGCGAAACTCATGCCGGTGGCCTACGTCGTCGCGGGAATCTTCGTCTGTTTCACGATCCTGGTGCTGATCGCCGACGTCGTTAACCCGGTGAAAATCTCCTGATCGCGTGATGTTCGGGGCGGCCGGGCACCCTGGGTGCCCGGCCGCCCACCTTCGGGTGGTGCGGCAGGGCGCGATGTGCTCGGCCGTGCACCGGTGACGTAATCTCGGAAGCCTCTGGACTCGATCCTCGATCCACACCTTGGGGTTGCACAGCAGATGACTGCGATTTCTCTCGGCATGCCGGACGTACCGACCAAGCTCGCCGAGCGGCGCAAGAGCCGGCAGATCCAGGTCGGCACGGTCGCCGTGGGCGGCGACGCCCCGGTCTCCGTGCAGTCGATGACGACCACGCGGACGTCCGACATCGGCGCCACGCTCCAGCAGATCGCCGAGCTGACCGCGTCCGGCTGCCAGATCGTGCGTGTGGCCTGCCCCACGCAGGACGACGCCGACGCGCTGCCGATCATCGCGAAGAAGTCGCAGATCCCGGTGATCGCCGACATCCACTTCCAGCCCAAGTACGTCTTCGCGGCCATCGAGGCCGGCTGCGCCGCGGTCCGCGTCAACCCGGGCAACATCAAGCAGTTCGACGACAAGGTCAAGGAGATCGCCAAGGCGGCGAAGGACCACGGCACCCCGATCCGCATCGGGGTGAACGCGGGCTCGCTCGACCGCCGCCTGCTCCAGAAGTACGGCAAGGCGACCCCCGAGGCGCTCGTCGAGTCGGCTCTGTGGGAGGCGTCGCTCTTCGAGGAGCACGACTTCCGCGAGATCAAGATCTCGGTCAAGCACAACGACCCGGTGGTCATGGTCAACGCGTACCGGCTGCTCGCCGAGAAGTGCGACTACCCGCTGCACCTCGGCGTCACCGAGGCCGGGCCCGCCTTCCAGGGCACGATCAAGTCGGCCGTCGCCTTCGGCGCGTTGCTCTCCGAGGGCATCGGCGACACCATCCGCGTCTCCCTCTCGGCCCCGCCGGTCGAGGAGATCAAGGTGGGCAACCAGATCCTGGAGTCGCTGAACCTCAAGCCCCGCCGCCTGGAGATCGTCTCCTGCCCGTCCTGCGGGCGCGCCCAGGTCGACGTCTACAAGCTCGCCGAGGAGGTCACCGCCGGTCTCGACGGCATGGAGGTGCCGCTGCGCGTCGCCGTCATGGGCTGCGTCGTGAACGGCCCGGGCGAGGCCCGCGAGGCCGACCTCGGTGTCGCCTCCGGCAACGGCAAGGGCCAGATCTTCGTCAAGGGCGAGGTCATCAAGACCGTCCCCGAGTCGAAGATCGTGGAGACCCTCATCGAGGAAGCCCTCAAGATCGCCGAGCAGATGGAGAAGGACGGGGTGCCTTCCGGCGAGCCGTCCGTCGCGATCGCCGGCTGATTCAGGGTCCGGCCTGATTGTTCCGCGCGCCTCCCCTGGGCGAGCGAAGCTCGCTTCAGGGGCGCGGGGAACTGCGCGGGAAGAGGCCACCGGCCGGCAGCCGCCGACGAACCCCCACCCGGCAGACGCCCCGGCGGAGGGCGGCCGAAGGCAGCCCCAGTACACCCGCTGCCACCGCCAGGTACAGTGCGGAGATCAGCCCTCCCCGCCAAAAGGCCCCGCACGTGTTGACTCAGACCACCACCCGGGTCCTCGAACCGAGTGACCTCGACGCCGCGCTCGCCGTCCTCGACCGCGAGCCGGTCGTGAACGCCTTCGTGACGGCCCGCGTCCGCATCGCGGGCCTCGACCCGTGGCGGCTCGGCGGCGAGATGTGGGGCTGGTACGAGGACGGCATGCTCCGGTCCCTGTGCTACGCGGGCGCCAACCTCGTGCCCATCTGCGCCACCGACCGAGCCGTCAGAGGCTTCGCCGACCGCGCCCGCAGAGCCGGCCGCCGCTGCTCCTCCATCGTCGGCCCGGCCGAGCCCACGGCCCGCCTGTGGCAGCTTCTCGAACCCTCCTGGGGCCCGGCCCGCGAGGTCCGCGCGCACCAGCCCCTGATGGTCACCGACCGGCTGCCGGCCCACGTCGAGCCCGACCCCTACGTCCGCCGCATCCGCAAGGACGAGATGGAAACGATCATGCCGGCGTGCGTGGCGATGTTCACCGAGGAGGTCGGCGTCTCCCCGCTGGCGGGCGACGGCGGCCTGCTCTACCAGGCGCGGGTCGCCGAACTGGTCGGCTCGGGCCGCTCCTTCGCCCGCCTCGACGAGCACGGCAAGGTGATCTTCAAGGCGGAGATCGGCGCCGCGACCCCGGAGGCCTGCCAGATCCAGGGCGTCTGGGTGGCGCCCGAGCACCGCGGCAAGGGCCTCGCCGCCCCCGGCATGGCAGCCGTGGTCCGCTACGCCCTCGCGGACGTGGCCCCGATCGTCAGCCTCTACGTCAACGACTTCAACACCCCGGCACGCGCGGCCTACCGCAGGGTCGGCTTCGAGGAAGTCGGCGCCTTCATGAGCGTGCTGTTCTAGCGCCCGCCCCCTCACCCGCCCGCCCCGGGGTACTCTCCGGGGCATGCCGCACCGCAGCAGCACGGACGAGCCCTCCGTCACCATCGGCCCCCTCGACCTGCGCACTCGCGTGGACGAGGCCCTCGCGGTCCAGGCCCATGCCTTCGGCCTCAGCGACGACGAGATCGCGGTCCGCCGCCAGATTGTGCTGCGTCACATCACCTACCCGGGAGCCCGCGCCCTAGGCGCCACCACCGAGACCGGCCGCCTCGTCGGCTTCGTGTACGGCATGCCGAACGACCGCACCCACTGGTGGTCCACGGTCGTCGAGCCGTACCTGCGCTCGCGCGGCACCGACCACTGGCTCGACGACTCCTTCGTCATCACGGAGCTGCACGTCCACCCCGGTTACCAGAACCGCGGCATCGGCCGCACCCTGATCACGACGATCACCGACACCGCGTACCAGCCCCGCTCGATCCTCTCCGCGATCGACCACGAGAGCCCCGCACGCGGTCTGTACCGCTCCCTCGGCTACGCCGACCTGGCCCAGCAGGTGCTCTTCCCGAGCGCCCCGAAGCCGTACGCCGTGATGGGCGCCCCGCTTCCGCTGCTGCGTCACCGTCCCTGACCGGCAACCGATTTCCGGCCGCCGGGCCCGCACGGCTAACCTCCTGGGACCACCCTTTTCCAGCAGGAGTCAAGAATCATGGCCAAGGCCCAGGTCCAGCGCATGTCCCGGTTGATGGTGAAGACCCTGCGCGACGACCCGGCGGACGCCGAGGTGCTGAGCCACAAGCTCCTCGTGCGCGCCGGGTACGTGCGTCGCACCGCCGCCGGAATCTGGTCCTGGCTGCCGCTCGGCAAGAAGGTCCTCGCCAACGTCGAGCGCGTGGTGCGCGAGGAGATGGACGCCATCGGCGCCCAGGAGGTCACCCTCCCCGCCCTGCTGCCCAAGGAGCCCTACGAGGCGACCGGCCGCTGGACCGAGTACGGCGCCGAGCTGTTCCGCCTGAACGACCGCAAGGGCGGCGACTACCTCCTCGGCCCGACCCACGAGGAGATCTTCACCCTCCTGGTCAAGGACCAGTGCACGTCCTACAAGGACCTGCCCGTGATCCTCTACCAGATCCAGTCGAAGTACCGCGACGAGGCCCGCCCCCGCGCCGGCATCCTGCGCGGCCGCGAGTTCCTGATGAAGGACTCGTACTCCTTCGACCTGGAGGACGAGGGCCTCGCCCACTCCTACGCGCTGCACCGCGCCGCCTACCAGAAGATCTTCCAGCGCCTCGGCCTCGACCACCGCATCTGCGCCGCCACCGCCGGCGCCATGGGCGGCTCGAAGTCCGAGGAGTTCCTGGCTCCGGCCGCGGCCGGTGAGGACACCTTCGCCGACTGCCCGAACTGCGACTACGCGGCCAACACCGAAGCCGTCTCGTTCGCGCTGAAGGCGGTCGACGCCACCGGCGCCGCGGCCCTCGAAGAGATCCCCACGCCCGACACCCCCACCATCGAGACGCTCGCCGCGCACCTGGGCGTCCAGGCGTCCGAGACCCTGAAGAACCTCCTCGTGAAGGTCGACGGCGAGATCGTCGCCGTCGGCGTTCCCGGCGACCGCGAGGTCGACCTGGACAAGGTCGAGGCGCACTTCGCCCCGGCCGCCGTCGAGCTGGTCACCGCCGAGGACTTCGAGGGCCGTGACGACCTGGTCCGCGGCTACGTCGGCCCGCAGGGCCTGGAGAAGGTCCAGTACATCGCCGACCCGCGCGTCGCCCCCGGCACCGCCTGGATCACCGGCGCCAACAAGACCGGCGTGCACGCGAAGAACGTCGTCGCGGGCCGCGACTTCGACGTCGACGCGTACGTCGACGTCGTCGTGGTCCAGGAGGGCGACCCCTGCCCCGCCTGCGGTACGGGCCTGAAGCTGGACCGCGCCATCGAGATCGGCCACATCTTCCAGCTCGGCCGCAAGTACGCCGACGCCTTCCAGCTCGACGTGCTCGGCCAGAACGGCAAGCCGGTCCGCGTGACCATGGGCAGTTACGGCATCGGCGTCTCCCGCGCCGTCGCCGCCCTCGCCGAGCAGCACGCCGACGACAAGGGCCTGGTCTGGCCCGAGGAGATCGCCCCCGCCGACGTGCACGTGGTCGCCGCGGGCAAGGCGCTCCAGACCGAGCTGGCCCTGGAGGTCTCGGACCTCCTTGCCGAGGCCGGCGTCCGCGTCCTGGTCGACGACCGCCCGGGCATCTCGCCCGGCGTGAAGTTCACCGACTCCGAGCTGATCGGCGTCCCGAAGATCCTGGTCGCGGGCCGCCGCAGCGGTGACCGTGTCCTCGAGCTGAAGGACCGCCGCACCGGCGAGCGCGAGGAGCTCTCGGTCGAGGAGGCCGTGGCCCGCCTCACCGCCTCCAAGTAGGCGCTCCGCTTTCGTCTGACGGCCGGTGGGGGCTGGCCGCGCAGTTCCCCGCGCCCCTGGAAGCGAGCTTCGCTCGCTCAGGGGAGGCTGCGCGCAGCGCATGCCTCAGGGGCGCGGGGAACTGCGCGGCCAGCCCCCACCGGCCCGCACTATCGTGACGACCATGCCCGAACTGCAGCGCCTGGCCCCGGAACACGCGGCGGCCGTCCTCGCTTTCGAGCGCGAGAACCGTGAGTTCTTCGCCGCTCATGTTCCCGACCGCGGCGACGCCTACTTCCGCGACTTCGCCGAACGGCACGCCGCCCTCCTCGCCGAGCAGGACGCCGGCACGATGCAGTGCCATGTGCTGACCGGTGACGACGGCGAGATCCTCGGCCGCTTCAACCTCTACGACCCGGCCGACGGCAGCGCCGAACTGGGCTTCCGCGTCGCAGAGAAGGCCACCGGGCAAGGCCTGGCCACCGCCGCCGTCCGCCGCCTGTTCGAGGTGGCCGTCGCCGACTACGGCCTGAACCGGCTCACCGCCGCCGCGGCCGAGGCCAACCACGCCTCCCGCACGGTGCTCACCCGCACCGGCTTCCGCCGGGCCGGCGAACGCCTCCTGAAGATGGGCGGCCCCGGCATCACCTACGTCCGGGACCTGACCGCCTGACTGCCTGAACGCTCAGAGCCAGCCGGCGAATTCGAGCAGGTTCTCGGCGTCCCGCTCGCGCCCCACGCGCAGCGCCCGCACCCCGGACTCCACCGCACGGAACAGTGTCCAGCCGCGCAGCCGCTCCTGCTCCACGTCCAGCGACTCGGCGAGCTTCTTCACCCGGCGCCGGGTGATCGCGGGCCCCGACGGCGAGCCGATCAGGTCCTCCACCCGGTCGCGCACCAGCCGCGCCAGATCGAAGGCGCACTCGCCGACCACCGGGTCGGGACCGACCGCCAGCCACGGCGTGCGCTCCCCGGACAGCACTTTGGACTGCCGGAACGTGCCGTGCAGCAGCCGCAGTTCGGGGGCGGAGGCCACCAGCTCGTCCCGCGCCGCGAGCGCCGCGTCCACGAGGGGCGCCACCTCGGGGAAGGCGTCCACGGACGCACGCATCGCCGTCGCCTGACGGCCCGTGCGCTCGGGCACCGTCTCGCAGTTGCGCCCGGCCGGCGGGTCCACCCACAGCCGCCGCAGCGTGCCCGCCGCCTCCAGGAGCGCCTTCGCCTCCGGCAGCGTCCGCACGGAGACCTCCGGGTGCAGCCGCTCCAGCAGCAGCGCGCCGTCGTTCGGCCCGGCGTCGAGCAGCCGTACCGCGCCGAACCCGTTCCAGTGCGTCAGCGCCGCCCGCTCCGCCTCCGGCCGGAACCGCTCCGGCGCCAGCTTCAGGATCGCGGGTTCGCCCTGCGCGGTGCGCACCTGGGCGACCAGGCTGCTGCGTCCGCCGGGCACGTGCACCCGCTCCACGGTCACCGCGCGGCGGGCCGCCGCCTCGTCGAGCAGCGCGCCCAGATCGGCGAGCCACGCGGACGCCCCGTCGTCGCGCACCTCGCCGAGCGCGTTCACCAGCCGCTGCGGCGGTTCGAAAGCCATACGCGCGTGATTCCCTTCCGAAGACTCCTCAGGTGCCGGGCGTCGCCGTGGAACCGGAGGCGGACGCCGAAGGCGCCGCGGCCCGTTCGGTGAGCCCAGGGAAGGCTACGCTGCTGCCGCGCCAGCGCACCGCACGGACCGCCGCCTCCCGCAGTGCGTCGGCCGCCGCACGCCGCCGCGCGCCGCTCGCGGCCCGGACGAGGTCCGAGTAGACCCCGGCGACCTTGTCCTCGATGTCGGCCGCCAGCCGGGCCGCCGCGGCCGAGTCCGGCACCGGGAACGGCAGCGCGTACGCGCCCGCCGACTCCTCGGGGGCGCCGCCCAGCTCACGCACCGTGCGGCGCAGCTCGTCGCGCCGGGCGCGATGGGCGTCGTACGCGGACTTCGCCTCGTCGCCGCGGCCCGCGCGGATCCGGCCGCCGACCACCCCGTACCCGTACACGGCCGCGTGTTCGGCACGCAGCGCCGCCTGCACGGCGGCCAGCAGATCCTGATCGGTCATCGCGATCCTCACCCCTCACCCAGCAGATACGCGTGCCCGGCACCGGCCGCCGCCACCGACGCGAGCAGCCGCGCCTGCTCCGCCGGGGTGTCCGGCTCGGCCAGCGCCTTCATCCGGCGGTCGGCCAGCTCCCGCTCCGCCGCCGCCAGCGCCCTCAGCACGTCCTTCTCGGCGACCGGCGGCGTCGAGGCGCTGCTCGCCGAACTCGGCCGGGACGCCCCGCCGAACGCCTGCACGTGCCGGGCGACCTCGTCGCGCAGCGGTGCGAGCCGGGCGGCCAGCGACGGCTGCGCGGCGAGCGCCCGGTCGTACTGTCCGAGCAGGTCGGCGCTCTCGCGGGCCGCCTTCGCGCGCAGCCGCTTCTCCCGTGAGACGGCGGGCGCCCCCTCGGCGCCGCCGCCGTCACCGCCGCCGTCCGAGCACCCGGAGAGCAGCGCGGCGCCGGCCAGCGAGACCAGCAGACTCCTACGAGTGGTGAGCGGCACGGCGGACGTCCTTGAGGCAGGAGCGGGCGGGGAACGGGGAGTGACCGGTGATCACCGTACAGTCGGCCCCCCTCCGGTGGACGGCAACACCCCCCTGGACCGGATACCCTTTGACCTGACGCGCAGGGAATGTCAGCAACCACAACAGCACACGCGGCCGAGGAGTCACCCGGATGAGCACGACCCAGAACGAGAGGCTGCGGGAGCTACTGGAACCGCTCGTCAGCTCTCAGGGACTCGACCTCGAAGAGGTCGAGGTGGCCTCGGTGGGACGCAAGCGTGTGCTGCGTGTCGTCGTCGACTCGGACGAGGGCGCCGACCTGGACGCGATCGCCGATGTGAGCCGCGCGCTCTCGGCGAAGCTCGACGAGACGGACGCCATGGGCGACGGCGAGTACGAGCTGGAGGTCGGGACGCCGGGCGCCGAGCGCCCGCTGACCGAGCACCGCCACTACGTCCGCGCCACGGACCGCCTCGTGAAGTTCACGCTGAACGACGGCGCCGAGCTGGTGGCCCGCATTCTCAAGGTCGACGACGAGGGTCTCGACCTGGAAGTACCGGGTGTGAAGGGCCGCAAGCCCACCGCCCGACGACTCGACCTCGCCGACATCGCCAAGGCGCGCGTGCAGGTCGAGTTCAACCGCAAGGACAAGAACGAAGAGGAGGCGTAGCCGTGGACATCGACATGAGTGCCCTGCGGGGTCTGGTCCGGGAGAAGGAGATCTCCTTCGATCTGCTGGTCGAGGCGATCGAATCGGCCCTCCTCATCGCCTACCACCGCACCGAAGGCAGTTTCCGCCGGGCGCGCGTGAAGCTGGACCGCGAGAGCGGCCACGTCACGGTGTGGGCGACGGAGGACCCGGCGGACCTCGAAGAGGGCCAGGAGGCCAAGGAGTTCGACGACACCCCCTCCGACTTCGGCCGGATCGCCGCCACCACCGCCAAGCAGGTCATCCTGCAGCGGCTGCGCGACGCCGAGGACGACGCGACGCTCGGCGAGTACGCCGGCCGCGAGGGCGACATCGTCATGGGCCAGGTCCAGCAGGGCCGCGACCCGAAGAACGTGCTGGTCGACATCGGCAAGCTGGAAGCGATCCTGCCGGTGCAGGAGCAGGTGCCGGGCGAGGAGTACCCGCACGGGCTGCGGCTGCGCAGTTACGTCGTCCGCGTCGCCAAGGGCGTGCGCGGTCCGTCGGTGACGCTGTCGCGCACGCACCCGAACCTCGTGAAGAAGCTCTTCGCGCTCGAGGTCCCGGAGATCGCCGACGGCTCGGTGGAGATCACCGCCATCGCCCGCGAGGCCGGCCACCGCACGAAGATCGCCGTGCGCTCCACCCGGAGCGGACTCAACGCCAAGGGCGCGTGCATCGGTCCCATGGGCGGGCGCGTGCGCAACGTGATGGGCGAGCTGAACGGCGAGAAGATCGACATCGTCGACTGGTCGGACGACCCGGCGGAGATGGTGGCCAACGCCCTGTCCCCGGCGCGCGTCTCCAAGGTCGAGGTCGTCGACATGGGCGCCCGCTCGGCCCGGGTCACGGTGCCGGACTACCAGCTGTCGCTGGCCATCGGCAAGGAGGGGCAGAACGCCCGCCTGGCCGCCCGGCTGACCGGCTGGCGGATCGACATCCGTCCGGACACCGAGCAGCCCGGCTCCGACGCCGGGGAATAATTCCGGGCGCTGTGCGCTTGGATCACGACAGAATGTGACGTAGACGGCCGTTCGATTCTTCCCCCAAAGGGGTGAGGTCGCTGCGGGGAGGTAGACTTAAGCGTGTCTGGCCGGACGCAAGCCCGCGCCTGCCCTGAGCGAACCTGCGTGGGATGCCGGGAGCGAGCGGCCAAGAGCGATCTGCTGCGGATCGTGATCGTCGAGGGTGAATGTGTCCCCGATGATCGCGGTACGCTGCCCGGCCGGGGTGCTTATGTGCATCCCGCCGAGATCTGTCTCGACCAGGCGGTCCGCCGCCGGGCGTTCCAGCGGGCGTTCAAGTCCCCTGGTCCGTTCGACACGGCGGCCCTTCGCCACCGCGTCGAGCAGGCAACACCGTAAGAAGCGCCGCACGGAACCCCCGTGCGGCCCTGGTACCTCGCGAGTTGGAAGTAGGTCGAGATTGCGATGAGCACTCGATGAGTACGCGATGAGTACGCCCATGAAGTAGCGACGGTCCGGCGTAACCCGGACCTAAAAGGAGCGAAGTGGCTAAGGTCCGGGTATACGAACTCGCCAAGGAGTTCGGTGTGGAGAGCAAGGTCGTCATGGCCAAGCTCCAAGAACTCGGTGAATTCGTACGTTCGGCGTCCTCGACGATCGAGGCGCCGGTTGTGCGCAAGTTGACTGACGCCCTGAACCAGGGCACCAACGGCGCGGGCAAGCCCGCGTCGAAGAAGGCCGCGCCCGCGAAGCCCGCGGCGCCGCGTCCCACCCCTTCCCCCGCGCAGGCCTCCAAGCCTGCCGCTCCGCGTCCGGGCCCGGCTGCGCCGAAGCCCGCCGCCGCGGAGAAGCCCGCCGCGACCCCCGCCCCCGCGGCGCCGGGCCCGCGGCCTACCCCGGGTCCGAAGCCGGCTCCCAAGCCCGCTTCTCCGGCCCCGGCAGCGCCCGAGTTCACGGCGCCGCCCGCCGCCCCGGCCGCCTCGTCGGCCCCGGCGCCGGCCGGCCCGCGTCCCGCCGGCCAGGGTGCCCGTCCGGGCGCCCCGAAGCCCGGTGGCCGTCCGGCCCCCGGTCAGCAGGACCGCGGTGACCGTGGTCAGGGCCGTGGCGACCGTCAGGGCGCCCCGCGCCCCGGTGGCCAGGGCGCGCGTCCCGGTGGTGCCCGTCCCGCGGGTCCCCGTCCGGGCAACAACCCCTTCACCTCTGGTGGCTCCACCGGCATGGCGCGCCCGCAGGCGCCCCGTCCGGGCGGCGCCCCGCGTCCCGGCGGCCAGGGTGCCCCGGGTGGCCCCCGCCCGCAGGGCGGCGGCCAGGGTGGTCCCCGTCCCCAGGGTCAGGGCGGCGCCCGTCCGACCCCGGGCGGCATGCCTCGCCCGCAGGGCGGCGCGGCCGGTGCCGGTGCGGGCGGTCCCCGTCCCGGCGGCGGCAACCGTCCGAACCCGGGCATGATGCCGCAGCGTCCCGCTGCCGGCCCGCGTCCCGGTGGTGGCCCCGGCGGTGGCCGTGGTCCCGGTGGCGGCGGTCGTCCCGGCGGTGGCGGCGGCGGTCGTCCCGGCTTCGCCGGTCGTCCCGGTGGCGGCGGCGGTGGCGGCGGTTTCGCCGGCCGTCCCGGTGGTCCCGGTGGCGGTGGCGGCGGTTTCGCCGGTCGTCCCGGTGGCGGCGGTGGCCGTCCCGGCTTCGGCGGTCGTCCCGGCGGTCCGGGTGGCCGTGGTGGCACGCAGGGTGCGTTCGGCCGTCCCGGCGGGCCCGCCCGTCGTGGCCGCAAGTCGAAGCGGCAGAGGCGCCAGGAGTACGAGGCCATGCAGGCCCCGTCGGTGGGCGGTGTCATGCTGCCTCGCGGCAACGGACAGTCCGTCCGTCTGTCGCGCGGTGCGTCGCTGACCGACTTCGCGGAGAAGATCGGCGCCAACCCGGCCTCGCTCGTCGCCGTGATGATGAACCTCGGCGAGATGGTCACTGCCACGCAGTCCGTCTCCGACGAGACGCTGAAGCTTCTCGCGGACGAGATGAACTACATCCTCGAGATCGTCAGCCCCGAGGAGGAGGACCGCGAGCTGCTCGAGTCCTTCGACATCGAGTTCGGCGAGGACGAGGGCGGCGAGGACATGCTCGTCTCGCGTCCGCCGGTCGTCACCGTCATGGGTCACGTCGACCACGGTAAGACCCGCCTGCTCGACACCATCCGCAAGACGAACGTCATCGCGGGTGAGGCCGGCGGCATCACGCAGCACATCGGTGCGTACCAGGTCACGACCGAGGTCAACGACGAAGACCGCAAGATCACCTTCATCGACACCCCGGGTCACGAGGCCTTCACCGCCATGCGTGCCCGTGGTGCGAAGTCGACCGACATCGCGATCCTCGTGGTCGCGGCCAACGACGGTGTCATGCCGCAGACGGTCGAGGCGCTCAACCACGCCAAGGCCGCCGAGGTCCCGATCGTCGTCGCGGTCAACAAGATCGACGTCGAGGGTGCCGACCCGACCAAGGTGCGCGGTCAGCTGACCGAGTACGGCCTGGTGGCCGAGGAGTACGGCGGCGACACCATGTTCGTCGACATCTCCGCCAAGCAGGGTCTGAACATCGACTCCCTGCTCGAGGCCGTGGTCCTGACCGCGGACGCCTCGCTCGACCTGCGGGCCAACCCGGAGCAGGACGCGCAGGGTATTGCGATCGAGTCGCACCTCGACAAGGGCCGCGGTGCCGTCTCGACGGTCCTGGTCCAGCGCGGCACGCTGCGCATCGGCGACACGATGGTGGTCGGCGACGCGTACGGCCGTGTCCGGGCGATGCTCGACGACAGCGGCAACAACGTCGAGGAAGCGGGTCCCTCGACCCCCGTCCTCGTGCTCGGTCTCACCAACGTCCCGGGTGCCGGCGACAACTTCCTGGTGGTCGACGAGGACCGTACGGCCCGTCAGATCGCCGAGAAGCGTGCCGCTCGCGAGCGCAACGCCAACTTCGCGCGCCGCGGCGTCCGGTTCTCCCTGGAGAACCTGGACGAGGCCCTCAAGGCCGGTCTGGTGCAGGAGCTCAACCTCATCATCAAGGGCGACGCGTCCGGTTCGGTGGAGGCTCTCGAGTCCTCGCTGCTCCAGCTCGACGTCGGTGAAGAGGTCGACATCCGTGTCCTGCACCGCGGTGTGGGTGCGGTCACCGAGTCCGACATCAACCTGGCGACCGGCTCCGACGCCATCGTCATCGGCTTCAACGTCCGGGCAGCCGGCCGTGCGCAGCAGATGGCGGAGCGCGAGGGCGTCGACGTCCGGTACTACTCGGTGATCTACCAGGCCATCGAGGAGATCGAGGCGGCCCTCAAGGGCATGCTCAAGCCGGAGTACGAAGAGGTCGAGCTGGGCACGGCGGAGATCCGCGAGGTCTTCAAGTCGTCCAAGCTGGGCAACATCGCCGGTGTGCTGGTCCGGTCCGGAGAGGTCAAGCGCAACACCAAGGCGCGCCTGCTGCGCGATGGCAAGGTCATCGCGGAGAACCTCAACATCTCCGGTCTGCGTCGCTTCAAGGACGACGTCACCGAGATCCGCGAAGGGTTCGAGGGCGGTATCAACCTCGGCAACTTCAACGACATCAAGGTCGACGACGTCATCGCGACGTACGAGATGCGCGAGAAGCCGCGCGTCTGACCGATGCGGTAAGCGATCGGGGCCGATCGGCGGGACTTATTTCCGTCGATCGGCCCCGGCCGTTGCGTGTACGGTTCCGGTGACGGTGTCCGGAACCGGCACCTCGACGAACCCGAACCGGCGGGACATCCGGAACACCTATGTACGTGGGGACTCTGTCCTTCGACCTGCTCCTCGGCGACGTCCACTCGCTGAAGGAAAAACGCTCCCTCGTCCGACCGATCGTGGCCGAACTCCAGCGCAAGTACGGAGTGAGCGCGGCGGAGACGGGGAACCAGGACCTCCACCGCAGGGCCGAGATCGGCCTCGCGGTGGTCTCCGGGGACACGGGACATCTCACCGATGTACTGGACCGCTGCGAGCGGCTCGTCGCCGGGCGGCCGGAGGTGGAACTGCTCTCGGTTCGACGCAGGCTCCACAGCGACGAAGACTGAAGCCTGAAGCAACAAGAAGTAAGCACTTAAAAGGAGACGGACCAGTGGCCGACAACGCGCGCGCCAAGAGGCTGGCGGACCTCATCCGAGAGGTGGTGGCCCAGAAGCTGCAGCGCGGGATCAAGG
Source organism: Streptomyces sp. NPDC001904 (assembly GCF_040297005.1). Lineage (NCBI taxonomy): Bacteria > Bacillati > Actinomycetota > Actinomycetes > Kitasatosporales > Streptomycetaceae > Streptomyces > Streptomyces sp. NPDC001904. The sequence goes on along the minus strand of NZ_JBEOYI010000009.1, from coordinate 84,475 downwards.
ACCCGCGGCTCGGCACCCACGTCACCATCACGGACACCCGCGTCACCGGTGACCTGCGGGAGGCGACCGTCTTCTACACGGTGTACGGGGACGACGAGCAGCGGGCCGAGGTGGCCGCCGGTCTGGAGAGCGCCAAGGGCATCCTGCGCTCCGCGGTCGGAGCGGCGGCCGGCGTGAAGTTCACGCCGACCCTGACCTTCGTCGCGGACGCCCTGCCGGACAACGCCAAGACGATCGAGGACCTCCTCGACCGGGCGCGGTCCTCGGACGCCCAGGTGCGCGAGGCGTCCGCGGGCGCCTCGTTCGCCGGGGACGCCGACCCGTACAAGAAGCCCGAGGACGACGACACGGACACCGACAGCGCCGCCGCCGACAAGGACGGCGACGCCTGAGCATGTCCGACCGCACCCCTCCGCCCGACGGCCTGGTCATTGTCGACAAGCCGTCGGGCTTCACCTCGCACGACGTGGTGGCCAAGATGCGCGGGATCGCCAAGACCCGGCGCGTCGGCCACGCGGGCACCCTCGACCCGATGGCGACGGGTGTCCTGGTGCTCGGCATCGAGCGCGCCACCAAGCTCCTCGGCCATCTCGCGCTGACCGAGAAGGAGTACCTGGGCACGATCCGGCTCGGGCAGAACACGCTCACCGACGACGCGGAGGGCGAGATCATCTCGTCCACGGACGCCTCCGGGGTCCGGCGCGACGCCGTCGACGCGGGCATCGCCAAGCTGACCGGCGACATCATGCAGGTGCCGTCCAAGGTCAGCGCCATCAAGATCAACGGCGTACGTTCGTACAAGCGGGCGCGGGACGGCGAGGACTTCGAGATCCCGGCCCGGCCCGTGAAGATCTCCTCGTTCGCCGTGTACGACGTCCGGGACGCGGTCGCCGAGGACGGCACCCCGGTGCTCGACCTCGTGGTCTCCGTGGTCTGCTCGTCCGGTACGTACATCAGGGCGCTCGCCCGTGACCTGGGCGCCGGCCTCGGGGTCGGCGGGCACCTGACCGCGCTGCGCCGCACCCGCGTCGGCCCGTACAAGCTGGACCGGGCCAGGACGCTCGACCAGCTCCAGGAGTCCTTCGCCGTGATGCCGGTGGCCGAGGCCGCCGCTGCCGCCTTCCCGCGCTGGGACGTCGACGCCCGGCGCGCCGGGCTGCTGCTGAACGGTGTGCGGCTCGACGTGCCCGGGGAGTACGCGGGCGCCGGGCCGGTCGGGGTGTTCGACCAGGACGGCCGGTTCGTGGCCCTCATCGAGGAGTCGAAGGGCAAGGCGAAGAGCCTCGCCGTCTTCGGCTGAGTCCGTCTTCGGCTGAGCCCCTTTTCGGCTGATTCACCGCCGGGTTCTCCGGTGGAGCGGCGGTTGCCAGGTCTGCTTGGTGGCCGCCGCTCCACGTTCCCCCTCTCCAAGGTGTATCCGCCCGTCCCGCCGACTTCACCCCTTCGAGCAGGCGCTCGGAGTGAAGCGGGGGAGCGGAAGGGGGCGCGTTCGGGCCGTGTCCTGTCGGGCTGATCACCGCGCGCCTACCGTCGGACGGGACGGGGCGTGGCGGGAGGTTGCGGGCATGGTGGATCCGCCGCTGGTACGGATCTGTGATCTGGCCGGACGGCCGCGCGGAGCCGGGTTCGCGGCGGACGACCGAGGCACCGTCGTCACCAGTCATGAGGCGGTGGACGGCCTCGGCCGGGTGGTGCTGCACGCGCCGGACGGCTCGGGGACGTGTGTCGTGGGCCCCGAGGCGGTCGTGGAGCTTCCGGAGGCCGATCTCGCGCTCGTACGGACCGAGGGGCTCGGGATGGCGCCGGTGCCCGTGGCGGCGTCCGTGATGCCCACGGCGGGGGCGTACGTCAGGATCCCGGCGGGCGGCTGGCGCGAGGCCCGGGTGCTCGGGCACGCGGAGGTGAGCTATCCGGCGGCCGACCGCGTCCACGTCCTCGGAAGCGTCCTGGAGCTGGCGGTCGGGACGGCGGGGGCCGACGCGCTGCGGCCGGGTGGCGGCGCCGCGGGCGGGCCCGTCCTCGACGCCCGCACCGGCGCGGTCGTCGCCGTACTCGGTACGGCCCTCGATGCCGGGCACCCGGCGGCCGGGTTCGCGGTGCCGCTGCGCGTGGCGGCCGCCGCCGACCCGTGCGGTCCGCTCGCCGGGCTGCTCGCGCGCAACGCGGCGACGGTGCCCGCCTACGGCCCCGACCTCAATCTGGCGGGCGTGCTCCAGCTGGCCGCCGTCTCCGTGGGCAGCGACGGGCCGGGACCGGCCGGCGGTCCCGACCCGGTCGAACGGCCCGAAGTGGTGCGTGCGCTGGCGGAGTTCGAGCGCGGGACCGCTCCCGTCGTCGCCCTCGTGGGGGACCCGGGGAGCGGACGGACGACGGAGCTGGCCGGCCTCGCCGCGCGGCGGACCGACGCGCCCACGGTGTGGCTGCGCGGCGCCGATCTGCGCGGCGACGACGCCTCCGTCGCGGACGCGGTCGAGCGCGCCCTGGACCGGGCGAAGCGGATCGTGGCGGCGTCCCGCGAGGACGGCGCCCCGGGGGCTCTCTCGCCGGAGCGCTTCGCCACGGCGGCCCGCGCCGCGGGGCGCCCCGTGGTGCTGCTGCTCGACGGGCCCGAGGAGATGCATCCCGTCCTCGCCCACCGGCTCGCCGCCTGGTCGCGCGGTACCGAGCGGTGGCTCACCCGGTGCGGGGTGCGGCTGGTGGTGGCGTGCCGCGGGGAGTACTGGGAGCAGGCGGGGACGCTGTTCGGCGCGGGGGCGCTGTACGGGTCCGTGCGGCTGGACGATCTGACGGGGGAGCGGGCACGGCTCGCGCGGGAGCGGTTCGGGATCCCCCGGGGCGCGCTGGCGGACCGCGACGCCGGGCATCCGCTCGCGCTGCGGCTGCTCGGGGAGGTGCGGGCCGCCGTACCGGAGGGCGGCCCGGCCGGATGCCCCGACCGCGACGAGATCTTCTCCGCCCATCTGGACCTGATGTGCCTGCGGGTTGCGGTGCGGCTCGCGGCGCCCGCGGGAGTGCGGGGGAGCGGGGTGCGGCGGCTGGCGGCCCGGGTGTCGGGGCGGCTGCACGAGGCGGCGCGGCGCAGCCTGGGACCCGGGCAGGGGGACCTGGACCGGGAGACCTTCGAGGAACTGTTCCCGTGGGGAGTGCTGCACGGTGTCGCCGGATGGGCCTCCGCCGTCCTGGCGGAAGGGGTGCTGGTGCCGGCCGGGGCCGGCTACCGGTTCGCGCACGAGGAGGTCGCCGACTGGATCCAGGGCATGCATCTGGACCTCGACGCGGCGCTCGCGGCTCTGGTGTTCCGGCGGCAGGACGGCGACGGGGCCGTGCCGGTGCCGAGACATCGCGCGGGGCCCGTGGTGCGGGCGCTGCTGCTCGTGGGGCGGGAGCGCGGCGCCGGTGAACTGGGCGTACGGCTGCGCGAGTTGGCCGGTCGGGTCGTGCGCGGGCCCGCCCCGGACGACCGCGCCGAGGCGTCCTGGTGGGCCGCGCATCTGCTCGGCGGGGTGCTGCTGCGCGTCCCCGACGCCACCGTCCATCTGCCCGTGCTGGAGGACCTGGCCGGGCGCGGGGTGTTCGGGCCCGCGTTCTGGTGGGCGCTGCCCGTTGCCGACGAGGTGCGGTTCGAGCTGGTGCGGCGGCTCGTCGTGCACGATCCGGAGCCCGGCGCGGGGGAGCGGCACCTGGACGCCGTCGCCGACCGGCTCGCCGCCGAACCGGTGCGGGTGCAGCGGCAGTTGACCCGCTGGTTCGACGACGACCGGGTGCTGCCCGCGCTGCCGGACGCCACCGTCGCGACCGCCGCGCAGGCCCTGCTGCACACGCATCGGCACCTGGCCCTCGACGAGCTCGTCGAGGCCCTGGTGGACTGCGGGCATCCGCGTGCCGACGAACTGCTCGCCACCCTCGCCGACGAGGAGCCGTCGGCCGTGTGCCGGGCCGTCGACCGGTGGGCGCGCGACGAGCGGCCCGAGCGGCGGGTCGCGGCGGTCGCGTACGGGTTGCGGGTCGCTCCGCGGGTGGTTGTCGAGGGTGATCGGGGGGCTTTGCGGCGGGCCGCTCTCGCGCTGCTCGCGCGGCCGTCCGACAGTGCGTTGCACGGGGCGGCGCTTGCGTTGCTTCTGCGGGGCCCCTCCGGGGGTGCTGATCCGGCGGCTGCGGGGCGACGGGGCTTCTCGCGCAGTTCCCCGCGCTCTTAGGGCCGTCCGTCAGGTGCGGCTCGCGTCGTGGCTGGTCGCGCAGTTCCCCGCGCCCCCGAGATGCGCACTTCGTGCGGCATCTCATCGGGCGCTCGCCCCAGAGGCGCGGGGAACTGCGCGAGAAGCGGCCACCGGGCCGCGCGTGACGCACTACCCGCCGAGGTCGGGGCGGCGGCCCACCGGGGACGCGTACAGGTACAGCGCGGGGAGGACCGCCGCCGCGCACACCGTCCACAGCGCCGCATGCGTGCCCACGTACGTAGCCAGCAGACCGGCGGCGAGCGCGCCGAGCGGCAGCGCGCCCCAGGAGACGAAGCGCACCGTGGCCATCACCCGGGACAGCAGCTCGGGCGGCGACTGCGTCTGGCGGTAGGTGCGGGTGGTGATCGAGCCGATGACGGTGCCGAAGGCGAACCCGGCGTTGCCCAGGGCGAACCAGTACGCGTCCCCCGCGGACGTGGTCAGCGGCGCGAGCAGCAGCAGCGCGCCGCCCGTGAGATCGGCCGCGATGATCCCGCGCGCGGTGCCCAGGCGCCGGGTGACCCGGACCGCGACGGTGGCTCCGACGAGCGCCCCGGCCCCGTCCGCCGCGAGCACCAGGCCGAGCTGCACGGAGTTCAGCCCGGCCTCGCGGACCAGGTAGAGCGGGGTGAGGGCGACCAGGGCCGCGTTCAGGAAGTTGGCGGCCGTCGCCCAGACCGTGCAGGGCAGCATGACCGGGTGCCGGGTCACGTACCGCCAGCCCTCGCGCATCAGCCGCAACGCGCTCTCGCCGGTGCCGGGAGCGGGACGGCGTTCGGGCAGGGTCCGCAGCAGCACGGCCGAGGCCAGATAGCTGGCCGCGTCCACGACGAGCGCGCCGACCGGGCCCGCCGCGCTCACCAGCACCCCGCCGAGCGAGGGCCCGCCGGTCTCGGTGACGGCGTGCGTCCCGGACACCACGCTGTTGCGGGCGGCGAGCTGCCGGGCCGGTACGACGGCCGGCAGGAACGTCGAGTTGCCGATGTCGAACAGGACCGTCGCCGCGCCCGTGACCAGCGCCGCGGCGAGCAGATGCGCGTACGTCAGCGCGCCGAGCCACCACGCGAGCGGCAGTGAGCCGAGTGCGGCGAACCGGACGAGGTCGAGCCCGACCTGGAGGCGGCGCAGCGGCACCCGCTGCGCGACGACCCCGGCGGGCAGGCTGAGCAGCAGCCAGGACACCTGTCCCGCGGCGGCGAGCAGGGCGGACTCGAAGGCCGTGGCGTCCAGCACGGTCAGGGCGATCAGCGGCAGGGCGAGCGCGGTGACGGCGGTGCCCGCGTCGCTGATCGTGGCGGCCGTCCAGTACCGCCAGAAGACACCCGGTGGTGCTTCGGCCTTCTCGGCGCTGCTTCGTTCGAGGTCCGGGACCGTCTGCGTCTCGGTCATGTGCGGGTACGCCCTCCATGGGTCTCTTTTGGGAACTCACTGGATTCGAGTAAGTTCCTATCTGAAACTGACCTGATGGCGCAAGATGGTCGCGACGACGGAACGTCACAGGAGAGAGGCGGGAAACCATGGTCAGGACGGTGCCCGAGCGGGACGCGGCCTGTGCGATCGCGCAGGCCGCGTCCGTGGTCGGCGACTGGTGGAGCCTGCTCCTGATCCGCGAGACGGCGCGCGGCCACCACCGCTTCGACGCGCTCCAGGAAGAACTGGGCATCTCCCGCAAGGTCCTCACCGAACGCCTCGCACAGCTGGTGGACGCCGAGATCCTGGAGAAGGTCCCCTACCAGAGCGGCCCCGTCCGCCACGAGTACCGGCTCACCCCGAGCGGCCGGGGACTGCTGCCCGTCCTGCTGTCCATGCAGGACTGGGCGGACCGCTGGGTCTTCGGCGACGGCTCGCTCAGCGGCACCGCCGACGAGGAGAGCGAGCAGGCGCGGCGCGTGTCGGCCCTCGCCGGGGAGCGGCTGCCGCACCTCGAACTGCCCCGGCACCGCGACGGCGCCCCCCTCGACCCGGTCTCCGGGGCCGCGGCCACCGTCCTGTTCTGCTACCCGGCGACGGGCCGCCCGAGCCCGCTGCCGGAGGGCTGGGGCGACATCCCCGGCACCGTCGGCTGCACGCTGGAGAACCGGCTGTTCCGGGACGCGTACGACGACTTCCGGGCCGCGGGCGCCGAGGTGCGCGGCGTGAGCACCCAGCGCCCGGACGAACAGCGGATGTTCGCCGTCGAGGAGGGCATCCCCTTCGACCTGCTCTCGGACGTCGACCTGCGCCTCGCCGCCGCGCTGCGGCTGCCCGTCTTCCGGGCCGGTCAGGCGCTGCGCCTGAAGCGGGCCGTCCTCGTCGTGGACCGGGACCGGACGGTGCGGCACGTGCGCTTCCCGGTGACCGACATCCCGGACGCGGTGCGCGAGGCGCTGGCCGCGGCGCGCGCACTGGCCGCGTGACCTGCACCGGGTGGGCCGGGGAGAGGCGCGGACCCTCGGCATGGCACTCTTAGACCTGCGTATTCGGTAATGCGAGATGGGTTACGGAGATACGCGGACACAGAGATGAACCGTCGTACACAGGTTTGCGAGGAGCAATCACCGTGCAGCGCTGGCGTGGCTTGGAGGACATCCCCCAGGACTGGGGGCGCAGCGTCGTCACCATCGGCTCCTACGACGGCGTGCACCGCGGACACCAGCTGATCGTCGGCCGCGCCGTGGAGCGCGCCCGCGAGCTGGGCGTCCCCGCCGTCGTCGTCACCTTCGACCCGCACCCCAGCGAGGTCGTGCGGCCCGGCTCGCACCCGCCGCTGCTCGCGCCGCACCACCGGCGCGCCGAGCTGATGGCCGCGCTCGGCGTCGACGCGGTGCTGATCCTGCCGTTCACCACCGAGTTCTCGAAGCTGTCCCCGGCCGACTTCGTGGCCAAGGTGCTCGTCGACAAGCTGCACGCGCGCCTGGTCGTGGAGGGGCCCAACTTCCGGTTCGGGCACAAGGCCGCGGGCAATGTGGAGTTCCTCGCCGAGCAGGGTGCCACGTACGACTTCGAGGTCGAGGTCATCGACCTGAAGGTGAGCGGGAACGCCGGCGGCGGTGCCCCCTTCTCCTCCACGCTGACCCGCACCCTCGTCGCCGAGGGCGACGTGGAGGGCGCCGCCGAGATCCTGGGGCGGCCGCACCGGGTCGAGGGCGTCGTCGTGCGCGGCGCGCAGCGCGGCCGCGAGCTGGGCTTCCCGACGGCCAACGTGGAGACGCTGCCGCACACCGCGATCCCCGCCGACGGGGTCTACGCGGGCTGGCTGCACGTGAACGGCGAGGCGATGCCCGCCGCGATCTCCGTCGGCACCAACCCCCAGTTCGACGGCACCGAGCGGACCGTCGAGGCCTATGCCATCGACCGGGTCGGGCTCGACCTGTACGGGCTGCACGTCGCCGTGGACTTCCTCGCCTTCGTGCGCGGCATGTCGAAGTTCGACTCACTGGACCAGCTGGTCGAGGCCATCGCGAACGACGTGAAGCGGTCCCGGGAGCTCATCGAGGCGTCGGGCGACCCCGAGGCGTGATCCGCGCGGGGGCCCGTTCAGGGCCCCGCACGGTGGAGTGACGCAGGTCACATGCGAACCTGTCACATCCTCGTGGACCGCTCCGTCATAGGGGTGTCAGCACATACGGCACACCAAGGAGCCCACCATGGAACCCCGCCTCAACCTCTTCGCCAACCCGGCCCTCGGCAAGGCGCTCAAGCACATCATCGCGGCGGGCAAGTCCGTCGAGAACGCCGGGGTGCCGGGCGCCACGCACCAGCTCATGCTGATCCGCGCCAGCCAGATCAACGGCTGCGCGGGCTGCCTCGACATGCACACCAAGGACGCCGCCGCGGCCGGTGAGACGTCGGTCCGGATCAACCTGGTCGCGGGCTGGCGCGAGGCCAAGGTCTTCACCGAGGCCGAGAAGGCCGCCCTCGCCCTGACCGAGGCCGGCACCCGGATCGCCGACGGCGCCGGCGTCTCGGACGAGGTGTGGGCCAACGCCGCCAAGCACTACGACGAGGACCAGCTCGGCGCGCTCGTCGCGACGATCGCCGTGATCAACACCTTCAACAGGATCAACGTGATGACCCAGCAGCCCGCCGGCGACTACGAGCCCGGCATGTACAGCTGAGGCGACGACGCCCCACGGGCCCGGCTCCAGGAAGCCGGGCCCCAGCGCCCTAATCCGCCGCCACCTTGGCCGCCGCCCAGTGGCACGCCACCTGCGACGCGCCGCCGCCGGACAGCACCGGCAGATCCTCGGTGCGGCACTTGGCCGCGACCCCGGCACGCTCCGCCTCACCGCCCGCCAGGATCTGGCAGCGCGCGTGGAAGTGGCAGCCGCCCGGGATCCGGGACGGGTCCGGCGCCTCGCCCGTCAGCACCACCGGCTCGCCCGGCGCCTCCGGCAGCACCGACAACAGGGCCTGCGTGTACGGATGCTGAGGTGATGTCAGCACGTCCTCCACACGGCCCGTCTCGACGATCCGGCCGAGATACATCACCGCGACCCGGTCCGCGATGTTCCAGGCCAGGCCCAGGTCGTGCGTGACGACCAGCGCCGAAAGGCCCAGCTCCTGGCGGAGCTTGAGGATCAGCGCCAGGATCTCGCCGCGCACCGACGCGTCCAGGGACGCCACCGGCTCGTCGGCGACGATGAGTTCGGGCTCCAGGACCAGCGCGCCCGCGATCACCACCCGCTGGCGCTGACCGCCCGACAGCTCGTGCGGATAGCGCAGGAAGAACCGCTCGGGCGGGCGCAGACCCGCCCGCGACAGGGCGTCGGCCACCGCCGCGCGCTCGTCGCCCGGGTGCCCGTGGATGCGCAGTCCCTCCGCCACGGCCTCGTACACCGTGTGCCGGGGGTTGAGCGAGCCGCTGGGGTCCTGGAGGACCAGCTGGACGCGCTTGCGGTACGCCTTCAGCGCGCGCGAGGCGTAGTCCAGCGGCCTGCCCGCGAACGTGACCCGGCCCGACGTCGGCCTCTCCAGGCCGAGGAGGGTGCGCGCCAGGCTCGTCTTGCCGCAGCCCGACTCGCCGACGAGGGCGACGATCTCGCCCGGCGCGATGTCCAGGTCGACGCCGTCCACCGCCCGCGCCGCGGGGGCACCGCGCCGGCCGGGAAACGTCACCTGGAGCTGCTCGGCACTCAACAGAGACTCGGTCATGCGGTCTTGCTCCCTGCTTCGACGCCCTGTGCGGGCGAGCCGCCCGACTCCACGTGCACGCACGCCGCGCGCCTTCCGGGGCCCGCGTCCCGCAGCACCTGGTCCTCGCTCGCGCACACGTCGAGCGCGACCGGGCAGCGCGGGTGGAACGTACAGCCGGACGGCAGGGCCGCCGGGTCCGGCGGGTCGCCGGGCAGCCCGCGCGGCGCGAACCGGGACGCCGGGTCGCCGATCGTCGGGAACGCCGCCGACAGCGCCCGGCCGTAGGGGTGCACCGCGTTCTCGTAGACCTCGCCGGCCGGGCCCTCCTCGACGACGCGGCCCGCGTACATCACGGCGAGCCGGTCGCAGGTGTCGGAGAGGACCGCCAGGTCATGGCTGATCATGACGAGGCCGAGGTCCTGCTCGGACACCAACTGCTCGATGAGCCGCAGGATCTGGGCCTGGATCATCACGTCGAGCGCGGTCGTCGGCTCGTCCGCGACGATCAGTTCCGGGTCGCAGGCGAGCGCCATCGCGATCATCACGCGCTGGCGCTGACCGCCGGACAGCTCGTGCGGATAGGCCGCCGCGCGCGCCGCGGGCAGCCCCACGTGCTCCAGGAGTTCGGCGACCTTCTTCTTCGCCTCGTCCGGGGTGGTCTTCCGGTGCAGCAGGATGGGCTCGGCGATCTGGTCGCCGATGCGGTGCACGGCGTTCAGCGAGTGCATCGCGCCCTGGAAGACGATCGACGCCCCGGCCCACCGGACGGCCCGCAGCCGGCCCCACTTCATGGCGAGGACGTCCTCGCCGTTCAGCAGGATCTCGCCGGTGACCTTCGCGCTCGCCGGCAGCAGCCGCAGCAGGGCGAGCGCCAGCGTCGACTTGCCGCAGCCCGACTCGCCCGCGATGCCGAGCTTCTGCCCGGCCTCCACAGAGAGGTTCACCCCGCGGACTGCCCGGCCCCCGCCCGCGTACGTCACGTGGAGGTCGCGTACCTCGAGCAGCGTCATGAGCGCACCCCCAGCTTCGGGTTGAGGACGGATTCGACCGCGCGGCCGCACAGCGTGAAGGAGAGCGCCACGATGGCGATGGCGACGCCGGGCGGTGCCAGGTACCACCAGTCGCCCGCGCTGACCGCGCCCGCCTCGCGGGCGTCCTGGAGCATGCCGCCCCAGGAGGTGATCGTCGGATCGGACAGGCCGAGGAAGGCGAGCGTCGCCTCGGTCAGGATCGCCGAGGAGATGATCATCGTGGTCTGGGCGAGGACCAGCGGCATCACGTTCGGCAGTACGTGCCGCAGCATGATGTGACCGTGGCCGCCGCCCAGCGCCCGCGCCCGCTCGATGTACGGGCGGGACTCGACCGCGAGCGTCTGGGCGCGCACGAGCCGGGCCGTGGTCGGCCAGGTCGTCACCCCGATCGCGATGATGACGGTCCACATGGAGCGGTCCATCACCGTCGCGAGCGCGATCGCGAGGACCAGCGTCGGCATCACCAGGAACCAGTCGGTGACCCGCATCAGGACCGTCGAGTACCAGCCGTGGAAGTGCCCGGCGACGATCCCGACGACCGTGCCGATCGCCACGCACAGGAACGCGGCGAGCAGCCCGACGGTGAGCGACACGCGCGCCCCGTACACGAGCAGCGCGAGGACGCTGCGCCCGAACTGGTCGGTGCCCAGCGGGTAGTCGCCGCTCGGCCCGGCCAGCGGGGAGCCGTCGGCGTCGGTCACGGACTGCGAGTCGGCGCCGACCAGGACCGGCGCGAAGATCGCGATGAGCGCGATCAGGACGAGCAGGCCCAGGCCCCACAGTCCGCTCGTGTGGGAGCGGTACGAGGTCCAGAAGCGGGCCAGCGACTGGCGCTTGCGGGCGCGGGCGAGCGCGCGCGGGTTGGCCGCCTTGTCGGCGGCGGCGGTCGGCGTCGTCATCGTCCCACCCTCGGGTCGAGCAGCGGATAGAGGATGTCGGCGAGGGTGTTCGCCAGGATCACGGCGGTCGCGAAGACGAAGAACAGGCCCTGCACGAGCGGCAGATCGGGCACGGACAGGGCCGAGTAGAAGAGCCCGCCGAGGCCCGGCCAGGAGAACACCGTCTCGACGAGGATCTGTCCGGCGACGACGTGCCCGAGGTTCACGAACATCAGCGTGAACGTGGGCAGCATGGCGTTCGGCACCGCGTGCTTGCGGCGCACCGCGTCGTCCCGGAGTCCCTTGGCGCGCGCGGTCGTCAGATAGTCGCTGCCCATCTCGTCGAGCAGCGAGGAGCGCATGACGAGCAGCGTCTGCGCGTAGCCGACCGCGACCAGCGTGATCACCGGCAGGACCAGGTGGTGGGCGACGTCGATGACGTACGCGAAGCCGGTCTCGCCGCCCGATTCGAGGCCGCCGGTCGGGAACATGCCGGGGATCGGGCCGATGCCGACGGCGAAGACGATGATGAGGAGCAGGCCCAGCCAGAACGACGGGACCGAGTAGAGGGTCAGGGCGAACGCCGTGTTGAAGCGGTCGCTCCTCGACCCGTTGCGCCATGCGGTGCGCGTGCCCAGCCAGATGCCGAGCGCCGAGTACAGCACGTACGCCGTGCCGGTCAGCAGCAGCGTCGCCGGCAGCGCGTCCACGATCTTGTCGATGACGGGCGTGTGGTACTGGAACGAGATCCCGAAGTCGCCGGTCAGCGCGTCCCCGACGTAGCTCGTGAACTGCTTCCACATCGGCTGGTCGAGGCCGTACTGGTGGCGCAGGTTGGCCAGTTGCTCCGTGGAGACCTTGCGGCCGCCGGTCATCTGCTTGACCGGGTCGGACGGGATGAGGCGGAAGAGGAAGAAGCTGGTGACGAGGACGGCGAAGAGGGAGACCACGGCCCCCGCGATCTTCGCCGCCGCGTACTTCAGGTATTCCGTGGTGGTGCGGGCCCGGGGGCCGCGGGCGGCCGACAGCGGCCCGGCCGGGGAGGCCGGGTCGCCGTCGGGACCGTCCGCGGGCTGCACGAGCGCCGGAGTGCTGTCAGCTGTCATGGTTCACGTGTTCTCTGCTGGTCATGCGAACTCTCGTTGCTCGTGCGGGTGGTGAGGTCCGAGCGGGTACCGCTTACTCGCGCTCGTCGGCCGTCGTGCGGCGACGCCTCGTGAAGAGGATCCCGCCACCGATGACCACCAGGGCGGCGATCACGATGCCGATCACCACTCCGGTCGAGCCGGACGAGTCCGAACTCCCGCTGTCGGAGGACGACACCGGCTCGGCCGACCACCAGCTCCAGTAACCGTCCTGGCCGTAGATGTTGCCCGCGGCGGTCGGCATGGTCTCGATGGACTTGATCTGGTCGGTGCGGTAGGCCTCCACGGCGTTCGGATACGCCATGACGTTCATGTACCCCGAGTCGTACAGCCACGACTCCATCTGCTTGACGTACTCCGCGCGTTTGGCCGGGTCGTACTCGGCGAGCTGCTTGCCGTACAGGTCGTCGAACTTCTTGTCGCAGATGAAGTTGTCGGTCGCCGCGCTCTCCTTCGCCTTCGCGGGCAGCGCCGCGCAGGTGTGGATGCCGAGGACGAAGTCCGGGTCGGGGTTGACCGACCAGCCGTCGAACGCGAGGTCGTACTCACCGGCGTACCAGGGGACCGAGACGTCGTCGAGGCAGTCGACCTTCAGGCCGATGCCGATCTTGCCCCACCACTCCTTGAGGTACTTGCCGACCGCCTTGTCGTTCGGGTCGGTGGCGTGGCACAGGATGCGCAGGTTCAGCGCCTTGCCGTCCTTGCCGACGCGCTTGCCGTCCTTCAGCTTGTAGCCGGCCTCGTCGAGCAGCTTGCCCGCCGCGTCGGGATCGTAGGACAGCTTCTGGCTGTCCGACGGCGTCCAGAAGTAGTCCTTGAAGCGCGGCGGGATGTATCCGTCGCCCTGCACGGCGTGGCCCTGGAAGACCTTGTCGACGATGGTCTGGGTGTCGACCGAGCGGAAGAGCGCCTGACGGACCTTCTGGTCGAGCAGCGCCTTGTTGCCGTCGCCGAACTTCTTGCCGTCCTTGGTGCGCGCGCCGGGGTTGGTGGCGATCGCGTAGAAGCGGCGGCCGGGACCCTCGTTGACCTTGATGTTCTTCTCGCCCTTGAGCGAGGCGGCCTGAGCGGGCGTCAGGGCGGGCGAACCGGCGACGAAGGAGACCTCGCCCTTGCGCAGGGCGGCGACCGCGGCGTCCTGGTCCTTGTACGTCTTGAAGACGATCTCGTCGAACTGCGGCTTCTTCGACTTGCGCCAGAAGTCGGGGTTGCGCTTCAGCTTCACGTACTGGTCGGTCTTGTAGTCCGTGAGGATGAACGGCCCGTTGCCGACGATCGGGAACTTCTGGTCGTTGTTGAACTTCGAGTAGTCCTTGACGTCCTTCCACACGTGCTCGGGCACGATCGGGACGTCGAGCGAGGTCATCGTCGCCTGCGGCTTCTTCAGCTTGACGACCAGCTGGGTGTCGCTGGGGGCGGTGACCTTCTCGAAGTTGCCGACGAACGAACCGTTGGCGGTGGCCGCCGCGTCGTCCGTCATCATCTTGTTGAACGTGAAGGCCGCGTCGTGCGCGGTGGCCTTCTCACCGTCCGACCACTTCGAGTCGGAGCGGATGGTGTACGTCCAGGTCAGCTTGTCCGCGGACGGTTCCCACTTGGTCGCGAAGCCCGGGACGACGTGGTTGTCCTTCGGGTCGTAGTTGGTGGGGTAGTCGTACATCAACCGGAGGATGCTGGTACTGACCAGGCGCGTTGCCAGGAACGGGCTCAGCGAGTCGACGCTCTGCGCGAGCGCGACGGTGAGGACCTTCTTGCCGCCGTCGTCGGCCGCCTTCGCCTCGTGCGGCGCCGGGTTGAGCGGCGTGGCGAGGGCCGCGGTGAGGCTGAAGGCCGCGGCGCCGGCGGCGAGGAGAACCCGCACGCCGCTGCCGTTCGTTCTGTGGTGCTGATCGTGCGTATCTCGCTGAGCTTTCGTGGCCATGGGGCGGACACCTCGCGTCGTGACTCTCACAGCAGGCTGAATGAAGTGAGTGTCTATCAGCGGCTCTTGACGTGCGTCAACGGCAGGTGAACCCCATGTGGCCTGCGGAAATAACGAGTTGACCTGTATTTCACGCACATTGGTCAAGACCTCTGATGCTTTGCAGGCCAGCGCGTGGCGACGTATTGGACGTATGCGCGTGATGTACGTGAAAGGCCCGCACCGGGGAGGGTGCGGGCCTTTCACGGAGTTGGCGAAATCGTTGCTACTGGTGGGGCGGGGGTGGCTGCGGGGGCCACTGGGCGGCGGGTGCGGGCGGCTGGCCCTGCTGGGGCTGGGGCTGGGGTTGCGGCTGGGGCTGAGGAGGTTGCGGCTGGGCGTGGCTTTGGGGCTGAGCCTGGGCAGGGGGCTGGGCCCATGGGTTGACCTGCTGCTGGCCCCGTGCGAAGCCCTCGGCGACCAGCGCCGAGAGCTCGAAGTAGGCCTCCCGGACCTTGGGCCGCATCATGTCGAGGTCGACCTCGGCGCCGGCCGCCAGGTGCTCGTCGAACGGGATGACGACCACGCCCCGGCAGCGCGTCTCGAAGTGGCTGACGATGTCCTCGACCTTGATCATCTTGCCGGTCTCGCGCACCCCGGAGATGACGGTGAGGGAGCGCGAGACCAGTTCCGAATACCCGTGCGCCGACAGCCAGTCGAGGGTGGTGCTGGCGCTGGACGCACCGTCGACCGACGGGGTCGAGATGATGATCAGCTGGTCGGCGAGGTCGAGCACGCCGCGCATCGCGGAGTAGAGCAGACCGGTGCCCGAGTCGGTCAGGATGATCGGGTACTGCTTGCCCAGGACGTCGATGGCGCGGCGGTAGTCCTCGTCCTGGAACGTCGTCGAGACCGCAGGGTCCACGTCGTTGGCGATGATCTCCAGACCGGACGGGGCCTGCGAGGTGAACTGCCGGATGTCCATGTACGAGTGGAGATTCGGGATCGCCTGCACCAGGTCGCGGATGGTCGCCCCGGTCTCGCGGCGCACCCGGCGGCCGAGCGTGCCGGCGTCCGGGTTGGCGTCGATCGCGAGGATCTTGTCCTGGCGCTCGGCGGCGAGGGTCGAGCCCAGCGCCGTGGTCGTGGTCGTCTTGCCGACGCCGCCCTTCAGGCTGATCACGGCGATCCGGTAGCAGGACATGACCGGCGTACGGATCAGCTGGAGCTTGCGCTGCCGCTCGGCCTCCTCCTTCTTCGCACCGATCTTGAAGCGGCTGCCGGACGCACTCGGTGCCTTGCTCTTGGCCTTCTGCCGCTTGTTGTTGAGCAGCCGGTCGGCCGACAGCTCGACGGCTGCCGTGTAGCCGAGCGGGGCGCCGCCGACGTTCGTGGGCTGCCGCTGATCGTGCTGTACCGGCTGCGGCCAGGCAGCGCCGGTGCGGGGGTCCACCGCGGGGTAGGGCTGTGGGGGTTGCGTGGTGGGGGCGCCGGGTGCTCCGAATGCGGCGGGGGTGCCGGGCGCGGCCGCTGCGCCGGGTGCGGGCGGGCCGGGGTTGGGGTGGGGCGGAGCCGGGGGCGGTCCGGTCTGCGGGGGGAAGGGCTGGTTCGGGGCGGTCTGTGGTGGCGGGAAGCCGTAGCCCGGCTGGGACGGGGGCTGGGGTTGGGGCTGGGGTTGGAATTGCAGGGTGGCCTGCGAGGGCTGGGGGTGAGGCTGGGGCTGGGCCGGTGGTTGGGGGAAGCCGTAGCCCGGTTGCGGCTGGCCGTGCTGGGGCTGGGGCTGGCCGGGCTGCGGGAAGCCGTAGCCGCCCTGCGGGGCAGGGGGGCTGCACGCGGTGTGGGCCTGCTCCGGCGGGGGCGGGCCGTACCCGCTCTGCGGCGCCGGGGCGCTCGGGGTGGGCTGGGCCTGCTCCGGCTGGGCCGGGGGCTGCGGCGGGCCGTAACCGGGCTGCGGCGCGGGGGAGCCGGGTGCGGGCTGAACCGGCGACGGAGGGCCGTAGCCGCCCTGCGGTGCGGCAGGGCTCGGCGCCGGCTGAGGCTGTTCCGGCTGTGCCGGAGGCGGCGGGAAGCCGTAACCGCCCTGCACTGCAGCGGAGTTGGGCGCGGGCTGGGCCTGTTCCGGCTGGGCCGGGGGCTGCGGCGGGCCCTGGTGCGGGAAGCCGTAGCCGTCCTGGGGATGCGGGGCCGCCGGGGGCTGCGCGGGCCAGGCGGCCGGAGCGGGGGCCCCGCCCGGCGCGGGGTCGGTCCACTGCGGCGCCGGGTTCGGCGCGGCCGGCTGGAACGTGGGCGGCAGCGGCGGAACCGCGCTGTCCGGCGCGGGCGGGGGAGTCCAGCCCGTGGGCGCGCTCGGCGCCGGGGCGGGAGCGGGAACGGAATCGTCGGCGGCCCCGCCGTTGACGGCCGCCGCGGTGCCGCCGCTCCGGTCGAACTCGACATGCACCCGGTGCGCGTCGACCCAGGAAAGCTCCGACTGCGCGGCAGGGCTCTCTTCGGCCGCGGGTTCCGTGGCCGCCGGTCCCGTGGCCGCCGGTCCCGTGGTCGCCGGGTCCGCGGGTGCCGGGTCCGCGGGTGCCGGTTCAGTGGGCGTCGGGTCAGCGGCCGCCGACGGCTCTTCGGGCTCCCGCTTCAACGGCCCGGAGAACCGCATGGTGGCACCGCTCTCCAGGTCCCCGTCCCCGACCGCGACATCGGGCTCCGGCGCGGGCGGCGGCGGAGGCGGGAGCAGCGGGGCAACGGCCGCCGGAGCTGCGGGCGGCGCCGAAGCGGGCGGTGCGGGCGGTGCGGGCGCGGCGGTCTCCGGCGCGCTCTGCGAGTACCAGGGCGGTGGCGCGTAGTCGATGGTGAACTCGCCGGTCCGCTCGACACTGGACTGCGCGTCGGACTGATCGTCGACGGGTGAGTCCGAGCCCCCGTGGAGACCGTCCCGATCGCTGTTCACAATGCCTCCTGGTGTGGTCGAGCACCCGCGTCCCGTGCTGGGGCGACCGGTTTGCGTGGTCTGGTCATCACTTCCGGCGACCGTCCCCTCGGCCCCCGGCGTACGCCTCACCCGCACACGGGTGTACGTGACACGTCCAGACCCAGCCTAATCACGAAAACCAGCAGTACGGCAGGCCCGCCCACCCCTCGCCGCTGTCCGCTGCGTCACGTGACCCCGCAACCACGCGGTCCGGCACGGCCCTTGGCGGCTCGGGCGGGGTACGGGTGCGGCCCGAGGACACTCCTGCGGCCGCTGAGGCGCCGTCGACCGACATCGCGGGACGCACCATCCGGTCGTCCATGGCCGACAGCACGCTGCACGCGTTCAGGGTCGTTCAGGGGCGTCCAGGGACGGGTCTGGGCCGTCGCCATGTCGGCGACGGCCCAGACCCTCGGTTTCCTACGCGTCGAGTCCGCCGTTGTGCGGTGCCGGCTCCAGGTCGAACTCACCGTCGCGCGCACCGAGCACGAACGCCGTCCACTCGGCCTCGGTGTACCGCAGCACGGTCTCGGGCTCCAGCGACGACCGCATCGCCACCGCTCCGCCCGGCAGATATGCGATCTCGACGCGCTCCTCGTGCTGCTCGGTACCGGGGGCGCCCTGCCACTCGACGCCGGAGATGTCGAGCGCGTAGAGCTCGTTCTTCTCGCGCTCCTTGCGGGCTGTCATCTCCTCGGGCGTTTCCTTCGGCGACTCGCCATTCGTCCCCACGCCGCATCAGCCCTTTCCGTTGCCCTGCGCTAATCGCGGTCAGCTTAACGGGAGTTCACCCGCTGTGACGGTCAGTAGCTCGGAGGGCCACCCTGCTGCTGGCCGCCGTACGGACCTGCCGGGGGCTGCTGCTGGTAGGGCTGCTGCTGGCCGTACGGCTGTTGCTGGTACTGCTGAGACTGCTGGTACGGCTGGTTCTGGTACGGCTGCTGCGGGGCACCGGGCCCACCCCAGCCACCGGGGCCACCGGGTCCGCCCGGTCCGCCGCCGTTGTTGTTCTTCTTGCGGGTGGCCAGAACGACGATCAGCACGATGACGATGAGGACACCGGCGCCGATGCCGACGTAGAGCATGGTGTTGGAGCTGTCGTCGTCACTGCTGTCCGAGGCGGTTGCACCGGAGGCGGAGGGCGAGGACGCCGCGCCGCTCTTGCCCTCCTCGGACTTGGGGAGCGAGGACAGGTCCCAGGGGCCGTTGTCGCTGCCCTTGGGGATGTTCTCGGTGAGGGCCTTGAGCGGGCTCAGGTCGCCGTAGCCGTGGTACTTGTCGGGAAGGCTCGCTTTGTCGACGCCCTTGGCGATGTACGTGGACTTGATGACGCGGTTGACGAGCTGGCCGGGGGTGTAGTCCGGGAACTTCTGCTTGAGGAGGGCGAAGGTGGCGGAGGTGATGGCCGTGGACATGGAGGTGCCGTCGCCGGTGACGTAGTCACCCTTGAAGAACTTGCCGTCTACCTCGTAGCCACCCTTGGCGGTGGCGACGATGATGTCCTTGGCCGGGGCAGTGAACATGAGCTTCTGGGAGTAGTTCTCGTCCTCCCAGGGGGTTCCGTTCTGGACCGAACCGCCGACCTGCACGACGCCAGGGACGGAGCCGAGACCGGAGTTCTGCTGAATGCCGTCGTTGCCGGACGCCTGGACGACTACAACGTTGTGGGCGATCGCGTAGGCGACGGCTTCCTTGTCCGCTTCGCCGGCGTAGTCCTGAGTGGTTGAGATGCTGATGACGTCGGCGCCATGGTCGACGGCGTAGCGAATTGCCTCGTCCCAATCACAGGCTGTCTTCTTCTTGACGCCGAACCCCGTGCCTTCGGTGGCGAAGATGTCAAGGGGCAGGAGCTTTGCGTCCGGAGCAAGCCCCAGCACTCCTTCGCTGTTCCCGGGACCATGTCCGTGGCCGGTGATCAGCGAGGCCATACCCGTGCCGTGATCGTCTAGGGTCTCCCGGTTGGCGGGCTTGCCGTCTGAACAGCGCTTACCTTCAAGCACCGTGCCTGTCAGGTCCGGGTGTGTGCTGTCCACGCCGTCGTCGAGTACAGCGACAGTGACGCCCTTGCCCGTGGCCACCTTGTGGACCGCGTCGATGTCGAACGCCTTGTTCTGCCACTGGGCGGCTCTGGTCGCGTCCGCCGATGCGGCCGGTGCGGTGCCGAGCACCAAGGCTCCCACCATCGCCGCGCCGCCCATCGCGCGGAGCGTCGTTTGCGTGAAGCGCATGCTCTGACACCCTTCTGGATTCCATGCTGCTGTCGGACGTGGGGCCCGCGACCAGACGGTCACGGGCCCCACGAAGGCTAACCGGTCATTCGATGACCGGCGGGTTGACCTTGCGCTCCTTCGGCGTCCAGGTCTCTTCGTCCTCGTACAGGTAGTCGGGACGACGGCTGTTGTTTCCGCCCTCGCCACGTTGCTTCCCGGCACCGCGCCCGCCGGCGGCGCCGCCGGGCCCCATGCCGTTGCGGCCGTTCTGTCCCCGGGCCCCGGTGCCGGTTCCCGCGCCGCTCGCGCTGCCGCCGCGGTTGCGCAGTCCCGTACCGCCAGGGGTGAACGCCCCGCCGGTCTTGCCCTTGGGGGCGCCTACCACGCCGCCCTTGGCCCGTGCCGAGGCGCCCGTCCGGCCCGCTCCGCCGAGGCCGCCCTTACCGGCGCCGGCGCCTCCGGCGCCACCGCCCATGCCGCCCATGCCTCGTCCGGCACCCGCGCGACCGGCCGCACCACCCGCGCGTCCGGCACCGGCTCCGCCCGCCGCGCGCCCGGCTCCTGCTGCGCCGCCCGCCATGCCACCGGCCAGACCGCCGGCCAGGCCACCGGCACCGAGGCCCGCTCCCGCACCGCCGCCGATCCCGCCACCGGCTCCGCCGCCGATGCCGCCGCCGGCGCCGAGACCGGCGCCCGCTCCACCGCCGAGGCCCGCGCCGCCTCCCGCACCCAGGTTGGGCCCGGCGCTGTCGAGGCCGGTGTTGATCTGAGAGGCTCCGCCGCCGAAGGGGTTCGACCCGGGCGCGGGCATCGTCGAGATCCCGGAGTTGTGAGTGGGCATGGTCGAGATGTTGGGCGGGTTCACGCCGCCCAGACCGGAGCTGCCGACGCCACCGCCGATCGAGCCCGAAGGGATGCTCGTACCACCAGGGATGCTCGGGTTGACGCCACCGGAGCCGGGGACGCCCGTGTTACCAGGGCCGCCGGTGTCGACCTGGTGCGGGTTGAAGACGGAGCCCGTACCGCCACCCTCGTCCAACTGCTGGGAAGCCGAGTTGTAAGACTTCGCCAACGCCTCCAGATGCGTAGCGGCCTGCAGAGACGCCTCCTGCTTGGCGCCCATGCTGTCGCTCCACTTCGAGATGACGTTCTTGGTCTCCATCCCGCTGGCGATATCACCCTGCACGCTGCTCTGAGCACTCTGGGCTGCCTGCATGTGCCGGTACTGCGAGACCATCGCGCTGGCGCCGAAGGAGGCGGGAGCCGCCATCACCGCGGCGAAATCCGCGGCATCCATGTTGCTGAAGTAGTCGCTGACGGAGTCGCAGGCTTCGTCCCACCAGCTGACGTCGATGTCTCCGACCGCCGTCATCACCTGGTCGAGGTTGTCCGCAGAGGAGAACATCGCGTCCGAGGTGAACTTCGCGGAGTTGCCGCCGGACGCCATCTCCTGGCCGATCTTTCCCGCCTCTTCCGCGAACCTTGCCGCGGAGTCGCCCTTCCAGCTCTCCAGAACCTTCTTCACCGAGTCGTTGAACTGCTTCAGCAGCCCGCCGTTCCCGTCCGAGCCGACAAGCTCGTCGTGAACCTCCTGCCAGCTCTGCGAAACCTCCCTGAGGAGGCCCGGATTGGCGCTGCTGACCATGGCCTTCAGAGTGTCGAGGTCCTTCGTGTTGAAGGGAGTGTCGAACCCTCTGCCGGACGCACCACGGGGCGCGCCGCCCGATCCCACCGTCATTGCCAGTCCCCCTTACGCGTTGCGGTCCGCCGTGATGGAGTTGTCAGCTTCCGCGTCCTGGTAGACGCCGCGAGCCTTCTCCGTCTTCCTGCCGAACTTGTCGATCAGCTTCTCGATCTTGCCGATCATTTCGTTCTCGATCCTGGCCTTCATGGCGTCGTGCGCGTCGGCCAGCTTCTGCGCCTCGTCGAAGTTCCCCAGTGCCGACTTCGGCACGTACGTCGAGTACGCCGCCTTACGTTTCGGCCCACCCATGTCCTTCAGGACCTGATTGAGCTCCTTGACCACCTGGTCCAGCGCGTCGAGATCGACCTCGTACCCGTCAGCCATCTCCGGCTGTCCTCCCCGTTAACGTCAACGACCCACACCTGGCGCCCACTTACGCCTACTGCATGTGCATGCCTTGACGTACAGGGTGCCCTGCTTTACTAGCCCCTTACAAGTTTCCTCACAAACCGCTCACAGCACGTCGGCCCCGCGCTTGCGCAGCCAGTCGCGGCGGGCCATCGCCCCCGCCGAGATCACCCCGAGCAGCAGCCCGCCCCCGATCACCAGATACGTCCCGTACCGGGCGTTGCGCTCCGCCGGGGTCTCGCCGAGCGTCAGCTTCGCGGCGACGATTTTTTCCTTGTCGCTGTTGTTCGTCGTTGCCGCGCCCTGCAGATCGGCGTTGGTGACCGGCCCGGTCGGCTCGGTGTCGTCCTTCACGGCGTTCACCGGGTCGATGACACCCCAGCCGATGTTGCGGTCGTGGTACGGGTGCGAACGCGCCGCCGTCCGCTCCAGGTGCCAGATGATCTGGGCCGGCTTCCACTTGGGGTGCTTCTCCTTGAGCAGGGCCGCCACCCCGGCCACGTACGGCGCCGAGAACGACGTGCCCTGATCGACGCACTGGCCGCTCACCGGCACCGTCGAGACCATGTCGACACCGGGGGCCGCGATGTCCACCATCTTGTTCGGGGAGGAGAACGAGGCCCGCTCGTTGTTGCGGTCGGAGGCGGCGACGGACAGGACGTTGGAGTTGGGCAGGGCCGCCGGATACGTGTCGGACTCCTTGCCGCTCGAACCGTTGTTGCCCGCCGACGCGACGATGAGGATGCCGTGCTGCTCCGCCTCGGCCACCGCTGTCTGGAGATCCCGCAGTTGGCTCACGTTCGCCGTCGTGCCCTGGGAGATGTTGATGATGTCGACCTTCGCGGTGACGGCCGTCTTGATGGCGTTGATCATCGTCGCCAGGTTGCCGCCCTCCTCGGCCGTACTGGTCTGCAACGGGAGGATCCGGGCCTTCGGGGCCATGCCGTGGAAGCCGGTGCCGTCGAAGCCGTCCGAGGCCGCGATGATGCCGGCCACCTTCGTGCCGTGACCGACGCCGTCGGCCGTCGCGCTGGACTTCGCGAACGACTTCCCGGGCAGGACCTTGCCCGCCAGCTGCGGGTTCTTCTTGTCGACGCCGGTGTCGATGACGGCGACGGTCACCCCCTCGCCCTTGAGGGAACCGCCCTCCCACAACTGCTCGGTGATGACCCGCTGCAGTGACCACGGGGTGCCCTTGATGACATCACCGCCGAACTGGCAGTCGGTACTGGCCAGTCGAGTGCCGGGATCGCCGTCGTCGGCGAGTGCCGGAGTGCCGGTCAGCGCGGTCAGCGCCGCGGTGGCCCCCAGCACCGCGGCCGTACGGCGCGCGACACCTGCCGAGGCCGTGGTTGGCATGGAACGCACGGTGTCTGTCCCCCTAGGAGTTCTGCGTCTGCTCGGCGGCTTCGGTCGTCAGGTCGGGCCCGGACGGCAGGAGGCCGGACCACTGCGAGGGCACCGTGACCTTCTGTGCCTTCTCGTAGCCGAGGCGGACCTTGTTCCTGTTGACCTCTTCCTGGTCCGAGCCCGACTTGTCCTTGCCGGAGTCGTTGTTGACCGGCAGGAAGTAGCGCAGGCCCGTGTCGGTGACCAGGTAGTTGAAGCCGGTGCCCGAGGTGCCCTCGCGCTCCTGGTACAGCAGGCCGCTGCCCGGGCTCACGTACGAGGACGCGCTCGCCGCGATCGACTTGACGGGCAGCGAGGTGCCGGCCCAGGTGGTCAGGTCGGTCGCGCTGCCGCCGCCGTAGACGGAGCAGGAGGTGTCCGTCCGGCCGCCGTTGGCGAGCGAGACGGCCTGCGTGGGCCAGGTCTCGCCACCCGCCAGCTTCCCGGTCGTGTCGGGCTGGATGTCGGTCTGCTTGACCGTCTCCGTGCGCGAATCGGCGAGCGTCTCCTTGAGGAGGGCCGTCTGGAAGGCCGTCACGGGGATGAGCCGGTCCCGCTCGACGAGGTAGTGCTGGCCGTTGTTGACCCGCAACAGGGTGCCCGTGGTGCGGTACTTGGCGGGCACGCCGGCCGCCTGCGACGCCTGTCCGTCGCCGGGCACGGTCGGCATCGAGATCGCCTGCCGGCTCTTCCTGACCGTGTTCATCCAGTCGTCCGTGACGGTGCTCGGCTCGGCACCGTCACCGAAAAGAGTGCGGATCAGCGACGGAAGATCCCCGGACGTGCTCGTCTTCAGCTCGTACGCGACACCGCGGCTGCTCACCAGGTACGGCGTCCCGCGCTTGTCCCGGACGTACAGGGCCTGGTTCCCCGCCAGCTTGCCCGAGCCCTTCTCCGTGACCTTCCGCGCGTCCTTCTGGTTCAGTACGAAGACGGTCTGCTGCACGGAGGACTTGTCCGTGGTGCTGGCGCTCGTCTGCTGGCACAGGGCCCACACCTTGGCCGTGCCCGCGTCCTTGTCGCTCGGGAGCCGGTCGGGTGCGTACGGAATTCCGACCATCGAACCCTGGGCGATATTCGAGGAGTCGAGGAATTTCTCCTTGATGGTCTTCACAGAACCATCACCGCTGTTTTTCGGGTTCAGCAGAAGTCGCGCCGATGCGAGGTTGAGAACCGGGTGCAGGACGGGAATATCCTTGCCGTTCTTGTCCTTTTTGCCGGACTTCAGGACCACGTACCGAGTCGCCGACGGATCCGTGACGATGATTCCGGCCTCCGGGGTGTCCCACCCCTTCGGTGCCACGGGGCTCAGCATGCCGCACGCCCCGAACCCGGCCAGGATCACGACGCTCATGACGATGCCGGAGATCGCGTGCTTCAGCGGCTTGGGCGCCGACTCCACCGAGCCGTTGGGAAGCGGCTTCAGGAAAGAGGCAACTGTCCGCTTCCGTGAGAAGTTGTAGGCATTCAGCTCATCACGACGTGACGCCATCGTTACGTAATCTCCCCGTTCTTGCCGGACCGTACTGGTAGTTACCTGGGTCCACTTCTCGACCACCCCCGGCGCACGCGCCGCACGGGCCTCTACTATGCCGTGTGACGATCGACCCGTGGCGTACGGGTATGAATTTTCGACGCGCCAGTGAAACTCAGGGCCCGGAGGCCCGTCGACCCGGCGCCACCGCCGGATCGGGCGGGTCACCACAGCAGCGAGCGAAGGAGCAGGGCGGGGGATGTCCAGCGCCAGCAGGACCCGACAGCGCGGCAATCAGGGGCGACCGGCCCCGGCCGGGCGCCGTGGGACGGGAAGGCCCCAGCAGGGCCGCCCGCCCGCCCGGCGCGGCGGTCGTACCGCACCACCGACGCAGCCCGAGGCGGCCGCGCCGCCGCCGGCCGGACCGGTGCGTCCGAGGCTGCCGCGCAAGGCGGGCAGCTTCGGGCCGGTCAGCGCCCACCATCTGCTCATCATCCAGATCGCCCTCGCGCTCGTCGTGGCGGCCGCGGCGATCAGTCCCATCCTCATGGTGCCCGCGGCCGTCGTCGGCGGGCTGCTCGTCTTCTTCAACCTCGGCCGCCGCAGGCGCCATCCGCTGCCCGAGTGGATGGCCATCGGCCGCGCCCTCAAGCGCCGCCGCCGCACCTTCACGGGCCCGCCGCCCGCGGAGGTCGACAGCTCCTTCGCGCCGCTGCTCGAAGCGGACCCGGCGCTGCGCACCCATGAGTACGAGTCCCGCGACCGGCGCCTGATCGGGTTCGTCGGCGACGGCACCTTCCTGACCACGCTCGTCCAGGTCGACTCCGCGCCCGGCCCGCTGCGGCCGACCAGCGACGCGCGGCCCCTCCCGGTCGAACTCCTCGCCGACTCCCTGGACGTCGAGGACATCCACCTCGAATCGGTGCAGCTGGTCCAGTACACCCAGCCCGCCCCGGCCCCGCACCTGCCGCCGCAGGCCCTCGCCGCCCAGGCGTACGCGGCCGTCCAGGCGCAGGCGGGCGCCCCCGCGGTACGCATGACCTGGGTGGCGCTCAAGCTGGACCCCCAGCTCTGCCCCGAGGCCGTCGAGGCCCGCGGCGGCGGGGTGCGCGGTGCGCAGCGCGCGCTGCTGCGCGCCTCGGACCAGCTGATCAGCCGGCTCAACGGACTCGGCTTCCGCGCCGAGGCCCTCGACGAGACCGGCATCATCTCCGCGCTGTCCATGGCCGCCTGCGTCAACCCGCGTGCCAACCTCAACGCCCAGTCGCGCGGCGGCAGTTCTGGTCCGCGCACCGAGGAGACCGTGCGGGCCTGGCGGTGCGACGACCGCTGGCACGCCTCGTACTGGGTCGGTACGTGGCCCCAGCTCGGGCACGGCGCGACCCCGCTCGGCGCGCTCACCGGTGGCCTGTCCACCACCCGCACCATGGCCACCACCGTCTCCCTCGCCGTCTCGGGCGCCGGCCGTGACGAGGTCGCGCTCAGCGGGCACGTCCGGCTGTCGGCACGCAGCGAGAACGAGCTGGACCAGGCCAAGCGCGAACTCGAACGCTCCTCCTCCGCGCTCAAGGCCGGCCTCGTCCGCCTCGACCGGGAACAGCTGCCCGGCCTCCTTGCCACCCTTCCCCTCGGAGGCACGCACTGATGAGCACCCCCGACAACCGCGATCCCCGCGACCCGGGCGGACAGTTGACCCCCGAGGAATACGCCGAGCAGCAGCGCCGTGCCGCGGAGGCCGCCGAGCGGCGCCGCCAGTGGGAGGCCCAGCAGGCGGCGGCCGCCGCCCAGCAGCAGGGCGGGTACGGGTACCCGCAGCAACAACAGCCTGCACAGCAACAACAGCAGCCCGCACAGCAGCAGCACCTCGCCCCCGAGCAGCAGGCCGCACAGCAGCAGGCCGCCGAGCAGCAGCGTCGTGCGGCCGAGGCCGAGATGCGCCGCCGGCAGTGGGAGGCGCAGCAGGCGGCGGAGCAGCAGGCCGCGGCCCAGCAGCAGGCGGCGGCCGAGGCGCAGGCGGCGCAGCAGCGGGCCGAGGCCGAACGGGCGGCAGCCCAGCAGGCGGCGCAGCAGCAGGCGGCCGCCCAGCAGCAGGCCGCCGCCGCTCAGCACGCCGAGGAGCAGCGGCAGTTGCGCGCCCGCTACCAGGAGGAGCAGCGCCGGGCCGAGGAGGCCGAGGCGCGGCGCCGGCAGTGGGAGGACCAGCAGCGGCAGCAGCAGGCGGCGGCCCAGCAGCAGTACACGCAGCCGCCCCAGCAGCCGCAGCCGCAACAGGCGCCGCCCCAGGCCGCGTTCCAGGGAGGCGTTCCCGCGCAGGGCGACTTCTCCGGCGGCGCGGGCCACGTGCAGCAGCAGGCCGCGCCGGAGCCCGCACCCTCCACCACGATGACGTACGCCCCGGCGCCCGAGGTCGGCTCCGGCCGGCCCACGCACCGGGCGCTGCCCGACGAACCCGAGGCGAACGACGACGACTTCGCGGAGTTCGAGGAGGAGTTCAGCCACGCCGGCTACGGCCTGCGCGGCCCGCGCCGCCGTCGGCACGTCCTGCCGAAGAAGTCGCTCGGCTCGCTCGGCGTGCACGTCGGCGACGACGGCGTCGTCATCGGCGTCGATCCGCAGGGCATGCCCGCCGTCCTCGACGTGCTGCGGCCCAAGCCCCTCGAGGTGGTCGTCGTCGGCTCCATGTGGACCGCGCAGATCATCGCGCTGCGCACCGCGGCCGTCGGCGCCCGCATCGCCGTCGAGTCGGTGCGCCCCCAGGGGTGGGCCCCGATGGCCCAGGCGGCGGGCGGCGGTCTCCAGTGCGTCGCCGTGTACGAGCCGGGCCAGCTCGCCGCGCAGGGCGCGTCGGTCGCCAGCCCCGTCCTCGTCGTACGCGACCTGGGCGCGCAGCCCGGACGGTCCCAACTCGCCCCGATGCCGTGGCAGTCGACGCTCACCGTCGTCCCGTTCCTCGGCCCGCGCGCACCGCGGTTGCTCACCCGCGCCGACGTGATCGGCCTGCAGAGCGTCTCCCCGCAGGAGGCCGAGGTCATCGGGCGTGTCCTGCGGCTGCCCGAGCAGCTCACCCAGACGCTGCCGACGCTCAGCGACGCGACGATGCTGTGGATCTCCGGCGGCAAGCACCAGTACGTGATGGTGCAGCCGACGGACCCCGAGACCGGTCTGCTCGGCGGCCCGCGCCGCATGGACTGACACCTGAACGCTGCACCCCGGCCCCGTCGAGGGGCGGTACGAGAGTCGTGCGTACCGCCTTTACGGCGGGTGCCCCGGAGCGTTTAGGCTGTCTTGACGAACGGCAATGACGCATGTGGTGCGGGACCGCTTCAGCGGTCCGGGGGGACGACCGAGGAGCCGTGCCAGGCCGAGTCGTTCAGATGCACAGCCAAGACCAGGAGGCGTAGTGACCAGTGACCGGGACCAGCGGAACCCGGACCTCGGCGACGGATCGATCGAGACGGAACTGACTGGCGAGTTCCACCTCGACTTCGACGCGCCGTCCTGGTACACGAATGCGGGTGAATCGGGCGCCCCGGCGACGCCTGCACCCCCTTCTTCCGGCACGCCCGCCACCCCTCCGGCCGGGACGCCCGCACCTCCTGCGCCCGCTCAGTCCGCGCCTCCGGCCGCGCCGGGCTTCCCGAGCTTCGGGAACCCGGGGACGACCCCGGGCCCCGGTTCGGATCCGGGGACGAGCGCGGGGACGGGAGACGCCGCGGCCTCCGCACCCGCCGCGCCTCCGGCCCCGCCCGCTCCTCCCGCCGCCTCCGCCGATCCCGCCGCGTCGAGTCACCGCTCCGGCACGGTCGACCCCACGGGTGACCTGTGGGGCGACGACGACGAGGACGACGACACGGCCGCCCCGGCGACCGCCGAGTCGGGGACCGACAACAGCACCGACACGGGCGCGCAGGCCCCGCAGGCATCCCCGGCACCTGCTCCGCAGGCTCCGGCACCCGCTCCCGAGGCGCCCGCCCCCGCGCCGGCCGCGCCTCAGCCCCAGCAGCAGTTCCCGGGTCAGCCTGTGCCTCCGGTGCCGGGTGCGCCGCTGCCGCCCGCCGAGGGGTACGGCTACCCGCAGCAGCCGACCCCGCAGGCCGCGCCGGGTGTCCCGATGCCGCCCGCGGCGGGCTACGGCTACCCGCAGCAGCCCCAGCAGCAGGCGCCGGGGCAGCCCACGCCGCCGCCCGCGACCGGTGGTTACGGCTACCCGCAGCCGCAGCCCCAGCAGCAGGCCCCGCAGCCGGGCCCGATGCAGCCCCCCGTGGGTGGTTACGGCTATCCGCAGCCCCAGCCCCAGCCGCAGCCCCAGCAGCAGGCCCCGCAGCCGGGCCCGATGCAGCCCCCCGTGGGTGGTTACGGCTATCCGCAGCCCCAGCCCCAGCCGCAGCCCC